>ONCE01000003.1 GCA_900316245.1 uncultured Bacteroidales bacterium | reverse complement strand
AACAGCAGCGGAGCCACTTCCACCGAGCCCTGGGGAACCTGGAAATCCTTGGTAACGGTGGTGAGTTCGTTGCAGCGGAGGGCCATCAGGTCCACGTAGTTGCTCATAAACTCCATTTCGGCCGCCAGGGACACCTTTTCGGCCTCGCTGTCATATAGCGCATAACGCAGCAGGTCGCTTAGCTGGCCAATGCTTTCCTGCGCCTTGTCAGGGTCTATCTGCGTAAGGGAGGAGATGTTATTGAGCGTGTTGAACAGGAAATGCGGGTTCAGCTGGTGCTTGAGCCAGACGAGTTCGGCCTCGGCACTTTTGCGGCGCTCTTCCTCCAACTGCATCCGGGCGTCATTGGAGCGCATTACGCTGCGGATTCCCACGGCCAGCAGGATAACCATGATCTCCATGAACAGGAGGATGAAGACGCCGCCCACATAAAAGGCCCAAAGGGAACTCTCCCCAAACTGGTCAATTACCTCCTGGGGCATTTGCATATCCTCGCGAGGAATGTACTTGTACGCATTCCAGGCCACAATAAGTACCACATTCACAATATAGAACCACTTGGGGCGGTCGCCGTACAGGAACTTGGGAATGAGGTAATAATAGTTGAGGCCGTACAGCACAAAGAACGGAAGAAGGATGACGGTGCTGGTGGAGAAGACGCTCCAGGCCGACATAACGGACCGGGTGGTAACGCCGGTAATGATGGCCGGAATCAGGAAAACAGCCACCCAGACAACCATCTGGGTGGTGTTTATGATGAAGTTTCTTCTGCTCCTAGTCTGCATACTGCAAAGATAACAAATTACATCGAAATTATTCCACTCATGCTTTCGGCCGTGGTGGTGGTATTGAGCTGGGAGTCGTTCTCAATGGTGCGGCGGGCCTTCTTGGCGCTGTAGTTCCCCTGCTTGCCAAAGCTCCAGCTTACCTGGAAGGTTACGGCGCCCATAGGGATGGAGGTGTTCATATCGGTGGTGAAGCCGTTGCCTCGGGTGTGGGAAGTCATATTGATCTTGAGTCCCTTGGCCATAGGGATGACCCCGCTCAGGGAGAGGCTCAGACGGTCGTCCAGGAAGGTCTTGGTGAGGCCCAGGGTGCCCAGCGACATACCGGTGCTCCAACCCTGCAGGCTGATGGTCCGGCCCATCGTAATCACATTGGCGCTCAGGCGGAGATCCCAGGGGAGGGTCTGCTGTACGCCCAGCAGGATGTTGTAGTTCCAGCCGCTGTTCTGCTGGCCCAGCTGGGCGCTGCGGAGGTCGGCATAACCTACACCGCCGTTGAGCATAATCCGGGTCTTGCTGCCGGGATTGAACATAATGAATCCGTTGAGGCCGGTATTGCGGGAAGATACAATGTTGCCGTAGGTGGTATTGAGGAGGTTGTCCTCATCGTAGAAGCTGTAAGACTGGATGCCGTTGCCGGTGAAACTGTGGCGCAGCGTGGCGTTGACCATAATGAGCGGCGAGTAGAAGTTGTACACCAGGGAGATATTGTGGCCGCGCTCGGTGTCCAGGTCGGGGTTACCGTAGGAAAGGGCGGTGGGGTCCGAGGTGTTCACGTACGGGTTCAGGTAAGAGATGCCCGGACGGGAGATGCGCATATTGTAGCTGATGCCTATGTTCTGGGTCATGGTAGGGCTCCACTGGAAGCTGGCGCTGGGCACCAGGTTGCCATAGTTCACGGAGAAGCTGCCGCTCTGGGCCGATGAGTTGTAGGTCTGCCAGGTGTGCTCGTAGCGGACGCCGGCCTTGAGGCCGAAGGCCCCGTACTTGCCCTCCAGTTCGGCATAAGCGGCACCGATGCGGTTGTAGAAATCGTAGGTAAGGCTGCTGAAAGGATTCTCCACATAGGCGCTGCCGTCCCACAGATAGTCCGTCTGGGCCGATGAATTGTGCCGGCCGATGAACTTGGCACCGGTGGAGAGGGTGTGCTTGGAACCCAGCGGGGTGGTGAAGTCGGCCTGGACGGTGTGGTCCGTGGAGCCGGTGCGGCCGTCGCTCTTGCGGTTGGTGAGGTCGAAACCGGGGATGAAGGAGCCGTCAAAGGTGTTGAGGGTGTTGTTCACGGAAGGGGCGGCGTTGAACTGGTAGCTCAGGACAAAGCTGCGGCCCGGGGCATCGGCCCAGAGGTGCTGGTAGTCGGCGCTGGCGCTGATGCTGGTGCGGGTGTTCAGGCCCTCCGAGGAGCCGGTATAACTCAGGGGATCGGCCCCCGGATACATCACAATGCTGTTGTCGAGGCTGCTGAAACTGCGCACTCCGGTGTGCATCAGGCCCAGGCTGGCGCTGACCAGGTTGAGGGAGTCGATGTCGTAACTGGCGCTGCCGTTTAACATACCCACGGGCATCTTCATATCGGACAGAGTCCGGCTCGTGGTGGAGAAGCCGTTGTCCTGTGCGCTCTCTACGCTGGTCTCGGTCTTGGGAACGGTAAGATAAGTGCCGGAGGCGCTGAGGCTGGCGGCGAACTTGCCTTTCTGCAGGCTGGCGTTTACGCCGGCACCGCCACCCAGGTTGGTGCCCAGGAGCATGACGCTTCCATAATACCCGTCGGCCACGGAGGAACCGCCGGTGGCCACTTTATTGGTGGTGATGTTGAGCACGCCGCCCACGCCTTCGGCATCGTACTTGACGCCGGGGTTGGTCACCACCTCAATGTTCTTGACGCTGCTGGCCGGCATCATCTTGAAAATAGTAGAAGCGTTCTGGGAGAGCATCTGATTGGGTTTTCCGTCCACGTAGACCTGGAAGTTGCTGCTCCCGTTCACGGTAATCTTGTCCTGGCCGTCCACGCTCACCATAGGGACTTTGCGGAGCATGTCCAGGACGGTGGAAGTCTTGGAGTCCACGTCGTCCTCTACATTGTAGGTCATCTTGTCCACTTCCATCTTCACCAGCGTACGCATGGCGGTGACGGTGCCGGCCTTCAGGGTTTCGGCGCTGTCCTGGGCCAGGATTTCTCCCAGGTCCACTACGGGCGTTCCGGCCGGGACGGTAAAGTAGCGGCGCTGCACTTTTCGGCCCAGATTGTCAAAGACCATTACATAATCTCCGGAAAGGGTGAAGCTGTGGGAGAAGCGGCCTTCCTCATCGGTGGTGGTAAAGGCCACGGCCTTCTCCGTATCCGGGAGGCGGTAGAACTGAAGGATCGCGGCCGGCTCGCCCGCACGGGTGAGAGAATCCAGCACCACACCTTCCACGGTAGTGGTCTGACCCAAGGCCTGGATGCCCAGCAGGGCGGCGGTAAAAAGGACGATAAGCTTTTTCATATTTCGTTGCGTTTTATTTCCGGGAGCAAAAGTACACACATTTCCAAGCCCCTGTTCCCGCTTTTAGACGAACGCCCCTTTTCCTTCGACGAATGGGTTTGCTTCGGCCCGCCCTTTCCCTCACTCGAGCACCCAGAGGAGCACTTTTGTGCTCGAAAGGTGGATTTGGAAGGGTTCGAGCACCCAGAGGGCCGAAAATGTGCTCGGGAGGGCGTAATACAACATTAGAATTATTTAACCGATTGCTCAAGTTTTTTACGATTGAGCATCTTTCATCCCAAATAGTCGATTCTCGTCACTTTTTTCTGTTTGAGAGGGCGCTGTTGAGCCGGCCCTTAGTAACTTGTTTGCAAAAAAGCCATGAGTTACTACAAAGAGACGGAGGCCGAACGGCAATTTAGGGAAGCGGGTACTATCTACCACCTCTGTACTAAACCGCTGGAGTCTGATTTCTTCTTTAAGGATGATTCCGAGCGAGCGCTGGCGCTCAATTATATCGCAATAGCCAAAGTCAACAGTGGATGCAGATTACTGGCTCTCGCCATTATGACCAATCACTTTCACTTTATTATTGAGGCAAGTGAGCGGCAGATTGCCGTTTTCTGGAACATTTTCAAAGAACTGTTTGAAACCTATCTGGACCGTCACGGACGCCCGAAAATGCTAGACGGTGTTGAGACGAAAACGGTGATTATTAATAATTTACAGCAGCTTCGCACGGAGATAGCTTATGTGATCAGGAACGCATTTGTGGTGAGGACTGATGTGCACGTATTTGCGGATCCGTGGTCTAGCGGGCATCTGTACTTTAATCCGATGCTGGTGAAGGAAGGCATCCCGGCATCTACTCTTAAAGGGCGGAAGATTCGAGAATTCACCTGTAGCCGGACAATTACGGAAGTGGACGGCGGCATCTTTGTAAAAGACGGCCGGGCTCAGATGTGGAGTTTCGTTGATTACGAGTATACGGAAAGTTTCTTTGAAAACGCGCGTCAGTTTGTTCACACCGTGCTGAAGAATGTGGAAGCGCAGGTGGAAACGGCTAAAAGGCATGGGGAAAAGCCTTGCCTAAGCGATGAAGAATTGGTGCCATTGGTGTTTAAACGTTGTCGGAAGCAGTTTAAGGTGTCCGAAGTGAATGACTTGGATCATTCGTCGAAGAAGGAGTTGGCGGTTTGGCTCAAAAACGAGTTGGCTGCATCGAATAAGCAGATTGCCCGACAGACAAAGTTATTGCAGCGGGAAGTGGACGAATTGTTCCCGTTGGCGGCCGTGCGCTAGTCCCGAGCACCAGAGAGGCAGTATTTGTGCTCGAAAGGTGGTTTTGGAAGGGTTCGAGCACCCAGAGGGCCGAAAATGTGCTCGGGAAATAGAGAGCTCGGGACAATGTCCCGGAATTTTTGTAACTTTGGGAAAAATCTGACCACGTATGAAACGACTTCTATGCCTTTTGGCCGTAGCTTTCGGCCTTTCTTCTTGCGGTGTAATGTCTCAGTTGGATGCCGGCAGGCTGCTGGAAGGCGGCGTATATGCCGCCCAGGCGCTGACCCTTACCGATGCGCAGGTAGAGCAGTATGTCCACCAGTATATTACCCAGTTGGATGCCCAGAGCCAGGTGCTCCCGGAGAGCAATGCCTACACCAAGCGCCTCCGCAAGATCATCAACAGCATGGACGGCGTCAATGAACTGCCCCTTAATTTCAAGGTATATAAGGAAGACCAGGTGAATGCCTTTGCCTGCGCAGACGGCAGCGTACGTGTGTACAGCGGCATTATGGATGTGATGACGGACGAGGAACTGGTGGGCGTGCTGGGCCACGAGATGGGCCACGTGGCGTTGCACCACACCCGCAAGCAGATGCAGAAGCAGATGCTTACGTCGGCCACGCTGGCGGGCCTGGCTTCCACTTCCGAAAAGGTGGCCACCCTTACGGATTCGCAATTGGGCGCGCTGGGTGAGGTAATCCTGAACGCCAAGTTCTCCCGCACGATGGAAACCGAGGCCGATGACTACGGCTACAACTTCCTGTGCGAAGCCGGCAAGAACCCTTGGACCATGGTGATGGCCTTTGAGAAGCTGGACAATCTGTCGGAAGGTTCAAAGTCCAGCAGCATGGTAAGCAACCTCTTCTCCTCGCATCCCGAGACGGCCAAACGCATTGAGCATATCACTCAGCGTTGCATCAACGACGGCTACAGCCGCCCTACCCGTTAGCCCATTAGCAAATACACTATGAAAAAACTCAAATGGTTGCTCCTGCTGGCGCTGTGCGCTGGTTGGATGGTTCCCTCGTTTGCCTGCACCAATGTGATTGTGGGCAAGGCGGCATCGGCCGACGGTTCGGTCTTCTGCACTTACAACTGCGATACATTTGGATATACCGGATGGCTCACCTCTTCGCCGGCCGGAGCCCACGCTCCCGGGGAGAAGATAGCCATCCGCCACTTCTGGCACGGGGGAGAGGTCCGCGGTTACGTGGACCAGGTTCCTTATACCTATCATGTTGTGGGCTATATGAACGAACACCAGCTCACTATCTTTGAGACCACCTTCGGGGGCCGGGAGGAACTGGTGAATCCCGAGGGAATCCTGGGCTATGACAACCTGATGCAGCTGGCACTGCAGCGCTGCACGTCGGCCCGTGAAGCCATCCTGGAAATGGGACGGCTGGCTAGTGAATACGGCTATTTCGAGAGCGGGGAGACCTTTTCGGTCTGCGACAAGGAGGAGGCCTGGATGATGGATTTCATTGGCAAAGGTCCGGGCCGAAAGGGGGCCGTCTGGGTGGCGGTGCGTATTCCCGACGACTGCATCACGGCCCATGCCAACCACAGCCGCATCCGGACTTTCCCGCAGGCTAAGAAACTGGATAAGAAGAAGGGAATTTATGAAGTGCCTGGAGTCTGTATGTACAGTGCCGATGTAATCTCCTTTGCCCGGGAAATGGGTTACTACAACGGGCCGGACAAGGAGTTCAGTTTCCGGGATGCCTACTGCCCGCTGGAGTTTGTGAACATGCGCCTCTGCGAGCCGCGCGTATGGAGCGTCTTCCGTCACCACACGGACCCTGCGTATATGGACAGCTTCCTTCCGTACCTGAACGGCCAGTTTGACGTTTGTGACGAGCTTCCGCTCTGGATCAAGCCCGACAAACCCCTCACGCTGCAGGATGTGATGGCCGATATGCGTGATCACTACGAGGGGACTCCGCTGGATATGACGGCCGATATGAGCGCCGGCCCCTGGAGTTCTCCCTATCGGCCCCGTGCCAAGGGCTTTATCTCTGGAGGTAAGAAATATTTCCGTGAAAGGCCCATCTCTACCCAGCAGGCGGGTTTCTCTGTAGTGGCGCAGATGCGCTCCTCTCTGCCCGATGAAGTGGGCGGAGTGTACTGGTTCAACTGTGATGAACCTTCGGCCATTGCCTATGTGCCGGTGTATGCCGGAATTAAGAGAATTCCGGACGCCTTCCGGGCCGAACATAACCGAAACGGAGTCTTTGACGAGGAGGGAGCTTTCTGGCTGTGCAACTGGGTGGCCAATATGGTGTATCCGCGCTGGAGCGCGCTGTCCGGTGACCTGGTGGCCGCCCGCGGGGAATTGGAAGCCGGTTTTCTGGCACAGCAGACGGAAGTGGAGAAGATAATACCCTCCCTAACGCCTCAGGAGCGGGTTTCTTACTTGGAAAAGGTTACTTTTTCTTGCGTTGAAACAATGATGTTACGCTGGAAGGACCTGGCTCATTTGCTTATTGTAAAGTATAATGACGAGCCCGGATCGTGGGACCAGCCTTTTTATGATGCCGTCGTCCAACAGACTGGGGAGCGTTATCTGGTTCCAGGACAATGAATTAGTCTTTTTCCCTTTTTGATTTTAGTTTAAATCCTTGCGTATTTGTTCAAATTGGCCTATTTTTGTCTTTCCTTTTTGCACTAAAAACTTAAAACCGAAACCTAGATTAAAACTTTTTATTACTTCTTATTTTATTAATTTTAACCAACCACTATGATTTCCAAGAAACTGTTCGGTTTTGCCGCCGCACTTATGTGCCTGGTGGTAACCTTCTCGGCGCAAGCCCAGAATCTGACAGTGCGTGGAACCGTGAGTGACGCTATGGGACCTGTCGCTGGTGCCGTAGTGCTCTCCGGTAGTGCCAACGCCGTTACGGACTTGGATGGTAATTATACCATTTCCGTTCCGTCCAACGCTGTTCTCGAAGTCTCCTGCCTGGGCTACGCCACGCAACAGGTGAACGTGAACGGTCGCACCAACATCAACATCGTCCTCGTGGAAGATGCTGAAATGCTTCAGGAAGCCGTTGCCCTCGGTTACGGTGCCCAGACCAAGAAGAAGGACCTGTCCGCTTCTGTGGGTATCGTGAACAACGCCGAAGAGCTGGCCTCCCGTCCGGTTACCTCCACGGAGGGCATGCTCCAGGGCCAGATCCCTGGCGTGACTATCTCTGCCAACGGCGGTTCTCCGGATTCCACGCCCCAGGTCATTATCCGTGGCCAGGGCTCCCGTAACGGAGACTCCGTGCTGTGGGTAGTAGACGGCGTTCCCGGCGCTCCCATCACCTCCATGAACGATATCGAGAGCATCGTCGTTTTGAAGGACGCTGCCTCTGCCGCTATCTACGGTGCCACTTCCGGTGCCGGCGGCGTTATCCTGGTAACCACCAAGAAGGGCTCCCAGGGCATCCATGTAGAGTACAATCTCGTGACTGGTGCCAATGTGGCTTCCAATCTTCCCCAGTCGCTGAACGCTCAGCAGGAGATTGAGATGCGCAAGATCTCCTATGCCAACGCCGGCCTTACCCTGCCTACCGGCTGGGATACCAACGTGAACCCCTGGGTGGGAACCACCCGCACCAACTGGATGGATGAGATCTTCCGCACGGCTTTCTATCAGCGTCATGGTCTCACCCTCAATTATGGTAGCGACAAGCTCAAGAGCCGTCTGACCTTCAGCTATCAGGACAACCCCGGTGTCCTGGTGGGTACGTTCAAGAAAGAGCTGGGTGTCCGCTACAACGGAGAGTACCAGCTGAACAAGTACATCAAGATCACGGAGGACCTCTCCTACGGTGACGTGAGCAGCCGCGGTACCAACACCAGCAGCGCTTACAGCGGTTCCATCCTTTCCGCTATCTACATGCCTCAGAGTGCAGAAGCCTATGCTACTGCCGGTCCTTACGCCGGTTCTTACGGCGGTACCGTGACCGAGGATCCCGCCTACATTGCCAAGTACGGCAGCAACTTTGCCGATATCCACGGTGATGCCATCAACCCGCTCCGCCTCCTGCTGGCCGATACCCGTTATGACCACACCACCAAGTTCTGGACCACCACGGGCCTTGAGATTGCCAACATCGTGAAGGGTCTCAAGTTCAATTCCAAGTTCACCTACAACAACTCCCAGTGGCTGTACAAGAACTTCAATCCCAAGCGTCCCGAGATTGGTAAGCCCGCTCTGGACAACAAGCTCAAGTGGATCACCAGCCGCGACGAAGAGTGGCGCACGGAAAACACCCTCACCTTTGACCGTACCTTCGGCAAGCACACGGTGGGCGCTCTCCTCTCTACTACGGCCAACCGTTCCTGGGGCCGCGGCTTCTCCCTCGTGGGTAAAGACTTCGAGGATGAATCCGAAGCTCTCCAGTATATCGCCTTCGCCGGTACCGTTACCGCGGGTGACAACGACACCAAGGGTGACTGGTACACCGGTGACGATGCCAACGTGGCTTTCATTGCCCGTGGCTCCTACAGCTATGACGACCGCTACTTTGTGACCGCATCCTGGCGCCGTGACTATGCCGGCCGCCTGCCCAAGGGTCACAACAAGGGTGACTTCCCGGCCGTGACCGGTGCCTGGAAGATTTCCAGCGAGCCTTTCTTCCCCCAGACCGACGCCATCAGCCTCCTCAAGCTCCGTGCTTCCTGGGGTCGCGTAGGTAACCTGGGTTCCATCGGCCTCAACTACAAGAGCGCCAACCTGAGCAGCAGCAACTGGAATGAGTCTGCTATCTACGGTGTGGAAACCGGTGCCCAGTATGGTACTTTCTGGTTCCCCCAGAAGGCTGTGAACCAGCTTCTGACCTGGGAAACCTCCGAGCAGTTTGATGGTGGTATTGACGTGGATCTCTTCCGCGACCGCCTCTCCCTGTCCGTTGACTACTACAACAAGCGCACGTTCAACCTGATCCAGGACCAGACCATGGGCTGGCCCCAGACCATCGGCCTGGATGCCATGAAGGTGAACCAGGGTGAAATCCGCAACACCGGTGTCGAGTTCCTGGCCAACTGGAAAGACAAGATCGGTAAGGATTTCAACTACTATGTAACGGGTAACTTCGCTTACAACCACAACGCGGTGATTTCCACCGGCGTTCTGGACGAGGATGGCAACGCCGGTAAGTGGACCGGCGGCGGAGACTTCCGTATGATGCCCTGGATCTATCAGTCCGAGGCCGGCCAGCCTTTGAATTCCTTCTATGTGATCAAGACCGACGGCATCTTCCAGAGCGAAGAAGACGTTTACGACCACGTGAAGGACGGTAAGCTCATCCAGCCCGCTGCCCAGGCCGGTGACCTCCGCTTTGTGGATGCCAACGGTGACGGCAAGATTGACGACAACGACCGTCAGTATGTAGGTTCCGCCATGCCCAAGTACACCTTTGCCCTGAGCGCTGGCTTCAACTACAAGAACTTCAACTTCTCCATGATGTGGCAGGGTGTTGCCGGCAACAAGATTGCCTATGTGGGTAAGCAGATGATCCTGGGCGATGTGGAAGGTAACTTCAACCGCAGCGTGGAGATCCTGAATGCCTGGAGCCCCACCAACACCGGTTCCTCCATCCCTCGTCTGAGCAAGAACGACCCCAACGGTAACTTCTCCACTCCTTCCGACTGGTACATCGAGGACGGTTCCTATCTCCGTCTCAAGAACGTAACCATCGGCTACGACTTCACCTCCCTCCTTCGCAAGTGCAAGCACTTCAACGATCGCGGAAGCTCCCTGAACGTGTACTTCAGCGGTGAGAACCTTCTTACCATCACCAAGTACTCCGGTATGGATCCCGAAGTGGGCGGCTGGGACGGCCTCATGTACCCGGTTTCCCGCGTATTCGCCTTTGGTGTAAAACTGACCTACTAATACGAGCATGATTATGAAAAAGTATATTGTTATCACTGCTATTGCCCTTGGCGCTCTGAGCGCAGCATCCTGCGAAAAGTTCCTGGATGTCCAGACTCAGGGTTATCCTACCCAGGACCAGTTCTTCCAGAACGACCAGCAGGCCATTGACGCCGTGGACGGCTGCTATGCCCGCCTTCCTCAGGAAGCCGTACTGGGCCGTGAAATCTATTGGGAGCAGGCTTGCGCCAACGATATCGTGTGGGGCCGTACCCGCAGCTATCCTACGCTGGCCACCCTTAACTATACCGGTGACGAGAGCCCTCTTCGCGGTGTCTTTGAGAAAGCCTACAAAGAAGGTATGAACCGTTGCAACTGGGTCATCCAGCAGCTCCTCCTCAAGGCGGACGAGACTTCTCTTACCGCTATTGAAACCCGCAGCCTGGGCGAGGCTTATTTCCTCCGCGCCTACTGGCACTTCCTCATTGCCTACCGTTACGGTACCAAGGACCTGGGCGTTCCCTTCGTGGCGTACGAAGATGTGGAAGGTGGATACAACAACGAGATTCCTGCCCAGCAGGCCACTGTGATGGACGACTATAAGTACATCGTCTCCGACCTGGAGAAGGCTGAGGCCCTAGTCCCCAAGTTTGAGGAATACAGCGCTGCAGACCGTGGCCGTGTCCACAAGGCTGCCTGCGCTGCCCTCATGGCCAAGACGTATGCCTACTGGGCAACCTGGGACAAGACCCAGTGGCCCAATGTGATCACTTGCGTAAACCGCTTGGAAAGCGAATATGGCCGTGACCTGGCTCCCAAGTTTGCAGACCTCTTTGCCCCCGACTATGCCAAGTTCTGGACCGTTGAATACTGCTGGGGCTGGCCTTCTGACGGCGGCACCGACGGCGGTGGTGTTGAAATCACCGGCGTTTTGCTGGAGAACAAGGGCTGGGGTAAGTTCAATGGCTGGGGCCAGTTCAAACCCTCCTACGATATCTACGAGGAAATGCTGAAGGACGGCGCCGGCAACGAGCGTCTCAAGGCTTCCATCCTGGAATACGGCGACGAGTTCCCGTTCTTCGGTGAAACCCGCAAGTTCTGGTCCACCTCCGATGTGGAATCCGGTTTTGCCATCTACAAGTTCATGCAGGCCTTCGCTCCCGCAGATCCTACGGGCTCCGGTCTTGTGAACCCCAATGGTGACTGGCCCACCACCCGCATCAACTGGCCCATCGTCCGCTTTGCAGACTGCCTGCTGCTCCGTGCCGAGGCTTACCTCGTAGCCGGTGAAGCCGGAAAGGCTGCTTCCGATATCAACCGTATCCGCACCCGCTCTCACCTGTCTCCTCTCCCCGGCAACGCCACCTGGGCCGACCTCTACCACGAGCGTCGCTGCGAGCTGGCCTTCGAGCTGGCCGCCGACCATGCCGCTGACTGCAAGCGCTGGGCTTATTCCGGTGCCGATGCCATCAAGGCTCTTGCCGTGGCCGAACTCAACGCCCATCCCCGTGCCCGTCACTATGTAGACCGTGCAGACCCCGCCGGTGTTCCTACCGTAGGTGCTTACGAGGACTACAAGACTCCGGAGAAGCATTGGAGCGACAAGTACATGACCTTCCCTTATCCTTCCGAGCAGATTAACAAGAGCGCCGGCGCCCTCAAGAATGTACCGGCTTGGCAGTAATCTTTCAGAACAGAGATCATTATGAAAAAGATATTATTTGCTATCTTGGGCGTGGCCCTTCTCGCTGTTTCCTGTGGAAAGGTGAAGGAAGAAGCCAACCCGTATCGTAAGGTAGTGGACTACAAGCCCTCTACCTTCACGATGACCGTTCCCGGTAACCTGACTCCCATCAATGCCTCCTGGATCACCATGACCCAGTCCGGCACTACGGCCACTTTCACCACCAAGCTCAACACCACGGGCCTGGTGCGTCGCGCCGAGTTCCCCATCGCCGGTGGCGGTGTCTGCGTCATCAGCCAGAAGACGCAGGATCTGGACGCTGCTCTCGCACTTTCCGTTGCCGCATTTGGTGACGACTATGCCACCATTGCCGTGGATGTGAATACGTCCAACCTGGATGACTATGCCGGTTGGGGTGTCCTCTTCAGCAAGGAGAACGACAAGTCCAAAGCTACCAAGCAGTCCGGTACCACCGCCCTGGTGGCCGGAAAGAACAAGATCACCCTTTCCAATCTGGAAAAGAACACCATGTACTACATCTGGGGTTATGTTGAGTCCCTGGAGGGTATGAAGGTGGAAAGCGACAAGCCCTTCGGCTTCATCAAGCCCATCGTTGTGGCCCAGGGTGAAGACCTCCAGGCTGCCATCAACAGCGCTCCCGCCTATTCTGAGGTGCGTGTCGCTGCCGGTGCCGTATTCCCTGGCGGAGTATGCCTCAAGGCCGATGTGACCGTTTCCGGTGGTTGGGAGAATGGCTTTACGGAGCAGAACGTGGACAAGAAGTCCGTCATCGACGGTAACAATACCGTGAACTGCGTATTCGTGGGCTTCAACCCCCAGACCAAGGTGAAAGAACCCCTCGAGAGCCCGGCTACCATCTCCAACTTCGAGCTGCGTAACGGCTACGCCAACGATATCGTGAACAAGGGCGGCGGCATCTATGTATGCGGCGACGTGATCGTAGACAACTGCTACATTCACGACAACACCTCCACCAACCGTGGTGGCGCCCTGCTCACCGCAGAAGGCGTAGATGGTACCTGCATCGTCAAGAACAGCATTATCAAGGACAACGTGAGCACGGGTCACCACGCCGGTGGCTTCTGCTTCGACGGCGAGGCTAACCAGAAGGTTTACCTGATCAACAACCTCATCACCGGCAACTTCGCCAAGAAGTTCGACGGTTACTGCGCTGCCGTGATGATCTACAAGAATGTTGAGATGTACATGATCAACAACACCATCACCGCTAACAAGAACTACGATGAGAATGATGGAAGCCCCTGGTTCTGCATCCAGACCCGTGAGCAGATCAAGATGTTCATGGTGAACAATATCGTGGCCGGTAATCTCTCCGCCATCAAGGACAACCCCGACGTGTTCTACCGCCAGGCCTACCAGGCCAAGCTGGACTGCGTGGTGCGTGAAGACTGCGTGGTGCGCAGCAACATCATCGAGGGTGGTATCTACGGTGACGGCAAACCCGAACCGGATGCCGAGAAGGGCAACATCATTCCCAAGGTGGGCTTCGACCTTACCACCATCTTCGCTGATCCTGCCAAGGGCGACTACATGCCCAAGGGAGACGCCCTCAACGGTGACTACAGCGACGATGTGGCCAAGATCATGAAAGACTACGGTAAAGACCTCCTGGGTAAGAACCGTGTCGTAGATGGTAAGATCAACATGGGCTGCTATCAGGTCCAGTAGAATCTTTAGCTTAAACGAAGAATTTCATCAGGGCGAAGCCGCAAGGCTCCGCCCTTTTTTTCTGTAAGAAAAAACCTTTTGATTTTTGCGTGTTTTTTTGTTAAATTTGTGAAATAACACTATGCCTGGCCAATTATTAAAGTTATTCCTATACAAATGAGACTTAACCAGCTGTTTATCATCTTGTTGGCCGTCACGGTCGCCTGCGCCCGGCAGACGTCCCCTTCGGCCCTCGAATCGGCGAATGTCTTCAACGGTACCGGCTTCCATGGTCATACGTATCCCGGTGCCACCACGCCCTTCGGCCTGGTCCAGCTGAGCCCGGATACCCGCACTTACGGATGGGACGGCTGCTCCGGCTACCACTATTCCGATACCTCCATCCTGGGTTTCAGCCATACGCATCTTTCCGGTACGGGCTGCGCAGACCTGGGAGATTTTCTCTTTACCCCCGGCGTGGAGGATATCAAGCCCCTCCCGCTGGACCACGAAATGGAGGAGGCCCGTCCCGGTTATTACAAGGTGGTAACCCCTGAGGTGACGGTGGAGCTTACCGCTGCCCCGCACGTGGGCGTGCACCGTTACACGTTTACCGCAGAAGGGAAGCGCCGCCTGCTGCTCAATGCCAACCACTGCATCGGAAACGGCAATGTGGCCGTCGAAGCCTGGTTCAAGGAAGAAGATGACGACGAGGTAAGCGGCAAGCGCCTGGTAAACGGATGGGTGCAGGGCAGAGCCATTTATCTCAACGCCGCCTTCTCCGAGGAATTCGAGGAGGCCGAAGAAGTGGCCCCCGGAGAACTCCTGCTCACTTTCCCGGAAGACCTGTCGGAACTCACCGTCTGGGTGGGCCTGTCCTATACCGGTATAGAGGAAGCCAGGACCAACCGCGTGGCGGAAACGGACGGAAAGAACTTCAATGCCGTCCTGGGTCAGGCTACCAGGGCCTGGAATGAGGCCCTCGGGCGTATTACCGTAGAAGGCGGTCCCGTGGAGCAGTTTTACACCTGTTTCTACCACACTTTCGTGGAGCCCAACAACATTGCCGATTTCACCAGTCCCAGACCCTTCTATTCCACCCTTTCGCTGTGGGATACCTTCCGTAGCTGGAACCCGTTGCAGACCCTGCTGAACCCCACCCTGGTCAATGATATGATCAATAGCATGCTGGAGATGTACCGCCGTTGGGGAGAACTTCCCATCTGGCCCCTGGGCTACGGGGAGACCGGCTGTATGATCGGTTACCACAGCATTCCCGTCATTGCCGATGCCTGGCTCCACGGTATCCGCGGCTACGACGGAAACGAGGCCCTCGCCGCCATGGTGGCTTCTTCCAACAAGAACAAGGGCATTACCTCGGACCTCTACAACAAGTATGATTACATTCCTTCGGACCTTATGCGCGAGTCCGTTTCCCAAACCTTGGAGATGGCCTACGACGACTGGTGCATAGCCCGTATGGCAGAGAGTCTGGGCCAGGCCGATATAGCCGCCACATACTACGCCCGTTCCCTGCGTTACCAGAATGTCTTTGATCCCACCACCGGCTTCATGCGCGGAAGGGACCACAACGGTAACTGGGTGGAGCCCTTCGACCCCATTGCCTCCACGTACGATTATACGGAAGCCATTCCCTGGCAGGCCCGTTTCTTTGTCCCGCACGACGTAGCCGGCCATACGGACCTGATGGGCGGCACCCAGCCCATGCTGGCGGCCCTGGACTCCCTCTTTACCTATCAGGAGCGCAGTGACAAAGTGAAGGTTTCGGACATCACCGGCCTGATGGGTCAGTATGCCCACGGCAACGAGCCCAGCCACCATATGGCCTGGATCTATAACTGGCTGGGCGCTCCGTCCCGCAGCCAGGAGACCGTCCGCTCCCTGCTGGAAGAAATGTACGATACCACTCCCGAAGGCGTCTGCGGCAACGAAGACTGCGGCCAGATGAGTGCCTGGTACGTTCTCTCCTCCCTGGGTATCTATCCCGCCTGCCCCGCCAGCGGAGAATATGTCCTGGCGGCTCCTCTGTTCAAGAAAGCCACTCTTTCGTTAGGTAATGGGAAAACCCTGACCATCACGGCCGACTATCCCAACTGGAAGTTTGTGTCCGGAGTGAAACTCAACGGCCAGTCCCTGGACCGCAACTACATCACCTATGAGGAAATTATGGCCGGCGGTACCCTGGCCTTCACGCTTTCCAAGCGGCCGGACCACCGCAGGGATGCCCTTCCTGCCCCTTATTCCCTGAGCAAGGAGCCCGTCGTTTCCACACCCGCCCTGCCGGAAGGCCTGTCCCTGTTCAAGGAATCCCTGGACCTGGTCCTCTCCAGCCGCACGGAAGGCGCCGCCATCCATTATACCCTGGACGGCAGCGAACCCACGCAGGACAGTCCCCTGTATACGGGCCCTGTCCAGCTGGACCATTCGGCCCTTATCCGTGCCCGGGCTTTCAAGGCGGGGATGAAGCCTTCTCCTGAGGCTTTCGCCCTGGCCACCAAGGCCGAGTATTTCCCGGCCGCCAAGGTGGGCGCCCTCAAGAACGGCTGCCGCTATACCTACCACCAGGGTGAGTTCGCCTGGGCCGCCGATGTGAAAAAAAGCCCCGTGAAGGGGAGTGGCGTAATGAAGAGCCCTTCCATTGCCGGCGCCCCGGACGAAGACCATTTTGGCTATATCTTCACCGGCTACATCGACATCCCTGCCGACGGCATCTGGAGTTTCGCCCTTACCAGTGATGACGGCGCCATCCTGGAAATAGACGGCCAGCTGGTAGTGAACAACGACGGCTCCCATTCGGCCATTACCACCATGGGCCGCATTCCGCTTCTCAAAGGTATGCACGCTTACAGGCTGGTATACCTGGAAGACTACGAAGGACAGGCCCTGGTCTGGCACTGGTGTCCCGAGAACGAAGTGGACTTTACCCTTGTACCTGAAGAACAATTATATTACAGATAATGAGAAACTTCCTACTTGGTCTGGCAGTCCTGCTGCCGCTTTCCCTCGCTGCCCAGCAGCCTGTGGTGCTGCATTCGCACAACGATTATAACCGCACGGCTCCCTTCTGGGAAGCTTATTCCCAGCATTGCCGTTCCATTGAGGCCGATGTGTTCCTGCACGAGGGCCAGTTGCTGGTGGGACATGAGTTGGAGGATCTGAAGCTGGAAAACAGCTTCCTTAGAATGTATGTGGATCCCATTGTCCGTACCTTCCACGCCAACGGAAACCGGATGTGGGCCGGTTCCGATGACCGCCTGATGCTTCTGGTCGAGCTCAAGAGCGCTACGGAACCCACGCTGGCGGAAGTGGTCAGACAGCTGGAGCAGTTCCCGGACGTATTCTGCGCCCCGGGTGCCGTTCAGGTGGCCATCACCGGCAATGTCCCTGCCAAAGAACATTTCCAGGACTATCCCGCCTGGGTGGGCTTTGACGGCGATATCCGGGAAACCTATACCCCGGCCCAGCTGGAGCGCGTAGCCCTGGTGAGCAATTCCTTCCGGATGTTTGCCAAAAAGTGGAACGGAAAGGGCAGGATGATCGATTCCGAACTGGACGCCGTGACGGCCGCCATCGAACGGGTGCATTCCTGGGGCAAGCCCATCCGTTTCTGGGAGGCTCCCGAGGGCACCACGGCCTATTTTACCTTCTGGAAGCTGGGTGTGGATATCATCAACACGGACAAGCCCGCCGTGGCCTCGCTCTTCTTCAGCGACTGGGGCAACAAGAACTTCATTATGGGCAAGCACGAGGTGCAGGCCGGCGTGACCGGTACCAAGAAACTGGATGCCGCCACCCGCAGTTTCTCCGGTTTCCAGAACGAGAAACTGCAGCTGAGCCACCGTGTACCCACGTACACGCCCACGTACCGCAACGACGGCTCCAACAAGAAGATCAAGAACGTGATCCTCCTGATTGGAGACGGAATGGGCATCAACCAGGTGATGGCCGCGGCCTATGCCAACCAGTATGAACTGAGTATGCTCAAACTCAAGAGTGTGGGCATACAGTATTACAATCCCAACGACGATTTCATTGGAGATTCCGCTTCCGGCGGCAGCGCACTGGCCACGGGAGAGATATCCTGGACCCGCCATATCTCCTCCAACAAGGACGGTTCCGTGGAATATCCCGCCCTCACGGACTATTTCAAGGCACAGGGCAAGGCCACGGGCGTGGTCTCTCTGGGAGATATTGCCGATGCCACCCCCGCCGTATTCTACGGCCACACCTCCGAGCGGGACAGCACGGACCGCATCACCAGTTACTGGCTCACCAGCGACGTGGACCTCATCTGCGGCCCCGGCACCGGCTATCTGGAAAGACCCAGGAAGGATGGCATCGATATGCTCTCCGGCATCAAGGCCAATGGCTACAGCTATACAAAAGACGCTACGGCCGTGAATGAAGTGAGCGGCAAACTCATCTGCCTGGACGACCGTATGGGAGCCTATGCCACCGAGGAAACGCTGGACTTCCTGGCCCGGATTACCAAATCCTCCATCGAAAAGCTTTCCAAGGATTCCAAGAAGGGCTTCTTCCTGATGGTGGAGGGCGCCAAGATTGACTATGCCGGCCATAGCGACTGCTTCCCGGCTTCCGTCATCGAGGAATTCAGCTTTGACCTGGCCGTGGCCGAAGCCCTCAAATTTGCAGACTCCAACGGAGAAACCCTGGTGGTCGTTACGGCAGACCACGAGACCGGTGGCCTCACCCTGCTGGACGGAGACCTGTCCACCGGCCACGTCCTGGCCGTCTACAATTCCGATGACCATACGCCCACCGTGGTGCCCGTGTTCGCTTACGGCCCCGGTTCCCGCGAGTTCACCGGAACCTATCTGAACATTGAGATTGCCCGTACCATCAAACGCCTGGTAACCAAATGAGAAAGACCCTAGCCCTATGCCTGCTCCTGACCTGCCTCCCGGTGTGGGGACAGGATCTCAGAAGCGGTCCTTATGAACTTCCGTACAAGAATACGTACGTGAAGAACATCTTCGTGGCCGAAAATCCCTACCGCACGATGCCCCGGGAAACCCGGGAGCCCGGTAGCTTTGAACAGGCCCGCAAAGTGCTGCCCGCCCCCTTCTGGGAAGGGCACCAGGACCAGGTGGATATGTACTGGCACGCCTGGAAGATTGCCATCGGCAATATCCGGCAGCCGCAGGAGGGCTCCGGCTTTGTGAGCCCCTACCTGGATGTGGCCTACAACGGCAACATCTTTATGTGGGACGACATTCCAGAAGACGTTGGATAACTTCTACGCCAAGCAGCACCAGGACGGCTTCATCTGCCGAGAGATCCGGGCCGACGGCTCCGACTGCTTTGAAAGGTACGACCCTGTGAGCACGGGCCCCAACCTGCTTCCCTGGGCCGAACTGCTGTATTACGAACAGTTTGGAGACATAGACCGCCTGCACCGCGTATTTCCGGCCCTGGTGGCCTACGCCCAGTGGTGGAAACTCAACCGCACCTGGCAGAACGGTACCTATTGGAGCAGCGGTTGGGGAACCGGAATGGACAATATGCCCCGCGTGCCCGAAGGGTACAACCAGATTTTCTCCAACGGCCACCTGACCTGGCTGGATACCAATCTGCAGCAGTATCTGGTGAACAACTGCCTTATGCAGATAGGCTTTTACACGGAGCGCTGGCAGGAGATTGAGGAGATGGAAGATGAAATGAAATTCCTCAAGTCCTGGATCAACGAGAATATGTGGGACCCCGCCACCGGCTTCCTCTACGACGTCTTTGCCGACGGCTCCCGCAGCACCACCAAGGGCATATCGGCCTTCTGGGCCCTTCAGACCGATGTCCTGGACGGAGAAAAACTGGATACGCTGGTGGCGCATCTCTCGGATACGACGGAGTTCGACCGCCCCCACCGCGTGCCTTCCCTGAGTGCAGACCATAAGAAATACAACCCCCTGGGCCGCTACTGGCAGGGCGGTATCTGGCCGGGCACCAACTATATGGTGATAGACGGTCTGTGGCGGAAGGGCTACAAAGACCTTTCCCGCCAGATTGCCACCAACCATTATGACAATGTGTTCCAGGTATGGAAAAACACCGGAACCTTCTGGGAGTATTACGCTCCGGAGAGCATCGAGCCCGGCTTTATGGCCCGCAAGGACTTTGTGGGCTGGACCGGCCTGCCGCCCATCGCAGAATTCATCGAGGCCATCCTGGGCATCCGGGGGCAGTATTCCGAGAATAAGATCGAATGGGACGTCCGTCAGTTGGAAGCCCACGGAATCGAGCGCTATCCCTTCGGCCCTGAAGGGGTGGTGGGTCTCAAGGTGGCCGCCCGCAAATCGGCCTCCGAAAAACCGGTGATCACCGTAACCACCAACGTTCCCTTTGACCTGGTGCTCCTGTGGGGAGACGGGCAAAGCAGCACCGTACACGTAGATAAATCAGGAAAAATCAAATACTAACCACTATGAAAAAGATTCTCATCCTGGGAGCCTTGGCGCTGGCTGCGCTGGTGTCCTGCAGCAAGGGGGACAACGATCCCCGTCTGGTAGTCATTACCTTTGACGGCCTGCGCTGGCAGGAACTCTATGGCGGGGCCGATGACGCCCTGGCCGTGGATACCCGCTTTGTGAGGCACCCCGAGATTCTGAAAGACAAGTATTGGAAAGAAACGCCCGAGGAGCGCCGTGAGGCCCTGATGCCTTTCGTGTGGAGTTATGCCCCCACGCACGGCTATATGCTGGGTAACCGCTACAAAGGAAGCCAGATGACGGTGTCCAACACCATGAACTTCTCCTATCCTGGTTACAGCGAAATGTTCTGCGGCTGGGCCGATGATGCCCGCATAGACTCCAACGATCCCAATCCTAACCCCAACGTGAGCGTATTGGAGGTGGTGAACCAGGATCCTCGCTACAAGGGCCAGGTGATGATGTTTACCTCCTGGGAGAGCATCCGCTTTGCCGTGAACAATGAGCGCGGCGGCTTCAAGGCCAGCAGCGCCCACGAACCCTCCTATACGGACAGCTATGTAGCCCGCCTGCTTCAGGATGTGGATGCAGGGGTCCCGGATGGCGGTTTCGGGGATTCCGAACGCCTGGACTGCGTTACCTACGGCATGGCCATGGAAACCCTTATGAAAGAGCACCCCAAGGTGTTCTATGTGGGTTTTGGAGATACCGATGAGTTTGCCCACGAAGGCAAGTACGACTTGTATCTGGATGCCGCCCACTGGACGGACCTGTATATCCGCCGTATCGTAGAGTATTGCGAGAGCGATCCTTTCTATAAGGGCAAAACCACCTATATCCTCACCTGTGACCACGGTCGTGGCCGCGGCGAAGCCTTCCGTGGACACGGAGAAAGCGTCCGCGGCTCCAACGAAACCTGGTTCGTAGCTTTTGGCAAGGGCATTCCTGTTCTGGGCGAGACCTCTGACAACGGGGTTTTCTATAACAAGCAGTTCGCCGCTACCATCGCTGATATCCTGGGCGTGGACTTCACGCCCGGCAACGGAGAAAAGTGCCTGCCTTTTGACCCGGCTCTCCAGAGCGAGGAAGCCAAGCCCGTGATCATTCCCCTTGAGGCTGTCAAGGCTGCCCCCAAGGGAAAGGGCCTGCGGTATACCTACAGTGAAGGAGACTTCAAGAGCTGCCAGGATGTACTGGCTGCTCCCGTGAAGGCCAGCGGCATCACTCCGGCTTTTGGCACCGAAGCCATCAAGCAGAAGGAAGATCATTTCGGCATTGTCTTTAAAGGCCTGCTGAAGATTGACAAGGAAGGGGAGTACGTGCTCTCCGTGTGCACGGACGACGGTTCCAAAGGCTGGATGGACGGTGAACTCCTCTGGGATATGGACCGCGACGGCGGCGGCTTCAAGGATATCTTCCTGAAACTCAATGCCGGTTATCACAGCCTGGAGGTCCAGTACTTTGAAAACTACGGCGGAGACGATGTGGAAATCGGTCTCTCCGGACCCGGTGTAGAGGTGTCCCGCATCCCTGCCGAGATGCTTTATCATGAATAAGATTCGTCTTTTTCTACTGGCGGCACTGTGTGTGCTGCCAGTTTTTCTTTCCTGCCGGAACAACCGGCAGGAAGTGAAGGTGGCCCTCCATCCGGACCGCGAGCCGGTGCCTGCCGGAGAATATGGCTACAATCCCATCTGCCCTATGGGTGTCTATATGGCCGACCCCAGCGCCAAGGTGCTGGACGGAAGACTGTATGTGGCCTGTTCACTGGACCTGAACCTGGATCTTTGGTGCTCGGCCTATCATCACCTTCTGTCTACGGATGATATGCTGCACTGGACGCTTCATCCCAATATTTTTGCTACCAAGGGACCCTACGACGGGGTGTCCTACAGTGATGCAGACCTCTATGCCCCCGATATTGCCCAGAAAGACGGGAAGTATTACCTGTACTACGACCTCTCCGAATGGACCGAGGGCGTAGCCGTTTCCGATTCTCCCACCGGACCCTTCCGGGACGGGAAACTCATAGAAGGCATCCGGGGCATAGACCCTTGCGTGTTCATAGATGATGACGGGCAGGCCTATTATTTCTGGGACCAGTTCAGTGCCCAGGGCGCCCGGCTGAATGCCGATATGACCTCGCTGGATATGTCCACGCTGCATCAGGGACTGGTGACGGAGGATGAACACTTCTTCCACGAAGGCAGTTTCGTGTTCAAGCGGAATGGCTGGTATTACTATGTATATGCTGCCGTAAGCCGCCAGGATATGCCTTCTTGTCTGGCCTATTCCATGTCCCGGAATGTCTTTGGCCCTTACGAGTACAAGGGCGTTATCATAGACAGCAACGGCTGCGACCCCGACGTGTGGAACAACCACGGCTCCGTAGTGGAGTTTGGTGGGCAGTGGTATGTGCTGTACCACCGTTCCACCCACCATTCCAGCAAGCTGCGCAAGGCTTGCATAGAACCCATTACCTTCAATGAGGACGGCACCATCCGTGAAGTGGAAATGACCTCCCAGGGCGCCGGTAAGCCCATTCCGGCCACCCGTACCATTGACGCAGCCCGCGCCTGCCTGGTTAACGGAGGTCCCCACGTGCGTCTGGAAACCGCCAACCGGGAGATCCTCTCCGGCATCCTGGATGGCAGCAAGGCCGCCTGGAAATATGTGGACTTCCCCGCCGGTCTTACCAAGTTTACCGTCCGGGTGCGTTCCCTCTCCGGAGGTTACATTTCTGTCCACCAGGACCAGTCTTTCTACGGAGAGATTGCCGGGGTGGACGTTCCCGCCGGAAAGGGGGAGTGGGTAACCCTGGAGTGTAAACTGGATGAGTATAAGGAAGGCCCCCAGGCACTCTGGTTCACCTTCTCCGGGGAGTATGGATCCTGGAGAAGTCCTGTGGAACTGTTTGAGATAGATTGGTTTAGATTTGAATAGACTATGCGTAAAATCTTCTGGATACTGCTGCCTCTTCTTTTTGCCGGAAAGACTGCTCCGGGTGCAACGCCGGGAGACCTTATTCCGGCTCCGGTGGAGTATTCCCTCACTTCCGGCAACGTGGAATCCGCTAAGTTGGCTCAACTGCCTGAAAAAGTGAAAGTCTCTCAGAAGGCCTTCCTCAAACGGCTGAATGGCCGGAAGCTGACCGACTGGCAACTCAGAGGAGCCTATTGGCTGGAGGTGGGAAAGAGAGGCGTGAAAATAGAGGCGGCCGATGAAGAAGGCGTGTTTTATGCCCGGCAGTCCCTGAAGATGCTGGAGGCCCTGGACAGTACGGTTGCCTGCTGCACCATCCTGGACTGGCCGCGTTTCCAATACAGGGGACTGATGCTGGATGTGAGCCGTAATTTCCAGGACAAGGAGTTCGTGAAGAAGCAGTTGGAAATGATGGCCCTTCTGAAGATGAACCGCTTCCATTTCCACCTGGTGGACAACCCGGGCTGGCGGCTGCAGATAGACGCCTATCCCAGGCTCACCCAGTTGGCCGCCTGGAGGCCCATTGCGGATTTCTGGGAATGGGAAGAAAGTGGGGGAGAAGTGCTGGGAGGCCGTTTTGTGGAGGAAGGTACCCCGGGAGCCTATGGCGGTTATTTCAGCAAGAAAGACATAGCTGAGCTCCTGGCCTTTGCGACTGAAAGGCATATCGAGATCATTCCGGAAATAGAGATGCCGGGCCACAATTTTGAGACCCGGGCGGCCTATCCCGAACTGGCTTGCAGCCTGAAGAAAACGCCGGACGACTGGGAACTCTGCCCCGGCAAGGAAAGCACCTATGAGTTCTTGGAAAAGGTGCTTCTGGAAACCTTTGAGATGTTCCCCAGCCCCTATGTCCACATCGGTGGAGACGAGGCCGGCAAGCGGAACTGGGAACTGTGTCCGGACTGCCAGGCCCGGATGAAGGCCGAAGGGCTCCAAAGCGTGGAAGAACTGCAGAGCTATATGATCCGGCGGATGGAGCGCTTTGCCCACGAACACGGAAAGCGCATCATCGGCTGGGATGAAATCCTGGAAGGAGGCCTGGCTCCGGATGCCACCGTGATGTCCTGGCGCGGAACGGAGGGTGGCCTGAAGGCGGTCTCCCAGGGCCACGATGTCATCTTCACACCCACGCAATACTGTTATCTGGATTATCACCAGGATCCCCTTCAGTACAAGCCTGCGGGGCGGCTCCTGACGCTGGAAAAGGTCTACTCTTTTGAACCTTTGGTAGAAGGAATTTCCGAGGCCGATGCCCGCCACGTGCTGGGCCTGCAGGGTAACCTGTGGACAGAATGGGTCCACGAAGCCTGGCACGCGGAAATCCAGTTCTATCCCCGGGCTTTCGCCCTGGCCGAAGTGGGTTGGAGCCAGCCTGAAAAGAAGAATTATCCGGACTTCGAACGCCGGGCCCGCGCCTGGTCTGCCGTGGCCCGTCAGATGGGGTATAATGTGTATGAGTCCAAGTAGACTGCTGTCCGGCGCTGCCGCCCTTCTGTTGCTGCTTTCCTGCTCGGGAAGGCAGCCGGGGGTCTCCATGCTGGACCGCTGGGCACAGAAACCGGTGCTGGCTTCCTGCCTGTTGGATGATATGGAGGAAGAAGGCCGATGGGTGGTCCGGGAAGGAAACCCTACCCTGGAATATACCCGGGAGAATGTGCACAGCGGCCGACAGGCGCTGCGGGAGCGGTTTTCCCTGGTGGACAGCACGCAGCTGAAGGATCCGGCCAACCGGACTTCTTGGAACAGTTTCAGCGGAGAGCAGGGAGGCACCACGTGCGTGGCGCTGGAATGGAATAGCCCCCAGGACTGGAGCGAGTGGAACCGCCTGTCCCTTTGGGTGTACATCCATCCCTCCCGGAACCCCAACGTCAGTTTTGCCCTGGACCTGGTGAGCACCACTCCGGACGGAACGCTCACTCCCAGCCGGGAAACCAATCTGGATCTTCCCCAGGACCGCTGGGTGCAGGTATTGTGGGAAATCGATTACTTTCCCCGAGACAGCGTGGTGCGCCTGGAGATTTGCCAGACCAGTACCGGGTATGACCCGGAAATGGGGGAACCGTATGTCACCATTGATTTCGATTCCCTGGAACTGCAGAAGGTGGAACCGGACCATTACGAGGGCTGGGACATCCCGGCAGGGGAAGTCCTGGTCCCGCATATAGGATACCGGCCCCAGGATCCCAAGAGGGCCTTGGCCGCTGCATCGGATGCCCCCTCTTTCCAATTGCTGAACAAGCGCGGAAAAGTGGTTTACGAAGGAACGCCGGAGCTGAGCGAATACAAAGGAATCCGGTATGCCCGGCTAGGTTTCTCTGAGTGGGCCCGCCCCGGAACGTATACCCTGCGGTATGGAGAGGCCTCGTCCCTTCCTTTCTCCATTGGTGAAAAGGTTTGGAAAGAGCCGCTGCGAGCCGCCGTCAATTTCTATTATCACCAGCGCTGTGGCTATCCCGTAGAGGGAATCCACGGGGTCTGTCACCAGGATGTCCTGGGCTTTTACGGGAATGAAGTGAAGCCGGTGAACGGAGGCTGGCACGATGCTGGAGACCTTTCGCAGGGCGCCTGGCGTACAGCCTATGCCTGTTTCGCCCTTCAGGAGGTCCTGAAGGCTGACGCCTTCCCCGAACTGACTCCTGCCCTCCAGGCCGAGGCTGCCTGGGGCGTAGACTGGCTGTTGAAGACCCGTTTTGCCGATGGCCGCCATCTGAGCTGGTCCAAGGTCCGGATGTATACCGACGGGAAAGTGGGTACGCTGGACGACGTAGTGTCCCCGGCCGAATTCATCCCCTGGGAACTCTTCCTCAAATCGGCCGTCTTCTCCGGCGCCGGGGAGGAAAGGGCTGCCGTTGAGGACTGGGAGTATGCCATGGGGGCTTCGGACTGGGAAGAAGCCAGTTACCTGGAGGCTTCCTGGGGAGCCATTGCATCGGCCCGTCTGTACGAGCGCCTGGGAGAGGATCGCTTTAAAGACGCCGCTTTGCATTTTGCTTCCCTGGTGCTCGGGTGCCAGGAGCAGGAAGAGGTGGACGGCCTTCCTTATGCCGGCTATTTCTATACGGATACTCGTCGAAGGAGCTTGCTGCACGACCATCACGCCGCCTTCAATGAGGCTCCTATGCTGGCCCTGAAGGAACTGTCCTCCGTTTTTCCGGAACTGTCGGCCCCCTGGAAGGAGGCAGCCGCGCTTTTTGTGCGGCATTATCTGATTCCGGGCAGCCGTATATCGGCCCCTTATCAACTGCTGCCGGCCGGCATTTTCAGGCGGGCCGATATCAGCGCTCCGGCCCAGCTGGAACAGTACGAAGCCGGTACGCAGATCAATGAGAATTACGCCATCCGCACCTTCCCCATCTGGACGGACCACGTCTTCCACGGGGCCACCAACTTCCACCTCTCGCAGGCGTGGGCCTTGGCGGCGGCTTCCCATTTGCTGGACGGGGATGCCAAGCCTTTGGTGCAGATGCAGCTGGAATGGACCCTGGGACTCAATCCCTTTGGCTCCAGTCTGATGTATGGCGTGGGTTACAATTATGCCCCCAACTTTGCCTACTGCACGCACAACATAGTGGGAGCCCTGCCTGTGGGCGTGGATTGCTTCCACAATGATGAACCCTTCTGGAACGGAACCGCCCACGCTACCTCCCACGAAATCTGGATAGAACCTGTTTCCCGCTTTGTGGGTACCCTGTCGCTGTTCCTCCGGAGCCCTGTGGATATAAGTTATTGAAATTTAAATACTTAAGTAAATGACTCCCGCCCTCGTGGGAGGGGAGTCGTGGGGATAAAGATATGATAAAGAACAAGTTACGTCCACGCCTTTTGGCGCTACTGATTCTGCTTCCGCTGGCCTTACAGGCGCAGAACCTATCCATTGGGAATGGCCGTTTTCAGAAAGGGGATAACCCAGCCTGGAATGCATTTGCCTATGACGACGGTGCCTGGCAGGAGGTATCCTTAACGGACCAGCCCTGGGAGTCGCTGGGGCTGGAGAGTGCCAACGGAATAGGCTGGTACCGCATCCACGTGGTCATCCCTTCCTCCCTCAGGAAGGGAGTGGTAGAGGCCATTATGCTGGATCTGGGAGCCATTGACGATTCCGACCAGACCTGGGTGAACGGCTATCCGGTGGGAAAGGATGGGACCTTCCCGGAAGATCCGGGCGGATACAGCAGTGAATGGGGGAGACGCCGCTATTACGTGGTAGACCCCAAGTGGGTGCGCTGGGACCGGGACAACGTGATTGCCGTCCGCGTGTACAATTACGGAGATCCGGGCGGAATCTACCGGGAAAAAGTGAAGGTGGTCAAACCCAGCCTGAAGGACTTTGCCAAACTTTCCCTGGTGGCCGGCGATGGCGGCTATCAGGTGCTTCTGAACACCTCTGTGAAAACAACCGGTTCCTTCCGGATTACCGTTTCCGATGTCATCACCGGGAGCGTGGAGAAGTCCGAGACCCGGAGCGTCACTCTTCCGGCCTGGAAAGAAAAGCAGCTGTTCTGCCCCCTGGCTCCCCAGAAGCGGCTCAAGGTTACGTATATGGACCCCCGCTTCCCGGAGGTGCTGGAGGCCGAAGTCTGTGCCCCCTATATCCTTACGCCCCCGGCTCCTGCTACGCCGCGTTACAACGGTCCGCTGGTGTTTGGCGTCCGTCCTGGTTCGCCGGTTGTTTTCCGCCTGGCTTTCTCGGGCGAAAAGCCTATGAAATATGCCGTAGAAGGCCTTCCGGAGGGGGTTAAGCTGGATCCGGACAAGGGCGTCCTGAGCGGCAGCTGCAGCCGTCCCGGGGAGTACCCGCTGGTGTTTACGGCTACCAATGGAAAGGGAAGTGCGCAGGCGTCCTTTACCCTTTATGTAGGGGAGGACAAGATAGGCCTTACCCCGCCTATGGGATGGAACAGCTGGAACTGCTGGGCGCTGAGCGTTTCCCAGGCGAAGGTGATGGCATCGGCCGCCGCCCTCATCAACAAGGGCCTGGCCGATTACGGTTATTCGTACATCAACATCGATGATGCCTGGGAGGGCGAAGAGCGTACGCCGGAGGGCTATATCCAGGCCAATGAGAAGTTCCCGGATATGAAGGCGCTGGGAGACTGGCTGCACGGCAACGGCCTCAAATTCGGAATCTATTCCAGTCCCGGGGACTACACCTGCGGCGGCTATCTGGGCTCGCTGGACCACGAGAAGCAGGACGCCGAGGTATGGAACAGCTGGGGGGTGGATTATCTGAAATACGACTGGTGCGGCTATAGCAAGGTCTTTGATGCCGGCCGGGACAAGTCCGAGGCCGCTTTCATCCGCCCGTACCTGAAGATGCAGCAGTTCCTCCGGGAACAGCCGCGCGACATCTTCTATTCCCTCTGCCAGTACGGCTGGGGCCGGGTATGGGAATGGGGTGCCTTTGTAGATGCCAATTCCTGGCGCACGTCGCACGATATTGTGGACACCTGGGAGTCCCTATACGTGACGGGCTTCGAGCGGCAGCCCGGGCTGCATCCCTATGCCGGCCCCGGTCATTGGAACGACCCGGATATGCTCATCGTGGGCAAGGTGGGCTGGAGCAGCAGTCTGCGGGACAGCCGGCTCACCCCGGACGAGCAGTATACGCACATCTCCCTTTGGTCCCTGCTGGCAGCCAACATGCTTATAGGCTGCGATATAGCCCAGATAGATGACTTTACCTTCAACCTGCTGTGCAACAACGAGGTGAATGCCGTGAATCAGGACATCCTGGGCCATCAGGCGCACCGGGACGTGGTGGAAGACGGAATGCAGATTTGGAGCCGGGATCTGTATGACGGCGGTCACGCCGTGGGCATTTTCAACCTTAACGAGGCATCCGTCCCCGTACAGTTGGATGGCGCACTGGCCAAAATCGGCCTGAAAGCAGACACTGTCCGGGACCTTTGGCGCCAAAAAGATATTCCTACGGATGCTATATATGTGATTCCGCCCCACGGGGTGCTATATGTAAAAGTGAAATGAAACTATGAAAAAAACTATCCTGACACTGCTGGCTCTCTTATGGGTTGTGTCTATGGCCGCCCAGCCCCGCTTGAGGGCCGATAATATTGACGAGGTGCTGAAAGCCATGACGCTTCAGGAAAAGGCCTCGCTGCTGGTGGGAACCAGCTCTGACAATCTGGTGCCCGGAATGGCGGGAGGCACCCGGGCCATTCCCCGGCTGGGCATTCCCCAGACCGTCTTTTCCGACGGCCCCGCCGGGGTGCGCATAGATCCGGAAAGGGATCCTGAGCAGAAAGTGGCTACGGGCTTCCCGGTGGGGACGCTGCTGGCCAGTTCCTGGGATACGGACCTGGTGGAACGCACCACCGCCGTGCTGGGGAACGAGGTTCTGGAGTATGGGGTGGACGTGCTCCTGGCCCCCGGAATGAACATCCACCGCAACCCGCTGAACGGCCGTAACTTCGAATATTTTAGCGAAGATCCGCTGTTGTCCGGCAAGATGGCCGCCGCCTATGTGCGGGGCATCCAGAGTAACGGAACCGGCACTTCCATCAAGCACTATGCAGCCAACAGCCAGGAAACCAACCGGGTAGAGAACGACGCCCTTGTAAGCCGCCGCGCCCTGAGGGAAATCTATCTCAAGAACTTCGAGATTGCCGTGAAGGAGGGAAACCCCTGGACGGTGATGAGTTCTTACAACAAACTGAACGGGTCTTACACCCAGCAGTACGAAGACCTCCTCACCACCGTCCTGCGCGATGAGTGGGGCTATAAAGGAATCGTCATTACGGACTGGGGGCTCAAAGATAATACCGTGCTGTCCGTGAAGGCCGGCAACGACCTGATGGACCCCGGCGCCGATGTGGAAATAGAGCGCATTCTGGAAGGCGTGAAGGACGGTCGCCTCACGATGGAAGAAGTAGACCGCAATGTGCGCCGCATCCTGGAATATGTAGTGAAAACGCCGCATTTCCGCGGGTATGCGTATTCCAATCGGCCCGATCTCAAGGCCCACGCCCTTACCGCGCGGGAAGCGGCGGCCCAGTCCATTATCCTTCTCCGCAACCAGCGGAACACGCTGCCGCTTAGGGGCAACGAGCGGGTGGCCCTGTACGGGGTTACCAGCGAGGATTTCATAGCGGGGGGAACCGGTTCGGGCGAGGTACACAAGCCCTATGTGGTTACTATGGCCCAGGCCCTGGAAGCCGCCGGATTCACGCTGGACGAAAAGCTCAAAAATTACTATGCCCTGGCGGCCAAGGCCCTGCAGGCGCGTTTTAATCTGGAGTATGAAGAAGACCGCGAGCATCGCGAAGAGCCCGCCCTCACGGCAACGTCCATCCAGTATCAGTCCACGTTGAACGATGTGGCCGTGGTGGTCTTCGGCCGTCAGGCCGGGGAAGGCAAGGACCGCCGGCTGGAGGGAGACTTTGAGCTGTGGCCGGAAGAAAAGGAACTCCTTATGACCCTTCACCAGGCGTATCACCCCAGGGGAAAGCGCGTGGTGGTGATCCTGAACATAGGCGGAGTCATTGAAACGGCCTCCTGGAAGCATCTGGTGGATGCCATCGTGCTGCCCTGGAGCCCGGGGCAGGAGGGAGCCAACGCCCTTGCCGACGTGCTGACGGGTAAGGTGAATCCTTCCGGCAAACTGCCGATGACCTTCCCCAATAACTACCTGGACGTTCCTTCGGCGCAGGATTTTCCCTTCGACTACGATCCCTTTGCCTCTTTTCACAAGACGGAAAATGTGGACTTTACCAACTATTCGGAGGATATCTGGGTGGGATACCGCTACTACCAGACGGTGGGAATGGATGTGTCCTATCCCTTCGGCTACGGCCTCAGCTACACCACTTTCGGTTATTCCAAGCCGGTGGTGAAGGCCGACAAGGACGGCTTTACCGCCTCGGTTACCGTTACCAATACGGGTTCTGTGGCCGGCAGGGAAGTGATGCAGCTGTATGTAAACGCCCCTTCCGGCGGTCTGGAGAAACCGGCCCTGGAACTGAAATCCTTTGCCAAGACCCTCCTTCTGCAGCCCGGTGAAAGCCAGGTGCTTACCATGAAGGTCGATGCCTACTCCCTGGCTTCTTTCAACGAGGCTTCGTCGGCCTGGGAAGCGGCGGAAGGGGAGTACAAAGTGCTCTTTGGTGCCAGCTGTGCGGATATCCGGGCCGAGGGAACTTATCGGCTTAAAAAAGCCTTGTCCTGGCCGGTCCACGACGTTTTGAAAATGCAGGGAGGGGAGTATTTCCCGGCCCTCGCTGACGCTGCCCCTGCTGGAAACGGGCTCCGCTATTCCTACCGGGAGGGAAACCATATGAGCGTGGACGCCTTCCTATCCGCTCCGGAAAAGACCACCGGCATCACTCCCGTCATTACGGCGGCCCTCAAGGAAAGGGAAGACCATTTTGGCCTTTTCTTCAAGGGCCTGGTGAAGATTGACCGGGACGGCCTGTACCGGCTTTCGCTGCGCTCGGACGACGGCTCCCGCCTCACCCTGGACGGGAAGCAGCTTCTGAATCAGGACCGCGACGGCGGCGGGTTTGAAGAAATTTGGCTGACCCTTCAGGCCGGGTATCACCGCCTGGAACTGGGCTTCTGGGACAATTTTGCCGAGGAGTCCGTTGAGGTGGGCCTGAAGGGCCCCGGCATTTCCGTTTCCAACCTTCCGGCAGCTATGCTCTTTTATGAATGATCCCTTTGGCAAAGCCCGTTGAGAGGAAGGGAGATATCTTGCATTCTTTGCGAAGAAACCTTATATTTGTATACCACGCTAATTAATGAATACCAATACGTTGTTTATGAAAAGAATCTTCCCTTTATTGGTTTTTGCGCTGGCCATCTTGACCGCCTGCGCCCCCAAACAGGAACAAACCCGTGTTCAGAAGGACCTTGCCTCCCACGTGATTGTAATCGGCCTGGACGGCTGGGGAACCTGGTGTATGGAGAAGGGAGAGGCTCCCTTCATCAAGTCGATGATGGAAGAAGGCAGCTGGACGCTGGACAAACGCACGATGCGCCCCTCCATCAGCGGCACCAACTGGGCGGCTATGATGAACGGCACCCCGGTAGAGTTTTCCGGAATCACCGGAAACGAAAACCATCCCACCTTTACGCCCATCCTGCTGACGGAGCATAACGCCCAGCCCACCTTCTTCCACGTGATGAGGCAGGTGCGTCCCGAGGCTGAAACCGGTGTGGTGTGCGAGTGGGGAGATTTCCTCAATTATGCCGATACCCTTTGCCTGAGCTACTACAAAAGGATTGAAGATCCGGAAGCTCATCCGGACGCCATTGTGGAGGAGAGCGTGAAGTATATCAAGGAAAAGAAGCCCGCCATCGCATTCATCCACATAGACGCCCTGGACCATATGGGCCACGCCTACGGCCAGGGATCGGCCGAGTATTATGCCGAGCTGCCGCTGGTAGACGACCGCGTCCGCCGCATCGTGGAAGGCGTGAAAGAGGCCGGGATCTATGAAGACAGCATCATTATCCTCACCTCCGATCACGGCCACTACGGAACCGGTCACGGAGGAGATACGGATTTGGAGATTACCACTCCTCTGGTCGTTTTTGGAAAAGGAGTGAGGAAGAACCATCAGATTACGGAACCGGTTATCCAGATGGATATTGCGGCCACTGTGGCCCAGGTCTTCCATCTTCCGCAGCCGGAAAGCTGGAGAGGCGTTCCCGTGCCGGTTTTTGAATAAGCCTGTTTCGGGATGAAGAAGATTGTCGTTCTCATTTGTTGCTGCCTGCTGGCGCTTCCTGTGACTTCCCGGGCCCAGGAGGTACCGGAGGGGTGGGAGTTCGGCGGTTGGGAGTTCTTCGAAGTGTATCACGACTTCGGGAACAGCCCTTTCTTCGGCAGCTTTTATTTTGAGCACGATAACTACCATTACAAGTATTTTGACAACTGCTATATCCGTACCATCCTAGGCGTGAAGATTCTGCCCTGGCTGAAGGCCGATGTGGGTTACGACTTTGTGGTGGAGCCTTCGGTCCTCAAGCACAAACTGCTGCTGGACCTTACCGGAACCTTGAAATCGGGCAACTTCAAGGTGTCGCTTAGGCAGCGTTACCTGCATACCTGGCTCCATTCCGGCGGTCCCCAGGACAATGAACTCCGTTCCCGCCTCAAAGTGCAGTACGATGTTCCCGGCACCCGGTGGAGCCCTTACCTGGCCATGGAGGTCATCAGTTGGGGCCAGTGGAGGAAGACCCGCCATTATGTGGGCTCCCATTACAATTTCAACTCCTGGCTTCAGCTGGAAACCTACTATATTTACTATACTCACAGAGACAAACCGGCCCAGCATATCCTGGGCATCGGCCTGAATTTCAATTTCTAAACTTGAGTATGAGACGTCTTTCTTTTCTTGTGGCTGGCCTGTTGCTGACAGGAATAACTGCGCAGGCGCAGTCCTTTGATACTAAAAAGGCCTATGTGATTTACAGGGCCGATGACCTGGTGTTGGACAACCAGGGCAGCGTGCAGACGGAGACCGGCCTGGCGCTGGGGCGCCTGGAAGAAGGGAATGCCGGCCAGGTGTGGCAGATCCTGTCCGCCGGGAAGGACGTCTACCAGTTTGTGAACGGCTTTTCCTTCCAGGCGTTGGACTGTGGAGGCGGCGACGGGGAAGAGCCGGTGATCCAATGGCCCCACGAGCAGAAGAACGCCAATCAGCACTGGAAACTGACCCGCCACAAAGACGGGACGTATACCATTACGAGTGTGGCTAGCGGCCTGGTGCTGGGCCTGAAAAAAGAGGCCCGCTTTGGAGAGGCGATCTGGCAGGTGAAGGACGGCCCGCGCCAGCGCTGGCGCATCCGGGAATCGGACCTGAAAATAGAATTCATCGTGCCCAAGACCTCTTCTGACAAGGAATGGGAGAATGAAAAAGTGTTTGCCATTGGCAAGGAACCGGGGCATCCTACGCTTATTCCCTATGCGTCGGAAGAAGAGATGCTGGCGGACCCTGCGTACGAACACCCCTGGGAGCGCACGGCTTCCAGCCGCTATCTCCTGCTGAACGGGATTTGGAAGTTTAACTGGGTGAAAGCTCCTGAAGAGCGCCCTGTGACATTTTATAAGCCTTCCTATGACGTGAGCGCCTGGGACGAAATAGAAGTCCCCTCCAACTGGGAGATGAAGGGATACGGAACGCCGCTGTATACCAATGTGACCTATCCTTTCCTGAACAATCCTCCCTTTATCCAGGCCCAGAAAGGTTATACTATGGAGCAGGAACCCAATCCCGTGGGCTCCTACCGGAGGGATTTCACCCTTCCGGAGAATTGGGCCGGGCAGGAGGTCTACCTGCATTTTGACGGGGTCTATTCGGCCTTCTATGTGTGGGTGAACGGCAAGCAGGTGGGCTACAGCCAGGGCTCCAACAACGACGCCGAGTTCAATATTTCGCGCTATGTCCGCAAGGGAACCAACACCCTGGCGGTTGAGGTATACAAGTGGAGCGACGGCTCCTACCTGGAAGACCAGGATATGTTCCGCCTGGCGGGTATCCACCGGGATGTTTATCTGATGGCCCGTCCCAAGGGTCATATCGAAGATATCCGTACGGAAAGCGTCTTTAGCGGGGATCTGAGCGAAGTGAGGCTCAGGACCACCGTGGAAGCTTCGGCCCGGGTACAGGTGAGCCTGTACGATGAAGAGGGCCATCCCGTAGGGGAGGGAACGGAGATTACCGTGGAAGCCCCCAAGCTTTGGAGTGCGGAGAAGCCCTACCTTTATACCGTGCGCCTGGCCGTGTATGACAAGGCCGGAAAGCTGCAGGAGTGCACCTTCTTCAAGCATGGGTTCCGTCAGGTGGAATTCCGGAATAACAAGCTGTATATCAACGGCGTACTTACTTATCTGAAAGGGGCCGACCGCCACGACATCCATCCCGTTCACGGCAAGGCCGTTCCGGTGGAGAGTATGGTAGAGGACATCCTCCTGATGAAGCGCTACAACCTGAATGCGGTGCGTACCAGCCACTATCCCAACGATCCCAAGATGTACGCGCTGTACGACTATTACGGCCTTTACATCGTGGACGAGGCCGACCAGGAATGCCACGGCAACCAGACCCTCAGCAACGAGCCCTCCTGGGGACCGGCCTATGTGGACCGGGCCGTGCGGATGGTGCGCAGGGACCGCCTGCATCCTTCGGTGTTGTTCTGGAGCCTGGGCAACGAGAGCGGAAAGGGCTGCAACATTGTGGCCGAAAGGGATGCCATCAAGGCCCTGGACAGCCGTCCGGTCCATTATGAGGGCCAGAATGAAGTGGCCGACATAGACTCCAGGATGTACCCTTCCCTGGAGTTGATGGAGCAGCTGGACCGTAACGGCAACGACAAGCCCTTCTTCCTGTGTGAATATGCCCACGCTATGGGCAACGCCATCGGCAACCTGGCCGAATATTGGGACTACATAGAGAACAAGAGCGTGCGGATGATAGGCGGCTGCATCTGGGACTGGGTGGACCAGGCCATCGTGATGCCCGGCGCCAAGGACGGCAAACTGTACTTTGGCGGTTCCTTCGGCGATATGCCCAACGACAACGACTTCTGCTGCAACGGCATCGTGACGGCCGACCGCCGCGTTACCGCCAAACTCCTGCAGGTGAAGAAAGTCTACCAATACGTAAAGATCAGAAAGGCCGCTTCGGTGAGCCCGGATGGCCTGTGCCTGGAACTGGAAAACCGCTATACGGCCTATAACCTCAGTGAACTGCAACTCCGTTATGCCTATCTGGCCGAAGGAGTGGTGGTGGCCGAAGGCAGCGGAGACCTGCCGGCGGCCGCTCCCTGGGAGCGCTGCACGGTGCAGCTGCCGGCCCCTCCCGAGCAGGCCGGAGACCTTACCCTGCAGGTGGAACTCACCCTGAAGGAAGGCACCCGCTGGTGCCCCAAGGGACACGTGGTGGCTTCCGCCGAGTTCGTACTCCAGGAGACGAAAGACCGCCTGGCTTCGGCCCCGGAGAATTCCTTCGGCCCGCTGAAAGTCTATCTGGAAGAAGGACGCTTCCTGTGTGCCCGCAACGAGGCCGTTTCCGTGCGCTTTGACCGTGCCCGGGGAACGCTGCTGAGCCTGTGCCTGGACGGAATGGAGGTCCTTCACGGCTTGGGAGGCCCTGCTTTCAACGGTTACCGTTACATCAGCAACGACGCCTCCCGTTTCGTAATTGACGGGAAAGATGAACTGACTACCGTTCAGCCGCGACTCACCGGATTCAGGTTCTCGGCCACTGACGACCACCTGAAAGTGGTGGTGGAGACCGAAATCTGCACCTTGGTTTACGATGTTTATGCCGCCGGGTATGTGGATGTGGATGCCCGCTTCCGGCCCGGAAAGGATTACACCCTTCCGCGGGTGGGCCTCCGGATGCTGCTGAATCCCGCTTATGAGTATCTGTCCTGGTATGGCCGCGGCCCTATGGAAAATTACCGGGACCGCAAGGACTGCGCCTTCCTGGGCATTTACGAGAACACCGTGGATGGAATGACGGAACCCTACGTGCGCACCCAGAGTATGGGCGAACGTACGGATACCCGCTGGCTTACGTTTAGGACGCAGGAGGGGCAGACCGTTACGTTTACGGCCAACGGGACTTTCGATTTCAGCGCGTTGCATTATACCGATGAAGATTTGTACCTTGTCAAATATGCCAACGACCTGGACCAGATCCGCCGGAGCGAGGTGGTCCTGAATCTGGACTGCTTCCAGACGGGTTTGGGCAACGGCAGCTGCGGCCCCGGCCCGCTGCCCGTCTACACCCTGGTTCCCGGTCAGGAGTACACATACAGATTTAGAATATCCAAATAGAATATGAAAAGATTACTAGTCCTATCCACCCTCGCACTCCTGTTTGTCGGATGTGCCAAGATAACTCCGCAGGAGGATTCCCGTGATTTTGTCCACATTACCGATGTGGTTCCGGATGTGATAATGGAAATCCGGTACTATGGTACTTATAACTTTGTGGGTACGCGCATTGACGGCTATCTGGCCCCCACGGCCATGCTCACCAAGGAGGCGGCCGACAGCCTCAAGGCCGTGAGCGACGACGTGAAGGCTCAGGGCTTCCGGCTCAAGATTTACGATGCCTACCGTCCGCAGTGCGCCGTGGACCATTTTGTCCGTTGGGCGGCCGACATTTCCGACGTGGCTATGAAACCGTATTTCTATCCCTTCGTGGACAAGAGCCTGCTGTTTGAGCGGGAGTACATTATGGAAAAATCCGGCCATACCCGCGGCTCTACCGTGGACCTGACCCTGTTTGATATGAACACGGAAAAGGAACTGGATATGGGCGGCACCTTTGACTGGTTTGGCGAGGAAAGTCATCCGGACTTCTGCGGCAACCCCGATACCGGAGAATACGATCCCACCGTGGAGCATCCCCGCAAGATTACCGAGCAGCAGTTTGCCAACCGGATGATCCTGCGCCGGGCCATGCTGCGCCACGGCTTCAAGCCCCTGTCCTCCGAGTGGTGGCATTTCACCCTTAAGGATGAGCCTTATCCGGAGACCTATTTCACCTTCCCTCTCAAATGATGCAGATAAAGTCTGTCATACTGACAATGGGACTTCTCCTGCTCGGTTGCTTGGCGGCCAGGGCCGGGGAGCCCTATTTCTGCACTTTCGGAAACCGGACCCTCTATTATGAGCGTTATAAGGCCGGGACCCAGAAGGTGATTCAGACCACAACCTTGGACATTGGTTCCGTCTTGCCGGACGGCCCCGGAAAGATTGTCTATTACGGAATGACGCTCCGCAAACCGAACGGAAGGGCCCTGTACGGCGGTACGGCCAACCTGACGGCCCGCATCGAAGGAAACGGAGATGTGGGGATGGATTTTGGAGCTACGGTAAAAGCCGTTCTTCAGAACCTGTTTTCCAGAGCCAAGATTACGTATTCGGGAGATGCCGCCATCATGCCTTCCCAAATGGAGGTTGGAGATGTCCTTCCCGATTGCCATTGCGAGGTAAAGGTGAGTGCTTTCACCTACCAGATAGACATTACGGGACGTGTGGTGCTCAGGAAAGAGCGGCTGATCACTCCGGCCGGCACCTATGACTGCGTAGTGGTGCGGGAGCGCAAGGTGGAGGATGGCCCCATGCACCACGGAGACGTTTGGTCCGACACGTGGTACGCGCCCGGAATAGGCTTTGTCCGTCACGATTGTTTTGACAAGAAAATGCGGCTGGAATCCTCGGAGATTCTGATAGAGGACCGTCGCTATCCAACCCAATAGCTTATGGATAAAAGATTCAGCTTCCTATGTGCTTTGGCCCTGTTGGCAGCAGCGGCCTGCACGCCCAAGAGCCATTTACCCCTGGCCGCCAACAAGGCCGAAGCCGTAGTGGCCGCTCTGCACGACCCTCAGAGCCAGTATGTAGTAGTGGTTTCCCACCGCGGAGACTGGCGCAATTACCCTGAGAACTCCCTCCCCGCCATTGAGTCTGTTATCAAGATGGGGGTGGATATGATGGAACTGGACCTCAAGATGACCAAAGACAGCGTGCTGGTCCTGATGCACGATGGCACCCTGGACCGTACCACTACGGGACACGGTCGGGTGGCCGATTACACCTATGAAGAGTTGCAGGCTTTCAACCTGAAACGGGGCCACGGCATAGACATCCCCGGCCTGAAGATTCCCACCCTTAAGGAGGCCCTGGAACTCTGCAAGGACCGCATTACGGTAAACGTGGACCAGGGTTACGAGTATTATGACCAGGTGCTGGCCATCACCGAGGAACTGGGCGTAACGGACCAGATTCTCATCAAGGGCGGCCGGCTTTGGGAGGAAGTGCAGGATAAGCTGGCCGAGCATCCCCGCAATATGATGTTTATGCCGGTGATCAGCAACCTGCAGGACGGCGGCGCTCATCTTTTTGAGAGTTATATCTGCCAGGAAGAGCCCCAACTGGCCTACGAGCTCTGCTTTAACGAACTCAACGACAACGTGAAGGATGCCGCCCGGCGGGTGCTGGATTCCGGCTCCAAGGTATGGGTCAATACCATCTGGGCCTCCCTCTGCGGCGGGCACGACGACGACAAGGCCTTTGAGAGCGAAGACCCCGATACGGTCTACGGTCCCGTGATGGCCCTGGGTACTTCCATCATCCAGACCGACCGTCCGGAATTTCTGATTCACTATTTGGAAAGCAAAGGAAGAAGATAAACCTATGAAAAGACTGATTCTTATTGGCTGGGCCCTCCTGCTGGCGGGAGGCCTTGCATCGGCCCAGGAAGTTATTATGGAAAGCGGCCGTTTCCAGAAGGGCGACAATCCGGCCTGGCAGGCTCCGGATTTTGCCGATGCCGCGTGGCCTGTGCTGGTCCTGGACAAGGACTGGAACCAGCAGGGTATCCAGAACACCAACGGAATTGGCTGGTACCGTATCCACGTTGTAGTGCCTTCTTCGCTCAAGAAAGGCGTGGTGGAAGCCATTATGCTGGACCTGGGCGCCATTGACGACAGTGATGAGACGTGGTTCAACGGCCACTTGGTAGGCAAGACCGGCCGTTTCCCCTCCGATAAAGGCGGCTATTCCGGCGAGTGGCAGCAGCCCCGCCGTTACATTGTAGATCCCAAGTGGGTCAACTGGGATGGGGAGAATGTCATTGCCGTTCGGGTATTCAACGGCGGAGATCCCGGCGGCTTCTATCAAAGGAGCGCCCGGATTGTGAAACCGGGTCTGACCGACTGCGTGAGCCTGAATCTGGAAAAGGAAAAAGACGGCTATACGGTTGTCCTTTCCACGGCCGTCAAAACGGCTGGCACCCTCAAGATAGAGGTGGCCGATGCCCTGACCGGCCAGGTGGAGTCTTCCAAGACCCAGAAAGTGAGCCTGGGTTCCTGGAAGGAAAAGAGGCTGTTTGTCCCCTTGGACCATCATAAGCGGCTTACGGTAGTGTACACGGATCCCCGCTTCGAGGAGGAAGAGGTGGCCCAGCAGATAACCACCCCGTATATCCTTACTCCCAAGGCGCCGGCCACGCCCCGTTACAACGGACCCCTCGTGTTTGGCGTACGGCCCGGTTCCCCGGTCATCTTCCGCCTGGCTTTCTCGGGTGAGAAGCCTATGAAATACGCCGTGGAAGGCCTTCCGGAAGGCGTTGTGCTGGATCCGGACAAGGGCGTCCTGAGCGGCACCTGCACCCAGGCCGGAGACTATCCGCTGGTGTTTACGGCTACCAATTCCAAGGGCTCGGCCAAGGCTGCCTTTACCCTCAAGGTGGGGGCTCAGATTGCCCTTACGCCTCCTATGGGCTGGAACTCCTGGAACTGCTGGGGCCTGAGCGTATCGCAGGAAAAGGTAATGGCTTCGGCCGCCGCCTTCATCAATGCCGGCCTGGCCGATTACGGCTATTCCTATATCAACATCGACGATGCCTGGGAGGCCGAAGAACGCAATCCCGACGGCACCATCTCGCCCAATGAGAAATTCCCGGATATGAAGGCGCTGGGAGACTGGCTGCACGGAAACGGTCTCAAGCTGGGCATCTATTCCAGCCCCGGAGACCGCACTTGCGGCGGCTATCTGGGTACGCTGGACCACGAACTGCAGGACGCCGAGACCTGGGCCTCCTGGGGCGTGGATTACCTCAAGTACGACTGGTGCGGATATTCCAAGGTGTTCAACGCCAGCGCGGACCATTCCGTGGCCGCTAATATCCGGCCTTATATGAAGATGCAGCAGTACCTGCGGGAACAGCCCCGGGATATCTTCTATTCCCTGTGCCAGTATGGCAATGCCCGGGTATGGGAATGGGGTGCCTTCATCGACGCCAATTCCTGGCGTACTACCGGAGACATCACCGATACCTGGGAGTCGCTTTACACCATCGGCTTTAAACAGCAGGTGGGCCTGCATCCCTATGCGGGACCGGGCCATTGGAACGACCCTGATATGCTGGTGGTGGGCAAGGTGGGCTGGAGCAACAACCTCCGCGACAGCCGCCTGACCCCCGACGAGCAGTACACCCACATCAGCCTGTGGTCGCTGCTGGCGGCCAATATGCTCATAGGCTGCGATCTCTCCCAGATGGATGACTTTACCTTCAACCTCCTGTGCAACAATGAGGTCAATGCCGTGAACCAGGATATCCTGGGCCGGCAGGCCCACAAGGATGTGGAGGAAGACGGAATGCAGATCTGGAGCCGCGATCTGGCCGATGGCGGCAAGGCCGTGGGCATCTTCAACCTCAATGGCCAGTCGGTTCCCACCCTTCTTTCCGGTGCCCTGGCCAAGATTGGCCTGGAGGCCGAAACGGTGCGGGACCTGTGGCGCCAGAAGGACATTCCTACCGAGGCTCAGTATATGATCCCTTCTCACGGGGTCCTGTATGTTAAAGTGAAATAGTTATGCGTAGAATCTCCTGTTGGCTGCTGCTGGGCCTGCTTCTGGCGGCCTGTCAGCCGGCCGTGCAACTTTACGACCTCCGCTGCGAAGGCCTGGTGGAGCCGCTGGGCATTGACAATACCCAGCCCCATTTCAGTTGGAAGATCGCTTCCGACAAGCCGGTGGTGCAGAAGGCTTATGAGATAGAAGTGGGCCCCGGCCTGTGGCGCTCCGGCAGGGTGGACAGTGACGACCAGGTGATGGTCCCTTATGGGGGAACGGCCCTGGTTTCCAAGCAGCAGACCTGCTGGCGCGTCCGTATCTGGACCAACCGGGGAAAATCGGCCTGGAGTCCCTGGCAGCGCTTGGGTATAGGTGCCCTGGAGGGCTTGAAGGGAGATTATATAGGCGCGGTTCCGGGAAAGGGGAGAGCCCCGCTTCTGAAGAAGGATTTCGCTCTTCAGGAGACCGGAGAGGCCCTTCTCTATGTCAACTCCCTGGGCTATCACGAGGTTTATCTGAACGGGGAACGCGTGTCGGAGGCTGTGCTGCAGCCGGCCGTTTCGCAGCTGGACAAGCGGTCGCTCATTGTGGTATACGATGTGAGCGACCTCATCCAGGAAGGTTCCAACCAGCTGGTCCTGGCCATAGGCTCGGGCTGGTACAAGAAGACCACTTTTGGCGCCCAGTTTGATGGCCCGCTGGTAAAGGCGGAACTGGATTTGAACGGAGAGCCCGTGATTTGGACCGAAGCCTCTTGGAAAGGAGCCTGGAACGGTTATTCGGACCTGGGCAACTGGTTTCCGAACGGTTTCGTGGGAGAACGCCTGGATAACCGGGTGGAGCCCGAATGGGGCCCGGTGGAAGTGGTTCCCGTTGAGGGTATGGTGGCCAGTATGCAGATGTGCGAGCCCTGTACCATTCAGGAAATCCTGTCTCCCGTATCCGTCGAATCCTTGGGAAAGGGAAAATGGCTGGCCGATTTTGGCCAGGTGGTCAACGCCCTTTTGGATGTGGAATTCCCCGGTCTCAAGGCCGGAGACCAGGTTCGCATCTCCTATAGCGATGCTTCGCCCGAGTTCTTCGATCCCAGCATCTGCGGCTACGATGAGTTCATAGCCGCCGGCGAGGGAGACCACTTCCAGAACATCTTCAATCACCACGTGTTCCGCTATGTGCTGTTTGAAGGATTGAAGGAAGCGCCCAAGGAGCCATCGGCCTACCGGATGCGCACCAACTTCAGCATGCCGGCTTCTTTTGAATGCTCAGACCCCGAACTCAACGCCATCCACGATCTGGTCTTCCGTACCATGGAGAACCTGGCCTTCGACGGCTATATGGTAGACTGCGCCAGCATCGAGCGGCTGGGCTATGGCGGAGACGGCAATGCATCGGCCCAGTCCCTCCAGATTATGGCCGAGGTCAGCCCGCTCTTCTTGAACTGGCTGCAGGCGTGGGCCGATGCCCAGCGTCCCGACGGCGGCCTGCCCCATACCGCCCCCAATCCCTACAAGGCAGGCGGCGGCCCCTATTGGTGCAGTTTCCTGGTGCAGGCACCCTGGCGTACGTATATGAACTATGCCGATCCTCGGCCCATGGAACGTTACTACGGGAATATGAAGCTCTGGCTGGAGTATGTGGACCGGTATTCCGTGGACGGCCTTCTCAAGGAATGGCCCACGCCGCCTTACCGCTGGTGGTACCTGGGAGACTGGGCGGCCCCCGACGGCGTGAACGTGCAGGATCCGGCTTCCGTGGACCTGGTGAGCAACTGTGTGTTGGCGCAGAGCTTTCTGGCTTTGGAAAAGATGGCCCAGGCCATGGATTTACAGGCCGATGCCGCCGACTACAGAAGGCGCCTGGAGGCCCTCCGGACCAAGATTCACGAGACCTTCTACCACGACGGTATCTATGCTTCCGGCAGCCAGATCGACCTGGTGTATCCGCTGCTGGTAGGGGTGGTGCCTGAAGAACTGGTACCGCAGGTGGTGGATACCCTGAAAGAACGTACGGCCACTTTGTATAAAGGCCATCTGGCTACCGGTCTGGTAGGGATTCCCGTCCTTACGGAATGGGCCACCCGGGCCGGGGAGTGCGACTGGATTTACGGGATGCTCAAGCAGCACGGATACCCCGGCTATCTTTATATGCTGGACAACGGTGCCACCGGCGTATGGGAACATTGGAACGGCGAGCGCAGCCGCCTCCACAACTGCTTCAATGGCATCGGAAGCTGGTTCTATGAGGCCCTGGGCGGCATTGTGGCCCTGGAGCCCGGCTTCCGCCGCGTCCGTATTGCTCCGCAGATGCCCGCCGGTCTGGACTGGGTCAAGGTTACCCAGCCCACCCCTTATGGTCCCATAACCGTAGAACGTCACGACACCGAGGTCCAATACTCCGTTCCGCCGGGCGTTACCGTAGAAAGCGATGAATAACTAATATTCTGAGTATGAAAAGATTGTATCCGGGTATATTGTTGTTGCTATGGCTGGCCGGTTGTGCACAATACCAAGACCCTGCCAGGCAAGTGAATGTGTTCAACGGAACGGCTGAATCCGGAAACACATATCCGGGTGCAACGGTTCCATACGGGGCTGTCCAGCTGAGTCCGGATACCAACCCGGATCTCTGTGGCGGGTACCATTACAGCGATCAGACTCTTCTAGGGTTCAGCCATACCCACCTTTCCGGTACCGGATGCCCGGACTTGGGAGATTTCCTTGTAACCCCGGGCCTCAACGAGGTCCGGCCCCTGGCTTTTTCCCATGACAACGAGGAGGCAGAGCCGGGCTATTACAAGGTGCAGCTGGAAAGTGTAGTGGCCGAGCTTACCGTCTGGGAGCATACCGGTTATCACCGTTATACCTTCAAGGTGCCGGGCAAGCGGGTTGTCCTGTTGGATGCCCGTCATAGCCAGGGAGGCTGGTGCGTGCCAGAGGAGGTTTCCCTGCGGGTGGAAAGGCAGGAGATCCTGGGCCACCGCCGGGTTAACGGCTGGGCCAAGGGGAGGGATATCTATCTTTCGGCCCAATTCTCCGTTCCCTTTGTGAGTGCCCTGGAAGTGGGGCCTGGCAAAATGCTGTTCACCTTCCCGGACGAAGTGAAGGAAATCTGCCTGGTGGCGGGCCTTTCGGGAACCGGTGAGGAAGGAGCCCGGAAAAACCGGCTTGCGGAAACCACGGGCTTTGATGAGGCCCTGGCCCGGGCCAAATCCCGCTGGGCACAGGCCCTGGGTACCATCCAGGTCAAAGGCGGTCCTACGGATGTGTTTTATACCTACTTCTACCACACTTTCCAGACACCCAACCGGATAGAGGACGTGGACGGCCTGTACCGGGACCAGAGCGGCCGGAACGTGCCGCTGAAAGGAGGGAAGCACTTTTATTCCACCCTTTCCATCTGGGATACGTTCCGTACCTGGCATCCGCTGCAGACCCTTATCAACCCCGAACTCGCGGGAGACATTGTGAACTCCCTCCTGGACGACTACGACTGCCTGGGAGAGCTTCCTATCTGGCCGCTCGCCAGTGACGAAACCGCCTGCATGATTGGCTACCATCCCGTGTCGGTCATAGCCGATGCCTGGCTCCGCGGAATCCGCTCCTTTGACGGGGAGCGTGCCCTCCGGGCCATGATAGCCACTTCCAACAAGCACAATGTGAACGCATCGCAGCTCTACAACCTGTATGGCTGGATTCCGGCCGACCTCAAGATAGAGACGGTGTCGCAGACCCTGGAATTTGCCTACGACGACTGGTGCATAGCCCGCATGGCGGAGAGCCTGGGGCATGGGGACATAGCCCGGGAATACGATGCCCGCTCCCTGAGGTACCGGGAGCTGTTTGAGCCGGGAACCGGTTTCATGCGGGGCCGGAACGCCGACGGTTCGTGGGTCAAGGACTTTGATCCGCTGAAAGGTTCGAGGGACTATACAGAGGCTTCCCCCTGGCAGTACCGTTTCTTCGTGCCCCACGATATGGGGGGACTGGCCGCCCTTATGGGGGGAGAGAAATACCTGCAGGATGCGCTGGATTCATTGTTTACCTATTCTCCGGAAGGGTATACCACCGTGGATCCGGTGGGAATTGGCGGGGTAGTGGGGCAGTATGCCCAGGGCAATGAACCCGACCACCATTTTCCTTGGCTTTTCTACTGGACCGGAGCGCCCTACCGCTCCCAGCAGGTGGTACGCCAGATCCTTACGGAAACCTATTCTACCGACCCCGGCGGCATCTGCGGCAACGAGGATTGCGGCCAGATGGGCGCATGGTATGTGATGGCTTCCCTGGGGCTGTATCCCGTCTGTCCCGGCAGCGGCGAGTATCTGCTGACCGCCCCTCTCTTCAAGGAGTCGGTCCTTCATCTGGGCAATGGAAAGACCCTCACCATCAAGGCCGACCGTCCCAGGCGCCCCTACATTTCCAAGGTTTTCCTGAACGGGAAGCCGGTAGAGCAGCATTTCCTTACCTATGAGCAGATTATGGAGGGCGGCGTTCTTAGTTTCAAGCTCTCGCGCAAGCCCAATCCGGAGAGGAATGACCTGCCCCGTCCTTATTCACTGACCCGTAAACCTCCGGTCTGTCCTCCGGCCATCCACGGGCAGTTGTCCTTGTTTGAAGACGAAACCGTAGTGAGCCTCAGCTGCAAGACGCCGGGCGCCGCCATCCACTACACGCTGGACGGCAGCGAGCCCACGGAAGAGAGCCCGGTGTATACGGAACCGTTTACGCTCAGGGAGTCCGGCCCCATCCGTGCCCGGGCTTTCAAAAAGGGCATGACGCCTTCTCCCATGGTTTTCCAGACGGCCCACAAACTGTATTTCCACCCCTCGGTCCAGCGGGAAGACCTCAAATCCGGTTGCCGCTACACGTATCACGAAGCCAACTTTACGCTTCTCTCCCAAATTGAGGGAGACCCGGCCGAAGGCACCGGCGTTATCCTGGAACCCACCATCGGGGGCACGCACCGCGAGGACCATTTTGCCTATACTTTCTTTGGATACATTGACATTCCCATCACGGGGGTGTGGACTTTTGAAACGCGCAGCGATGACGGCAGCGCCCTGTATATAGACGGGGTGCTGGTGGTCAACAACGACGGGTCGCATTCGGAAGTATCGGCCTTTGGCGAAATCCCGCTGGAGAAGGGGCTGCACGCCTTCAAGATCCTGTATTTCGAGGATTATGAAGGAGAGGCGTTCAGCTGGTTCTGGTGCGCGCCCGGAACCAACGAATTCAAGTCCATTCCGCCGACGTGTTTCTATTATAAATGATTATTCCGCAGGATTCCAGTTCCATCCGCGTGCGGTATAGAGGGCTTCCATTCTCTGCAATCTGGGGAGGAAGCCCTCATAGTTTCTGGCCTGGGGATTCCATTGCAACTCAGAGACGGCCGAAAGGCGGGGGAGAAGCTTCCACAGGATGTCTTCCTCGTTGGGGACGCGCTCGCTCCAGAGGCAGGCCTCCACGCCCAGGATGCCTTCCGGGACCGGGAGGTCGTACACGCGGCGGAAGTAGGCGTCTCCCTTGAGGGCGTTGCCGTCGGCTGCGCTCAGGTACAGGTGGCCTACCGGGCAGAGGATGGCCTCGTAGCCTTCCCTAACGGCGATTTCCGTGGAAACGGGCCGCATCCAGCCGGCGATTACGGCCTTCTTGGAAGGGGCGCCAATGACCTCGTTGCTCCAGTCCACCAGCACGTCGTTCCAGATGATGGCCTGTCGGCCGCTGGCCTCCAGTTGCGCGATGGCCTGGTCCATAAACCACGACTGGAGCAGTTCTTCGGCCGTTTTATGGCCATCGGCCTTCAAGCCCAGTTCCTTGATCTTGGCCTGGCAGTGGGGACAGGCCTCCCAGCGTACCTTGGGGCACTCGTCTCCTCCCAGATGGATGTAGCGTGAAGGGAAGATGTCCATAACTTCTTCCAACACGTCGTGGACAAACTCCAGGGTGTGCTCCCGGCCGGCGCAGAGGACATCGTCCAGCACGCCGTATTCGCAGGCAACCTCGTACGGGCCGCCCGTGCAGCCCAGCTCCGGGTAGGAAGCCAGGGCAGCCTTCATGTGGCCGGGAAGGTCAATCTCCGGGATGACCTCTATGCCGCGGGCGGCTGCGTAGGCCACTATGTCGCGGGCCTCCTCCTGGGTGTAGAAGCCGCTTACGGGTACGCCGTCGTGGCCCGGCTGCCCGGCAACGGGACTGCCGGCCCGCCAGGAGCCTATCTCAGTGAGTTTGGGGTATTTCTTGATTTCCAGGCGCCAGCCCTGGTCCTCGGTAAGGTGCCAGTGGAACTCGTTAACCTGGTGAAGGGCCAGGATGTCCAGGACCTTCTTGATGGTCTCTACCGGGAAAAAATGTCTTCCGCAGTCCAGCATGAAGGCCCGGTAGGGGAACTCCGGATAATCGTACACGGCGGCTCCGGGAAGAACCGCTGCCTCGCCTTCCTGTAAAGTGGCGGGCAGGGCCTTTTCCAGCGTCTGCATACCTCTCAGGATGCCTGTCTCCGTAGCGGCTGTAAGGCGAATTCCTTTGGAGGTCACCTCCAGGCGGTAACATTCGGCCTGTTGGAAGGGCTTCAGTTCCTGTCCCAGCGAAGCGTCGATGACGGTGGTGATGCCTTTGGGAAAGGCTTTCTTGAGCATAAAGCTCTCTCCGTTTTCTTCTAGGTTGCGGGGCTGGGGACAGAGGTCCCAGCTGCCGGTAACGGGCGTTTTTGGGGTGCAGGCGGCTGTCAGAAGCAGGCAGAGGGCCAGGAGTCGGGTTCTCATACAGATGGTCGTTTTAGTGCTTGACAAAGGTAGGAAAAATTTGGCATTTGCCCGAAAAAGCCCTAACTTTATACACTATACTAATAATCATTGTTTTCGGCCTATGAAAAAGCCTATTTTACTCCTGAGTCTGGCGCTCCTGCTGGGTGCCTGTACAGCCACCGTCGTAGAAGATATTCCGCTTCCGGAACATCCCAGGCCGGATTTTGAACGGGCCCAATGGGTTAACCTCAACGGCTATTGGGACTTTGGCTTCCAGAAAGACAGCCTGAATCAAAAGATCCTGGTTCCCTTCCCGTGGGGCAGTCCGCTCTCGGAGGTGGAGAACAAGGGAGACATTGCCTGGTACAGCCGTACCGTCACCATCCCCAAGTCCTGGAAAGGCAAGCGGGTGTTCCTGGTGGTGGGTGCCAGCGACTGGAAAACCGAGGCCTGGCTGGACGGCAAGGAGCTGGGAAGCCACGAGGGCGGTTATACCCCCTTCGAGTTTGAACTCAAGGACGTCAAGGCCGGCGGAAGCTACCCGCTGGTGCTCAAGGTGGACGACACCTACAGCGATGCCCACCTCTATGGAAAACAAGGCTACGGAAACGCCCGCGGTATCTGGCAGACGGTGTATCTGGAGGCTCGTGGAACCAATTACATCCAGTCCCTCCACTTCCTTCCCAACATTGATAACTCAAAGGTTGCCGTGGAGGTGAAGCTGGCCCAGCCGGCCGCGGAAGGGGAACAGTTCAAGCTGGCGTTCAAGACCGGAGGCCAGGAAACCTTCACGGCCGATCTGGAAGGAAAGGCCGAAGCCTGTTTTGAACTGCCCATCCAGGACCAGCACCTCTGGGACCTGGAAGATCCTTTCCTGTATGAGGTGACGGCTTCCCTGGAGGGCCGGAAAGGCTGCATCGATGCCGTAGACAGCTACTGGGGCCAGCGCAAAGTGGGCGTGGCCAAGCTTCCCGGTACCGATTATACGTATGTAACCCTCAACAACAAGCCCATTTACCTGCAGCTCACGCTGGACCAGAGCTACCATCCGGAAGGCTACTACACCTTCCCCAGCGACGAGTTCATGAAGCACGAGATTGAGATTTCCAAGCAGCTGGGCCTCAATGGCAACCGCATCCACATCAAGGTGGAGGTGCCCCGCAAGCTCTATTGGGCCGACAAGTTAGGCCTTCTCATTATGGCCGATACGCCCAACTTCTGGGGCGCTCCCACGACGGAAGCCAAGGCCGACTGGGAACACTGCCTGCTGGGCCAGATAGAAAGGGACTTCAATCACCCGTCCATCTTTGCCTGGGTCAATTTCAACGAGAGCTGGGGCCTGCATACCGACGGCAAGTACCTGCCCGAGACGCAGGAATGGGTGCGGGAGATGCACCGCCTGACCAAAGTGCTGGATCCCACCCGTCTGGCCGAAGACAATTCGGCCTGCCTGCGGGACCACGTGGAAACGGACATCAACTCCTGGCACGCCTACAACCGCGGCTGGGTGTGGGAGGCCGAGATTGAGCAGTACGAGAGCAATACCTTCCCCGGCAGCCATTTCAACTTCATTGGTGAGAATGTGCAGGACGGCGCCCCTATGATCAACAGCGAATGCGGAGACGTATGGGGCTACGAAGGCAGTGCCGGCGACATAGACTATACCTGGGATTACCACATCATGATGGATGCCTTCCGCCGCCACCCCGGCTGCGCCGGCTGGCTGTACACGGAGCATCACGACGTAATCAATGAGTGGAACGGCTACGTCCAGTACGACCGCAGCCCCAAGATTGACGGTCTGGATGAACTGGTTCCCGGAATGACCCTGGCCGATTTCCACAGCCCGTACTACATCTCTCCCATGCGTTACCTCTATTCCGAGGTCCGCGGCGGAGACAAGCTGGAGGTCCCTTTCTTTGCCTCCTTTATGACGGACGAGAATCCCGGCCAGCTCACCCTGGAAACCGAACTGGTGGGCTGGAATGTCCTGGGAGAGTTCAATACCTACGAGAGCGGCTCCGTCCCCGTGGCGTTTGAGCCTTACCTCAACCGCAAGGCCGGCCGCGTGAGCGTGGCCATCCCGGAGGAGAAGGGCCTGTACCTGCTCCGTCTGGTCTTGAAGAAGGCCGACGGAACCGTGCTCCACCGCAACTTCACCACCTTCCGCGTCAAGAACGGAACCGACCCTGAGGGAGTGCGCCTGATCAGCTTCCCTGTGGACTCCTATGTGGCCCAGAAATGGTCCCTGGGCTCTTCTTCCGTGTACGACGGCCTCAAAGTCAACGGCTTTGGCAACGGCTGGTTCGAGTATCAGATAACCCTTCCCAAGGATCTCGACCTGAGCAAGGTGGCTTCAGCCCAACTCATCTTTGAAGCCTCTTCCCGCCAGGTGCTGGGCAAGGATGTGGCCGGCAACGACATCCAGGGAGACTTTATGCTGGGTGGCGGCACTTACGACCACTGCAAGTCGCTCAATTCCTTTGCTATGACCGACGAAGAACTCTGGCCTTCGTCCGTTTCCGTGAGCATCAACGGTTACTCCCTGGGCGGCGCCCAACTCACCGACTGCCCCGCCGACCACCGTGGCATCCTTTCCTGGGGTGCCCAGCCCAATGTGGCCCGCATCCGGGAGGCCGGTACCTATGGCCAGCTGGTGCGCATTCCCCTTCCCGTGCAGGATGCCGGGGAAGTGGGCCGTACCCTTACCCTGCGGATTTCCGTTCCCGGCGGAAGCGAAGGCGGTCTGTCGCTGTTTGGTAAAGACTTCGGCCGGTATCCGCTGGATCCTACGTTTGTAATTAAAATGAAATAGCTATGAAAACCCGTCTGTTTCTTCTGGCGGCCCTGGCCATCGCCCTGACTGCCTGCGGTACCTCCCAGCCTGTCGGCCCGGTAGGTACGCTCACCGATGCCCTGGATAACGGTGCCTGGGATGTTTCCCAGTGGATTTCCGTGGTAGATGCCCCGGTGGCGGCCGGCAACGCTTCCAAGAGCGCTCCCGGTGCCAACTGGTTCCTCTCCACCGTAAAGAATGGAAAGAGAGTGACCAAGGCCGTGTGGATGACCGCCGGCCTGGGTGTCTATGATATCTATCTCAACGGAGAACTGGTGGGTAAGGAAGTGCTCAAGCCCGGTTTTACGCACAACGGCAAGACCAAGCGTTCCTTCACCTATGATGTGACGGACGCCTTCCTCAAGAAGGCAGGGGAGGAGAACGTCCTCTCCGCCCAGGTTACGCCCGGCTGGTGGGCCGACAAGATTGTCAAGGGCGGCGGATCCGGCGCCTACGGCAAGAAATGCGCTTTCCGCTGTGTCCTGGAACTGACCTATGCCGACGGCAGTCAGGAACGCTTCGGCACCGATACCCAGCATTGGACGGCCGGTATCGCCGGCCCCGTGAAGCACTCCGGCATCTTTGACGGTGAGGAGTACGACGCCCGCTGCCCCATGGGTTACGATACGCCCGAACTCCTCAAGACCCCGGAGGTCAATACCGAGTTCCCGGGAGAGATCCTGCCCAACGTGGGTGCCGAGATCTATCAGAGAGAGGACCTCAAGCTGCAGCCCGTAAAGACCTATGTCTGGGAAGGGGTGACCGATGCCGTGGAGTCGGAAGTCAAGGATGAGGTGGAATATGGCAAAGTAGTAATCAAACGCGACTATAAGGCCGGAGAGGTGGTAGAACTCAACCCCGGGGAAACCCTGGTGGTGGACTTCGGCCAGAATGCCGCCGCCGTTCCTTCCTTTGAGTTCAAGGCGGCCGAAGGCACGTATCTCGTATGCCTTCCCTCCGAGATTCTCAACGACGGCAACGGCGCCGAGCGCCGCGGTATGGACGGCCCCGAGGGCAGCACCCACCGCCGCAACCTGCGCGTGGATCCGGACGAGATCTGGCTTACCTATACCTTCGGCCCGTCTGAGGGTTTTGTGACATATCGGCCCCGTACTTCCTTCTGGGGCTATCGCTACATTGCCGTGACCGCCGACGCCCCCGTGCAGTTCAAGTCCATTGCTTCCGTCCCGGTCACTTCCATTTCCAAGGAGATGGAAATTGGCAAGATCGAAACCGGGGATGTGCTCGTCAATAAGCTCATTTCCAATACTTACTGGGGCCAGCTGTCCAATTATCTCTCCGTTCCCACGGACTGCCCGCAGCGCAACGAGCGCCTGGGCTGGATGGCAGACACGCAGGTGTTTACCGAGACCGGCAGTTTCTTTGCCAACACCGACCGCTTCTTCCACAAGTGGCTCAAGGACGTGCGGGACAGCCAGAGCGAGACCGGCGGTTATCCGGGCGTTTCGCCCTATGCCCAGTACGGCAATGAGAAGATGCGCCTGGGTTGGGCCGATGCCGGCATCATCGTGCCCTGGACTGTCTGGAAACAGTATGGAGACGCCTCCATCGTGGACGAGAGCTGGGATTCCATGGAGAAATTCATGGCCCACGTGAACGAGGGCAAGTATTCCCACGAGTTTATGAAGGCGGAAAACGGCAATTACAACTGGGCCGACTGGCTCAGCTACGAAGCCCTGGAAAGCTGCAGCGGCGCTTTTAACAAGGATGCCGCCACCCGTGCCCAGTCCGAGCATTACTGGAGTTACCTGGGTGCCTGCTACTGGGCCTTGGATGCCGGATATATGAAGGATATGGCCGCCCATACCGGCCGTGATGCCGCCAAATACCGGACTATGGAGAACGAGGCCAAGAAATACCTGAAGGAGGAGTTCCTTCTGGCGGACGGCTCTTTCAAGCTGCCCATCCTCAATACTATGCAGACGCCGGCCCTCTTTGCCCTGAAACTGGGTCTGGTGGACGGTGTGGCCCGTGAGGCTATGATTGCGCGCCTGCGCAAGAACTTCGAGGACCACGGCGATTGCCTGCAGACCGGTTTCCTGGGTACTTCCATCCTTATGCAGACCCTTACGGAGAACGGGATGGTGGATATGGCCTACAAGCTTCTTTTCCAGCGCAAGAACCCTAGCTGGCTCTATTCCATTGACAATGGCGCCACCACCATCTGGGAGCGTTGGAACAGCTATATGGAAGACAAGGGAATGGGCCCCAACGGAATGAACAGCTTCAATCACTACGCTTACGGCGCCGTGTGCGAGTGGATCTGGGAAACCGTGGCCGGCATTGCTTCCGACCCGGCCGATCCCGGCTTCAAGCACATCATTATGAAGCCCGTGCCCAACAAGCGCCTGCGCTCCGTGAAGGCCGTTTACAAGAGCGCCGCCGGCGAAATCAAGAGTAGCTGGCACTACGAGGGGGATACCTGGGTGTGGGTGTTCACCATTCCCGAAGGTGCGAAGGCCAGTGTAACCCTGCCCGGTGAGGAAGTGGCCAAGGAATATGTTTCCGGAACTTATACCATTAAGAAATAAACTATGTACGATCTTGCCATTTTGGGTGGAGGCCCCGGCGGTTATGTAGCCGCCGGTAGGGCCGGAGCCGCGGGTCTTTCCGTTGTGCTCTTTGAAAAGAGGGAACTGGGCGGTGTCTGCCTCAATGAGGGTTGCATCCCCACCAAAACCCTTCTGTACAGCGCCAAAGTATACGATTATACCCGGCACGCAGACCGCTATGGCGTCAATGTGCCCGAGAGTGCCATTGATTTCGGTGCCATCTTCAAACGCAAGGAGAAGGTGGTGAAAAAGCTGGTGGGCGGTGTCAAGGTGCAAATGAGAAATGCCAACGTAGAGGTGGTCAAGGAAGAGGCTGCGATTGCCGGAAAGGAGGCCGATGGTTTTGTCATCACGGCCGGTGAGGCTACCTATTCGGCCCGTAATATCCTGGTCTGCACGGGCTCCGAGGCGGCCGTTCCGCCCATTCCGGGCCTTCGCGAAGGACTGGGCAGCGTGGTGGTGACCAACCGCGAGATTCTGTCCCTGACGGAGCAGCCGGAGCGCCTGGTGGTCATCGGCGGCGGCGTGATAGGAATGGAATTCGCCAGCTTCTTCAATTCCATAGGCACGCAGGTGACGGTGGTGGAGATGCTGCCCAAGATCCTGGGCCCGCTGGACGACGAGATCAGCGCTATGCTGCAGGCCCAGTATGCCAAGAAGGGCGTGGAGTTCCACCTGAGCTGCAAAGTGGTGGCTGTGGAAGGCAACGAGGTGGTCTACGAAGATCCGGAGGGCAATACCTGCCGGGCGGCCGGAGACAAGATTCTCGTTTCCGTGGGCCGAAGGGCCAACCTCGAAGGCCTGGGCCTGGAGAAGATTGGCGTTGAACTGGCGCTCAATCCTGCCGGCCGTCCTTACGGCATCAAGGTGGACGAAAAGATGCGCACCAATGTGCCGGGAGTATATGCCGCCGGCGATGTGACTGGCTTCTCCATGCTGGCCCACACCGCTTCCCGCGAGGGAGAAGTGGCCGTGAACACGATCCTGGGCAAGGAAGACGCCATGAGCTACAAGGCCATTCCGGGCGTAGTGTATACCAATCCGGAAGTGGCCGGTGTGGGCGTGACGGAGGCCGAGGCTGCCAAGCAGGGACTGGATTACACCGTCCTGAAACTCCCTATGGCGTTCAGCGGTCGTTTTGTGGCCGAGAACGAAAGGGGAGAGGGCCTGTGCAAAGTAATTGTGGACGCCAAGACTCAGACGGTCCTGGGCGTGCATATGCTGGGCAATCCTTGCTCTGAAATTATCCAGAGTGCCTGCATCGCCATAGACAAAAAAATAACCGTGGAGCAGCTCAAGGAAGTTGTCTTCCCGCACCCCACGGTTTCAGAGATTCTGAAGGAAACCCTCTTTACTGCTTGAGCAGTACGCGATGAGCGGGTACCTCTGATGCGGCGGCATCGGCTTCAGCCGTGCAGCGGATATCGCGGGAAGAGGCACCGAAGAGGAACTGATAAGTGCCAGCGTCTACCTTCCAGGCGCTGGCTTCTTCGTCGAAGGAAGCGAGCTCGGAGGTGGGGAAGGTAAGGGTCAGGGTCTGGCTCTCGCCGGGGGCAAGTTTCTTGGTCTTGCCGTAGGCCTTGAGTTCCTTGGCGGGCTTGTCCAGTTTGCTTTCGGGAGCGGAAACGTACAGCTGAACGGCTTCCTTGCCGGCCACTTCACCCACGTTCTTGACGGTAACGGTGGCGGTGACGGTCTTTCCGTCGTTCTTGACGGTGGGCTCGGAATATTCGAAGCTAGTGTAGCTAAGTCCGTATCCGAAAGGATAAGAAACAGAGATGTTATACTTGTCGAACCAGCGGTAACCTACATAGATACCCTCTGCATAGTCGGTCTGGTCCACGTCCTTCTGGCCCACGTCTTCGCGGCGGTTGGTGAAGTAGACGTCCTTGGTGGCGTCGATGGGGAAGTTCAGGGAAGAAGCAGCGTCCATGAGGTTCATCGGGAAGGTCATGGGCAGCTTGCCGGAGGGGCTCTCCACACCGGTAAGGATATCGGTCACGGAGTTGCCACCTTCCTGACCGGCCTGCCAGGCCAGGAGAACGGCGTCGGGCATCCAGCTCCAGGAGTGGGTCTCGATAACGCCACCCACGTTGAGCACAACCACCACTTTCTTGCCGGCCGTGTGGAAGGCGGCAGTAACGGCGGTGAGGAGGGTTCTCTCGCTCTTGGAGAGCTCGAAGTCGGCTGCGCTGCGGTCGAAGAATTCACCGGAGTTGCGGCCGAAGGTGATGATGGCGATATCGTTGTTCTTCACGAGAGCGGCCATCTCCTTGGGGGAAGGAACCAGTTCGGAAGGACGGGGAACCGGATAGAAGGGAGCCAGGGCGTCGTTGGGATCCAGGGAAGCCTGGAAGGCAGCCTTTTCCTTCTCAATGTGCTTGAGGTAGGTTTCCTTGTTGCTCTCATCCACTTTGAAGCCGGCGTTCTTGAGGCCGTCCAGCAGGGACACGGTGTAGGCGCGGTTCACGTTGCCGGAACCGGTACCGCCGGCGATGAAATCAAAGGAAGTGCAGCCGAATACAGCCACGTTCTTGACATCCTTGAGGGGCAGGACACCGTTGTTCTCCAGCAGAACCATACCTTCCAGGGCGCTCTGACGGGTAACGGTGGCGTGGGCCTTGAGGTCGGGCTTGTTGCTGTAGGCGTAACCCTTGACCTTGGGGCTGCGCTTGACCAGTTCCAGGCAGCGCTTGACGCAGACGTCCAGCTGGGCCTCGGTGAGGGAACCGTCCTTGAGGGCGTCCATGATCTGCTGATACTGCAGGGCGGTACCGGGCTGGAGCATATCGTTGCCGGCGGCAATCTGCTCGGCTCCGTTGTCTCCACCGTACCAGTCGGTCATCACCAGGCCCTTGAAGCCCCACTCGTCACGCAGGACGGTGGTGAGGAGGTCCTTGCTCTGGGAGGTGTAGGTGCCGTTGATCTTGTTGTAGGAGCTCATGATGGTCCAGGGATCGGCCTCCTTGACGGTGATTTCAAAACCCTTGAGGTAGATCTCACGCTGGGCGCGGGGGCTGATGATGGCGTTGTTGCCGGTGCGGTTGGTCTCCTGGTTGTTGTAGGCGAAGTGCTTGACAGACGTACCTACATCGTTCTTCTGGACACCGCGCACATAGGCGGCAGCGGTCTTGCCGGCCACCACGGGGTCTTCGGAATAGTACTCGAAGTTGCGGCCGTTGAGGGGATGACGGTGGATGTTGAGGGCGGGAGCCAGGTAAACATCGGCCCCGTATTCGTGAACTTCCTGACCCATGGCTTCACCTACGCTTTCTACCAGTTCCTGGTTCCAGGTGCTGGAAAGGAGGGTTCCGATGGGGAAGTGGGTGCAGTAGTACGTGTTAGGGTCGTTCTCACGGGTGGGGTTGATGCGCAGACCGGCAGGGCCGTCGGCAAGGACGATGGAGGGAATGCCCAGGCGGGGGATGGGGTAGGTGGTGCCTGCGGCGCCGGGAACGATGTCCTCGGTGGCTCCCACTACGGCGGAGTTGCCGTCACTTCCGGCCATGCCCATGCCAATGACAAAATGTACTTTCTCTTCCAGGGTCATGGCCTTGAGGACTTTGTCCACGGAAGATTTGCCCAACTGGGGGTCGCCGCTCTGGCATCCGGCAAGGGCCAGGATGGCGGCAGAAATCAGGATGGATTTTTTCATAAGATATTTTTGGTTAATTCTTGTGCTATCAACTTTACAAATATAGGTGTAATTCACGGAAAAAGAAGAAAAAGAAGGACTTTTAGACAGAATAGATAAATTTTTGAACAGAATATGACGTAACTTTGTATTGCTGAAAAACCCATAAACTAAAAACACTTATATGAAACGTATCCTTTTGACAATCGCTGCCCTGGGAATGACCTTTATGGCCTTTGCCCAGCCCCAGCTCAAAGAAAACAACGTTGAAGAGGTGCTCAAAGCCATGACTCTTCAGGAAAAAGCCACCCTGCTGGTGGGCGGTGCCCGCGCCGCCATCGTGAACGGTGTGACCTCCGGTGTATCGGCCAACGTGCCCGGTGCCGCCGGTAACACCCGCAACATTGACCGCCTGGGTATTCCTGTAACCGTTCTGGCTGACGGCCCTGCCGGCCTCCGCATCCAGCCCACCCGCCCCGGTGACCCCAACACCTATTATTGCACCGGTTTCCCTGTGGGTACGCTCCTGGCCAGTTCCTGGGATCTTTCCCTGGTGGAAGAAGTTACCAAAGCCATGGGTAACGAGGTGCTGGAATACGGCGTAGACGTGCTCCTGGCCCCCGGTATGAACATCCACAGAAATCCCCTCTGCGGCCGTAACTTCGAGTATTTCTCCGAAGATCCGTTCCTGTCCGGTAAGATGGCTGCCGCCTATGTGAAGGGTATCCAGAGCAATGGCGTAGGTACTTCCATCAAGCACTATGCTGCCAACAACCAGGAGACCAACCGCAACGAGGACGATGCCATCATCTCCCAGCGCGCCCTCCGCGAGATTTACCTCAAGAACTTTGAAATTGCCGTCAAAGAGGCCCAGCCCTGGACGGTGATGAGCTCCTACAACAAGCTCAACGGTGACTATACCCAGCAGAGCGAAGGCCTTCTTACCACGGTTCTCCGTGATGAGTGGGGCTTCAAGGGTATTGTGATGACGGACTGGGGCAACAAGGCCGGTACCGTCAAGAGCGCCAAGGCCGGTAACGACCTTATGGAACCCGGTAACCAGAACGAGATTGACCGCATCATCGCCGGCGTCCAGGATGGCACCATCTCCCAGGAAGAGCTGGACCGCAACGTCCGCAATATGCTCAACTACATTGTGCGCACCCCTCGCTTCAAGGGTTACAAGTTCTCCAACAAGCCGGATCTGAAGGCCCACGCCCAGGTTGCCCGCAAGGCCGCCGGTGAGGCCATCGTCCTCCTCCGCAACGAGAATGCCGCCCTCCCGCTCAAGGGAACGGAGAAGGTGGCCCTCTACGGTGTTTCTTCCGTCGATTTTGTAGCCGGTGGTACCGGTTCCGGTGATGTGAACAAGGCTTATGTGGTCAATATGGTAGACGGTATGCAGAATGCCGGCTTCACCCTGGACAAGAGCCTGGTAGACTTCTATACGGCCTTCAAGGCCTATGATGCAGCCCAGTCTGCCGTGTCCGGCTCCGTTATGTCCTGGTTCTCCCGCAGAAAACTCTCCGAGGTAGCCATCCCCGAGAACGGCATCAACAACCAGGCCCGCGCCAATGACGTGGCCGTGGTGGTCCTGGGCCGCAACGCCGGTGAAGGTGCAGACCGTAAGATGATGGACGATTTCGAGCTCACCTCCGTAGAGCGTGAACTCCTCCAGCGCGTCAGCTCCACCTACCACGCCCTTGGCAAGAAGGTGATCGTGGTCCTGAATGTGGGCGGTGTCATCGAGACCAACTCCTGGAAGAACCTCGTGGACGCCATTGTCCTGCCTTGGAGCCCCGGTCAGGAAGGCGCCAACGCCGTTGCAGACGTTCTTACCGGCAAGGTGAACCCTTCCGGCAAGCTGCCTATGACCTTCCCCGTGAACTTTATGGACCATCCGTCCAGCGCCAACTTCCCGTACAACTACCAGCAGAGCGCCAACCGTGGCTTCTCCTGGGGTCCCCGTCAGCCTCAGAAGGATGTGGACTACACCAACTACGAAGAAGGCATCTGGGTGGGTTACCGTCACTTCGTCACCCGTGACGTGGCCGTTTCCTATCCTTTCGGCTTCGGTCTGAGCTACACCAACTTCGCTTACAGCAAGCCCGTGGTGAAGGCCGTTGCTGACGGCTTCCAGGCCAGCGTCACCGTGACCAACACCGGTTCCGTAGCCGGTAAGGAAGTAGTGGAACTCTATGTGAGCGCCCCTGCCGGCGGCCTGGACAAGCCCGCCCGCGAACTCAAGGCCTTCGGCAAGACCAAGGAACTCAAACCCGGTGAGAGCCAGACCCTGACCCTCAAGGTTAGTGCCTACGAGCTGGCTTCCTTCAATGAGGCCACCAGCGCCTGGGAAGCTGCCGCCGGTTCCTACAAGGTGCAGTTCGGCGCCTCCGTGGATGACATCCGCGCCACCGCTCCCTTCACCCTCAAGAAAGCACAGAGCTGGCCCGTTCACAACGTGCTGGCCCCCCAGGCTAAATAAAACACTTTTTAAACTTATGCTACGCCGGCGCGCGGGGGAGTCTTTCCCTCGCGCGCTTTTTTGTGTAAGTCTTTCATTTTTGGAAAGAAAAACTTACATTTGTACATTATGACACTAGAACTGGAACTTTGCATCCGCCTGCTATCGGCGGGAATTGTAGGCGCAATCATTGGTTACGAGCGTGAATTCCGCGGCAAGGGAGTCGGGGTCCGCACGCACGTTCTGGTGGCTATGGGCGCCTGTCTGTTTATGATCATTTCGCAGTTTGGCTTCCCGGAGGCCGTCAAGTTTGACGCGGCCCGTATCGCCGCCGGCGTGGTGGGCGGTCTGGGTTTCGTCTGCGGCGGTATCATTATGAAAACCGGAAGCCACGTGATGGGTCTTACTACGGCGGCCGGTATCTGGGTAACCGGTGCCATCGGCCTGGCCATCGGCAGCGGCCTGTATACCATGGCCATCCTTTGCCTGATTGTCCTCATCATCTGTATGGAAGCCATGCACTTCTATACCTTCAAGCTGGGTGAACGTCAGGTGAGCGTTACCATGAAGGCTCAGTCCCAGAAGGATATCGAAGACGTGGTGACCACTCTGGGAAAACGGGTGTCCCACTGCTCCTGGAACAAGGACGGAGACATCTATAAAGCCTCTTTCTCCCTGTTGATCCGCAAGAGAGAATATCCCGCCGGCGTCCTGAAATTCTTCCACGATATTCCCGGCGTGGAACTCACCAGTATGGACTAAACCTAACTGTTTATGCATAAATACATTGTAACGGGACTGGCGGCTCTTTTGCTGCTGTCCTGTGCTCCTACGCCCGAACAGCGGGCCCAGGAGCTGATAGCCAAGATGTCCCTGGAGGAAAAAGCCTCCCTGATGACCCATTCATCGGCCCCCATCGAGGCCCTGGGCATCCCGGCCTACAACTGGTGGAACGAAGCCCTTCACGGGGTGGCCCGTAACGGAAAGGCTACCGTGTTCCCTATGCCCATCGCCATGGCGGCTTCCTTTGACCAGCCGCTGGTGTATGAGGTGTTTACCGCAGTAAGCGATGAAGCCCGCATCAAGAACCGTCAGGCTCTCGCAACCGGCCACGTGGGCTGGTATCAGGGGCTTACCTTCTGGACCCCCAATATCAATATCTTCCGGGACCCCCGCTGGGGACGCGGCATGGAAACCTACGGAGAAGATCCTTTCCTTACCGGTCAGTTGGGTATGGCCGTGGTCAGAGGCCTGCAGGGCCCGTCCAAGGCCGATGTGCTCAAGGCCCACGCCTGCGCCAAGCACTTTGCCGTGCATTCCGGTCCGGAGTGGAACCGCCATTCCTACAATGCGGAGGTCACCGAGAGGGATCTGAGAGAAACCTATCTGCCTGCCTTCAAGGACCTGGTAACCAAGGCCGATGTGCAGGAAGTGATGATAGCCTACAACCGCTTCCGCGGGGAACCGTGCGGGGCCAGCGATTACCTGATCAATACCATCCTTCGCGGAGAATGGGGCTATAAGGGACTCGTGGTATCGGACTGCTGGGCCGTGAGTGATTTCTATGAGCCCGGCCGTCACGGCTTCAGTCCCGATGCGGCTTCTGCCGTGGCTGCCGCCATTCACGCGGGTACGGATCTGGAGTGCGGCAACGCCTATCCCAAGATTCCGGAGGCCGTAGAGAAAGGTCTTCTGGATGAGGCCGATGTAGACCGTTCCCTGGAGCGGCTGCTGGCGGCCCGTATCCGCCTGGGAGAACTGGACGGCAACGTGGAACCCTGGGCTCATCTGAAAGACGAAGAACTGGAAGGGGAGGCCCACGTGGCACTGTCCCGCAAGATGGCCGAAGAGACGCTGGTCCTCCTCCAGAACAGGGGTGGCGTGCTTCCGCTGGATCCATCGGCCCGTATTGCCCTGCTGGGTCCCAATGCGGATGACCGCGAAATGCTCTGGGGCAACTACAACCCCATTCCGGATAAGACCGTTACCCTCGCTGATGCCTTCAAAGCCCGTATTCCGGGCGTTCCCGTGATCCGCGCCTGCGGTCTGCTGGGCGCCGAGTTCGTGGTTAAGGAGCAACTGGAGATGGTGGAGCGGCTGGCCCGGATGACCGAGGAAGATATCAAGAAAGCCACGGAGGGCAGCGGTGGCAGCATCCAGGATTTCAAGAATTATGTGGAAGACCAGAAGAAGATGATGGCCGGCTTCCTGCCTGCCCTCAACATCCCGGCCGTCCTTCACCAGCTTAAAGACATTGATGTAGTGGTGTTTGCCGGCGGTATTTCTCCCCGTCTGGAGGGTGAGGAAATGCCCGTGGCCCTGCCCGGTTTCAAGGGCGGCGACCGCACCGATATCCAACTGCCCGCCGTTCAGCGGGAACTGCTGAAAGCCCTGCACGAGGCCGGCAAGAAGGTGGTCTTCGTAAACTTCTCCGGCAGCGCTATTGGCCTGGAACCCGAGACCGAAAGCTGCGACGCCATCCTGCAGGCCTGGTATCCCGGCGAGGAAGGCGGTACGGCCATTGCCAATGTTCTCTTCGGAGATGTGGTTCCTTCCGGCAAGCTTCCTCTTACCTTCTATAAGAGCATCGACCAGCTGCCCGATTTCGAGGATTACGGAATGACGGGCCGCACCTACCGCTTCTTCCAGGGTGAGCCTCTCTATCCCTTCGGTTTCGGCCTCAGCTATACCACCTTTGAATACGGTGAGGCCCGGGTCAAGGGCAGGAGCCTGATCATTCCCGTGAGCAACACCGGCAGCGTGGACGCCACCGAGGTGGTCCAGCTTTATGTAAGGAAGGCCGATGACGCCGAGGGCCCCTTGAAGACCCTGCGCGGCTTTACAAGGGTGGAGATTCCGGCCGGAGAGACGGTGGAGGTGAGCCTTCCCCTGACGGAAGAGACCTTCCTGGCCTGGAGCGAGGAGAAGCAGAATATGGTTCCCGTAAAAGGAAAGTGGGAACTCCTCTATGGAGGAAATTCCCACGATGTTAAGACGCTGACCTATCAGTATTAACGGCTACGGCTCCTGGAATGCGTGCTGGAGGAAGTCTTTGAATTCCTCCTTCCAGCCCGTGGGCCAGTCGTGGGAACTCGGATAGACGGTGTAGACATGCGGAAAGCCCTTGCGGGTCATGAAGCGGTCCAGCCTTTCAGTGGAGGGACGTGCCATGTCCCAGGTTCCGGCATACAGGTAGTAACCCTTGGGCGGATCCTGGAACTGGACCTTCATCCGGCGGCGCATATGCGAGAAGAAGCGATGACGGGTAATGCTGGGATGTCCCAGACACCACATATAGGGGGACATAATGCCAAAATAGTCAAAGGCATCCGGATAATTGGTTCCAAAGTAAATGGCCTGGTAGGCTCCGATGGAAAGGCCGGCAATGGCCCGGTGGGACTTCTGCGGGACGGTGCGGTAAACGCTGTCCACGTAGCCCACCACGTCGTCCATAAAGGCCGATTCCACTATGCCGTCCACTTCAAAGATGCTCTCGAAGGCATTCTTGAAGCGGGACTCTCCATAGTCACGGTCGTCGTTGTACTGGTTTACATTGGGCATCACAATGATGCAGGGGACGGCTTTCCCCTGGGCCCAGAGACTGTCGGCCGTGTGGTAAACTTCGCCGAAACGGACCCAGGAAGTCTCATAGCCGCGGGCCCCGTGCAGCAGGTAAATGACGGGGTAGTCCTTTCCGGAGGTATAATAGTCTGCCGGGAGGTAGGCGATGAGGCGGCGCTGCGAGGGCCCCGGAACGCTGCAGGGGTAAAAGCGCTCTTCTACAATTCCTTTCGGGGTGTAGTCCTGGCGGATGGCCGGTCCGGCCGTAAAAAGCTCTGAGCTCCCGAAACGAACTATGCCGCAAGAGGAGCTCAGTAAGACGGTTAAGATAAGAGGGAGTATTCTCCGCATTATTCGGCCTCAGGGGCCATGGTGGTGTACACGTTGGTGACGTCTTCGTCGTCTTCCAACAGGCCCGTTAATTTATCGAGGGTGGCTCGCTGCTCGGCGGTGACTTCCTTGAGTTCCACGTTGGGAATCTGCTCGAAGCCGCCGGAGATGAGCTCGTAGCCTTTCTCTTCAATGTACTTCTGGATCTGGCCGTAGGCGGTGTAGTCTCCGTAGATGGAGATTTCTACCGTTACGTTTTCGTCCTCATCCTCCACTTCCTGCTTGAAGACTTCTTCTGCGCCGAAGTCGATGAGTTCGAGTTCCAGTTCTTCTACGTCGATGGGCTTGGCCGGATCTTCCTTGATGCGGAAAACGCACTTGTGGTCGAACATAAAGGCCACGGAACCGCTGGTCTGCAGGGAACCGCCGCACTTGGTGAAGTAGCTGCGGACATTGGCCACGGTACGGGTGTTGTTGTCCGTTGCGGCCTCTACGAGGTAGGCGATACCGAAGGGACCGAAACCTTCGTAGACAATCTCCTTGAAGTCTCCGGATTTGGCCTCGGTGGCCTTCTTGATGGCGCGCTCGATGTTTTCCTTGGGCATCTGCTCGCTCTTGGCCTCGGCGATGAGGGCACGCAGGCGGGGGTTGCCGGTTACCTCGGCTCCGCCCTGCTTGACGGCTATGGTGATTTCCTTACCCAGCTTGGTAAAGGTCTTGGCCATATGGCCCCAACGCTTCATTTTCCGCTCTTTGCGGAACTCAAATGCTCTTCCCATAATTACTCGGCGTTTTCGATGCGGGTGATGTACTTGTCAATTTCCATTCCTTCGGGAGCGTTGGCCCACTTGTCCTTGATTTCCTTGTAGAAGGAGAGGGCTTTCTGGGCGTCTCCGTTGGCCTCGGCGGCGATGCCGGCCTTGAGGAGGTAGTTGGCGGCGAGGGCGTTGTCAGAGGTCTTGGCGGCCTTCTGGAACCAGTTCACGGCCTCTGCATAGTTCTCGAGGTCTGCATAGGCGTCACCGATGCATGCCTGGGCTTTGGCCAGCATGATAGGGTCGCTTCCGTTGTACTTCTTGAGGTACTGGATGGCTTCTTCGGGCTCACCGAGCTGGAGCTTGGAGATACCGGCATACAGGTACACGGACTCACCGCCCTTGGCACCGTACTTCTTGATGAGGTCTTCGAAGCCGAGGTCGTTCTCGTCTCCGTTCAGGGCAAGCTCATACTCACCGGCGAGGAACCAGTTTTCTGCGCGGACCATCTGATCCGTAGCCTGGACCTTCTTGGGCTGCAGGACAAAGCGGTTGTAAGCCAGTACGCACAGGGCGACCACGAGGACGCAGATGACGGCACTGTAAATGAATTTTCCGTTCTCTTTGAAGAACTGTTCGGTCTTGGAAACGGCCTCAACAACATTCTGCTGACGCACTTCCTCTTCAGTCTTAGTAATTTTTGCCATATTCTTATTATTTCTTTATTGACTAATTGAGCCCGCAAATTTACGAAAAATATTATATATTTGCAATTAGATTCTATAGGATTATACCTATGCCGGTTCTCAAGAAAATAGTGGTCCGGGATTTCCGGAATATCGAGCTCCAGGAATTGGATTTTTCGCCCAACGTGAACTGCATCAGCGGCAACAACGGGGAGGGCAAAACCAACCTCCTGGATGCCATCTATTACCTCTCTATGACCAAGAGCGCCTTCCCGGCACCGGACAAGTACAACTTCCGTTACGGAACGGACGGTTTCACGGTGGGAGGAACGTACGCTATGGAGAACGGCCTGGAATCCCGCTTTTCCATCCAGGTGAAGGAAGGGGAGAAGAAACTGGTAAGGGACGAAAAACCCTACACCCGCCTGGGAGAGCATATTGGCGTGCTGCCGGTGGTTATGGTCTCTCCCGGAGACGGCGCCCTGGTGAGCGATTCCGGAGAGGAGCGCCGCCGCCTGGCCAACGCCGTCCTCTCGCAGATGGATGCGGAATACCTGGCGGCCGTACAGGGATATACGCGCCTTTTGGCGCAGCGCAACAAGATGCTCAAGGAGTATCAGGCCGAAGCTTCTTTCCTGGACGTGCTGGATCAGAAGATGGCTCCGCTGGCCGCCAAAATCTATGAGAACCGCCGTCAGTTTGCCCTGGATCTGCAGCCGGTTGTAACGGAGTATTACCGCCTGATTTCCGGCGGTGGGGAAACGGTTTCTATCGAGTATAAGAGTGATCTTGCATCGGCCTCATTGACAGATATTTTTGCGGCTCACCGGGAGCGGGACTTCAGCTTGCGTTACACTTCCTCCGGCGTCCAAAGGGATGACTTCCTTTTCACTATGGACGGGCATCCCATCCGCCGCGCCGGAAGCCAGGGACAGCAGAAGAGTTTTCTGGTGGCTCTCAAGTTTGCCCAGTACGAGATTATGAAGCGTTCCTACGGTTTCGCCCCCATACTCCTGCTGGACGATGTCTTTGACAAGCTGGATCTGGGTCGCATCTCCAACCTCATTTCCATGGTGGCGGGAGCGGACTTCGGCCAGATCTTCATTACGGATACGGACCGTGCCCGCCTCAGTGGCATTGTGGACCATATTACCCAGGACAGGGCCTATTATGTGGCCCAGAACGGGACCTTCTCCCGCGTAGAATAAGAATGGCAGACCCTATTCGCATACACCGGAAAGAGGCGGTGGGAATGGACCGCCTGGTGCAGGAGTACATCAAGCAGATGAAACTGGCTGCCGGGCTCAATACCCAGCGCATTTTTGCAGCCTGGGACGCCTGCTCCGGCGCCGGCCCTTTCACGCTCAAACGCTTTTTCCGGGGCGGAACGCTCTACATCACCCTCAACTCCTCCGTCATCCGCAACCAACTGTATTTCCAGAAGGATGTCCTGGTGGAGAAAATGAATGCTTATCTGTCGCAGGATGAGCTTTTTACCAGCGATAACCGGACGGTGGGTTTCATCGAAAATCTCATTCTTAAATAGAACGGGAGTAATCTTTTCAAAATATTTATTATATTTGTGGGTATATACACGGTAAAGTAATAACCCATATGAAAAGACTGCTGGACCAGCACGCAGAGCAAATTCTCCAGGAATACCGGGACAACCTTCCGGAATTTGAGAAGCAGGCCCATGAGATTTACCAAATCTTTCAGGAAACCTTTGAAAGGATAGGTCTCATCGTGGCCGGTCTGGAGTACCGTGTCAAGAAGGAGGATTCCCTGGCCGGCAAACTGGAACTCAAGGGTGCCAAGTACAAATCCCTGGCAGACATCACGGACATCATCGGCGTCCGCGTCATTACCTATTACAGCGAAGACGTAGACAAGGTGGCTTCGGCCGTGGACCGTCTTTTTGTGATTGACTGGGAAAATTCCGTGGACAAGAGAAAGCTGCTGGAAATTGACACCTTCGGCTATATGTCCCTTCACTACATCTGCTCCAAGAAGGATTTTCCTTTCCGTTTTGAGGTGCAGATGAGAACCATCCTCCAGCACGCCTGGGCCAATATGAACCACGACACCGGCTACAAGAGCGGCGTGGAGATTCCCAAGCACTATATGCGCAGCATGAACCGCCTGGCCGGTATGCTGGAACTCATAGACGAGGAATTCAGCCACATCCGCGTAGAACTGGCCGATTATCGCCGCCGCGTGCAGGCCCTGGTGGCTTCCGGCAACCTGGACGACGCCCCCCTGGACGGAGAAACCTACCGCAGTTACCTCAATCTGAACCCCTTCCGCCGGCTCAACAAGACCATTGCCGCCATCAACCAGGCAGAAATCCAGGAAGTATCCCTGCTGCCTTATCTGGAGGTGTTCAAGAATCTGGGCTTTGTCACGCTGGGAGACATCGATCGGCTTATCAAGAATTACTCGGAAGCCGCTTTCCAGCTGTCTTCCTACCAGATCAGCCTCACGGATCTGGATATCATCTCCTCCTCCCTGGGGCCGCAGAACCTGTGCATCGTCTATATCATTATGAACGGAGGCGGAACGGCCGGTCTCCGCAAGCTCTTCGATACCCTCAACGGGCCCAACGAAAGCAATGAAATGATGGCCCAGTACATCCTGGACCAGGCCAGCGAACTTCCCTTTATGAACGAAAAAAAGAAATGATGACACCTATCAAAATATCCCTTAAGGACTATGTCCTTTTTGGCGGTGGCGCCAACGGAGAAAGCTACGACTGCATCTCCGACCCTGACGTAATGCTCAAACTGTATTTCCCCGGCAAGATCCAGCAACCCCTGGACGAGATGGCGGTGGCCCGCAAAGTTTACGATATGGGCATTCCCACTCCTGAACCCGGAGAGTATGTGGTGACGGAAGACGGCCGCTATGGCATCCGTTTCCGCCGCATCCCCGGCAAGGTGTCCTTCTCCCGTGCCACCGGCGACCATCCGGAAAACGTGAAGCAGTATGCCGCCGAGTTTGCCCAAATGTGCCGTGAACTCCATTCCGTGCACGTGGACACCACGCAGTTCGAGAACGTGAAGGACCGCTATCTCCGCCTGCTCAAGGAGAACCCCTTCTTCACGGCGGAAGAAAAAGAGAAGCTGACCCAGTTCATCGTCAGCGTCCCGGACGAGGATACGGCCGTGCACGGTGACCTCCAGTACAGCAATGCCATCTTCGTAGGTGACAAGCGCTATTTCATAGACCTGGGAGACTTCTGCTACGGTAACCACCTCTTTGATTTGGGTATGGTGTACCTTTGCTGCTATCTATCCGATGAAGCTTTCATCAAGGAGACTTTCCATATGGACAAGTCCGTTGCCAAGCAGTTCTGGGATGCCTTCGTGCCGGTTTATTTCGGCCCGCAAATGTCCTTGAAGGAGGCCGAAGACCTCATCCTGCCCTTTGCAGGCCTTAAGACCCTGATCATCGAGCGAGATACCCGACGCCCCATGCCACATCCGGCAACCTGCTGCTGTTGCTCTCCGTCCTGGTTTTTGTGGCCGTCCTTTCCAATAAGATCGGCACCAAGTTCGGAGTGCCTTCCATGCTGGTTTTCCTGCTCATCGGCATGCTGGCCGGGCAGGATGGACTGGGGCTTAAGTTTTCCAACCTTCACCTGGCAGAGTTCGTGTGCCACCTGGGTATGACGGTGATTCTGTTGCAAGGCGGTTTGGAAACGGAAATGCACGAAACCAAACCCGTCCTGAGGCAGGGGGCCCTGCTGTCAACCGTAGGTATCCTCCTGACCATCCTGTTTACGGGTACTTTCATTTACCTGGTGGCGGCCAAAGCCATCAGCGGCGTATCCACCCTGGCGGGAGCCATGCTGGTGGCCGCCGTGCTGTCTTCCACGGACTCCTCCGGTAGTAACGACCCTATGGCCTACGCCAGCACCATCATCCTGGTCAAGCTCATCAACGGCGTAGACCTTACCATCTTCAACCTGCCTGAATGGGCCACCGGTTTTGCCGTGGTCCTCATTCTGGTCTATCAGCTGGCCATCGGTTTCCTGGTGGGTATCCTGGTAGGCCGCTTTGCCAAGTGGCTGTTCCCCAAGCTCAACCTCACCTCCAGCCCCCTCATCAGTATCCTGGTGCTCAGTCTGGCCTTCTTCGCCAACGGCTTCGGCTCCCTGGTGGGCGGCAACGGCCTGCTGGCCCTGTATGTGGCGGCCATTACCATCGGCAATTCCGCTACGCTGCCCCAGAAGCGGGAAGTGCTCAAGTTCTTCGACGGTATGTCCTGGCTCTCGCAGCTCATTATGGTCCTGCTGCTGGGTGTGCTGGCCCGTCCTTCGCACATTCCTCCCGTGCTGGTTCCGGCCCTTCTGATCGGCCTGTTCCTTATCTTTGTGGCCCGTCCTGCGGCCGTCTTCCTGACGTTGCTGCCTTACCGCAAACTGCCGGCCCGGGCCAAACTGTTTGTCTCCTGGGTGGGCATCAAGGGTGCCGGTCCCATTCTCTTTGCCCTGTACACGGTGGTACACGAGGTAGGTGGCTCCACGGAGATATTCAATATCGTGCTTGTGATTACGCTGCTTTCGCTGCTACTCCAGGGAATGTCCCTGCCCACGGTGGCCAAGTGGCTCAACCTCAGTATAGACGAAGATCCGGAGGTAGAGACCTTCGGCCTGGATTTACCCGAGGAAATGGGTATGATGCGTGACCACGTGGTGGGAGAAGAGGCCGCCGGGCAAACCCTGCGGGATCTCCACCTTCCGCACGGCATCCGCGTCATTATGGTCAAGCGGGGAGACCGTTTCCTGGTGCCGCACGGCAGTATGAAACTGGAAGCCATGGACCATCTGCTGATTATGATGGGAGAAACCGATGATTAAGTTTAATTTTGACAAAAGGAGGACCTGGTTCCAGATTGCCCAGGTTATACTGGCCGCCATTGTGGTGGAGGCTACTTCTTTTGTGCAAATTAATCTTCTGGTCAAGAGTTCCCGTCAGGAAGCCGCTCTCAAGGCCAACAGCGTCCTCAGTAACACGGAGTACGAGATCAGGGACGTGATTGACGAGGCCGAGCAGGCCGTAAAGTCCAATATGTGGATAGTCCAGTGGTGTATGGACAACCCGGACAGCTTGATGAGCGTAACCCGCCGCATTGTGGAAGATACTCCTTCCGTGGTGGGCTCTACGGTGGCCCTGGTCCCGGGATACAACAAGGACCTTCCTTTCTACGCCCCTTATGCCCATTCGGTCAACGGAAAGATCGAAGAACTTTCCCTGGCCACGGAAAAATACAACTATCCGGTCCACGAGTGGTTCATAGAACCCCTGGAGACGGGTTCGGGTTACTGGTCGGAACCTTATATGGATACCGGTGGCGGCAATATCCTGATGACCACTTATTCCCGCCCTGTCCATGATCCCCACAATGTTACGGCGGCCATTATGACGGCCGATGTTTCCCTGGAATGGCTGTCCCAGCACGTGGGCAAGGTAGATATCTATCCCCAGGCCTTCAGCATCCTGCTGAGCAAGAAGGGCCAGGTCCTGATGGGACTGGCAGACGGCCTTCAGGAATTCGATGAACTTAAGACGGAGATGCTCGCCGGCAAGCGCGGCGTTCGCACCGTCCATACTCCCCAGGGTATTTCCTATGTCCATTACGGCCCGGTGTCCCGCACCGGCTGGTCCATGGCTGTGGTAATCCCGGACCGGGAAGTGTACAAGGATGTCCGCCGGATAGGCATCATCTGCGCCCTGCTCCAAATCCTGGGTCTCGCTATGCTCATTTACATTCTCTTCTCTGTGGCCCGCAGCTGGATGGAATACCAGCAGACCAAGGATGTGGAAGAGAAGATGGAGAGCGAACTCAAGATTGGACGGGATATCCAGATGTCTATGATTCCCAAACCGCTTCCGGATAGGGAAGATCTGGATATCGCCGCCACCATCGTGCCTGCCAAGCAGGTAGGCGGAGACCTTTATGACTATTACATCCGGGACCAGAAACTGGTGTTCTGTATCGGAGACGTTTCCGGAAAGGGCGTACCCGCCTCCCTGGTGATGACGGTTACCCGTAGCCTCTTCCGGAATATATCGGCCCAGGAGGATGACCCTGCCCGCATTGTGACGGATGTCAACAATTCCCTTATGGAGAATATGTCCGAGAACGAGATGTTTGTCACGTTCTTCTGCGGCGTGCTGGATCTCCGCACCGGTCATCTGCGGTATTGCAATGCCGGCCACAATGCCCCGTTCCTTTATACGGACCACGCGGAAATGCTGGAGGTGGTTCCCAATCTGCCGCTGGGCATTCTGGAAGGAATGACCTTTACAGGCCAGGAACTCAACCTCAGCTACAATCACGCCCTTTACCTGTACACGGACGGCGTTACCGAAGCCGAAGATTCCGAGCAGCATCTCTTTGGAGAGCCGCGTCTGGAATCCGTTTTGCAGAAGGAAAGAAAGGCCCAGGAGCAACTGGAAGCCGTGATGGATGCCATCGATGACTTCGTTCAGGACGCCCCTCAGAGCGATGACATCACGATGCTGTTCATCCACTACCTGAAGGAAAATACACAACCTGCTATTATGGCACGTCATTTAATACTACACAACAACATTCAACAGATTCCGCAACTTGCAGAGTTTGTAGAAACCATTGCCGAGGAAAAGAATCTGGACCAAGCCATGGCTATGAGTCTGAACTTGGCTTTGGAGGAGGCGGTCACCAATGTGATCCTCTATGCGTACCCGGACGGCATTGACGGCCTGGTGGACATAGAGGCTTACATCCATCCTGACTGCCTGGAGTTCATTATCAGCGACAGCGGTAAACCCTTTGACCCCACTGCCGCTCCGGAGGCCGATGTGACCTTGGGAGTGGATGAAAGGCAGATTGGCGGCCTGGGCATTTACCTGGTCCGAAACATTATGGACACGGTCTCGTACCGGTATGAAAAAGGAAAGAACATTTTAATCATGATCAAAAAAATCTAAGCATATGGAAGTATTTATTGAAAAAGAAAACAACGTGACTACCGCCCGCTTCGTGGGCCGTTTGGACACCCCCGCTTCTCAGGAAGTATCCCAGAGCATTGAACCCATCCTCAATGATCCTACCGGTACCATCGTGCTGGATTGCAAGGAGATGTCTTATATCTCCAGCTCCGGTCTGCGTATCTTCCTCACCATCCGTAAGGCCGCTGCCGCCAAGGGTGGTAACGTAATCGTGAAGGATATCAACAACGATATCCGTCAGGTGTTTATGATGACAGGTTTCCTTAACCTGTTTGAAATTCAGTAAGTTATGAATACCCAGAAAGATTTTGTCATTACCGTCAGCCGTGAGCTGGGCAGTGGCGGCCGCACCATCGGCCGTCTGCTGGCCCAGAAGCTCAACGTCCGCTACAGCGACAAGGAACTCATCCACAGCCTGCAGCAGAAGTTCTGCCTTACCACCAGCGGTATCGAGAACCTCAAGGGCCAGAAGAAGAACTGGTTCAACGATTTCATCCAGCTGGTAGCCCCGGCTCCGGACGCCAGCCTGTTCGTTGAGGCCGGAAGCCAGTACATCAAGGAGTTCAGGGCCGATTTGACCACCGACGACATCCACGAAGCCGAGGTAGAGATTATCAAGGCCATCGCCGATGAAGGAAGCTGCGTCATCGCCGGCCGTTCGGCCTTCTTTGTGCTCAAGGACCACCCCAACAAGGTGGATGTGTTCATCACCGCTTCCATGGAGCACCGTATCCAGCGTGTGATGCGCAAGCAGAACCTTACCCGTGAGCAGGCCGTAGAGGTCATTGACCGCGTGGACAAGATGCGTGACAACTACATCAAGCGCTACACCGGCAAGTCCCGCTACGACGTCCGCAACTACAATCTGGTCATCAACGTGGACGAGCTTTCCGAAGAGGAAGCCGCCGATTTGATTCTCGCCTACATCAAAAACAAGTAGGGGAGAGTAGCCCCTAAAAAAGGACACCTTTTGTGGTGTCCTTTTTTTTTATATGATCAGCTTCACCCGGAAGCCTCGCTCGGTGGGTTCTTCCACCACCTGCTTGCATTGCGAGGCCAGCGTGCTGCGCTGTTCTTCGGTGAGGGGGCTCGCCTCCATCTTCTCCACCATAAAGTCCAGGGAAGTGATGCCGGACTGTTCGCTGTGGGTGATGCGGACGGTCATAGGGCAGTAAACCGCCATAATGTCTCCCAGCATCACTTCGGCCAATTTCCGCACCGTAACCCGCTTCTCCATAATGCCGTATTTGTAGCAGAAGGCATTGAGGGCCGACCGCATTCCCAGGTAGTCGAAGTCCGGTCCGTCAATCTCGAACACTTCCTTGTGGATGCGCTGGATGAAGGCCTTGGTGGCGCTGTGGACAGGTTTCTCGAAGATTTGCTCGGGAGTGCCGTCTTCGTGGATAAAGCCTCCGTACATAAAGAAGATGCGCGTGCTAACGTCGTGGGCAAACTTCATCTCGTGGGTCACGATGAGCATGGTCATTCCTTCGTCGGCCAACTGGCGGATGACGCTGAGCACTTCGCCCACCATCGTGGGATCCAGGGCCGATGTGGGCTCGTCAAAGAGGAGGATTTCGGGCTTCATGGCCAGGGCGCGGGCAATGGCTACGCGCTGCTTCTGGCCGCCGGAGAGGCTGTCGGGGTACACATCGGCCTTCTCGGCCAGGCCTACCTTGCGCAGAAGCAGCAGGCCTTCCTCGCGGGCCTTCTCAGGCTCTATGTGCAGCAACTGGGTAGGGGCCATTATGATGTTTTCCAGCACGGTCATATGCGGGAAGAGGTTGAAGCTCTGGAATACCATTCCCATCTTCTGGCGCATGATATGGACAGGATAGCCTTTGGCCAGGATGTTCTTGCCGTTGATGAAGATGCTGCCGTCGGTGGGAGGATCCATCAGATTCAGGCAGCGCAGCAAAGTGCTCTTGCCCGTTCCGGAAGGGCCGATGATGGAGATGACCTCTCCGGGGTACACATCGGCGTTGATGTCCTTCAGTACATCCAGGTCCCCATAACTCTTTTTCAGGTGGGAGATGCGGATGATGGGCTTGTCGGCAGCCTGCTTGGCACGGCGGGCTTCGGCCTTTCTCTTGGCATAGGATTTCTGGTCCAGGAAGATCCACAGACCGCAGCCGATAACGGCCAGGATGGCTACGGCCCACGGCCACTTGCGTTTGGGCTGGGGCAGGGAAGGAGCCGGCTCCGAGAGGATGCCCAGTTCCCCTTTCCGGGTAATCAGTACCATTTCAGACGAGATGTAGCCGTCGGAGAAGAGCACTTGTTTTTGCCGCTCTTCGGTGATGCTGATATAGCCCAGGGCCAGGTCTGCCTTGCCGGTCTGGATGGCAGGAATCTGCGCGGCGAAGTCCATAATGAGGTACTCCAGCTGCCAGCCCCGCCGGTTGGCCCACTCCGTGAGCAGGTCCGGCTCCAGGCCCGACGGCATTCCGTTGCTGATGAAGTTGAGCGGAGGCATGGACGGGAAGACGGCCGCGCGGATGATGCGTCCGTTGCCGCGCTGCTCAGGGACGGCCAGCGTGGAGGGGTCATCGGCCTGGGTCCATCGGCCCATCATCTTCTGGTAGGTTCCGTCGCGGCGAATCTCGGCCAGGAAGTCGTTGAAATCCTTCTGCAGCTCCTCGTTGTCCAGCGCGAAGATGGCGCCCACCGGAATGGCCGGCAGCCCGGCGCTTACGGAGTCCAGCCTGGCGGCGAGGTCTTTGTTGAAGACCAGCGTCAGGCTTTCACTGCCCGCAATGTCTACCTTTCCGGCTTCCAGGGCCGCTATGAGGTCCATGTTCGTGGCCATCCGCTGAATGTGGGCCCCCTGAGCCATGTCGGTGACGGCGATATCCTGGATGCTGCCGATGACTACACCTACATTCTTTCCTTCCAGGGCCCTGAAGGCGGCGGGAACATTGGCCACTTGGGCCTTCTCGGCGGGGGTGAAGAGGGCCGGCAGGTAGCACACCGTTCCGCCAATCAGCAGCCCTGCAGCTGCCGCGAGGGCTTTCATACGCTGCTTCTGAACCAGCGACTTGAGCAGGATTCCGATGAGCCAGGCCATGAAAAAGTAGATGATGGCCGTTACTATGATGGGGAAGAAGGCGTCGAAGGTGCGGGAACGGATGAGGTCGGAGGCACGGGTCATATCGGCCACGGCAATGTATCCCACGATGCTGGTTCCTTTGAGCAGGCTGATGACCTCGCCCTGATAGACGGGCATCACGGCCTTGACTACCTGCGGAAGCACGATGCGGAGGAACGTCTGGCGCGGGGTGTAGCCCAGGGCCAGGCCGGCCTCCGTCTGCCCGCGGTCGATGCCCTGGATGGCAGAGCGCAGCATCTCACCGATATAGGCAGCCGTGTTCATTCCGAAGGTGACGATGGCTACCGTAACACCTGTAGCTTCCAGCGGAGCCATGATGACGTAGTACATCAGCATAAGCACCACCAGTACGGGCGTGCCGCGCATGATGTCAATGTACACTTGGGCCGCTTTCTGCAGCCCCGTGTGCCGACTCATACGCATCCAGCAGATGATACTGCCCAGCACGGTCCCCAGGATGACGGCGCCCAGTGTAATGAGGAGCGTCACCTGCAGACCGTCCAGGATCATCCTGTAGCGGCCTTCGGCAATGAAATTATTGTAAAAGCTTTCGGAAATGCTGCTCATTTTATATTGTTGCGTTTAAACTTTCTTGTTGGTCCACTTTTTCTGGTGGATGTATACGATGCCCTGGATCCAGATGCAGAGGGAATACACACCGTCTGCCGTCCAGCATAAGGCTATGTCGGATTTCATAATGCCGATGATGATGATACAGTAAACGGTATAGATGCAAAGGGCTACTACATCGAAGCGGAGGCAGACCTTGGTGTCTCCGGTTCCTGCCACGGACTGCAGATAGATGTTCCAGGGCAAGGTGAGCAGGGTGGCCGCGCACATCACCCACAGGGTGGGGACGGACCCCTCGATCAGGGAAGGGATGTCGGTAAACAGGCCGATGATCCAATGCGGGAAAATGGCAAATACAGCCAGCAGCGGCACCATGGTCACGGTGCAGAGCAATACGACCCGCCGGATAATCGGAATCACCCCTTCAGGATGACCTTCCCCGATGATGTTGCTCACCATCGTAGCCGCCGTGGAGGCAAAGGCCGCCGAGAAAACGAACGAGACCTCGGAAATGCTTCGGACAATGTTGGCAATGGCCAGCTGCTCTTCGCCTATGTGTTCTATGAAGAGGAAGAAAAGCAGCCATACCGAGACGTTGAGCACATACTCCACCATGACCCAGGATGCGATGGAAAACAAGTGCTTGAGTTCCTTCCATACGGGCTTGACGATCTTCTGCAGCGCGTATTTCTTATGGGTGGTAAGGAAGGCCCAGACAACGAAGAAGAGGAAGGAAATGCCTTCCGAGATGGTGGAGGCCAGGGCAGCACCCTTGATTCCCATCGCCGGAGCACCCAGGTGGCCGAAGATGAGTACCCAGTCCAGGAAGATATTGCTGCCCACCAGCACGATGGAATTCCAGGTGAGACTCTGCGTTTCCCGCGTTCCCACGTAGAAAGCACGGAACAGCGCGGTCATAAAGGCAAAAAACAGTCCCGGAATTCTCCAGTTTACATAGACGATGGCCGCATTGAAGATGTTTTCCGAGCTCAGGAGTCCCTTCAGGAGCGGCGGCGACAGAAAATAGGACAAGACCATGGTCAGGAGCGACAGGCCCGTCAGGAACCAGACGCCCTGCCAGAATACGCGTCCTATGGCCTCAAAGCCCTTGCCGCTCTCGCAGGCCTCCCCGTTGCGCCGGCCGATGATGATCTGAACCCCGATGGAGAAGCCAAATCCCAGCATGTACATGATAGTGAAATACACGCCTGCGATGGCCGATGCGCCCAGCTCAATCTCTCCCACACGGCCCAGGAAGGCCGTGTCGGTCATTCCCAGCAACTCCTCCATCACCAGCGCTACCAGGATGGGGAGGGTAACCCTCCAGATGGTCTTGAATGAATAATGTTTCGGGAGTATATAAGCCGATTCTGTCATCGTTTCCTACAGTGCTTCTACAAATTCCACTTTCATACTGGCTAACCTGCCGGCCCGGATCTTGTCGTTTTTATAATCTCCAAATTCTATGAACAGATACCGGACCAGGGCCCTTTTCATGTCACTTTAGTTCTTCTTTTATATAATAGGCCCTGACCTTGCTCTCTGTTATCAGGACAGATTCCTGATGGAAAAAGGCGCAGAGATCTCTGGCGATGCCATCCACAACACCTTCCTGGGGATCAAGCAAACACAGGACAAGGGTCTTTTCCTGTGTATAATCACCATTTTCGTGGAAATACCCACCGTCTGAAACGATAAACGAGAAAGGGACATGGTAACTCTGGCATACGTTCTTCATTATATCAACGTACACCTTCGTCGGGTGTTCCTGCTGCTTAGTAACAGCATCGTTCAAGCCCACGCTGATGGTTATCTCTGTCATATTTCCATAAGTTTATAAATCTCGCTGACATGGACAAAGCCTCGTTTCTCAAAGTAGCAGTGGGCGGCGTGGTTGTCCTTTCCGGACTCCAGAAAAATGTCCCGGATTCCTTTTGAGTGCAACCAGTCAATGGCGGTCTGCAACAGGGTGTTGCCTACACCGCCGCCCCGACACTGGGGATTCACCAGGATGTCGTCTATCATGCCGAAGCGAACGATCGCGTCTTCCACGATATAGGCAGCACAGAACCCCATAAGCGTCCCATTGTCATCGACGGCCTTCCAAACGTGCGAGACAGCGTCGTCGCTCATCTGGAACAACATTGCCCTTATCCATTTTTCCCGGGCGTCCGGGGCTGGGCGGGTAATGAAACAGCCGTCCCGGACGAATTCTTCACCCACACCCATCTGGAGTTCCCCGTGGGAGATGTACTCGGGATGGGCGGTAATATGGCCGATGAACAGGTCGGCAAGAGCCGAAGCATCTTCGGCTGATGCCGACACTATTCTAATATGCACCTCTTGCTCTTCCATACTATAAAGAGAAAACCTTCTTTCCTTCGAAAAATGTGGCTTCGGGCTTAGCCTCGTGAATCTCCGTCTCCGGGCAGGAGAGCACGTCCTTGTCGACGAGGAGGAAGTCGGCATACTTGCCTTCGCTAATGCTACCTCTTTCCTTCTCGATGAGCATCTGTTTGGCGATGTTAATGGTGAGGGAGGCAAGGGCCTGCTCGCGGGTGAGGTGCTCCTCAGGCCACCAGGGCTCACCTTTCACAGTCGGGTGTACGCATGTAACCGCAATCTCCATAATGCCGAACGGATCGTCAGGGCAACCGCTCAAGGCAGGGAAGTCGGAGTGGGAGGTTACGGGGATGCCGTTGTCGAAATAGGATTTCATGGGATACGATTTGTCCTCCATGCCGGCGGGAACCATAGTTTTCAGTATCTCAGACACACCCGTCGGCATATTGTGCCAGAGCATGCCGGAAGTAACATACATGTTATGGTCGGCCATACGCTTGTAATCCTCCGGGTTCACATTACGCACGTGTACCAGTGTATTGCGCAACTCATCCTTTCCGCCATTCGCGTAGGCACTCACCACGGTATTGACGGCCTTGTTGCCCATTGTGTGGATATGCATGGTGATACCATTAGCATTGGTCTTGCGGGTAATATCCGTCAGTTCCTCTTCCGTCCAGTTGGCCAGGCCCTGGTGACCGTCGGGATACAGCGGCTCCACATAACCGGTACCGCCTTCCACCGTGCCATCCATAAAGAGTTTGAGCCAGTTTGTCTTGACGTGAGTGGTAGCATACTTCTGAACATCAACGGCGTTCTTTAATTCTTTCTCCACGTTCATCCAGCTTTCCACTTCGTAGGTAAGACCCAGGATGATATTCATATCTCCGGCCTTATCCATCTGCTGGGCCGCCTTGAAGAAATTGGTGTTATTGAAATAGTTACCCCAGCCGTCGATATACATAGTGTAACCCTCTGACAGCATCTTCTCCTGGATGCCCTTGACAACTACTTTGGCTACGTCAACGGGATAGAGGTTCTCGTTGTCCAGGAAAGAGCGGGTATACGTGCCGGCCTGTTCTTTAAGGAAGCCGGTGGGCGTTCCGTCCGGGCCCATCACAATCTCTCCTCCGCGGATGTCCTTGTCCTTTTTAAGCACCGTGCCGTCGGCCTTCATAATGCCGGCTTTGACCAACATAAGGGTATTTGCCACCCCCTTGTGTCCCTCATCATCCGCAAAGTACATAGGAATATCACTGCAGATGGCATCCAGTTGTTGACGCGTAGGAATATGATCCGTGAAGGTGAAGTAGCTCCAGCCGAAGCCGAAGATGGACTTCGCCCCTGTTTCCCTTGCCTTCTTGACGGCGGCGGGAACGAGTTCGTTCAGGAACTGGTCGGGCGTGGCGCCAATGGCTATAGTTCCCACGATGGGCAGAGCAACGCCTATTGAATAGTGGGCGTGCCCATTGCCGCAGGAAGGCATCACAAGGCCCTTTCCGGTGTAATCTATCACTTCGGTCTTGCCGGCTTCAATAAAGGCTTCGGCACCTTTCTTGTCGCCCACATACACAAACTTGCCGTCTTTCACCGCAAAGGCCTCTGCCATCGGCTTTTCATCGGCCGTGAAAATCTTGCCATAAACCACAAGGTCGGCTTTTACAAAACTTTGATTCATCGCATTAATCTTGATTAATTCACTTTTTTACCGGCGAAGTAGACATCGGTGGGCTTGTTGTAGCTGAAGCCTTCTTTCTCTGCCGTCAGGAGGTCCTTGTCAAACACAAGGAAGTCGGCATCCTTGCCCACTTCGATGGAGCCCTTCTTATCCTCGATGCCCAGCTGCTTGGCGCCGTTGATGGTGTAGCCGATGAACATTTCCTCCTTGCTCATTCTTTCCTCTGCCGGAGGATTCATAACAGGGCTTATGCAGTAAGCGGGGACATTTGTCTTCTCCGAAATGGTGCGGGTCATACCAATCTCCATACCCAGGTAGGGGCTCCAGGTGGTGAAATCGCCGCCGGCCACATTGTCGCTGGACCAGGCCACCGTGGCACCTGAATTCCAGACCGTCTTGCAACGGTACATGCTCCTGGAACGCTTCTCTCCAAGCATTTGGGCCAATACGCCCGGGCCGCCTCCGTTGTGCCACCAGGGGGTGTAATTGGCAAATACGCCCAGCTTGGCAAAGCGAGGAAGGTCGGCATCGTCCTGCACCTCCAGGTGAGCGCAGGTAACCCTCACGTGGAACTTGTCTCCCAATTCCTTCTTAGCCAGCTCCACACCGTCCAGGACCACGCGGGAAGCTGCTTCGCCCACGGTATGTACGTGGAGGTCGAGGTTGGCTTCGTTGAGGGCCTTGAGGATTTCGGCCACCTGGGCGGGCTTGAAGGCTGTAGTGCCCGTCACACCCGTGTCCACATAAGGCGTGACCTGTGCCGCCGTTTCAATCTTCAGGGTGCCGTCCATGAAGATCTTGAGGGTGTGCACCTTCAGGTGCTCAGAGTTATATTTCTTGTTGAAGCGCTTCACTTCCTCGATGGCCTCCTGCATCTTGCTGGGACGGGTGAGCACGTAGGATCCGTCAATGTAGATGGGCAGCTTGCCTTCCTTATCCATCTTGCAAAGAATGTCATACATCCGCTCGTGGACGGGGTTGTGCTCCGGGAAACCGGCGTCAAAGACTGCGCTGACGCCCACCTTCTTGGAATACTCGATCCAGCGCTCCAGGGACACCCGGATCTGCTCTTCCGTCAGATCGTTTACGCCATCGAAGAGAATGGGCCAGCTTGCGGTTTCAAAGGAGTTACCGGTCACGTGGCCGTCCTTGCGCACATAATAGGCCAGTCCCGGGACGGGGTCCGGCGTGTCGTCGGCGATGCCCATCCTTTCCAGGACCTTGGAGTTCACCCAGTTGCTATGGCATTCGCCTTCCAGGAGGATGAGCTCCTTGTCCGGGCATACGCCGTCCAGGTCTTCCTTGGTAATCTCCTCATCCTTGAGGAAGTGACGTTCCAGCAGGAAGCGGTAGCATTTCTGCCCGGGATGCTCCTTGACATAGGCCGACATAAAGTCCATGGCGCCCTTCTTGCCGTCGGGTTCAAAGCGGACACCCAGGTCGGCGTAGTCAAATGCCACAGGAATGGTCACGTGCACGTGGCTGTCGATGATGCCGGGCATGATGAACTTGCCGCCCAGGTCCTTGACCTCTCCTTCATAATCCTTGAGGCCGGCTTCATCGCCAACGTATACAAATTTTCCATCCTTTACAACCAGAGCGGTTGCCTTAGGATTCTTCTTATCAGATGTAAAGATCTTAGCGTTTTTAATGATGTGGTCAGCTTTCATAATTTCTTTCTTTTATGTGGTTATTCTTTATCTTCGGTTTCCTTAACAAAACAGGCCACCATTCCGTAGGTGATGGTGGGACGAATCCAAATTTCCACCATCAGATAGGTGGAATATTCGTCGGAGGTCTCCAGGAAGATGTCAATGTTATAAAGGGTGGCGATGAGCAGGTCTACAATGAAAATCATCCACAGGTTTCGCTTGGAATAGGTTTTCCAGTCCTTACGGGCATAGAAGTAGGTGAGCATCAGGACGAGCACTACCGAGAGGGTGAGGCAGGTCAGATGAAGTGGATAGTTGACCAGCGGAGGGGCAAAGAGGATGTCCCTCAGCAGCACAGTAATGCCTACGTTCAGGGTGCACCAGTAGTTGAACTGCTTGGTTGTGATGGGACCGTTGAAAAAGTACATCCACATCATCACGATGCAGGCGATGTAGAACACGTTGAGTACAAGTTCGGGCCAGGCATTCTCCAGGCCGAAATGCCACACTCCGTAGAGCATGATGCCCACGGAGACCACTGCGGCGATGGCGGTAACCGATACGTTGAAGACGTCCGACTTGTTCTTGAATCTAATTCCCATAGTTTTAAGTGTTTTATTCGGTGGTAACTTTTATGTTAATACACATCATGGTGAGGTCGTCGTTGGGTTCGGCCCCATTTCTGTGCTTCTCTACATCTGCGGCAATGTCCAGGATTACCTGCCTGGAAGACTCGAAACTGCAGTTCCTGAGGAACGTGAGCAGACGGTCATCCCCAAACTGCTCGTGCGCGGGATTTTCGGCTTCGTTGAGGCCGTCGGTATAGAGGAACAGCGGCCTGCCTTTGATGTTCTCGATTTCGTCTCCCTGGAAATCGAGTCCCGGCAATACGCCGATGGGCGCATTGGGATGCATCTGGATGAAATCGCAGCCCTTCTCAGGGTCTCCCAGGATGGGCGGGTTGTGACCGGCATTGCAGAAGGAAAGGTGCCCTGACTTAAGATCCAACAGGCCGAGGAACATGGTAACAAACATATTGCCTTCGTTGTCCTCGCCCGAAAGGGCGTCGTTCATGCGGGTGCAAATCTCGGCAGGCGACATACCCTGCTTGGCCAGCGTCTGGAACAGGCGGGTGGCCTGGGCCATGAACAGGGAAGCGGGCACGCCCTTTCCACTGACGTCTCCCACCACAAAATAGAGCTTGTCTCCTGTGAGCAGATAGCCGTACAGGTCTCCGCCTACCTCCCTGGCGGGCGTCATGGATGCAAACATATCCAGCCCCGGATAGAGGGCGAACGTGCTGGGTACCATGGACATCTGGATGTCGCGGGCGATGCGCAGCTCGCTCTCCATACGCTCCTTGACGGTGGTGGTCTCTTCCAGCTGGTCGTAGGCTTCCTTCAGTGCCTCGTGGGCCTTGTGCAGCTTTTTATCGGCCCTCCGGCGGAAGATGATGTAGATGGTAAAGGCGATGACCAGGATAATGACTACCAATGCGCTATAGATCTGTCGCTGGCGGGCCGAACGGGCTTCGGCCTCTACAATCTCCATATCCCTCACGTGGATGGAATGCAGCTCGCTGGCATCGAGGTTCCGGTTGTTGATGATGGCCGAATCCAGTACCTCGCAGATCTGCCGCGCCGTAAGATTGATGGAATCCTGCCGATGAAGTATCTGGTAGGCACGGTACTTCTTGAGCAGATAGCGCTGGATGTTTTCCAGTGAATAAACCATATTCTCATTCTGGAGGTATTCCATAATGCTGCGATAGCTGGCCACAGCCTCTTCCCAACGATGGGCAATGGACAAGTACTCGCTGGCATTGGTCAGGCCCTCCAGGGTTTGGGCGAAATCCGTTTCCTGATAATCTCGATATTCGTTTTCGGCCTCCTGGTGTTGCCCTACGCCTTCCAAAGCGGCGGCGTGGTACAACTTATAGCGGGCCCACTGCTTGTCGGTATAGCTTTTATCGGCCGGGAATTTCTGCCTGTATTCCTGGAGCAGATTTCCCAGACGGCTGGTCCAGAACAGCGCCTTGTCGTAACCCTCTACGTTAATCCAGATGTAAGCGACGTTGTTGATTCCGGCCACGGCGTCGCGATAGGACGTTCGGGACTCTTTGCGCCGGATGTTGTCCATATGCATCTGGTAGGCCCGCTCCAGCATATCGGTGGCCGCTGGGTCTTCCTTGTCAAAGTACGTCTTGGCGCAACCGGCAAAAATGAGCAGGTTGGTATAATCGCTGGTGGTATCGCACTGGATTCTTTCCAGGCGGTTGATGATGGGGAGAGCCGTATGAAGGGCCGATGCGTATTCTGCGTAACGGCAGAGCTGGCTGGTAAGGTAGCTGGCCGATTTGGCATAGTAGGTGAGGTCGACAGGGTCTTCTGAGTTTTCCGTGACCCGGATGGCCTCTTGCCAGAAGTACTCCGCCAGCTCGCGCTGACCCAGCTGGTAGTGGGCATAGCCTTGCCAGTAATTGCTCTCACCCTTGGAAAGCTTACCGGCCTTTCCCAGGCTGTCTGCCAGGAATAGGATCCTTTCATAGTCTCTTGCCTTGGAAGCCGCATCCATCAGGTTGACGGCTTCCCCGCTGGAGGACTTGCCGGTCCTAGTATGGCAGCCGGAGAAGGACAGCACTACGGATGCTGCCAACGCACAGGCCAATAGGGGAATTCTATGGGAAATCATATCAATCAATGTCTTTAATCATATGCACATCTCTCTGCGGGAACGGGATGGTAATGCCGTTTTCCTTCAGAATCTTGTAGATGAGTTCCTTGCACTGATACCGGTATTCCACTTGCTCCGAAACCAGCACGTACTGTCTCACCGCCACATTCACGGAACTGTCCCCGAAGTCGTCGAAACGGATATAGTGCCCGTAAGTGGGCTCCACGATGTCCCGGCCGAACTTGTCCTTGGTCTTGAGTACCTCCAGTCCTTTCTCCAACGCTTCCCTTACCTTCTGGAAATCGGTTCCGTAGGCAACGCCCACCGTGATGATGGTAAGCTCGTAAGAATTGTTCCGGGTAAGGTTGGTGAAGCTCTTGCTGAACAGGGATGAGTTCAGGAAAGCCACCTGGGTACCGTAGAGCGTTTCCACCAAGGTGGTCTGGTAATTGATGTCCACCACTTTGCCACGGACCCCGTCGCATTCGATCCAGTCTCCAACCCGCAGACGGCCGCCCATAAGCTGGATGCCGTAGATGAAGTTGTTGAGGATGTCCTTGAGAGCCAGACCTACACCGGCCGACAGACCGCCGGCAATGAGCCCCAGCGATCCGGTGGGTATGCTGAGCGTAACCACGAAGAGGTCCAGGTACACGAACCAGATGAATACGCTGATGAGACTGTTTCCCAGGGCCAGGTTGATCTCGTTGTTCTGAATGGTCTTGCGGTTGTACTTGCGGAGGAACCTGCGGTATCTGGACTTCTGCCACACAATGTGGATTACCTTGTTCACATAGCGGAACACGGCGAACAGGCCCCCCAGGAAGAGGATGTCGTAGACGGATATATGGAAGGTTCCCTGACGGAAGAAGGGCTCGTCGAAAAGGGAATGGAACAAGTCGTTGAACTCGAAGATGTTCAGGGCCAGGTAAATGCAGGTGGTGAGGGAGTAGATTACCAGAATGGGAATCAGGACCTCCCGGATCAGGTCATAGAACCAGGTTGCACTGAACTGCAGCTGGTCCTTGGCCGTCCCCGTCACATAAGTGGTCTTGGCTTTATAGGCCGATATCCGCTTGTTCAGCCGCTTTTCCTTATACTGGAGCGTGAGGCTCCATATGGAGGCGATGGCCAGGATGAAAGCCAGCTGGAAGAACCACCACACCAGGATGATCAGCGCCAGGAAAATGTAGCCCACCCAGCTGATGATCATGGCGGAGCCGGTAATGAAGAGCGAAACCCATCCAATCACGGAATCGGTTATGTCCGTCTTTTTGCTTAGCCGTAAATTGGCCGTCAGCTGCCATAGCGTCATTACCAGCAGCAGGGGAGGGAAGACAAAATTCAAAACGGCGTTGGGAACGAACAGCACCCGCAGGCTGATGACGAACAGGGCCGAGAAAATGGTGGGTAAGTAGATCAGGGTGCTGTTTATGAGCTTCTTGGGTTCCAGCCGGATGAGCAGGGCCGTATTGATGGCCATGAGCAGCCAGATAAAGGTGCGCATGATGCTCATTCCCTTGCGGGCTATGTCGTCATCTACGCTCTCAAAACTGAGGACGATAAACAGGACGCAGGCCAGCAGGATGGCCAGATAAGGTTTCTGCTCCGGGGCCACCCTCTTTCCAAGGGGCTTTATAAAACGGTAGAGAGGGATCAGGAGAAGGGCCGAAACCGCCCAGAGAAGGAGGAATGCCACAAAGTAGAAGAGCAGCCAATAGAGCTTGGCCACATTGGACAGCTGATAGTTATTGGTAATGACATCCCTCAGGCGCTCCCCATCCTGCTCTTTCCGGAGTAGGATCTGGGCAGAGGACAGGCCAAATTTATCGGCCAGTTCTGTCCGGGCCTCGTTCAAGTAGTAGACGGGATTCTTGAGGATGGTAATCCAGGGCGTCTGTCCCTCCACAAAAACCTTTTTCTCGAGGATGTCATAGTAGTTGATGGCATAGTCGTACGACTCTTTCATGCGAAGCTCGGCTTCCCGGTAATGGGTGCTGTCGGCCATTACGAGTTCCCGCGTCTCGGCGTACAGTTTCAGCAGTTCGGAGGCGTACAGCAGGCAGGAGTCGCGGTCTATCTGGCCGGATTCGCTCAGGATAAACGCTTCGTTGGAGGCGAGGATGGCCTTCACTTGCTCTTCCAACTCCTGCTGCAGGAGGCTTTCGTTCTGCTGGAGGTGCACGTCCAGCGAATCGTTGTGGTAGGCCAGGCTGTCCGGCACCACCTCCACGTCCCGGAGTTCGGGAGGGAGCCGACGGAGCGACTCAATCAGGCGCGCATACCGGTTCATCTCCGCATCCATACTGAACACGATGCGGTCGTAGGGCGTGCGGTTCTTGTTGAAGTCTTTGAATTCCTGACACACTTTCTCCAGGGCATAGCTGATGTCAAAGGTGTAGTCCTGCTTCTGGGAATACAGCATCAGCGACAGGTCGTTGCATTTCTTGACGATGTCCACCATTTTCTGGTGCTGGACTTCGTACTCTTTCCCCATCATTTCCCTTGTCTGGTCAATCTGAAGATAGTCGTAATACAACTCCCTGCGCAGGTTGGAAAGCGTAGCATCCAGGCCCATTCCGGTAAAAACGGCCAGGGCCGGAAACGCCAAAACGAACAGCGCAAAAAGGCTGGTTATTAGTTTGTGTCTTTTCATTGTTCCGGTTTAATAGTCATAGTTAGTGAATTTTCCCGGAAAAAACAATAAAGGAAAGGTTCCGGACCGCAATTTTTGCGAATTCCGAAACCTTTTTGCAAATTCTGAAAATGAAACCTAGTCTGAAACGCTGCGCATCCAGGCCGTAACGGTGGTTCCCATATTCTGTTTGAACGTGGCGCTGAAAGTGCTGTAACTGTGGAACCCGCTCTCGTGAGCCAGCTGCTGGGCCGTGACAATCCGGTGGTTGTCTACCGCCTCGTGATACAGGCGGACAAAGTGTCGGATCCGCAGCCCGTTGATGTAGGCGTTATAGGTGATGCCCTGCTGGGCAAAGTACTGACTGAGGTAATATCGGTTTGTCCCTATGATCTGAGCCAGGTGGGAAACGGTGAGGTCGTGTTGCAGATAAAGCTGAGCGTCCTCGCAATGCGTTTTGAGAAGGGGGCCGATGCTGGAAGGAATGGCAGGGGCGGAATTCTTCTGCCCTTCTTCGGCCAGCGTGGTTTCACCCAACTGTTGCAAGGTTTCTACGCGCCAAAGCAGCAAGCCCACAATCAAGATGTTGCCTAGCTGTAAAAGATAAAGAGGAACAGGGTTTTCGGAGGTGCTGCTGTAGCCAATGAAAAACAGCAGGAATACAGCGAGTATCAGGAAGCTTTGCCATATCTCCTTGTGCTCCAAGTCTGAATAATTGTCCCGCAGCCAGCGTCCGTAAAGTCTGACGGCAAAGAGCAAATACACAATGAACGCGGTATACAAAGAGATGATATATATGCTGACGGGAGTGAACAAAGCCTCATTATCCCGGATGATGCATATGGCCGATAGGATAACGGCTGGAAGCAATGCGACGATGATGGGCCAGACTTTCCTGCGCCGGTCCTGCAGCATAGCCAGCATGGTGCCGGCCATAGAAGGAATCAGGATCAGAATATCTATGCTGCAGATGGAAAAGTAGGCTTTGGAAGACGGATGACAGGCATACAGCAACCACAGGATGTGGCTCACCGCGGAGGCTACCAGGAAGGCCGACGCCCACCGGCGCAGGCGAAGCGGAGATGTTACCTCCGGCGCTATGGCATTTCCGCGACGCAGCAGCAGGTACAGGGCTGCCACCGCGTCGAGCATTGTTACGCCACCGTAGAGGATGACAAAGAATATATCTTTTAGTATAGCTAGCTCTTCCATTTCCGAGAAAACTCAGAAGCGGTTATTGGTGGAGGTGAGCGGACTCGAACCGCTGTCCAAACGTCGCACCAGGCGGCTTTCTACATGCTTATCCTTCCTTTGGTTTTCGTGGCAAGCCTGCCGGAGGGCGGGCGAACTTACCCTTAGCCTTTAAGTCTTAGCCGGATTTAGAGGCGTCCTCCGGAGCAGCCCCAAATGGATGATACCCCTTGAGGGGCCCTTAAGAGGCGGAAGGGCCGAGGGATACTCGTCGGCGGCGCAACCTTGGCGCGGCGGATTAAGCTAATTTGCTTGGCAAATTAAGCAGCGAGTGCGTAGTTGTTGTTGGCAACTGATTTTTTGGAATCTGCGTTTTACGGGACAGGTTCCGAGGCCCGACATGCTTACCGTCCAGCATCAGCGCTGTCAAAACCAAAACACCCCCAGCTAGACGTGATTGCAAAGATAAGGATTTTTTATTTAACTTTGCAACCATGGGAAAAAGCCTCATACTCCCCGTGTTGCTGCTCTCGATGCTGTCCTGTGCCTCGGTCCGGCGGGCTACCCCCATTGCCCAAGAGGATCTCAAGACGTATCCATTGGCCCAGACGGAGGACAGCAAGCCTGCGGAGGTTCACAAGAGCGCTTCGGAACAGGCGGCGAAGGATCCCGTGAAACTGACGCCGGCTCCGGAGGAGAAGAAGGCCAAGAGCAGTAAACAGCCTCTTTCCAAGCAGGTTATCGAATATGCCCGCACGTTTACGGGTACCCCGTACCGTTTGGGCGCAGCCGGTCCCGGCCATTTTGACTGCTCGCACTTTACTACCCACGTATTCAAGAAATTCGGTTATACCCTTACCCCTTTTACCCAGGCCCAGTTCAAGGAGGCCCGGGAAGTCCCGTCGTACGCAGATATGCAGGTAGGAGACCTGGTGTTCTTTGGCAAGCGGGGAAGTGTCCGCGACATTGGCCACGTGGGTATTGTGGTCTCCCTCAATCGTGAAAACGGCAGTTTCAATTTCATTCACGCCTCCACTTCCAAAGGGGTTACGGAAGACAACTCCAACCAGCCCTACTTTATGATGCGCTATGTAGGTGCCCGGCGGGTCTTACCGGACGAGTAGGTTAACCTGCGCCACAAGCGTTTCCTGCGCCAGGAATACCTGGTGCGCCGATTCCCGCGCCGTCACCGTCAGGTTCTGGGTGGTTTTCCCTTCCTCGAAGGCCTTCAATTCCAAATCCACGTACTCCGTCATACCCGTCCGGGCCAGGAACGTCAGGTTTTCTCCGCTTTCACTCTGGACGGTGATGTTCCAGAGGTCGGCCCCGGGACCTTCTATCAGCACGGCCAGTTGGGGATAGGTGATTTTGCCCTCTTCTTCCAGGGTGCCGTCCTCGACGGTAATGGTGAGGGTGTAGTCGTTGATGTCAAAGGTGTAGGGATTCTCGCAGGAGATTCCACCCAATACCAGCAGGCCCATAAGGAGGGCCGACAAACTTTTTTTGACAAATTTATTCATGCCTTAGTTGTTTATAATTAATATTTTAACTTGTACCAATTTTGCGAAAATGCGATTTTTCGCGATGTTCGGGACCGCCTGTTCCCTGAAGTTTCCCTAACTTACGTTCAAAAAAACGGTATTATGAGAAACTGGTTCACTTTTATTGCTTTTGGGGCCGTCCTGGCCCTTGTTTCCTGCGGAAAGGACCATCCCAAACCGCTGGATCTTCCCGGTATGCCTTTCGAGGCCGAACTAACCGAAGTCCGCTCCTCCAAAACCTTCCATTGGCAAGTGCGGCAGGATGCTTCCGGCAATTGGATAACGGACAATGGGGAAGAGTCCGTCCGGACGCTCTATGTCACGGCCTACAACAGTCCCGTAGTGCTGGAAACCACCTCCGACGTAAACATAGAGTCCTCCAACGCCCAAATTATAGCCGTAGAGCGAGCGGCCCAGGGTAACAACCGCCGGTTCCACCTTATCTATAAAGGGGATGGTTGGGCCACCGTCCGCCTTTGGAACGGAGAGGGCGCAGCCGGCTGTGAAAAGACCTTCGGGGTTGCGGGAACGGAGTGCGTGGATGTAACGGGCATCCGCTTCACTTACGGCGGAAATCCGCTTGTGATCACCCGCTCCAGTTCTTCCCGGCCCAAGATCTTTGCCCAGGAGGCAGACCTTGTCCACGAAGACGATAACGGCTGGAGTGATCCTACACGCCCAAAAACTACGGATTTCACCTGGCACCAGTATATGAAGCCCAACATCTATGACGAGGAGAAGCAAACCTTCGTGATAGATCCTACGGAAGGCGCTCTCCTGCGCTTCGAGGGCCTGGAGCCGGAGAACACCTCCTTCCGCACCATTACAGCCTTTGAAAGCGAATGGGACTTTTGGAGAGACAGAACCCGCGGCCTGGTGGCCCTGGGCATCATTCAGCCCGGCGAGTATGCCAACTGGCCCAACGTGAGGGACATCTCGGAAGACATCAGCGCCTTCGAAGGGCGGGAAATCTGGGTGGCCGAACTGGGTGCCCCCACCTATGTGGCCAGTATCTGCGTAAAGGCCAGGGGAGACAAGTACTTCTGGCTGTATTATTCCGATGCGGGAGAGCCCCGGTAATCTATTGGAAGCCGTTCGCCGTATCAAAGTAATAAGGGTATCTGAGTTCGGAGTTTCCTATGTGGATGACAAAGAGCTTGTCGGTAGTAGTGACGTGCCCGCCCGGAACGTAAGTGTAGCGGTTTTCGTTTCCCGAAGGGTCATAGTACAGGGTGGTCTCATCCGGCCGGTAGTAGGTGCCGCTGCCCAGCTGGGCATTCAATCCATCGTTCCCGCTGGCGCTCTTGAAGTTAAACGACCATCCGTGGGCATTCTCGTGGGATAAGGCGCGCATCAGGGCCGCCTTTCGCTGGGCTTCCGTCTGGGAGTCCGAGAAGGCGTCGTCGTTGCGGAAGCGCCAGGTGGCCATTCCCGTCCGGTTGTTGATGGACCGGGAAATGGTGCCTGTGGAGGCTCCCTGGGTGGATTGCACCAGTTCGGTGGTGCTGATGGTGGTGTTGGTCTCGTTGGCTGCCTTGAGCAGACTCTTGGCAAAGAATTGGCCATAGCCGGCATTCTCCAGCCCGTGAATGGTCTTTCCTTCCGTATAGGCGAAAGGGTAGGCTCCGTAGGCCCATCCGTGCGATTTGCCGGGGCTGTAGGGCTGGGAGTAGACGGTGGGGCCATAAGCCGCCGACCAGATGAACAGGTGCAACTTGACATAGGCTTCTGCCACCTTTTTGTCCAGTGCCGGACTGGACTCGTTGTAAGGGTTCACAATTTGCAGCACCACGTCAATTTTTCCGGCGTTGTGGGAAATGATGTCGCCTTCTTTGAGCCCGGCCATGGAATAGTTGAGGGTCCAGTTGGGGCTGGTGGAATGGGACTTGACCGAGAAGGACAACCCCGGAATGGCCGTAGGATTGGAAGCACTTACGCCCGCCGGGGCCTGCTCCCAGGCGCTGGCCTCACTCTGGCACCAGGCGCTCAGGGCAATCTCATTTCCGGCATCGCGGAAGCATTCGTCCACCACGCCCTTTTTGGCTGCGTCCGTTGCCTGGGGATGGGTCCAGACCATTCCGGAGAAATAATGCCCCTGGTCGTAGTAGAGATAGTTTCCTATGGTTCTCCAGTCGTAGTTGACGGGATCCGTGAGCCGTACGCAGAGCTGGTAGGTAGTCCGGGAATCATAGTCGTGGCTTACATTGTACGGGCCGTCGTTGCTGGTGCATACTTTGCTGCCCAGGTAGCCGCCGCCGTCCTGGAAGGAGGCGTTGAACTTGAGGTTGCGCAGGCTGGACACCACGGCGTTTCCTATGGTGGCGGAGTAAGTGGCGCTGGCCGGTTCCACCGGGCCGTGCGAAGGCGTAGCTTCCCAGCCCACCTCGGCCTGGACAAACCAGCCCTTGGGCTCGTGGTACAGCGTATAATCGTTCATCACCGCTCCCTGGGCCACCGTAGTAATCCAGTACCAGGGATTGTAGGCCTGGAAATAGGCTTCCACGGTTCCGCGGTCCGGATGACCGTTCATCGATACCCGGGCCTTGTCGGCCGTAAAGGTCTTCTGATAGGGTACCAGCAGGGCCGAGATTCCCCGATAGGTATGGATATGGGTGTAGAGCGTATAGGATCCGTCGTCTGCAAGGAAACGGTCGTGTCCCAGCCGGGCCTGCTCGCTGGAGAAGACGGGCGCCAGCAGCTCTTCCACCAGGGGCTGATAGAGGTAATACCCGGCTCCTTGCGAGGGCGACACCTTGAGCACGTCTGTAGATTTGCCCCCGTTGGAGTCTGAGGCACAGTAGGTGAAGCGCATCGCAGACTGGGCGTCTACGTAATTGGTGGCAGGGGAGAGCGGGGAGCACTCAAACCAGGGCACACGGCCTTCCAGCGGCACATTGCAGCGCCTGTCGCCATCTGCATCGGTAATGTATACGGCATCTGCCAGCAGAGAGAAATCGTCTACCAGCGAGACCGTGGCGGTTCCGTCCCCGTTGTTGGCGAGGCGGATCTTGGAACCGTAGCCGTCCTTGATATGGAACACCCCATCCGGCGCGAGATTTCCGGTATAGGGATCCACGCAGCGGAGGATACCTCTCTGGGCTATGTGGTTGGGAATGCCGTTGTCCAGCCAGTTGAACTGGAAGGGGAGTTCCTCAATGTCCAGTTCCAGCCCATCGCTGTGCAGGGCTCCGTCCATCGTATGCAGGCCAAATTGATGCCGCAGAGCCGCATTCTCGGTGGTAACAAGGGCGGCGGCAGAGGCTTCGAACCGGAGCCGGGTTACCGCTTTGCCGCTAACGATGGCCGTACCCAGGCACTGGACCGTGACCCCTTCGGCTACGGTGTAACGGTCAGCGCTTCCGTCGTGCCCCGAGAGGGTGGCGTTGTTGCCGGTGAGATACCAGCCGTACGGGTAAGAAGCTACGTCTTTTCGGCCTGCTGTACCGCTGCCGGGGGCAATGTCAAAGTAGGCGTAGGCCTCTCCGCTGCCTTTCTTGTGGATCTTCAGGTAGTGGATGGCGTTGCCGTTGGCATCCAGGAATGCCAGTCTCCGGCCGTCGTTCCAGTCGGCTCCCCGGGCTATGCGCCAGCCATCGGCCTTCCAGGTGAAACCGTCCCAGGTTAGGCCCAAGGTTGCGGTGTAACGGCGGTTGCGCTCGATGGAGAAATCGTTGGTCTCGTTGGAGCCCAGATAGCCCCGATACACCAGGCTGCCCGACACGCCGTCGGCCTGTCCGTTCTTGGAGGATGCGTATTCTATATAGGTGAGGCGTCCTTTCTGGGGAAGGGCCTCGATGGTAGCGTTGCGGGCCGATTTGTCGGTCTGCGCAGCGCTGCCGGGGAGCAGCTGCCCCTGGCAGTTCTCCGGGACGTAGAGCGTGATTTCTCCCGAATCCAGGTTCCAGGATTCGGCCAGGGAGAATTCGTGGTAATCGGTATTCCCGGTAAAGACGTCGTTGTCCGTCAGGGCCCTGGAGCCGCCGGAACGGAAGGGATAAAGGCCCCTCGCTACCTGCCTCAGGTGCAGGGAGGCCGACTGCAGCACCTGCGCCGCATCCCCGTCGGTAATGCCCCTTTTGTCGATGCGGATGACAACCTGGGCCATCAGGCGTTCCAGCGAGATGGGAATGACTGCGTGCGACCCTTCGGTCAGCTGCTGGGCGCTCAGGGGGCGGCAGACCGCCATGGGCATGGCGGTCATTTGCGCGTAGGGTGGTACCTCATAGCGGAAATCGGCCATATTGAACCCTTCTTCCGTTCGTGGAATATTGCTTAGGATATTGCCCATATTTCCCACGGCGTAGAGGGTGTAGTCCATTCCGGCCGGCATCCGCCATTCAACGGATTTGCTGTCGGGGTTCTGCGTAAAGTCAAAATACTGGTAACGGGAATAGCCGTCCTGGCTGGTCACCAGCACAAAAGCATTGTCCAGCCGGTTTTCAATGTCGCCCGGAAGGATGCTCTTGGTCTGGGCCTTCCTTTCCACGGTAAACTGCACCACGCAGTCTTCCCGGGCCGGATTCAGGGAATCATCGCGGGCGATTTCCTCGCTGCAGGAGAGGGCCAGGAGGCCGGTCAGAAAAATCAGGGAATGGATGGAGCGTCTCATTGGTCAAAGCGTTTAAACGTCAAACAGCAGGTGGCCTCCCTTTTCCCAGGCATCCACCGTAATGTGGAACTTGACCTGTGTGTAGTCGAATTCCAGATAAATATCGGAGAGGTTCTTGGCCTCCCAGGAGAAGTTCTCCTGTTGCCGGAAAAGGGTCCAAAGGTTGAATGAGTCTGTCAACCCTTCTTCCTGGCCCAATTCCGGGATGCCGTACAGTTCCATCGTGAGGGAATGGTCGGCCTGGCGGGGTACGGTAAAATGGAAGACCCCCTCCGCCTCTTCCTCGGGTTCAAAGAGGAATTCCCCTTTGACGGGGATTCCGGTAGTGACATCGATGCCTACCGTATTTCCCGAAATGCGCAGATGGAAGGGAAGGCGTCCGTAGGCGTTTTCAAAGATGTCATAGTTGGTAAAACGAAGGGTAACCCGCGTGAAATCCTTTACAAATTCCACTGGAATCAGCACGGACTCCTCCCGGGCCGGGATCTTGTCGTAGGCGAAACGGAAAAGGGGTACATAGTCTTCGCCCTTGTCCACCACCCAGCAGAAGTCGCCTTCCTTGCGGGCCCCTTCGTAGCCCATTACCCCATATCCCATCACGGCGTCCGACTTCCGGACCTTCATATAGAAGGACTGGTCCTGAATGTCGGTGACCATGGTGGTGTCGGCCTCCAGAAAAAGCGTTTCCGGCTCCGAGTAGGCTGCAATATGGACGTGGTTCACCCCATCAAATGCGGCGGCGTTTTCAATGTCGAAAAGCAGCAGACTGGGACAGACTTCGCGGTTTTCCAGCACAAGGTTGTGGCAGGAAAGCAGGAGGCACCCGGCCCCCAGCAGTGTGATGAGGCGTTTCATAGCTATAGTTCGTAAGTGAGTGTGGTATGGCCTCCCCATATGCCCACGGCTACGCTGGCGCTTACCTTTCCAAACTTGGGACGTTTGTCGGGCTGGTCGGAAGTCCCGCCGGCCATGGTAATGGTGATGCTCTCGATGTCGTAGGTGTGGTTGCCCTCGATGGAGGCCACATCGGCCGATTTGGGGATGTCAAAGCAGTAGTAGGACTCCTCGGCGTGGGCGACATCATCTCCCGCGCCGCGCCCGGCCGCTCCGCGGATGTATCCGTGCAGGATCAGGCGCGTAAGACGGGCCGAAGGGGAAGCGTCGGTATTGTCGTTGGCCGCCGTGGAGACGTTGGGGTACACGTAGAAGAAGCGGTTGAGGTCTTGCGCCCCGGTAGTGGGGCCGATGGAAAGGTTCAGATTTCCGCGTTCTCCAAGGAGGTTTTTGGCGGCGGCCGGGATGCCTTCGTTCCAGGCTTCCAGGTTGTACCAGCAGGAACTGGAGGCCCCCAGTTCGGATTGGGTTCGGGCCCTTCCGGCCAGGCTTACGGTATTGACGGCGTTGAGGATGTATGCTTCCTTGATGTCCAGGTGGCATCCTTCCAGCGAGGTGTTGGTAAAGTCCAGCCGGATGTTTCGGATGGAAATGCGGGCGGCCAGGCGGCGGACGGTAATGACGGCCGGGGTGGGGGTGCCCAGGGAGGCCGCTGCATTGTATTCACCCACATCCACATTGACATTTCCTACCATCACCAGATGGGTGGGCGTGTTTTCTTCCAGCCTGGAATAGTGCGTAATGAGGGCTTCCTCGTTGTCAAAAGACTGGCGGGGGGCATTGACCAGGGCCCACACCTTCTTTTTGCCCACGTAGGTGTTCAAGGTAAGGGTGGTACTTCTGTCCGATACCCAGTGGTCGGTTTCCTTGACATTGAGAGCCGGGTTGGAGTCGCTGATGTCCTTGAAAACAAAGATTTGCAGGGTGTTCACCCGGTCTTCTTCCGTAGAACTTCCCAAAGTCTTGGTGGCGGGAGCGCCGGGAATAATCAGGTTCACCAGGAGGGTTCCGCCGGGTGTGCCCGTTTGCCGGAGCTCCGGTTCTTCAGGGACGGCGGTCTGTTGGCAGGAAAGGAGGGCTCCGGCCGCAAGCCAGGTAAGGATGATTTTTCTCATAAGGATTTGTTTTTTAATTACTGTTGTCATTTTGTTCCTGATTAAGTCCGTAGCGTTGGATGAGCACATTGATTTCCGGATCCAGGTTGCCTCGGAATACGTAAGAACGGTCTGCGTGGCAGGCATTGAGGTAGGACTGGACGGCATTCCGGTCATCTCCCTTTCGGGCATACAGCAGGGCCATCATATACTGCACCTGGGGCGTGGGCTCCAATTCTTCCAGGATGGCCATAGCTGAAGCGTTGTAGTCCAGCGACACATAGGCGATGGCTGTATTGTAGTCCCTGTAATCTTTGAGCAGGGACAGGGCCTTCTCATATTCCCTTTCCCGCAGGGCCTCCAGGCCGGACATATACGTGCTGTCCACTTCGGTGGTATGGACCGTGTCCTTTACCATACCCTTCCGGTGCAGGTGGAAATCGAAGCGGACGGTCCTCAGACGGGGATACAGGTTTTCCCGCAGATAGCGGTAGCAGGAGAGTCCCTGGAGCTTCCGCTCCCTTTCGTCGGGGTCGGAGAGAGCCCTGTATTCTGCGTACCGGTCTTTATCGGCCTGCTTTAAAGTGCTGTCTTTTTGCACCAGGGCATCCAGCATGGCCCAGTTTTCGGCGTCGTAGTGGGGGAGGAAGCGGATGGGCGTGCGGGCCTTTTCCTTGAAGCTGTTGTCCAGGGAGAGCACCACGCCGCGGCTTCTGCGGAGGGAATCCTCCCGGCGCCTGAGGAAACTCTGGTAATGGTTGGAGACGGATTGGGAACGCTGCACGGAGAGTTTCCGGTTGGTTTCCCAGCTGCCTTCCGGCGAGCACGAGGCCGTGATCACTATGGAGTCCAGGTCAAAGACCTTGTCTTCCACCAGGCTCACCAGGTTTTCCTTGATACGGCCCATTTCGGCCGGATTGTTGCCCAGTTTCTCCCGGATGTCGGTCTTGCCCTGTTCAAATTCTATGTAACAGGCCGTGTTGGCCTGGACGCTCCGGCTGATGACCTTGGTCTTGTAACGGATGCGGTTGTCCGTGAGCGTACTCAGGGAACTGATATAGAAGGTAAGGGGATCACTGGCGGGAACCCTGTAGATTACCTGTCCGTCCTGGAGAATGTCTCCGCCCAGCACAACGGATGCTTTTCGCATTTTGGGCCGGACCCGGATGGTCTGCACGTACTCGTAGACAATGTCTCCTCCTACTTGCGTGATCACCGAATCCAGACGCAGCCCCTCCGTAACAATGGGATCTTTGACATATTGGCGGAACACTTCGCCTTTCCGTTCCACCTTGCGGCGGTTGAGCCGCACGCGCAGTTCGTTGGTATAGTGTTCCAGGGCCGCCTGTTCGGTGACGCCGAAGGCCGATGTGAACACGCTGTCGGAGACGAAACTGCTGTCGGTCCGGAACCGGTAGATGGAAGGGATGTTGCGGTGGAGGAAGTTCTCCAGCTGCCGCCGGTCTACGAAGTGCAGCGAGTCGGCTGCGATGGATTCCAGAAAGCGCCTGTACTGCTCATAACCTTTCAATTGGGCTTTCCGGTATCCGCTGCCGGTAATGAGGACGGGCTCCAGGCGGATACTGTCCTCCAGGACAAACAAGTCTGGGTAAAAACGCAGCTGCCAGTCGCTGTCCTGCATCTTTTCCGGCACCAGGATCTGGAAGCGAAGGTCAACGCTGCCGCCACGTTCCGCCACATTGCGGAACCTGGCGGTGACCCTGGCGGCGTCCAAGGTTTCGTGGGCTACCATTTCTCCGTTTTCGTCCTTGACGGCTTTCATAATGATGACCTCACGTCCTTCCGGATCTACCACCACCAGGGTATCTCTTTGGACCGGTGCCCCCACGTCCAGGGTCGGAAGCTCCCGTTCTTCACTCAGCGACAGCAGCGCCGTCACCTGTCCCTCCCGGATTTGTCTCAGATGGGAGGTAGGGGCGCAGGCTGCCGGAACCAGGAGCAAAGCGGCCAGGAGGCTGCGATGGAATGCTGCGTTCATGGGTTCTAGTCTCTTTGGGGTTGCATCTGGTTCTCTTCCCTCTGGAGGAGTTTCACGGTATGGGCCACTACATCCATCGTGGTGCGCTCTTCGCCGTTCTGTGCGGTGTACTTGCGTGCGCGCTGGCGTCCTATTACGTGGACCCAGGCGCCCTTCTGGATGCTGTACAGGTCGGTGATGGAGTCACGTCCGGCCCAGGCCGATACATTGAACCAGGTGGTCTCGATGATGGAGTTGCGGTCCTTGTCAATGGTGCTGTACTCGGTGACCACGGCAAAGTTGCACACCTGGCTGTCGTTGATGTTGTTCACTTCGGCGCGTCCAACCACGCCCTTGAGCTCGATTTTGTTTAGAAATTCCATAACTTACTTTAGTTAATGCGTTAAACCTGGGCCGCAGGTGGCGGCTTTGGCCACCTGCCCCGTGGGCAAAGTAAGGGTGGAATTGCAAGGTTTCCTTCTGAGCGGGACCGCTCCAGGAAAGATTTTGCTGTTTTTTATGCAGATTGTTGGTTTTGCCTGTTGTATCACAAGAAAAAAGGCCCACCGTAAAAATCATTTTTACGATTCGTGTTTCTTGTTGTAAAAGCAAAACAGCAAAACTTTCGGAAATCTTTTTTACGATGCTTGGATTTGCCGGACGGTTTTTTCACTTTTGTCAAAAACTGTCCCATGTCCTATTTCCTTAAATACGTGATCCAGTCCCAATGCCTTCAGTGCGGCAAAGAACTGCCGCTCAGCGGCCGGACGGACCGGAAGTTCTGCTGTGCGGACTGTAAAAACCAATATCACAACCGTCAGCGCCGGTATCCGCTCAAGGACGAGATGGAATGGGCCGTTTTTCAGGCCCTGAAAACCAACTACACCATCCTGAACCACCTGCGCAAGATGGGCGTGAGAACCATAGAACTGGCCACCCTGTCCCAGCTGGGCTATGACACCCGTTATGTGACCTCCTTTATCCGGATGGGCCGCCGCCAGATCTTCACCCTCTTCGACCTCAAGTTTGAAATGACGCCCACCAAGCTCAAACGGCTCTCCAGTCTCCGGATGCCAGACGAACAAGGGGTGCGCCTGTAGGTGCACCCCTTGTTCGTATAAGTGGATAAGTGTTGGCTAGTTAGCCTGCTGAGGCTTCTTCTGGGGGTCCTTGAACAAGATCCAGAAGAGGATGGCCACTACCAGGGCGTAGCCGGCAAAGATGTACCAGGCTTCGGGCCAGTTGGAGGGCGTATTGAATACGTCGCAGGCGTCTACCACGGCGCCGGCGGCCAGGGTGCCCAGGGTGGCGCCAAAGCCGTTGGTCATCATCATAAACAGGCCCTGGGCGCTGGAGCGGATGGACGGTTCTGCGTTCTGCTCTACGTACAGGGAGCCGGAGATGTTGAAGAAGTCAAAGGCCATACCGTAAACGATGCAGCTGAGAACGAACAGCAGCACGCCGGGCATCGCGGGATTGCCCATACCGAAGAAGGCGAAGCGGAGCACCCAGGCAAACATCGAGATGAGCATCACCTTCTTGATACCGAATTTCTTCATAAAGAAGGGGATGAGCAGGATGCACAGGGTCTCGGAAGCCTGGGAGATGGCGATGAGGGCGTTGGAGTTCTTGACGGCAAAGGTGTTGGCCAGGGAAGGATCCGAGGCAAAGGAGCCCAGGAAGGTATTGGCGTAGCCGTTGGTAATCTGGAGGGAAGCGCCCAGGAGCATGCTGAAGATGAAGAAGATGGCAAACTGTCCGTCCTTGAACAGAGAGAAAGCCTTAAGGCCGAAGGCGTCGGCCAGGCTCTGCTTGCCGCCGGTACGGTTGACCGGGCACTTGGGCATGCTGAGGGCATAGGCGCAGAGGATGAGGGACAGGATACCGGAACTCACAAGCTGCGTATAGCTGTCCTGCATGGCTACACCGCCAATGTGCAGGAAGTTGGTCACGAGCATGCTGCAGATGAAACCCACGGTGCCGAACACGCGGATGGGCGGGAATTCCTTCACGGGGTCCATTCCTTCCTTGGCCAGGGCATTGTAGGCCACGGAGTTGACCAGGGCGATGGTGGGCATAAAGAAGGCCACGCTGAGGCTGTACAGCAGGAACAGCGGGAAGAACTCCACCTGGTCTCCGGCCGACAGGCAATAGATACCGGCCGAAATCATAAACAGGCCGGCCAGTGCGTGGCAGATGGAAAGCACTTTCTGGGCCTCGATTTTCTTGTCTGCCACAATACCCATAAGGGTGGGCATAAAGATGGATACGACGCCCTGCATGGCAAAGAACCATTTGATCTGGCTTCCCAGGCCGATGTTGCCCAGGTAGCGGCCCAGCGAGGTGAGGTAGGCGCCCCATACGGCAAACTCCAGGAAGTTCATCACGATGAGCTTGATGGTGACGGGTTTGATGTTAATCTGCATAACGGTATTCTGTGAAGTAGTTATCGAAAAGTCAATTATGCAAATTTACGAAAAAATCCGTACTTTTGTATGATAATACAAATTGGATGTTCAAATTTGAAAAGATAGCCACCGATCCCGCCAGCGCAGCCCGTGCCGGCCAGATTTCCACAGACCACGGAACCATTCTTACTCCCATCTTCATGCCGGTGGGAACGGTGGGCTCCGTCAAAGGCGTCTATCACAGGGATTTGGAGAACGATATCCAGGCCCAGATTATCCTGGGCAATACCTATCACCTGTATCTGAGACCCGGTTTGGACACCCTTTACAAAGCCGGCGGCCTGCACAAATTCGAGCATTGGGACCGTCCCATCCTCACGGACAGCGGCGGATTCCAGGTGTTCTCCCTGGCGCCCATCCGCAAGCTCACGGAAGAAGGCTGCAAGTTCTCCTCGCACATAGACGGCAGCAAGCATATCTTTACGCCGGAAAACAACGTGGACACCCAGAGAAAGATAGGGGCCGATATCATTATGGCCCTGGACGAGTGCTGCCCCGGAGATGCCGATATCCGCTACGCCACCAAGTCCCTCAGGCTTACTCAGGGCTGGCTGGAGCGTTTTGCCAGGCATTTTGACGAGACCGAACCGCTCTATGGTTACCAGCAGGTGATGTTTCCCATCATCCAGGGCTGCGTGTATCCGGAACTGCGCAAGCAGGCCGTGGAGCACGCCCTCGGGCTGGACAACGCCAACCGTGGCGGTTACGCCGTGGGCGGTCTGGCGGTAGGGGAGCCCACGGAGAAGATGTACGAGATGCTGGAGGTAACCTGCCCTCTGCTGCCGCAGGACAAGCCCCGCTATCTGATGGGCGTGGGTACGCCCGCCAATATCCTGGAAGGCATAGCCCGCGGAATTGATATGTTCGACTGCGTAATGCCCACCCGAAACGGCCGCAACGGCATGCTTTTTACATGGGATGGCATTATGAACATGCGCAATTCCAAATGGACGGACGATTTCACCCCCTTGGATCCCAAGGGAACGTCTTTCGTAGACAGTTACTATACCCGCGCGTACATCCATCACCTGTTCATTGCCAAGGAGATGTTTGCGGCCATGGTCGCCTCCGAGCATAACCTGGCCTTCTATCTGGACCTGGTCCGCGTGGCCCGTGAGCACATCCTGGCCGGCGATTTCCTTTCCTGGAAGAACGCCGTAATCCCTAAACTGACGCAGCGCCTATGACCTCCAAGTTCAAGGGACTCCAGCGGTTGGACTGGTACATCATCAGGAAATTCCTGGTGACGTTCTTTGTGTCCATCCTCTTCCTGGCGGTGCTCATCATCATCTTCGATATCAGTGAAAAGATTGAAGACTTCATCAAAAGGGAAGCCCCCCTCCACGAGATAGTCTTCGATTATTACGTGAACTGGGTTCCGTACTTCATCAACCAGTATGCCCCCATGTTCGTGTTCCTGACGGTGATATTCTTCACTTCCAAGATGACGCAGGATTCGGAAGTGGTGGCCATCCTCTCCAGCGGTATCAGCTACCATCGGTTTGTCCTTCCCTTCTTCCTGTCGGCCTGCCTCATTGCGGTCCTGTCCCTGGAACTGGGCCAGTGGGTGCTGCCCCACGCCAACGGAGTGCGGGTGGAGTTTGAGCAGAAATACAACCCTTGGAGAAAGGTGAAGATAGGCCACGATATGCACTACAAGTTGGAGAACGACCGCTTCGTGTATCTGGAAAGCTTCAGCTCCTATAACAATACGGCTTACAACTTTACGCTGGAAGACCTCTCGGGAGGCCATCTGCATTCCAAGATATCGGCCGAAAGCGCCCAGTACGACACCCTTACCGGCGTCTGGCACCTCCGGAACTGGGTCATCCGCGAGTACGACGACGGTATGCGGGACCATATCCGCAGCGGCCGCCAGATGGATACCACCCTGAGCCTCACGAGGGACGATTTCTTTATGAACAAGTTCACCATCCAGCGCCTGAACAAGCGGGAACTCAACCAGCTGATCGAGGCTCAGAAGATGCGTGGTGACGCGTCCGTGAACCGGGCCCTCATCGAGAAGAACAACCGCTATTCGATGCCCTTCTCCACCATCATCCTCACCATCATCGGCCTGGCTCTCTCTACCAAGAAAAAGCGCGGCGGAATGGGGTGGAACCTGGCGGCCGGAACGGCCCTGGCCTTCTCCTACATCCTGTTCCAGCAGTTCAGCGAGATGTTTGTGATAACGGATACCTTGCCGGCGTCCATAGCCATCTGGATGCCCAATATCCTCTATACCATCATAGCCGTTGTCCTTTACGTAAAAGCTCCTAAATAATGAAGGTTAAGATTGTTAATCATTCGCCATATCCGTGCCCGGCTTATGCCACGCCGCAGAGCGCCGGGGTAGACCTCAAGGCCAACCTGGAAGCGTCCATTACCCTGCAGCCGCTCCAGCGCACGCTGGTTCCCACGGGCCTTTTCATAGCCCTTCCGGCCGGATTCGAGGCCCAGGTACGTCCCCGCAGCGGACTGGCCGCCAAGCACGGCATCACCGTCCTCAATACCCCAGGTACCATTGATGCAGATTACAGGGGAGAGATCAAGGTGATTCTGGTCAACCTTTCCCAGGAGCCGTTTGAGATTGTTCCCGGGGAGCGCATTGCCCAGATGGTGATTGCCCGTCACGAACAGGTTGAATGGGAAGAAGTGGATGAACTGGACGCCACCGAGCGTGGCGCCGGAGGATTTGGAAGCACCGGAAAATAATGGAAATCAAAGCACTCTACGATATCTTCCTGCAGAGCGCAGGAGTCTGTACGGATACCCGTACCCTTAAGAAAAACCAGCTTTTCTTCGCCCTCAAGGGAGAGAATTTTGACGGCAACCGCTTTGCCCTGCAGGCCCTGGAAAAGGGCGCCTCTTATGCTGTAGCAGGGGAGGATTTGCAGGCCGATGACCCCCGTCTCATCAAGGTCCCCGATACCCTGGAGGCCCTCAAGGCCCTGGCCGCTTACCACCGCCGGCAGTTGCGCATTCCCGTGATCGGCCTTACCGGCACCAACGGCAAAACCACCACCAAGGAACTGATCAAGACAGCCCTGGGCGCTGCCTACCGCGTGAGCGCTACGGAAGGCAACCTCAATAACGAGATTGGCGTCCCGCTCACGGTCCTCAAGATTGGTACCCGCGCCCAGATTGCCATTGTGGAAATGGGTGCCAGCCATCCCGAGGACCTGAAACCCCTGCTGGCCGTGGCCCAGCCCAACCTGGGACTCATTACCAACGTGGGCAAGGCTCACCTGGAAGGCTTCGGCGGTTACGAAGGCGTCAAGCACGCCAAGGGCCTTCTTTACGATTATCTGAAGGAGCACGACGGTGTGGTGTTTGCCAACGCAGACGATCCCGTCCTTCAGGAAATGCTGGCCCAGAGAGGCCTGGAAGCCATAGGCTACAGCAAGGAAGGGGTCAAGGTGAAGGCCGATCCTTTCCTGAAGATGGAATGGGAAGACGCTACGCTGCAGACGCAGCTGGTGGGCGCCTACAACGCCGCCAACGTGCTGGCCGCCCTCAAGCTTGCCTGGTATTTTGACGTGCCCCGCGAGGACGCCCTGCAGGCCATTGCCTCCTACGTTCCTTCCAATAACCGCAGCCAACTGGTTAAGACTCAGAAGAATACCCTTATAGTGGACGCTTACAATGCCAACCCTTCTTCTATGGCAGTAGCCCTGGACAACCTGGCCCTGATGAAGGGCCGCAAGGTGGCCCTGCTGGGAGATATGAGAGAGTTGGGAGCCGATGCCGCCGCCGAGCACGACCGCATTGTAGCCCGTCTGGAGGGGATGGAGGCTTATCTGGTGGGCGAGGAATTCACCCGCGCCGCCGCCGGCAAGCCGTATAAGACTTTCGCCAAGTCCGAAGACCTGGCGAAATATCTTGAAGAGCATCCGCTGGAGGGTTGCACCATCTTGCTGAAGGGCTCCCACAGCATCCAGATGGATAAACTCATACCTTCGCTTTAACCAGCAGCCGGTGTACGGCGTAGGCCAGCCCGAATCCCAGGGCCAGGCCCATCAGACTTCCTACCAGGATATCTCCCAGGTAGTGGGCCGCCAGCATAACGCGGCTCACGGCCATCAGTGCTGCCCAGAGCATAATCAGGCAGCCGTAGAGGCCGTAGCGGTGCTTAGGGTCGTTCAACTGGAGACCGGCCCAGGTGCCCACGGCAAAGCCGAACGAGTTGCTGGCGTGGCCGGAGAAGAAGCCGTACAGGCCTCCGATGGTGCCGTCCGGGCAGTTGACTCCGTTGGCCAGCATCCAAGGGTCCCGGCAGGGTCTGAGCCGCATGAATCCGTCTTTGAACAGGTTGGCTATCTGGTCCGTGAGCACTACGCCCAGCACGATGGTGAGGATGACGGCCACGCCCTTCTTCCAGCCCAGGCGCCAGATGAGCACGCCGAACATAAACAGATAGAAGGGAACCCACTCCCGGACACCGGACATAAAATGCCAGAAGCCGTTGAGGGCTTCCGGATTGTGTTGGTTGAGCCAGAGACTGACCTGCTGATCTAGTTGGACAAGGCCTTCCATAGGGCTTCCTTGAGTTCGTTAAGACCCGTCTGCGCCACCGACGAGATAAAGACGTGGGGAATGTCGGTGGGGAGTTTCTTCTCTATCTTGGCCTTCTGTTTTTCATCTATGAGGTCTGTCTTGGTAATGGCCAGCACGCGGTCTTTGACCAGGAGTTCCGGGTTGTATTCTTCCAGTTCATTAAGAAGAATCTTGTAGCCCTTGGTTACGTCCGGTTCGTCTGCCGCTACCATAAACAGGAGAACACTGTTGCGTTCAATGTGCCTGAGGAAGCGCATTCCGATGCCCCTGCCCTCGTGGGCGCCCTCAATGATGCCGGGGATATCGGCCATCACGAAGGAGCGGTTGTCGTGGTAACGGACTATGCCCAGGTTGGGTTCCAGGGTGGTGAAAGCGTAGTTGGCAATCTTGGGCTTGGCGCTGGTGATGGCGGCCAGCAGGGTGCTCTTCCCGGCGTTGGGGAAGCCCACCAGGCCTACATCGGCCAATACCTTTAACTCCAGGATGAACCAGCCTTCCTGGCCTTCTTCTCCGGGCTGGGCGTAGCGGGGCGTCTGGTTGGTGGCGCTTTTGAAATGGTCGTTGCCCCAGCCGCCGCGGCCGCCCTGGCAGAGGATATATTCCTGGTCCTTTTCTACCAGTTCGGTGATGACTTCTTCCGTCTCGGCGTCTTTGACAACGACGCCCTGGGGGACTTCCAGAATGATGTCTTCTCCATTCTTGCCCCGCTTGAGGGCTTCGGCCCCGTTGCCTCCGTTTTCTGCCTTCACCACCTTTCTGTAACGGAGGTGGATGAGCGTCCAGAGCTGCGGGTTTACCTTAAGGATGATATGGCCGCCCCTGCCGCCGTCACCGCCGTCCGGGCCGCCTTTGGGCACGTATTTGGCGCGATGGAGGTGGGCGCTGCCGGATCCTCCGTGCCCGCTGGCACAGAAGATTCTGACGTAATCTATGAAATTGGATTCTGCCATTTACTGTACTTCAATGGTAACGATGCGTCCCTTGATGGGGGAGGTGGAAGGTATGACGTCGGACTGGGTGGTGATGAGCGCAGGGTTGTAGCCAAACTGCTTCACCAGGATTTCCTTGACGTATTCTGCGCGCTGGCGGGAGAGGCGCTGGTTGATTTCACGGGAACCGGTTCCCATATCTGCGCAGCCGCTGATCAGGAGCTTCTGGCTCTTCTTGAAGGTGTTCTGGGCGTAGAACTCCAGACGGGCCAGTTCACGCTCGTCCAAAGTGGTCTTGCCCTGGCCGAAGTAGAGAATCTCTGCCTGGGCGCTGACGGTGACGGGGGCGGGAATCTGGGCCTCCTTGAATTCTCCGGACTTGTAGCTGTAGGTTTTGCCGTCCTGGAGCTTGTCCAGCTTGGCGTTCTCTTTCTGGAGCTTGCCTATGCGGCTCTGGGCCAGGGCCAGGCGGGCGTCGGACTCTTCCAGCTGCACCTGGAGTTTGTCGATGATGTTGGGATCCGGAACCGGAACGGGAGCGGCGGGACGTCTGAACCGGCGGTGTCCCAGGTCAAAGACCAGACCCAGGGAAGCGGTGGGGTAGGTGACAAAACGGCCGCTGTTGTTGTTGCGGAACAGGCGTTCGCTGGCAATGACGGCCGAAAGGTCCAGGGAGATGCTGACATGCTCTCCCACGCGGAACATATTGGCAAAACCGCCGCCCATACCGAAGGCCCATCTGTGGCCGTTGCCGGGAGCGGTGGCCAGGATGGCGCCGGTGCGCAGGTAAAGCACGGGGTTCCAGACGCGTTTCTCCTTGTAGGTAACCGTATTGCGGAGGTTCCAGAGGGCGTCGAAGTGGACCAGGTTGTAGTTGAATCTCTGGTCACCGGACCACCAGGTTTCCGGCTGGGCCACGGCCTGGGCGAAGATGCCGTTGTATCCGGCTCTCAGGCCGATGGCGGGGCTGACCCACTTACCGAAGTTGAACTGGGCGGCCGGCTGGACGGGGGCGAAATTTCCGTTGTCGAAGATGCTGTTGACACCGCCGCCGATGCCGATGAACCAATGCTCCGAGGCTTTTCCGCTAAGGACAGATTTCTCTTCCTGGGCCTGGGCAAAAGTGCCAGCTGCTAGAAAAGTGAAAGCCAGGGAAAGGGTATAAAATGCTTTTTTCATATGTTTGAGTCAGTTTAATTCCATTTTCACAAAAATACGCAAATTCTTTTGAAAATACTATATGTCTTTGTCGGATAAAATGCGTATCTTTGAAAGATGAATAGCCTTGTGTTTCAGTTCAGCGGAGCGTATGCGGAGCAGGGGTTCCTGTCCTGGCTGCAAGAACAGGCGCAAGCTGTTCAGTTACTGGATTTTACAAACCTTGAAGGGTGCTGCTGCTACTGCGATGAACAGGCGGCTGCGGTTCTTCGAGAGGCTTTCCCGAGGCCCTTGCCCCGGCTGCGCTGGCTGGACAGCGGAGACTACCATTATCTCTCGCATCTGCTGGCGCTGGAAGAGGCTCAACCTTTCCACCTGGTCCTGCTGGACAACCATCCGGACAACCAGGATCCCGCCTTCGGAGGCGTGCTCTCCTGCGGCAGCTGGGTCAAGGAGATGCAGGAGCAGAATCCGCTGCTGCGGGATGTGGTTTCCATCGGCCCTTCTGATGGGCAGGCCGATATCCCGGAAGGCTGGCTGGAGCAGAGAAGGGGAGAGCGGGTGTATGTGTCGCTGGACAAGGATGTGATGGACAGGGCCTTTGCCCGGACGGACTGGTCTCAGGGAACGTACTCCCTGGAGCAGGTCAAGGGGATGCTGGAGCGCCTTTTCCGGGAGATGGAAGTAGTGGCGGTGGATATCTGCGGGGAACAGGCTCCCTCCAAGGGCGCCACGCCGGAAGACCTCCGCATCAACAAGGAAACGAACATTGAATTATATAAGTTTTTAACACACTTTTTAAACTAACACAACATGTCAGACGTTATCATCCCTGAGGAACAGCTGCAGCGCACATGCCTGTACGATGCACACGTGGCCCTGGGCGCCAAGATGAGCCCCTTCGCCGGCTTTATGATGCCCATCCAGTACGACGGCATAGCCGTTGAGCACAACGCCGTGCGGCAGAATGTAGGTATGTTCGATGTGTCCCATATGGGAGAAATCTTTGTAGAGGGACCGGAGGCCGAAGCCTTCATCAATCACATTTTTACCAACGATATCCGCGGTTATGAGCCCGGCAAGGTGCTCTACGGCATGATGTGCTACCCGGACGGAGGCACCGTGGACGATCTTCTGGTTTACCGCGAGTTCGAGCCCGAGCATTTCCTGCTGGTGGTGAACGCCGCCAACATCGACAAGGACTTCGCCTGGATCCAGGATCACGCCAAGGGCTTCAAGTGCAAGGTGGAGAACGCCTCTCCCGCCTGGGGACAGATTGCCCTGCAGGGCCCCAAGGCCGAAGAAACCCTCATCAAGGTGCTGGGTTACAACGAGGCTGCCAAACTGGGCTTCTATGAGTTCTGCGACGTCCTTTACAAAGGCCAGCGTCTCATCCTGAGCCGTACCGGCTACACCGGAGAAGACGGATTTGAAATCTATACCACCCCTGCCAATACCGTGGAAATCTGGAACTGCTTCCTCAAGGCCGGCGTCCAGCCCTGCGGTCTGGGTTGCCGCGACACCCTCCGCTTCGAGGCAGGTCTGCCCCTGTACGGAGACGAACTCAGCCAGGATATCAGCCCGGTAATGGCCGGTCTGGGTATGTTCTGCAAGTTTGAGAAAGACTTCATCGGCAAGGAAGCCCTGCTGGATCAGAAGGCCGGCAACCTCACCCGCAAACTCGTGGGCATCGAGATTGAAGACAAGGCCATTCCGCGTGCCGGTTACCCGGTGGAACTGGACAATGAAACCGAGGTAGGTGTGGTTACCACCGGTTACCATTCCATTTCCCTGGACAAGAGCATCTGCTTTGCCCTGGTGGACAAGGCCTACGCCGCCCTGGATACTCCGCTGAACATCCGCATCCGCAAGAAGGTGTTCCCCGGCAAGGTGGTCAAAAAGAGATTCTATCAAACAAATTATAAAAAATAAAAAACGCAAAACACTATGTCTAAGATTCTTGAAGGAATTAAGTATTCTGAGTCCCACGAGTGGGTAAAGGTAGAAGGTAACATTGCTGTTATCGGTGTTTCTGACTTTGCTCAGAAGGAAATGGGTGACATCACCTATGTAGATATGCCCGATGTGGACGATGAGGTGACCGCCGGTGAGGAATTCGGCGCCCTGGAGAGCGTGAAGGCCTCCTCCGAGCTCATCAGCCCCGTTTCCGGTACCGTGGTGGAAGTGAACTCCGACCTCGAGGATACCCCCGAGAAGGTGAACGAAGACGCTTACGGCGCCTGGATCATCAAGGTGAAAATGTCCGATGCCTCCGAGCTGGACAACCTGCTGGATGCCGCCGGTTACAAAGCCTTAATCAAGGAGTAAAAGATGGCTTCCCTTCCGTACCTGCCGCAGACGCAGGCCGATGTCCAGGCCATGCTGGACCGAATTGGCGTGAAGAAGCTGGAGGATCTCTACAGCGACGTTCCCGCCCAGTTCCTGCACAAGGGTGCCTATGCCCTTCCGGACGCCCTGTCCGAGCAGGAAATCAGAGACTATTTCGCCTCCCTGGAGGCTATGAATACGCGGCTCAAGGTGTTTGTGGGCCAGGGTGCCTATGACCATTACACCCCGTCCGTCATCCCTTACCTGTGCTCCCGCAGCGAGTTCCTGACGGCTTACACTCCTTATCAGTGTGAGATTTCCCAGGGTACGCTCCGCTACATCTTCGAGTACCAGAGCATGCTCTGCGAACTCACCGGCCTGGATGTTTGCAACGCATCTATGTACGACGGCCCCACTGCCGCCGCCGAGGCTATGAAGATGGCCATCGCCTGCACCCGTAAGAAGACCCGCGTGCTGCTCTCTTCCACTCTCCTTCCCAATGTGGTGGATGTGGTGAAGACCTATGCCAAGTTCCACGGTGTGGAAATCGGCCTGCTTACCGCTGCCAACGGCCAGACCTCCCTGGAGGCCCTGAAGGCCGAACTGGCCAAGGACGACGTAGCCGGCGTGATTGTCCCTTCGGTGAACCGTTTCGGCATTGTAGAGGACCACAGCGGCTTTGCAGACGCCATCCACGCCCAGAAGGCCGTGCTGGTGGAATACTGCGATCCTTCGGCCCTGGCAGTGGTCAAGACGCCCGCCGAGTGGGATGCAGACATTGCCGTGGGTGACGGCCAGTCCCTGGGCCTCCCGCTTTGCTACGGCGGTCCCTATGTGGGCTTTATGACCGTGAAGAAAGACCATATGCGCAAGATGCCCGGCCGTATCGTGGGTCAGACCACGGACAAGGAAGGCCGCCGCGTCTTTGTCCTTACGCTCCAGGCCCGCGAGCAGCACATCAAGCGCGAAAAGGCCACTTCCAACATCTGCTCCAACGAGAGCCTGATGGCCCTTTGGGTCACCATTTACCTCTCTCTGATGGGTCCCCAGGGCCTCAAAGAGGTGAACAAGCTCTCCACGGACGGTGCCCATTATCTGAAGGCCGAACTCCTGAAGACCGGCAAGTTCGAGGATGTGTTCCCCGGCCAGCCTTTCCTCAAGGAATTCGTGCTCAAGTACAAGGGCAACGGTTCCCTGCAGGAGAAGTTGGAGAAGGCCGGCTATTTCGCCGCCTATCCCACCGAGGAAGGCTATGTGAGCTTCTGCGTGACGGAAAAGCGCAGCAAGGAGGATGTTGACCGTTTGGTTTCTATTGTAAAGGAGGGCTAGGCTATGAAATACTACGACAAACTCGTTTTCGAACTCTCCCAGGAAGGCCGTTGCGGTTACTCCCTGCCTGTGAACAAGTATCCGGCCGCCCCCGAGGTACCTTCGGCCCTTAAGCGTCAGAGCGCCCTGCGCCTGCCCCAGGTGTCCGAGCCTGATGTGGTGCGCCACTATACCAACCTCTCCCAGATGAACTTCGGTGTGGATACCGGCTTCTATCCGCTGGGCTCCTGCACCATGAAGTACAATCCCAAGATCAACGAGGAGATGGCCGCCCTGCCCGGTTTTAACTGCCTGCATCCCTTGATGAAGGATGAGTTGGTTCCCGGAGTCAAGAAGGTGTACGAGGAAATGAACAAGGCCCTGGCTGCCATTACCGGTATGCACACCTTTACGTTCGCTCCCTGCGCCGGCGCCCACGGTGAACTCACCGGCCTTATGATTATGCGCCAGTACCATATGAACCGCGGAGACCTGGCCCGTACCAAGGTCATTGTCCCGGACAGCGCCCACGGCACCAACCCCGCTTCCGCCGCCGTCTGCGGTCTGGAAGTGGTGGAGGTGAAGTCCCTGGAGAACGGCCGCATTGATGTGGAGGCCCTGAAGCCCCTGCTGGGTCCGGACATTGCCGGTATTATGATGACCAACCCCAACACCCTGGGCCTGTTCGAGACCCAGATCCAGGAGATTGCCTCCCTGGTGCACGGCGTTGGCGGCCTTCTGTACTACGACGGTGCCAATATGAACCCGCTGATGGGTGTGGTCCGTCCCGGCGATATGGGCTTTGACATTATGCACCTGAACCTGCACAAGACCTTCTCCACCCCTCACGGCGGCGGCGGTCCCGGCAGCGGTCCCGTGGGTGTGGCCCAGCATCTGGCCGATTGCATCCCGTCGCTCCACGTGTCCGGTTTCCACGGCAACTTCGGTGTGATCCTGCGCGCTTATGCTTACATCCTTTCCCTGGGCAAGGACCATCTGCAGAAGGTGGGTCAGTACGCCGTCCTGGGTGCCAACTACATCAAGGAGTGCCTCAAGGACAAGTACAAGCTGCCCATCGAAGGCGTGTGCAAGCACGAGTTCGTTTTTGACGGCCTCATCAACGACGGCGCCCACGACGATGTGCCCGGCGCCACCACGCTGGATGTGGCCAAGCGCCTGCTGGACTACGGTTTCCACGCACCCACCATTTACTTCCCGCTCCTGTTCCACCAGGCCCTGATGATCGAGCCCACGGAGACCGAGAGCAAGGAAACGCTGGATGCCTTCATCGAGGTGATGAGAAAGATTGCCGACGAGGCCGCCCAGGATCCCAACATCCTGCACGAAGCCCCTCACAACACGCCCATCTCCCGACCGGACGAAACCACCGCAGCCCGTAATCCTATCCTAAAGTACTTTGATACTTTATAGTGTTACGTAAAGTTATTATTTGTAGAGGTGCTCTGTTGGGCACCTCTTTTTTATTTAAGGAAGGGATACCCTCCGGGGGGCATATGCACCCCCGCATCTGGGTAGGGGGAGGGGCCGGAGTGAACGAAGTGAACGGAGTCCCCCCGGAGGGTATCTTTTCCTATCATAGAAAAATCAACCTTTTATTCTGGATCCCCGTTTTTTTACTACCTTTGCAATCCCATATGGAAGAGCGTACTTTACATACCATCCTGGACGGGTTCCAGAAGGTGGAGCTGGAGGACCTGGGAAGCATCCTGGGAAGTGAACTCAGCCCCCGCCTGCGGAAGTCCCAGCTGGTGGACCAGCTCCACACCTACCTGCACGCCCAGCCGCGCCGGTGGATGTCCCATTTGATGGAGCGGGACGTGCGCCTTCTGAGGGAACTGGTGCACGCCGGCCCGGAAAAGGTCCAGTACCAGGATTTCGCAGACTATCCCTCCCTTCTGGAGGTCACGGGCCTCGTGCAGTACGACGATTCCGACGAAAATTTCCACAAAGTCTGGATCAGCCGCGAGATGTACGACATTGTGGCTCCGGATGTGGACAAGGTGCTGCGTTCCTGCGAGAAGAGCGGCCAGTTTGAAGTGGAGCGCGTGGGACTGGGCTATCTGAACCTCTATGGAATCCTGCCCACCGAGCGTTTCATCGACCTGGTGATGGACTGGTTTGAGGAAGCCCGCGGGGGAGATTTCAAGGAACTCTCCAAGATGCTGCACCAGAGCCCGCTGGTAAAGATGTACCGCTACACGGACGAGTGGGGAGACTATGTCTGCTCTCCCTGCGTGGAAAACGTGGAGGAAATCTTTACCCAGCGCAAGGAACTCCATCAGAAGTATTTCAAGCCCTTTACGGCGGCCGAAGCCCGGGAAGCCGGTGCCGGTGCGCCTTACTTTACCATAGGCCTTAAAACGCCCGAAGGGATGCGTCTGGAGCAGATGTACCGCCGCGTGGGGTACGAAGGCTACGAACTGGTGAAAGCCCAGCACGACACGTGGATGGAAGCCCAGTATACGGTAGAACAGAACGACGCCCTCTTCCAGCCGCTGATGGACAGCCCGATGAGTCCGGAACTGGACGAGGACAGCTGGCTGGCCTGCTGCCAGATTGTAAGCGATTACGCCGACAGCATTCCCAAGTGGATTCTTTGCGGCCACAGCGCTGCGGAAGCCAATCTTTGCAAGGCCGATTGGCCCGCCTGGCATACGCCCCGCCCGGAGGAGCCGGTCTCCGCTGCAGAGGAATATCCCCACTGGACGATGCCCGAGCCCACCATCACGGCCGGTTTCGCCTCGGACCTGGGGGCCGCAGGCATTCCCATCGGATTTGCCATCCCGCACGTGGCACCGGACGATCCCTGCCCCTGCGGCAGCGGTCTCCGCTATTGCCGTTGTCACGGTAAATACCTTTCCTAGTTATGGAGATCAAGCCCGTCGCTTATTACAAGGGCCCTTTCGGTTCCAAGTTTGGGATTCCCCGCCAGAGCGGACTTACCAAACTGGAAGGCCGCATAGTGTTTACGGACGAGTACCGGGTACGGGAAGCGTTGAGAGGGCTGGAAGGATTCAGCCGCCTCTGGCTCATCTGGGGGTTCAGTGCCAACAAGCCCGCCAAAGGGGAGTGGCAGCCCACCGTGCGTCCGCCCCGTCTGGGCGGCAACACCGCTATGGGCGTCTGGGCCACGCGATCCCCTTATCGGCCCAATCCCTTAGGCCTTTCCTGCGTGGAACTCATTAAGGTTGACGACCTGGAACTGGTGGTGCGCGGGGCCGATCTTATGGACGGAACGCCCATCTACGACATCAAGCCCTACATTGCCTATGCCGACAGTTTCCCCGATGCCCGCTGCGGTTTTGCCGCCGAAGCCCCGGAGAAGAAGCTGAAAGTGGTGATTCCGGAAGACTGTCCGCTGGACAGAGAGGCCCTGGCCGATGTCCTGGCGCTGGATCCCCGTCCCGCCTATCAGGATAAGCCCGAGAAAGAGTACGCTATGCCCTTTGGAGGCAGGGAAGTGCTGTTCCGTGTGGAGAACGGGGTCTTGACCGTGACCGGCTGGCGCTAAAGCTCGTTGCGGAACTCGGACGGGGTCTGTCCCGTCTTTTTCTTGAAGAAGCGGGAGAAGTAAGACTGGTCCGGCAGGCCCACCAGGGAGGAGATGTCTGCAATGGAAACGGCCGGATCCTTGAGCAGTTTCTTGGCAATGTTAATGCGGGCAATCTCAATCCAGTCAATGGCGGTACGGTGCGTACGGTTCTTGACGGCCTTATTGAGATAATTGGGCGTAACGCTCAGCATATCTGCGTATTCCGATACAGTAAGCGGGGTCTTTCCCTTTTCAAATACCAGCTGGAGAAACTTCTCGGGAACGGCCGTGACGCGATCCCCGGGGCGGAGTTGTCCCAGAATCAGATCCATGGCGCTTTGAAGGAACTTGAGGTCTTTGTCCTCATAGGCGGTGACCATCCGCTTCATAAGGGCGGCCATGAACACGGCATCGTCAAACCAGAAACTCTGCAGGATGGGTTTGCTCTGGCGCAGCACCTGGTAGGAGGCATCTTTGAGAAAACTCAGCTGAAAGAAACCGTGGTATCCCTTGCATTGGGTGGCATGCTTCACGGTGATGGCGTGGTTTTCCGGAATGAGCAAGAACTGGCCGGGAGACAGATAGTAGTTCTGGTTGTCCACCTCTACGAGAGCCTCGCCCTCCATCATGAATGAGAAGGGAATGATGGGCAGGGTGAACGAGTCGAAGGGGTTCTCGATGTGGCCGGCGTATTGGTAGGGCTTGATCAACACGGGCTGCTGGATGATGTGTCTCATAGCTGTTCTGGTTAAAAATCTACGTCAAATCCTATGTTGACGGTGAAGTTTCTCTTGGCTTCCGGCAGGCGGTGGGTCACTCGCCAGAAGAAGTCTACCCGCAGTACGCGGAGGATGTTGGCTATGCCCACACCCAGTTCCACATACGGAGTTTCCAGGGTTCCGGCACCCGGAGGAAGCAGGAAGGGCGCGTTTTCGCGGTTGGCCTTGGAGAGGGTACCCCAGGCAAAGCGGGCTGTGACCACTTCCCTCAGGTCCAGTTCCTTGACAAGGGGAATCTTGCCCAGGAAGAATCCGTTGAAGTTATGCTCGTAAAAGCCGCTGAGCCAGCGGTCCGAAACAAATTCATAATAGTCCATCAGGCTAAAGGCCGACCGGTCCATGAAATAGCTCCGGTTGCCCTCGTGGATCTTGAGGAGGGGATAGGGAATGCTACCCCAGATGGCGCCGCCTTCCAGGTTGAAAAGGCCGAATCCAATGGCGTGGGACGGGATTTTCCAATTGAGATTGGCGGTGGCCCGGATGTAGGAGATGTCGTCTTTGGTAATGCCTTTGATACCGCCCATCACATCGATGGTGAAGATGGGATATTTGGTAAACAGGTAGGTCTTCTTGAAGGTGTTGCGGGATACGCGCTCGTCCTTGGAGAAGCGCACTTTGGCGTGCAGGGTATGGGCCGAAAAGCTTTCCTGGACGCTTCCGTCGGGCCTGATGAAAGGAACCTGGTCGCTACCCCAGACGCGGGCCGAAGTCCACTCCAGGGACGCATTGACGGAAGGATTGAACTCGTGCTCGTACAGGACGTCGAAGGCCCGGACCATACTCTGGAGATTGGAGTGGGAACGGGCTACGAGGGACGTGACCACGGTCTGGTTCGAGAACAGACCCTCCGCGCTGCCAAACTGGCTGTAGTCGTGGCGGGCTGTAAGGGAGAGCTTGCGGGTATGCTCCTTGCGGCTCAGCATAAATTCGGCCGAGGCCTGCCATTTGGGCTTTTTGTCCCTCAGGCCATACGCAAAGTAGCCGCCCAGGCGCACCACTTCCGAGAAAGTCTTATAGGTCCTTCCTCCAAACTTCAACTTGACCCCTTCGGTCTCGTTGTAGGAGACAAACTGGGCCCAGGGACCCGCTTCAAAGCGGATGGCCGGAATTTGGAAATAGCCCGTAATGAGGCCGTGCAGCAGGCCGTAGCTGTTGCGGTAGAAGCGGGTCTGCTGGAAGGCTTCCACCATGTCAAAGATGCCCTGCTCGCGGGAAGCGAGGGGGTAGGGCCTCAGCTGGGCCCACTCCTGCTCAGTGCCTTTCTGCACATTCCTTTCCACCACCTGGGTGGGGGAGTTGAGGGCGTCCTGGTCCTCGATGGGAGCGTAGACCGGCTCCTGGAAAGAAAGCTGGCGGCGGCCCAGGAACGACAGGATGCGGGACGAGTCGCTGCTGGCGATGGAGAAGTCTATGAACAGGCGCTCGTCGTCAAAGAACCAGCGGCCTTCCGGCGTGCGGCGGTTTTCTATGTCTACGTTGATGTGGCGGATCCAGTTTACGTTGGAACCCTGGGACAGGGCGGCGTGGACGCTCCGGATGCCAAAGTCCTCTGCGTCAATTTGCATTTCTCCGTCCAGGGTGGGGGAGGTGACCAGCTTCTTGGGATGGAAGCGAAGCACATAGGTCTTTCGGCCCTGCACCTGGAGGGAATCTACCAGGTAGTAGTTGTAAAATACCTGGGAACTGGCGGCCACCGGGTTGGGAATCTCCAGATTGAGGACGGTGAGGCTTCTCTTGTAGAAGTTGGCCCTGAGAAGATGGGCTCCCGTATACTCCCGCAGCACGTTGTCCGTATCAAAGCCGGACATATGGCTGTAGCGCATCACTTCCCGCTGGAACTGGGGATCCTGGCTGTGATACAGGTCTGACACGTTTTCCGAGATAAGGGCCGGAATGAATGCCTGGCCGGTAATGGCCGATGTGTCGGCATAGTCGTTCATAAAGCCCATATGGCGGTCCACGAAGCCAATCTTCATAATGGGCTCCATATTGGTGACGTCAATCTCGATCTTGCTGTAGAGACGGCTGCTCCAGTCGGGGGCGTTGTCAGGGTCGTGGACTTCCAGGTTCTGGCTGATCTTCCTGAGGATGGACCGGATGTAGCGGTTGTCGGGCTTCACATAGGCTGCGGCCAGTTGCTTGGGGTCTGGCCGGAGGGTGAAGTTGATTTCCGAGAAAGAGCCGGGTTGAATGGGGATGGAGAGGCTCTCGTAGCCTATGAGCTGGGCGGTGAGCACCTTTGCTTCGGGGGAACGGGTTTCCAGGCTGTAGTGGCCGTTCATATCCGTGGAAATGCCGATGGTGGTGCCGTCAAAGTAAACGCCCACAAAGGGAAGGGGTTCTCCGGTCTCTGCGTCCTTGACCATACCACGTACACGCGTGGTTCCCTGGGCAGCCGCAACGACGGATACCAGCAGGAGGAGCCATATGGACAAAAAACGACGCATCCCTCAAAGATACGTCGTTTTTGTTAAATGTACAAGAGATTAGCTGTATAAGTAATTCAAAAGGGCTAGTTTGGACTTTTCGGGCAGGAAACGGACCAGCGCGCCCACGGCGGCATAGTCTATTCTGGGAATTACACGGACTTTCATATGGCGGCGTTTGAGCTGCTTCAGAATGGCTTTGGCAATGACTTCCGGTTTCATGCCGCCCCTTTCATCGGCCTCGATCTTCTTGAGGTTCTTTTCCATCTTCTCCCGGTAGGGCGATGCAGGATCCTGGGCGGCGGCGTTGAGTTTGCGGGCGTTGGTAAAGCCGGTGGATACGTCTCCGGGCAAAACGCTGCAGCATTGGATGCCGGTGCCTTTGAGCTCCAGCGAGAGGGACTCGGAGAGGGACAGCAAGGCGGCTTTCACGGAAGAGTAGAAGCCCTGGAAGGGAAGCTGCAGGATGGCCATCACGGAAGTAACGGTGATAATGCGTCCGTGGCCTTGTCTGCGGAAGGCCGGCAGGCAGGCCTGGATGGTTTTGAGAGCGCCGAAGTAATTGGTTTCGAATTGACTGCGGGCTTCTTCCTCCAGCGTTCCTTCAATGGGACCGTAGATTCCGTTGCCGGCATTGCAAACCACTGCGTCCAAGTGACCTTCGCGGGCTATGATATCGGCTACGACCGCCTCTGTGAGGGCGGCGTCATTGACGTCCAGTTTTACGGGAACAACGCCCTCGGTAGGGGTTTCCAATGTGCCCCGGCGGCTGCCGGCATAGACTTTCATACCGGCCTGGGCCAGTACGCGGGCGGTGGCAGCACCGATGCCGCTGCTGCCTCCGGTTACCAGAACTACTTTTTCCATAATTCAGAACGCAAAGTGAAAGATTCGGGGAGGGGCATCTGATAGACGCGCTGGCGCAGGAAGTGGCCGAATTCCTCTTCGGGAACGGCATTCTGCTCCTCTACGGAGATGGCTTCTCCTATATCCATGCGGGGGTGCGTGCCCCGTTTGTTAAAGAGCTCGTGGAACAGGCGCACAAAGCGGATGCGGTAGTCCAGCAGGCCCAGCCCATAGTAGAACCAACTGTTATGGTCATAGAAGCGGATGGGAATCACGGGCACCTTGGCCTTGCGGATGAGCTTGATGGCGGCTTCCTGCCATTCTCTTTCTTCCAGGGTCCAGCCCCGGCTGGGTTTGAGGTCTGCCACGGCGCCGGAAGGGAAGAGGGCCAGCGGTTCGCCTTCCCGCAGATTGAGCAGGGCGGCTTTAACACCGTTGATGCTGGTGGAGGTGGCTCCGCCTTTGACTCCCAGGGACGGATTCACGGAGATAAAGTTGGGCGTAAGGCCTTTGATCCACATCAGGAACTCGTTCACCATCACCTTGGTCTTGGGCCGGACGTGCCCCAGAAGATCTACCAGGCAGATGCCGTCCACGTGACCGTAGATATGGTTGGCAATGGCAATGAAGGGCCCCTCGGGCAGGCTCTGGAGCCTTTCGGCGTGGCCTATCCGGAAATCGATCCCCACATCGTCCAGGATGCCCTTGGCAAATTCGGGTCCGTCCGGAATGCCGGCCTTTCCCACGCGGTCGTGGGTCTCGTTCACGTGGTCTATGCCGGTGAGTTTGAGGCCTATCTTATACAGAAGCTTTCCCTTCCATCCCTTGAAGATGGGGGAAAGCTCGCTCGCTGCCTTTTCGTGGGTTATGACGTACATTTAGTTCTCCTTGTTCTTGGGAGGATCTATCTTGGCGTAATAGGCGGCGTCCCGGAAGAATCCTACAATGTAGAAGATAATCAGCAGGACGGCCACAGCCCAGGCAATGTAGTCAAACAGTCCCACCTGGAACTGATTGTGGAAGAGCCAGACGGTCTTTTTCCAGGTAGAGAGCCAGGGAATATACATGAACAGGATGTTCACGAGGATGAGGATGATGCGGAACTCGGTGGGACCCAGCTTGCCAAACGTGAGGCGCATCTCTCCCTTGAGGTGGCAGTCTATGTAAACATAGATACTGAGCATGAAGTAGCCCACCAGGGCAAACATGGCAAAGCTCATGTTTACCAGGGGACTGCAACCCACGCCAATGAACATGATGGTCTCGTTGATGACATCCACGTTGTGGTCAATGAAGAATCCGTAAGTCTTTCTCTGGGCGTTGCGAACGCGGGCCAGGCTGCCGTCCAGGGAGTCTCCGAACCAGTTCACAAACAGGCCGAAGCAGCTGAGCCACATCCAGTGGAGATTCAGGTTGGACAGGGCATAGCCTGCAGCCATGATGAGGGAGCCGAGAAAGCCCACCAGGGTTAGCATATCGGAGGTGACCCATGCCGGCATTCTCTCTGCCAGCCACACCAGGATTTTCTTTTCATAGGGATTCAGGATGGAGGTCTGAACCCGGTTTGCTTGTTTTTTCTCTTCTGACATTATTTTAATACACGTGTTTAGGTTCGCAAAGATAGCGATAATTCCGGACTATTTCCGTTTCTGCTGGAATCGGCGGAGCAGTTTGCGGAGGTGCTGGAGGCCCAGGGCCATGAAACTCTCTGCGTGGCGCTCCTTCTTCTCCGGGTACATTTCCTCGAAGTTGATCAGCAGGCCGGAATCGTATACGTCTCCGAATTCGTCGTTGATGCCGGTTCCGAAGTAGTCCATAGTGGGGGAGAGGTTCATATAGGTATTCACCAGCGGGGGAATGAACACGCCCATTCTGGTGATTTCGCCTTTCAGAACCTTGTATCCTTCCTTGAAATCAAGGCCTTTGAACAGTCTGGAGTACTTGTGGGGGTTCTCCACCTTTACTTCTTTGCGGATGCGGATGAGGCGACTGTGTTTGCCAAAGTACTTTTTGAGGAAGACCATAATCATTTCGCGGGCCTCGGTGGGATAACCGCGGTAGATGGTGGCCTTGCCGAAGAAATACTTGATGCGCCTGTTATAGAGGATGCCGATGGCGGCAATTCCGTCGAAGAGGTTGTCCAGGGCATAGAGGCTTTTGGCGCCGGCCTTGGAACTCTGGTATTCTATGGAGACAAAACTTCTGCCCAGTTCCAGCGTGTAGGGGAGGTAGTCTTCCAGGAAACGCTTGGAGAACTCGAACATATGGGACGAAGTGAGGATGGGCTGACCGTACCGGTTGAAGACGGCCTGGTCGCAGATGCAGAAGCGGTAGCCGCCAATGATTTCCCGGGCCTCCGGATCCCAGAGGACCAACTGTTTGTAACCGTAGGCGGAGTTGGTGTCAAACTCGTCTATATCCATTTCCCGGCCGGTTCCTCCGCCGTCGTTGCGGAAGGCGATTTCCCTTAATCGGCCTATCTCCCGGATGACGTTGGTGGCCTCCGGTCCTACGATATAGAGCTCATTTCCAGCACGGTTGGTCTTGCGCAGGAGTGTTTTTTCATTGAGCTCTGAAAGCAGCGCGTCCCTGTCTACGGGCGGAATGATGGTCTTCATGCTTCAGTACAAATACATTTGCTAAGATACTCCAATTTTGCGACAATAACAAAAATTTGTATCTTTGTCCTTAATGAACCGCAAATTGGAAATACTGAAGAAATTCATTGTCTTCTCCCTCACCAGCGTGGCCGGAACCATCGTTGACCTGGGATTGCACTGGGTTTTAAGCGAGTACGTCTTTGACGGTTCTTACTGGGGTAGCTTCTGGATTGCACCTACCATCTCCTTCGAGTTAGCTACCCTAACCAACTTCTTCATCGCATATTACTGGGTCTGGAAAGAACGCGTTTCCAAGCCCGGCAGCCTGCGTTCGCTGGTCCGGCACTGCGTTGCCTACAATGCTACGTGCATTGGCGGATACCTCATCAAACTGGGCGCCATGCAGGGCTTCCACTTCCTGTTCGTTTCCCAGGGCTGGTTCCAGGATCTTTCCGTGGAACCCGTGCTGTGTAACCTGCTGGGCCTGTGTTTCTCCGGCTGTTTCAACTTTGTGATGAACGAGTTCGTCATCTTCAACAAAGCCAAAGTAAAGAAGTAGATATGGCCAACAAACCGCTTGATACTCAGCTGCTGGATCGCGCTATCGTTTTTGCCGTCAAGGCCCACGCCGGAACGGAAAGAAGAGGAAAGGGATTCCCTTATATCGTTCACCCTATGGAAGCGGTGGAGATCGTGGCCACCATGACTCCGGACCAGGAACTGCTGGCCGCCGCCGCCCTGCACGATACGGTAGAAGATACTTCCGTAAGCATTGAAGACATCCGCGCCCAGTTCGGAGACCGCATTGCCGGTTTGGTAGAGGCCGAAAGCGACGTCTTTATGGAAGGCGTCAGCGAAGAAGACAGCTGGCACGACCGAAAGCAGGCCGCCATTGACCGGCTTACCAACGCCCCGCACGAGGCCAAGATGGTAGCCCTGGGAGACAAGCTCTCCAATATGCGCGCCATCGCAAGGGATTATGCCACTATGGGAGAAAAGCTCTGGTCCATCTTCCACACCACGGACCCCAAGGAGCACGAGTGGCATTACCGCGGCCTGGCAGATGCCCTGAGGGAACTGTCCGATACTTTCGCCTTCAAGGAGTTCGAGGCCCTGATCAACCAAGTCTTCGGCCCTCAGAAATAATTATTCCACTTTCACTTTAGGAAGGTCTTCCCACAGCGTCGTGTAATGGGGAGACTGATGCTCGCGTGCATTCTTGACCTTTCCGTCTCCCTGTACCCCAAACAGAATGGCCCCGGGGCCGAAACTCTTGTTGATACGGTCGATGGCTCCGGACAGGCTGGCTTCTTTCTGGACCGTCTCGGGATCCTCGAACAGGGAGCGCGTATAGCCTTTTTCCTGCACCAGCCTGGTGAAGACTATGCCGGCCCTCTTGTAGCCGTAACCGGGCTTGTAGAGCCTTCTACAGGCGTCTACGGCAGCCATTACCAGGGTCCGGTGGTCGGCCGTGGCGTCCGGCAGCGTGACGCAGAGACCGGCGCTGGTCTGCAGCAGGTCCTCCTTGAAGCGGTTGGTGGTGGCAAAGACGGCCAGTTCCAGCGCCAGGGAGCCCTGCTCGCGGAGTTTGTGGACGGCGGTTTCGGTAAAGGTGGCTATTTGGGAGCACAGTTCCTGCGGAGCGGTAATCTCGTGGGCAAAGGAGCGGGATACGCAGATGCTCTGCCGGGGCTCGATGAGATCTTCGAATTCGATGCAAGGGATGCCGCGCAGTTCCTGCCAGGTTCGGAAGCCGGGCAGGGCAAACAGTTTCCGGACCGTAGCCTGCGGCAACTGGGTATAGTCCCAGGCCGATTGAATCCCCATCGCGGCCAGTTTGCGGAAACTGCGCCGGCCAATGCCCCAGACATCTTCCACGGGGAATTTCCGCAGCACCTTTTCTATGTCCTGGGGCCGGTACATATAGCAGCCGCCCTTCAGTTTGGGATACTGCTTGCACAGCTTGGAGGCTATCTTGGCCAGGGTTTTGGTGGGGGCTATGCCCACCGATACCGGAATGGAGGTATATTTCCAGCAGGCGCGGGAAATCTCCTTGGCGTAGGCGTCAAAATCCTTTCCCACCAGCCCGTTCAGGTCCAGGAAGGCCTCGTCTATGGAGTACTGTTCCACCGCCGGGGCAAATTCCCGCAGCACTTCCTGAACGCGGCGGGACATATCTCCGTACAGGGCAAAATTGGAAGAGAAGACCGCCACGTGGTTCTTCTCAACAATATCGCGGATCTTGAACAGGGGAGCGCCCATTTGAATGCCCAGGGCCTTGGCTTCGTTGGAGCGGGCCACGGCACAGCCATCGTTGTTGGACAGCACAATCACCGGTTTCCCGTTCAGTTCCGGACGGAAAACCCTTTCGCAGGAGGCGAAAAAATTGTTGCAGTCGGCCAGGGCGTACATCCGCTAAGCCTTTTTGACAATCCAGGTAACCACCCCCCAGATGAGGAAGCTGTTCTCCGGCCCCACGGGTATGGGCTTGAACTTTTTGTTGTTGCTGTTGCAGGGGAGCAGCACGGCGTGGTCGTTCTCTATCTGGACGCGTTTGACCGTATATTCCCCGTCAATGAAGCAGACGGCCTTGCAGTCGTTGTACGGCTCCACGGCGCGGTCCACGATGATGATATCGCCCTCGTCCATATCGGCATCCACCATAGAGACGCCGTCAATGCGGAAGAAGAAAGTGGAGGCCGAATGGCGCACCAGCAGCTTGGTCAGGTCCAGCCGCTCACGGACATCGCTGGCCGGGGAGGGGAATCCGGCCTTGACTTCGCCCATAAAGGCAAAATCCATCGACTCAGTGATGGGTTGTGGCTGCATAAGGTGTGAATTGCAATGGTACAAAAGTAAGAAAAATCTATTATTTTTTGTAACTTGCAGTCCAGAATCTTTTCCTAAACTGAAGACATATGAAAAAAGTAGGATTGTTCATAGATACCTGGTATCCCATGGTGGACGGCGTCATCAAAGTGGTGGATAATTATGCCCGCCGGCTGGTCCAATACTGTGACGTTGTAGTTTTCTGTCCGGCAACGCGCAATTATCACAAAGAAGAAGATGAAGCCCTTCCGTACGAAGTGGTCCGTTGCACTTCTCTTCCTATGATTGGCAACGACTATGACATCCCTACATCTATGCTGGATCCCCATTTTGACGCCCAGCTCATCCGGAGCGGAATTGATCTGGTCCATATCCATTCCCCCTTTTCCGTGGGTCTGGCCGGGGCTTTGTTTGCCAAGTTTCACAAGCTTCCCCTTGTGGCCACGCTGCATAGCCAGTACAAGCAGGATATCGAGCAGCAGACCCTGTTGGCCGGCAAAATCAAACCGGCTGTAGACCTGGCCCTGGGCAGTGTGATGAACGTTTTTAACCTTTGCGATGAGTGCTGGGCCGTCAACAGTGCCATCCGGGATCTGTATATCAATGAATACGGCCTTAAGGCCCCCTGCAAGGTGCGCCTCAATGCCACGGATCACCAGCCGGTGCCGGATCCTGCAGCGGCCGCCGAAGAAGTGAACCGCACCTATGGAATCCCGTCGGACGCCACGGTCTTTCTTTTCGTGGGCCGAATCAACTTCATCAAGAACATAGACTTTACCGTCCGTTCCCTGGCCATAGCCAAGAAGATGGGGCTGAAAAACTTCCGGATGCTCTTTGCGGGAAAAGGACAGGACGAGGAAAAACTGGCAGCCCTGGTGGAGCAGGAGGGATTGAAGGAAGAAGTGGTGATGTGCGGTCTGGCAGACAGGCCGATGCTGGAAAAACTTTACTCCCGCGCCAAGCTCTTCCTGTTCCCGTCCCTCTATGACGCCAATTCGCTCGTGCAGATTGAAGCCGCCTGTCAGGGGACGCCTACGGTTTTCCTGGAAGGCGCCCGCACCGCCGCTACCGTCACCCCTGGTGTCAATGGCTATATTTCGGCCGGCGGAGAGGAGAACTATGCCCGTACCATTCTGGATATCCTTTCAGATGAGGAGGGCTATTCCCGCGTGAGCGCCAGTGCCCGGGCCACCCTCTACCAGAATTGGGACGATGTGGTCCGCGACGTCTATGCCGATTACAACAGCCTGACGGCTCTCCAGCACTAGCGTTTCAGGAACTTCTGATACCTTTCTATCTCTTCCGCCAGCGCTTCCTGGCTGAGGTCTGCATTGGGAAAGAAGGCATCGGCCCGGACTTTACCGCCGGCTGCGGACCAGTTGCCAACCCCTTCACCGTCCTGGAGGATGACCGGCCAGAAGATGCCGTTGCCGCTGTGCGCGCGGTGCATATGGTCCGGATGGACCGACACGTGCCGGCTTTTGTACGCAATCAGGTATTCATCGTAGGACGGAAGCAGTGTTACCGTTCCGCTGCGGAATCCGCGGGTGCGGCTGTCCCGGTGGCGTAGGAAGGAGAGTCCTTTCCACCGTTCCTCGATGAGTTCTCCCTGAATGGCGCTGATGCCCTTTTTGCCGTCGCTGATATTGAGGCCGCACCACCAGACGAAGTCTTCCAGGGTGGCGGGACCGTGGCTGCGGAAGTAAGTTCTGGCCAGCTTGGCCAGCGCTTCTTCCTGGCTGATTTTGGGCACCTGAGGCAGTTTTTGGGCCGATAGGGCATAGCTTTGCTTCAGGGGGAAGAGGTCTCCGCTGCAGAGAAGGCCGCTGTACTCGGCCAGGCGGATGTGGTAGGAGAGCCGATGCTCCTCCATAGCGATACCCCTGTCCTTGAGGGCCTTGGCGAAATCGGCCTTTTGGGCTATCCGGCTTTTGGAAAGATAATCGCTGAAAAAGGTCTGGATGGCTTCCTGTTCGGCCAAGGGGATGTCAACGCCGTTGGAGTGCATCCATCCGGCCATCCCGCGGAGGGCATTGCTCCGGCAGAGTTCCAGCATCCATCCCAGGTCTTCTCCCGCCACCAACTGCCAGGTGGTGCGGAAAAGGTGTACCCGGACAATCTGGCCTTCATTGTAGGCCTTCTCGAACGCCTTGGCACTGGGCCTTTTGGTGCGCATTCCCACTGCCCAGCGCATCATCCGGTACTCCTGCGCCTGCATCGCGCCCATCCAGCTCACCACTTCTAGCGGCGATTTCATCTGGGGGCAAATCAGTTGCTGGTTCAGCAGGCGTTGGGAGATGGGATTCATACAGGAGACAAAGATACGAAGATTATTATACAAACAAGTTGTATCTTTACCTTCTGATCCCTGGTTCTCCCAATAAGGCCCCCCTGGTTTTGAATCTGTTTTCTCAGAAGAGGAGACCCCTACTGCTTGAGAAGGGTTATAATCTTCTCAATGAGCCAGGGGCTTTCGTAATCCTTTTGAGTGCCGTCAACCACAGCGAAGGAAAAATTAGTGGCCATGCACTCTTCGGGGGCATCGACATAATCCGTGTTCTTACCTACAACGTCCCAGAAATCGGAGGCTTCTTCGGTAGGGTACCACGTGTCCAGAGCCTCGATGGGAACCAGGACCGTTTGGCTGTAATCGAAGAAGACAACATCCTCTCCGGCTTCGGCATAGGCTTCCTCCCAGGTGGCGGTGTAGAGGGTGAGGAGTGCGCAGTCCCGTTTCTCTCCGTTAATGGTGAAGGTGGCGTAGTTGTCCAGGTGCTCCACGTCGGGATTGGATAAAATCAATTCACGGATGCTGGGGGCAAAGTCAATGTCTTCATCCAAGATGTGGAAGCCTATGAGTTCGTACATTTTCCGGCGGAAGTTCGGGGAGTTGCGGGTGAGGCAGTGGAAAAGTTCGTGGGCGATGACACGATGGACATAGTCCGGTTCACGTTTCATGACACTCTCGTAGATGTATATCTCTGTCTTGTGGGTATAGGCGGCCGCTGCATCCCCCTCTTCCATCATATTGGTCTTTATGAAGACGATGTCATGATCCGGGAAGGGAAGGGAAAGCGCCCCCATAGCTGCCAGCTTGTCCTCGACGTACCCGACGGCCTCGTCGATAACTGCTTTTTCTTCCTTGGAGAAGTCCTGAATGCAGGTTTGACATATTGCTTTGAGTTCGTCCAACGTGGCTCCGGCTTTTCTTGCCTTCCAGTCCAGGTCATACTGCGTGAGTTTGTCATAGTACTCGGTGTTGGCGAGAATCAGTTGCTGCCCCTCCGGTATCGTGGCAAAGTGGTAGTTGATTTCTACCGGCTTGGGACCAACCGGATCCCTTTGGCACGAAAGAAAGAGGCTGGCCGAAACCAGAACAAGGAAGATGGGGAAAGACTTCATATCAAATGCTTTTGTTCGTTCTTGCAAAGATAGCAAATAGAAACGAAAACACCGGTGCGCTCCTGCGAATGAATTTCTCTGCGCGGTCGTGCTGCTCCGCGATGCGGAGGATTTCTCCGAGCAGTTCCCGGCGCTCGGCACTCCGGGTGTCAAGTGTATTCAGTGCGTCTTTTGCCCGCCAGAGGTTATTTTGATGGTATACATTTCCGCGAGAAAGCGTATCTTTGCCTTGAGTTATAATTTGCGAGGATATGAAGAATATTGCACGAATCATGATGCCTATTATTGTATTGTCGGCCTGTTCAACCGCACCAAAGGACAGGACCCTTGTCTTTGACGGAATTGAAAACGCCCGGGAACTGGGCGGGCTTGTGATGCAAGATGGCCGCACCATCCGCAGCGGGATGCTGGTCCGCTCCGGAGAACTTTCTCAGGCATCTGACCGCGATGTAGAGGTCCTCAAAGAGCGTTTTGGTCTCACCGATGTCTTCGATTTCCGCTTTGAGATGGAGCGCAGCCGCAAGCCTGACCGGGAAATGGAGGGCGTTAAGAATACCTGGCTTTCCACCCTCCCGCAGGCCTTCCTGGCGGCCTTCGCTTCCGGACGGGCCGATAGCACCATCGTCCGTTCGGCCAACCTTATGGATGCGCTGGCTTCGTATGCGTTCCTGCCTCAGGCTCAGGAAATGGCCGATAAACTCTACCCGGCCATTGTGTCCGACACAACGTCCCAGCGCCGCTACGGAGAATTTCTCCGCGGAGTACTGGATGCCGATGGGGGAGCCCTCTGGCACTGTTCTCAGGGCAAGGACCGCTGCGGATGGGGATCGGCTTTTGTCCTGGCCGCACTGGGGGCCGGCAGAGAAACCATCGTGGAAGATTTTGCGCTGTCCAATGTATCGTATCAGAAGGCCGTAGAGGCCGTTTCGGCCACCATTATCGAAAAGGGCGGCGGCGAGCCCGAACTGGCTTTTGTCCGCGCAATGGTGGGTGTGAGCGTGGAGAATTTTGAACGCACGCTGGACCTGATCGATTCTCAGTACGGCTCCCTTCCGGCCTACCTGGAGAAAGCCCTGGGCTTTACTGCTGCGGAGCAGGAAAAGATGAAGGACAAGTATCTGGAAGGTCTCCCTGGACGGTAATGGGGCCGACGTTATCTTAAGGAAGAGGTAACCTACCTGAACATCCGGGCCGACCAGTTGGACGTAGTGACCAAGCTCACGGCCAAGTACGATGTTGTCTCCGGGTAATAAATACTTGGTCTCTCCTACGACAAACTATAATACGATCAGGCACTTGCCTGTCATTTCCTGCGGCTGCTCCAGCCCGAGGATATGGAGGATGGAAGGTGCTACATCAGCCAGGGAACCGTCTTGAACTGCAGCTCCCTTTTTGCTTGTTACATAGATAAAAGGAACGGGATTGGTAGTGTGTGCCGTATTGGGAGAGCCGTCAGCATTGAGGGCATGCTCTGCATTTCCATGGTCGGCCGTAATGACAGTTTCATAGCCCATCTTAGTGGCCGTTTCCACCACGTCCTTCAAGCATTTGTCAATCACCTCTACAGCTGACTCAATGGCTGTGTAAACGCCCGTGTGCCCAACCATGTCGGCGTTGGCAAAATTCACCACAACCCAGTCGTACCGATGGGTTTTGAGCGCCTCAACCAGCCTGTCTTTCAATTCGAAAGCAGACATTTCGGGCTTCAGGTCATAGGTGGTCACCTGGGGAGAACTCACCAGGATACGGTCTTCACCAGCAAAGGGTTCTTCACGCCCACCATTGAGAAAGAAAGTCACGTGAGCATATTTCTCGGTCTCGGCTGCGTGCAACTGCTTGAGACCTCTGCTGGCAATATATTCGCCAAGCGTGTTTGTGACATTCTCTTTTGTGAAAATGACGTGTACGTCCCTAAAGGAATCGTCATACGGCGTCATGCAATAATACTGAAGACCGGAAAGGGTCTTCATTCCCAGCTCGGGCATATCCTGCTGCGTGAGCGCGATGGTTATCTCACGGGCACGGTCACTGCGGAAGTTGAAGAAAATGACAACATCTCTTTCCAAGATACGGCCGTCCACGTTACTGTTGACCAGAGGTTCCATGAACTCGTCGGTATTCTTGTGCTCTTCAGTGTGAGAGTCATAGCAGGACTGTATACCCTCCACCATATCGGTCACGGGCCGTCCCTTTCCCTCTACAAGGAGGTCATACGCCAGTTTGATGCGGTCCCAATGGTTGTCGCGATCCATAGCGTAATACCGGCCGATGACGGAAGCGACAACGCCTGTTCCCGCCTGGTCCATGTGCTTTTGCACATCTTGGATGAAGCCCTTGCCCGATTTGGGATCGGTATCCCGTCCGTCCATAAAACAGTGCACAAAGCAGTTTTCAATGCCATAAACCCCAGCTATGTCAATGAGCTTCAGAAGGTGATTCAGCGAGGAGTGGACGCCACCTGTGGATGTCAGGCCCATCAGGTGAAGACGTCCACCGTTTTCCTTTGCATAAGCGAATGCAGACTTGATTTCGGGATTCTCCTGGATGGAGTTGTCGGCGCAGGCATGGTTGATTCTCACCAGATCCTGATAGACAATGCGTCCGGCCCCGATGTTGAGATGGCCCGTCTCTGAGTTCCCCATCTGTCCGTCTGGAAGCCCTACATACCCACCCGAGGCCTGCAACTCCGAATGCGGATAGTTGGCATACAGGTGGTCTATATAAGGCGTAACAGCCCGGGCAATTACGTCATCCTTGCCTTGGTCGCCGATTCCCCAACCATCCAGAATGATCAGGAGCGCTTTCTCCCCATCAGAATTATCCGCGGGGGTATGTGTACACGCAATGAAAACAAAGACCCATAACCAAGAAAACATCCTACGCATAGCACGACTTCTATACTTAAACAAATGTAAGCAAATGGATAATATCATCGAAACCTTGTGGATTTTACTTCTTGCGGCGGATAGCCAGCAGGCACAAAACCAGGAGGGCGGGGAAGAAGGAGGCGGCCAGGATACCGCTCTGGATGTCGTCTCCACCGGACCGGGTGACCAGTCCCACCAGGGAGGGGCCAAAGGTGCCGCCGGCATCACCGGCCAGGGCCAGCAGGGCGAACAGAGCCGTTCCGCCACCGGGCATACGGGCCGATGTAAGGCTGATGGAACCGGGCCACATAATGCCCACGGCCAGACCGCTGACCATACAGCCTGCCAGGCTGACCATAGGAATCCGGGCCAGGGAAGCCGTCAGATAGGCGGCAAAAGTGAGGATACCAGCGCCCGTCATATAGGCCGATAAATCCAGGTTCTGGCCTTTCTTTCCATACCAGAGCCGTCCCAGACCCATACAGAAAGCAAAGCCGCAGGGACCCGCCAGGTCTCCGATGGCCTTGTCTACGCCCAGGGAAGCCTCGGCAAAGGCCGATGTCCACTGCGCCATGGTGCTTTCGGACGCACCGGCTGCAATCATCAGCAGCAGGAAGAGCCAGAAAGTCTTATTGCGGAGCAACTGTCCCATAGTCATTCCCTCGGAATCGGCCACGATGGGCTCGATGGGGCAGGTGGCGAAATTGAGGATGTTATAGAGCGGAATCAAGGCCCACAGGCAGGCCAGGATGCGCCAGTTGTCCAGTCCGAACACCGTAAAGAACAGCGTGGAGCCCAGGATTACACCTACGGCGCCCCAGCAGTAGAAGGAATGGAGCAGGCTCATCATTCCCTCCTTATTGGGGAAAGGGCAGGCTTCGATGATGGGGCTGCAGAGCACTTCAATAAGGCCGCTTCCCACGGCATAGACCGTGACGCAGAGAAGGATGCCCACCAGCGGATTGTGGAAAAGGCCGGGCACGAAGGCCAGGCCGGCCAGTCCCAGGGCCGATGTTACCTCCGATACGATGATGCTCTTGCGGTAGTCTATGTTCTTGAACTTGGCGCAAAGGAAGTCCGTGATCAGCTGAACCACATAGAAAACGGCCGGAATGAGAGCCAGGCTGGCTATAGGGATTTGGTACTCCCGGTGAAAAGCCATGAACAGGAGCGGCGTAAAATTGGCCACGATGGCCTGGGTTACAAAACCCAGGTAACACGCTATTTTGGTTTTTCCGTAGTCCTTCATTCTCTTAAAAACAAAAGCCCCTGGCATATGTCAGAGGCTTTTTTGGAGGTACCAAGCGGAATCGAACCGCTGTAGCAGGTTTTGCAGACCTGTGCCTAACCACTCGGCCATAGTACCAGTTCGGGAATGCAAAGATAGCAGGTTTTCCCGAAACTACAAAATAACTCAGATATTATTGAGGAAATAATCTACAACCATATCCTTGCTCTCCTGGGTAATCAGGAATTGGTTGTGGTCGGTGTGGGAGTGGACAATCTCACAATTGGGATACCGCCTCTTCCAACGCTGTTCGTTGGTGAGGAACTCCGCCTTTTCCAGTTTTTTCAATTCCGGCGATTTGACGAAGCCCGCACTCACGGCGCTGGTTTCCGTATAGATGGTGGAAACGATGGATGTGACCGGTCCGTTGTAGGTTTCCTCCGGCATAGTGGCCATCAGGTTGATATCCAGGTCGGCCCTCTTGTTGTTGCGCTCTTCGTTCAGGTGGGGGAAGAAGTAGGCGGGCTTGAGCATATTCTGGATATGGATGTCGCGGTCCAGTTCTCCGTCCAGGACCACCACGCGGGGCTTATAGTCCTGTTTGTTGTAAATGCGGGCCGCCAGGGCCAGGGCCTGCTCTCCGCCGGCGCAGAAGCCGGTAATGGCGGCTACGTGGCGCTCCTTGACAACATCCTGCACATACGTCTCATAGATGTCTACCAGGCCGTCGATGTCCGTGAGCCGGTCCTGCATAATGGTATGGTAGGACTCGATGGCATAGATGGCGAACTTGTGGGAAACGTTCTGGGCCCATTCTCCAAAGAGGAAGTCAAAGCTGGTATATCCGCTGATGACTATGATCACCGGCTTCTCCGGCTCGTTCTCTCCGTTGCCAAACCAGAAGGCATTGGGATGTTTTTCGGCCTTCATAATCCGGCGGATGGTCCGGAGCGTATAGAAATCGTTGGCGGTCAGATGGAAGCCGGACATACCCATCAGGACGATGAGCTGCATAATGTGCAGGGAAGTGATGCCCACGTCGTTGATGAGGTCTGCATCCACATTGATGCCGGGCAGGCCCACCAGACCGGCGGCTGCCTGGATGAGCAGTTCCTCGCCGGGGGTGACGGGCGTATCGTTGGTAGTGACCGGATTGATGGCCTCGTTGACAAGGGCCGACTGGTCAATCTTACCGTTGATGTTGAGCTTGAACGCCTTGACCTTGTTCCAGTAAGTGGGGACCATATAGGCGGGGAGTTCCTTGGCCAGTTGCTTCTTGATGGCGTCGAAGCCTTCCACGCCTTCTGCCAGCAGGACATAGGCCACGATGTATTTCTCGGTTCCTATTTCCTCCAGGCGGACGAAAGCCCTTTCCACGCCTTCCTGCCTTTCGATGGCGGCGCAGATCTCTCCCAGTTCGATGCGGTAGCTGTGCAGTTTCACCTGCGAGTCTTTTCGGCCCATATAGTCAAAACTGCCGTCCGGGTTCAGGGTTACGAGGTCTCCGCTGTGATAGACCCTGGAGACATCGATTCCGTCGTGCTCCTTTTCAAAGGGATTGTCGGAGAAGGCGCGGGCCGTGAGTTCCGGGCGGTTCCAGTAACCGTTGGTCACCTGGTTGCCGGCCACCAGCAGTTCTCCGGTTTCTCCCGGGGCTACCCTTTGGCCCTTTTCATTGACCACGTAGCAGACCACGCCGGGGGCCGGTTTGCCTATGCACTTCCACTCTTCGGCGCTCTTGAACTCGTGGGTGGTGATGACCACGCAGGTCTCGGTGGGGCCGTATCCGTTTACAAAGCGGTAGGGATACTTTCCGGCTATCTTGCTGGTGAGGCTGTGCGGAATGGCTTCGCCGCCGGCCGATAAGGTTTCCATAGCGGGGAAATCGTAATCCGGGAAGATGGCCAGCAGGGAAGGGGGCATAAAGGTAAAGGTAATCCCTTTCTCCTGGATCAGATTGTGGAGCAGCATCGCATTGTGCCTCTCTTCGTTCTGGGCTATGACCAGGGTGCCGCCGTAGAACAGCGAGGAATAGATCTCCAGGACGGAGGCATCGAAACTGATGCTGGCAAACTGGAGGATGACGGAATGGTCGCTGATCTGGAAATTCTCCGGGTGACAGACCGTCTGGCAATAGCTGTAAAGGGCCTTGAAGGGGACCGAAACCCCCTTGGGCTGTCCCGTAGTGCCGGAGGTATAGATCATATAAATCTCGGAAAAGCCTCTCTTGAGATTCGGCAGTTCCGTGAGGGGGCTTTCCAGGAGTTCGTTGATATTGTCGGCCGTTATCAGATAACTTACCCCTGCATCCTTGCAGATGAAGTCCCTGCGCTCCAATGGATTCTCCACGTCAATGGGAACATAGGAGCAGCCGAGTTTGATGGAAGCCAGCATACAGGGCAGATAATGCTGGTTTCGGCCCAGATAGATGCCTATGCGCACGGGGACCTCGGGATCTCCGGCCTTGGGGTCTATCCGGGCGGCCAGGCCGGAGGCTATGCGATGGGCCATCTCGTCCATCTGGGCATAGGTGACCTCCTGGTTGCCCAGGATGTAGGCCGGCTTGTCCTTATATCGGTCTATTATCTCTCTTAAATGCTTCGAGAGCTTATCAAAATACAAATCCATACACTACTAACTGAATAATCTTAGAACTTGAAGGCCACGTGGCCCAGCAGCCAGCGTCCTGCCTGCTGCATAGGGGCTACGCTGGATCCACCCTGTTTGTAGGAAGTGTTGGCAATGTTGTAGACATTGATGCCCATTTCCACTTTCCAGATGTGATAGCTCACGCCCAGGTCAAACAGGATGCGGGCCGGAATGTTGATGTCCAGGGGTTCGGTCCCGGGCAGGGAATACTGGCTGAACTGCTTGGAAATGAAGTTGGCGTGGGCGTTGATCTTGAGCCCCTTCAATACCTCCACGGAGGCGGTCAGGTTGGCCTGCCAATCCGGGATGTTGTAAACGCTGTGGTTGATGATGCTGAAGTTCTGGGAAGTCAGAACCCGCTGCCAGGTGACGTTTCCGTCCACCATAAACCGGGCGTGGGTGTAACTGGCCACCACTTCCACACCGGCGTTGGTGAGGCTACCGGCGTTGGTATTACCCACCTCACTCTGGATGATGAAATCATCGGCCTTGTTGATGAAGCCGTTGAGTTCCAACTTGAGGCCCGGAACAATCTTGCCGTCGCTGTAGAAGGACATCTGCCAGGAGTTCAGGTATTCCGGGGAGAGTTCGGCGTCTCCGGAGTTGATGTCAAAGGTATTGTTGCGGTAGAAATACGGCGAGTCCACGAAGGACTTGGAATAACTGATCTTGGTGCTCAGTTTGGGCCAGGAATAGATCAAGGCGATACGGGGGGAGAGCACGTTCATTCTCTTGCCGTGGGAACGCTCCTTAAAGTCATAGCGGAGGCCGGCGTTCAGGACCAGGTCCTTCCAGGTGTGCTTTACCTGGAGATAGGCGTCGGCGCTGGTCTCACGGCCGGTGTACAGGACCTTTCCTTCGTTGAAAACCTTCAGGATGTCCTTATAATACCTTCCTTCCAGGTAACTGGCGTCGTTCAGATAGAAATCGTTGAACTGGCCGCCAATCATTATGATACCCGAATGGTTCTTTCCGAAATTGTAATTGTAGCTTCCCTGGGCCGAAAAACCGTAGGTGAATTCGCTCCAGTTGGCGCTTTGGAACACTCCGTCATAGAGTTTGAGGGTAATGTCCTCCGCTCCGGTGGGATGTACGTCGTTGGCACCCACTTCCGGAATCTCGTCTCCGCCTATCTGGTAGCGCTGCTGGTCCTGGGAGTCGAAGAAGGCCTTGGCCTGCCAGGCAAAGCCGCCGGCACGGTCCGAATAACCCAGTTCTGCGTGCTGGGAGGTGATGGCGTAACCGGGAGCGTGGTTGTTGATATAGCGGTAACTGTCGTAGCTGTACGGGGTAAAGAAATAACTGAGGGACAGGGGAGCCACCGTTTTGGCAAAACGGCGGTCGTACAGCAGGCTCAGCTTGTTCCACTTCAGGGACAGACCCAGGTCGTAGGACGGCGTTTTGTTGTAGCCGCCAATAATCATGTCTCCCTCGATGGGCATCACGGAATAGGGCTGTTCGTCCCAATTGTTGCTGTAATGCACCTTCTGACCGGTGGCCTGATAGACGGTGGCCCAGGTGAGGAAGTCCAGAGAGAGGTAGCGCTTACCAAAGAGGAGGTCTCCGCGGACCTGTCCATAGTTGCCCACGCTGGCCTTGGCCAGGAAACCGTCCACGTCCGAACCTTCCTTGGTAATGATGTTGACCACACCGGTAAGAGCCACGCCGCCGTACAGGGAGGAGGCAGGGCCTCGCAGCACCTCGATCTGCTTGACCTTTTCCAGGCTGATGGAGAAATCGGGGCTGGCTGCGTTGGTGGAATAACTGTTGAGGCGGTGGCCGTTGAGCATGATGAGCACCTTCTCCTGGCCGGAGGAATAGATGCCTCGCATAGCCACGTTCATCTCTTCGTTGCAGGCTATGTCGGTCATACCGGGCACGTAGGCAATCAAGGCTTCCTTCAAGGTTCTGGCCCCAATGATGCGGATCATCTCTTCCGTGATAAGGGTAACCGGAACCGGCGCCTCCTCAATGGATTCGGCCTGTTGGGAAGCCGTGGTAATGGTGGCGCTCTTGCCGGCCTTGAGGCGGTTCACCAACTCGGCAAACCGGGGCGTGTCGTTGTACACGCTGTAGTAGGGATCTACCGTGAGCAGGCTGGAGACCCAGGTCTCGGCTACCTCGGGCTTGTCCATATTGAGGTTACACAGGGCCAGAAGGCGGTATACGCCAATGCGGGTCTCTCCCTTGAAACTGTTCACCGAACCGGTCAGGAGGGAATCGGCCTTCTGGAAAAGACCGAGCTCATAGGCCTCCTGGGCCGATTCATACACACGCGTAGCCTCCTGCGCCTTGACGGCCGAAGAGATGAACAGGATAAGGAGCGCGATTATGTATCTTTGGGATCTCATTTTACAATCTTTACAGGAATGATGAAAGTAAAGGTACTTCCTACTTTGGGCTCGGTTTCCACGAGCAGCTGTCCTTTATGATTCTTGGTAATCAGATCATAGGTAATGCCCATACCCAGGCCGGTTCCCTGACCGGCGGGTTTGGTGGTGAAGAAATTCTCGAAGATCTTGGCCTTGACCTCGGGCGTCATACCCATACCGTTGTCCGTGATGTCGATGCGGATTTCTCCGTCACTGGCTCCCTTGGGAGTGTAGGCCACCTTCACCTGGATGGTGGGCTTGTAGTCCGGTCCTTCCAGGCCGGTTCTCTCCCGGACCGTATAGCAGGCGTTGTTCATTACGTTGAGAACGGCGCGGCTCAGGTCCTGGGGGACTACCATAAACTTGGGCAGGCCCTCCGGAATCTCTTCCTGGATGGAAATGTTGAAGTTCTTGTCGTTGGCGCGCATGGCGTGGTAGCTGAGCCACACGTATTCGTGGACCAGCTGGCCGATGTCCGTGGGGAGCATTTCTCCCGCCTTGCCGCGGCTTTGCAGCAGGATGCCCCGGATGATGCTGATGGCCCGCTCTCCGTGTTCCTGAATCTTGGCAAGATTCTCCTTAAGATCTTCCGAAATGTCCTGGAGGTCGGCGGCATCGTCTTCTCCCAGCTTTTCTTTGCAGTCCTTCACAATATCCTGCATGTCTTCCAGCAAGGTGGTGGACATCTTGCTGAAATTGATCACGAAATTCAGGGGATTCTGGATTTCGTGGGCAATGCCGGCACTGAGAAGGCCCAGGGAGGCCATCTTTTCCTGCTTGTTCAACTGCTGCTGCAGGTATTCTACCTGCTTTTTCAGATCTTCTATTTCCTCAGACATGGTTTGTATCTTAAGTCAGGGTAATTACAAATTCTGTGTATTCGTCCTTTACGGAACTTACCGTAATGTTGCCTCCGCAGTCGTGCATGATCTGCTGGCTCAGGTACAGTCCTACGCCAGGGGCTTCTGCGGTGGGCTTGGTGGTAAAGAAGGGGTCGAAAATCTTGGCCAGGATGCTTTCTTCTATACCGATACCGTTGTCGTAAATCTTGATGAGGGCCTTTCCTCCTTCCTCCGTGGCCGTGATGCGGACCACCGGGCTGTACGGGGCTTCTCCCTTTTCGGCCTTCTTCTTGATGGCGTAGATGCTGTTGGCGAGCATGGACATAATGGACTTGCTCATATGGTCGGCTACTACGTTGCGAATCAGGGGCGTCTCCGGCAGGTTGGCTTCTACCTGGATGTTCAGGGAGGCTATTTCGTTGGCGCAGTAGTTCTTGAGTTTGTCCACGCACTGCTGGCAGATCTGGGCCAGGTCCGTAGGTTCGAACTTCTGGGAACGCTCCTTGAGCATTTCCTCCATGGCCTTGAGGGTACGGGTCGTGGAGGTTCCGTGCTGCTCGATCTTTTCCAGGTTGGTCTTCATCATATCCATTACATCCATCGAATCCTCATAGATATCGGGAGTAATGTGCTCTTTCTCGTCCTCAATGTTCTGGCGTATATCCTTGGACAATCCCAGCGTAAGATGGGCGAAGTTGTTGATATAGTTCATAGGATTGAGGATGCGGTCAATCAGGCCCTTGGTCAGTTTACCGATGGCGGCCTCGCGCTCCTGGCGGAGCAGCTGGTCCTGGGCCGACCGCAACTCTTTGGTCCTTTCGTCCACGATGGCTTCCAGTCTCTGCTGTTCTTCGGCCATTCGGCGCATGCGGAGCCGGAACCAAAGGTTGACCAGAAGGACGATGATAACAAGGTACAGGAGCAGGGAATACCAGCGTACGAAGACCGGATAAGGCCGCTTGAACTCGTACGGAATGGTTTCGGTGATAAGGCCGAAGGCATCTTTGGAACGGACGGTCACCTGGTAGGAGCCGAAGTTGAGGTTGGCAAACAGGTATTCCTGCTGGCTGCTCCAGGCCGACCATGCGTTGTCTTCCTTGAGGCGGAAGCTGTACAGGGTTTCTCCTATGGGGTCGAACTTGTCATTGGAGAAACTGATGGCGAGGTCTCCGTCGTTGAAATGGAAACGGCGGATGTGCAACTGGGGTTCGAACAGTTGGGTGGAGGCGCACAGATCCAGGTTGAAACGGACCAGGGCCTTGTGGTCACCGATCCAGGCCAGGCCGTCGTGGACCAGCATGGCGTTGACCTTGAAGAGGTTGAAGGGCTCTACCCATTCCTTAAGGTCATCCGGCATGTTGTCATAGAAGAGGCCGGATCCGTCCGTGTCGCTGTGCCAGACGTGACCGTCCGGGTCTACGTACTCGAACAGCTTGGAGATGGGACCCTCCTCCTTCTTCTGGAAGCGGTTGGCACCGGCTTCCATATAATAATAGTCACCGGCCAGGGTCAAAGCCCACATCCCGCCTTTCTCATCTTGCTTGAAACTGGTGATGTTGGGAATCTCTCCCGTCACTTGGATGCCTTCACCGGGACGGAAACGGCAGACACGCTCCAGTTCACCCACCAGATAGGAACCGTCCTGCAGGGCGGTGATGGAAAGGGAGAACTTGGTGGTCAGTTGACGGACCTTTCCGTTGGCATATTCATACAGGCCGTCGGAAGTGGCTACGTAAAGCGTTCCGGGAGCCCCCTGGACCATCTGCCAGCAGGCGTGGTGGATTTGTTCTACCGGGATGAAGCGCTGGCCTTCCAGGCGGAAAAGGCCCTGGAACGTACCCACCATCAGGGTGGGGCCGCACATCTCTATGCAGGAGATTTGGCCTCGGAGGCCCTCTTTATCCGTAAAGTGGGTGTAAATCTCAGAGACGGAGATGCAGAAAACGCCGTTGTCCGTAGCGCCCCAGACCGATCCCTTGCCGTCGTAGGCCAGTTTGGTGATACTGTTGGAGCAGAGGCCGTCTTCCACGTTGATTCTCCAGACTTCGCGTCCCTCGGCGTCGATGGCGATGACACCGTCCGTGGCCGTAGCCAGCAGGGTGCGCTCCGGGCTCAGCTGGAGACGCTGGTAAACCCTGATGTCATTCCAGCGGTCCAAGGCCGTGGCCTCGGCGGCTCTTCCCTGACCCTCCAGGGGAGTATAGGACACTTGCAGGGAGTCTCCGTCGAAGGATTCTATCCGTCCCGTCAGATTGATTCCGTCAAAGAGGATGGCTCCGTCCACATCTTTCCGGAGACTCACCACACGCGAGATATCCGGGGTGTGGACCACTCTCCAGTTGACGTGATCGTATACAAGAAGGCCTTCGAAGTTGGCAAAGAAGGTGTGTCCTTCTTCGTCACAGAGGACGTCGAAGTTACGGTTGTGGGCATCGTACTGTCCGGCCGAGAAGTTCCGGAAGTAAGGGATACCCATATAGGCTTCCCCTCCGCTTTGTGCGGCAGCCTGCACCGTGCACAGCAGCACGGCGGCCATCAGGCTGATATGATACGCAAGCCTTCTCATTTGAATTTCATATATGGAATGGAAGCGCCTACATAGCGGGTCCACTCCTGTTCGGTGAGGTTACGGTTGAGTTTGCCGTACAGCTGATGGGCCATATCGTCGGCCGATGCATTGAGCGTCATCACATTGCCGGACGATGTGCCAATCCAGGCGGTCTTGCCGTCGGGGTCTCCGCAGACGGCGAGGGTCCAACCGTCGTAAGTATAATCTACGGGAACCAGCCACTCGGTGGGGATTCCCTTGTCTTCCTGTTTGCGTACCTTCGCGGTGGAATTAAGATCCAGTTCTTCCCAGAAGGTCAACCCGCTCTCGTAGAGCAGGTTATCCATGCTCCAGATGTAGACGGACTTGTCGTAGCCGCCGGTGATGACGATGGTTCCCAGCATGGTGATGCTCACGCAGCGGGATTTGTGGGCGGCCAAGGTCTCCATAACGCGGTTGTACCGGTTGAGAGGGTAAACCGTACCGTCTTCCACGCCTAACAGCAGGCAACGGGTGGCGGAGTCGTAATAGGCAGCGGTAACCCGGTCCTTGAGCAAAGGCTTCTTTTTCTCGATACTGCCGGCCTCGTCCATCTCTGCGTACGAACCGTCCTTGTAGAAGAGACAGACGGTTCCGTCCCGGTTCACGATGGTGGAGAGGGTCTTGTTCAAGGAGGAACTGCCCGTAATCTTTCCGTCGGAGTACCAGCACAGGCTCTGGCGGCCGGCCAGAATGAGTCCTCCGCCCAGCCGGATGAGCTTGAAGTAATCCTTTTCGGGCAGCGGAATCTCCGTCATCTCTCCGTTGAAATCCAGGATGCAGAGGGGACCGTTGAGCGAAAGGGCATAGATTCTTCCGTCAATGACCTGTACATCCCTGAAATCGTAGGCGGGATTGAAAAGAAGGGTACGGGCCGATAGGTTCTTGGCCCCGCCGCTGACGCAGGCGGTAATCCAGGCCACTTCACCGTAGTTGGTCACGGCTACGCACTGACCCGGGGTACCGGGAATATGGGCGATGGCGTTGACGGCGCCGTTCTCCGGAAAGCGGTAGCGGGGGACACCGCCCGTAGCCAAAGTCAGGGACTTGAACGTGTCCGAATAGTACTGGTTTCCGCGGTTGTTCTTGAGGAAATACCAGCTGGCATAGGCCAGGAGGTTTGCCACTTCGGGTTCTCCGGCTTCGCGCCTTACCTGGGAACTCACCGCCAGGCTGCGGGCCTGGGTACGGCGGTTGAGCGTATCGGCGATATTTCGGGCATAGGTAGCCTCGTCTCGCTGCTCCTCGGCTATCATCTGCTGCTTTTCGGCATTGGCCCTTTCTTTCTCGGCTACTTCGGCAGCGGCGTTGGCCTTCTGCTCCGCCTCGTGGGCGGCGCGGCTCTCCATCTCGGCCCTTTCTGCATTGCGGGTGGCCAGGATGGACTGCTCTTCGGCCCGGTCTCTCTGCTGGTCGGAGATGGACTTCTGCTGATAGGCTATATCCTCCATCTGCTGGCTGACGCGCTTGACGATGGCGGCGTCCTGCTCTGCCTCTACCAGGCGGTCTATCTCTTCCTGCATGGCCGCGATTTCCTTACGGGACTGTCTGCGACCCAACTGATAAGAGACCACCGCCACCCCAACCAGGAGCACGAAAGCTATCAGGCTATACAATATGGTTGGACGGATTTTCACTTTCTGCGGATTACTAACTGGGTAATATCGTCGCTCTGGGAGGCACCATTAATGAATTCTTTGACCTTGGCGTTGACGGTGTCCACGATGTGTCTGCTGTCGGCTCCCTTGCATTCTGCGAGGGCGGCCTCCAGGCGGGACTCCCCAAACTGGTCGTGCGCCTTGTTCTCGGCTTCGGTTACACCGTCCGTGAACATATAAAGCGTGTCTCCGGGGTTCAGCTGCATCGTGTCGCAGCTGAAGGGCATATTGGGCACGGCCCCCAGAACCAGGTTGCAGGGCGATTGCACCACTTCCACCTGGCCGTCTGCCTTGAGGATGTAAGGCGGATTGTGGCCGGCGTTGGTGAAGGTGATCTGGCCGGTCTGCAAGTCGTAGATGCCGTAGAACACGGTTACGAACATAGAACCTACGCTTTCGTCGCACAGGATGTCGTTGACCGTTCTCATGCACTCGTCCGTGGGATGGTCCTGCAGGCCCGTAGCCTTGATGAGGGTACGGCTTACAGCCATGAAGATGGCGGCGGGAACACCCTTTCCGCTCACATCGGCAATGGTAAAGGCAATCCGGTGGTCGTCAATGGGGAAGAAGTCGTAGAAGTCTCCTCCCACATCCTTGGCGGCCAGCATGCTGGCGTAGATGTTGACGTTGTCTGCATCCGGAAGCTTGAGGTCGAAGGTGCGGGGCAGGATGGCGTGCTGGATTTCCCGGGCCACGGAGAGGTCCGTCTGGATATCCACCAGCTGCGCGTGCTCCTTCTGGGCGCTCCGGATGTACTCGATCTGCTCTACGGCCTTGTCTATGGTGCGCTGAAGATCGTCCAGGTCTATGGGCTTGGTGGCAAAGTCAAAGGCGCCTCCGTTCATGGCCTGGCGGATGTTGTCCATGTCACCATAGGCACTCACCATGATGCACTTGAGGGACGGAATGCGCATTTCATTGATCTTAGCCAGAAGCGTAAGACCGTCCATTTCGGGCATGTTGATGTCCGAAAGGATGATGGAAATGTCCGGATGCTTTAACAGAACCTGGAGTGCCTCAAGCCCATTGTGGGCAAAGAAGAACTCGTATTCCCCATTTCTGATCTTTCTGCGGAAGTATTGCGACAGCAACAGTTCAAGATCGGTTTCGTCGTCTACGCTGAGTATTTTAATGGACATTGTAACAGGTGGTAACTAATTATCCCTCAAATATAATAATTATTATTTAAAGCGCCATATCTTACTGGATGACGCCCAGCTCCTTGCCCACCTTGATGAAGGCATCGATGGCTTTGTCCAGGTGCTTCTTTTCGTGGGCGGCGCTCAGCTGTACGCGGATGCGGGCCTGTCCCTGGGGTACCACGGGATAGTAGAAGCCGGTCACAAAGATGCCTTCCTTGGCCATCGCGGCGGCAAACTTCTGGGAGAGGGGAGCGTCGTACAGCATCACGGCGCAGATGGCGCTCTGGGTGGGCTTGATGTCAAAGCCGGCGGCCATCATCTTGTCGCGGAAGTAGTTGACGTTCTCGATGAGTTTGTCGTGCAGGGCGTCGCTTTCCTTGAGGATCTTGAAGGTTTCCAGGGCGGCGCCGGCGATCATCGGCGGGATGGAGTTGGAGAAGAGGTACGGACGGCTGCGCTGGCGGAGCATATCGATAATCTCCTTTCGGCCCGTAGTGAAGCCGCCTACTGCGCCACCGAAGGCCTTGCCCAGGGTGCCGGTGAAGATGTCGATGCGGCCGTAGCAGTTGAACTGTTCTGCCACGCCGTGACCGGTCTTGCCCACCACGCCGGCGCTGTGGCTCTCGTCCACCATCACCAGGGCGTCGTACTTCTCTGCGAGGTCGCAGATCTTGTCCATAGGGGCCACGTTGCCGTCCATGGAGAACACGCCGTCCGTCACGATGATGCGGAAGCGGCAGGACTGGGCCTCCTTGAGCTTGGCCTCGAGGTCTGCCATATCGGCGTTGGCGTAGCGGAAACGCTGGGCCTTGCACAGGCGCACGCCGTCAATGATGGAGGCGTGGTTCAGGGAATCGGAGATGATGGCGTCTTCGGCCGTGAAAAGGGGCTCGAACACACCGCCGTTGGCGTCGAAGCAGGCAGCGTAGAGGATGGCGTCCTCCGTGTGGAAGTACTCTGCAATGGCCTTCTCCAGTTCTTTGTGGATATCCTGCGTACCGCAGATGAAGCGGACGGAAGACATACCGTAACCACGGGCGTCCATGGCCTTCTTGGCGGCCTCTATGAGGCGGGGGTTGTCGGCCAGGCCCAAGTAGTTGTTGGCGCAGAAGTTGAGGGCCTCGCTGCCGTCCTGCAGGGAGATGCAGGCGCTTTGTGCAGACGTGATATTTCTTTCTCTTTTGTAGAGTCCGGCCTCGTCAATGGCCTTTAACTCGTCACTAAGGTGCTGTTTGAATTTTCCGTACATATAATTTAATGCTTTTATGCTTTCAAAATTAGCAATTTTATCTTGAATATGTAAGCAAAATGTAATAAATTTGCGTGGATAATCGGAAAGATATGAAGAATGTTTTGGTAATTGGCTCCACGGGTCAGATTGGATCGGAGCTCACTATGAAAATCCGCAGGGAAGTTCCCGGAAGCACGGTTGTAGCCGGTTATATCCCGGGTGCAGAACCCAAAGGCGAACTTCTGGAAAGCGGTCCTTCTGCCGTGGCCGACGTAAGAGACGCAGCCGGCCTGGCCGCCATAGTCTCTGAGTACAAGATAGATACCATCTACAACCTCGCCGCCCTGCTGTCGGCCGTTGCAGAAAGAAAGCCGCTGCTGGCCTGGGATATCCAGATGAACGGTCTGCTCAATATCCTGGAGATTGCCCGTGAGAAGGGATGTGCCGTGTTCACTCCCTCTTCCATCGGCTCCTTCGGCCCGGAAACCCCTCACGTGGGAACGCCCCAGGATACCATCCAGCGCCCCCGTTCCATGTACGGCGTTACAAAGGTAGCCACGGAGCTTCTGAGTGACTATTACTTCCACAAATATGGGGTCGATACCCGTTCGGTCCGTTTCCCGGGCCTCATCTCCTATACCACCCTTCCGGGCGGCGGCACCACGGACTACGCCGTGGAGGTGTATTATTCGGCCGTGAAAGGGGAGGAGTTCGTCTGCCCCATCGCTCCGGGAACGTATATGGATATGATGTATATGCCGGACGCCCTGCACGCCGCCATCCAGCTGATGGTGGCAGACCCGTCCCGCCTCAAGCACCGCAATTCCTTCAACATTGCGTCTATGAGCTTCGAGCCGGAACAGATCTTCAGCAAGATCCGCGAGTACATCCCGTCCCTGCGCGTCCGCTATGAGGTAGATCCCGTGCGTCAGGCCATCGCCACGTCCTGGCCGGACAGCATGGACGATTCCTGCGCCCGCGAAGAATGGGACTGGAAACCCACTTACGATATGGATTCCATGACCCGGGATATGATTCGCCATCTCAGAGACAAACTTCTGTGATTTCTGTAGTGTAAGTTGAAATAGGGCCGATTCTTTCGATTTGGAAGTTTCGGCCTTCTTTATTCTTAGAGGTTATAAGCGGCCTCTCAAATACCTGTATTTGGTGGTTTTCGTAATGTGCTGATATCTACGCACTTACCTATTAATTAAAAATTTTACTAATGTTGGAAGTAAAATCGTCTTATTAGAGTAGCATTGAAAATCAATAAGTTACGTAATTATTAAAAAATTTTGTAAAAAAAGTTTTGAAAAAATTTGCAAATCAAAAAAATAGCCGTAACTTTGCATTCGGATTGAGGAAGTGAGGTTCTCTCATGAATCAGTCTATTGGTTATTAGTTTTAGTGTTATTAATTATGTGGTTAGTGAGAGCGTCCGCCTGTGAAGGCCGACACTCTTTTTTTATGCCCAGCCCTTCAGGCCCGCGCGCAAAAAAAGAGTGTCAACAGAGCCTTCGACTCATTGGTGAGCGGACTCCCCAAACCCCTCCCTCGCCGCCAAAGCGGCGGAAAAGTTAGCCCATCGGGCGCAAAAAAAGAGTGTCAACAGAGCCTTCGACTCATTGGTGAGCGGACTCCCCAAACCCCACCCTCGCCGCCAAAGCGGCGGAAAAGTTAGCCCTTCGGGCCCCAAAAAAGAGTTAATACCGTTTCACTCATTGGTGAGCGGACTCCCCAAACCCCTCCCTCGCCGCCAAAGCGGCGGAAAAGTTAGCCCTTCGGGGCCCAAAAAAGAGTGTCAACAGAGCCTTCGACTCATTGGTGAGCGGACTCCCCAAACCCCTCCCTCGCCGCCAAAGCGGCGGAAAAGTTAGCCCTTCGGGTCCCAAAAAAGAGTTAATACCGTTTCACTCATTGGTGAGCGGACTCCCCAAACCCCTCCCGTCTCCGTCACTTCCCACCTCCTTCAGGGCTCTGACCCTTGTCGTCATGCCCGTCTTCTCCCCATACCCCTTCCAGCTCTGTCACAAGCACAGAGGAAGGTTATTTTTCACGGAAGTTTCTTTAAAAACAGGAAACCCTATGCCTTTCGAAAAAATAAAAAAAAAAGGAACTAATGTCGGATTGGTTACCGGTTCGAAAGGCATAGGGAGACCTGTAAAAAACGGTCAGAACCTGAGTGAATCCGTTTGGATGGAATCGTTCTGATGCCGTTGATGTTTGAGGCGGGATAGCTCCAGGGCCATTTCCTCCAGGCGGGATTCGATGGATTCCAGGAGCGCCTGGTTCTCGTCTAATTCGTTATTGGTGTTGTTGTATATTTCTTCAATAATGGTGTCCATATCCTGCTGGGACAGGCCAAAAGAGTGCTCCATCAGGATGAGTTCGCGCTGTTTGATGCCGTATCGGCCCGCTTTCACGTAGATGCTGGCGCGGATGTCGTCGTCCAGGGGTTCTCCGGCCAGGGAAAGGTGGGCTTGGCGGCCTTGTACGCGGTAATCATAGATATACGTGCGGGGCGCTACCAGGCGGTTGTTTTCCACGAAGTTCTGGACATTGCGCTCGAAATTATTGCTCTGGATGAGCGTGATGGCACTCCAGATACTGGGCACCAGGATGATGACCAGGATGGTGCTGATGACCTTGGCGCGGCGGGAGGCCAGTTCTTCGGACATGCCGGAGACCGTGGGGAAGCCCAGGTACTTGACCATGAAGTAGGTAGCCAGGGCGATGAACACGCTGTTGATCACAAACAGATACAGCGCGCCAAGGAAGAAATGCATGTTCAGATGCGCCAGACCGTAACCGGCGGTGCACAGCGGCGGCATAAGGGCGGTGGCGATGGCCACACCCGAAAGCACGGTTCCGCGCTCTTTGCGGCTGTTCTCCAGAATGCCGGCCATACCGCCGAAGAAGGCTATGAGCACATCGTAGATGGTGGGCGAGGTGCGGGCCTCCAGCTCGGTGGGATTGACCAGCGACAGGGGAGAGACCAGGAAGAACAGGGTAGAAGCGATCAGCGAGATGATGACCATAGCCAGCAGATTCTTACCGGCCGATTTGAGCAGGTCCACATCGTTGGTGCCCAGGGCCAGGCCTGCGCCGATGATAGGACCCATCAGCGGGGAAACCAGCATGGCACCGATGATGACCGCCGTGGAGTTGACGTTAAGGCCCACGGAAGCCAGGACTATGGCAAAAGCCAGAATCCATACATTGGGGCCGCGGAACCAGATAGCGGATTTGATGCGCTGGGTGGCGCTCTCCGTGTCAATCTCGTCGAAGATGTAGCCGTAGTATCTGACTACGCGGCGGAATCTATGCCATAAACGCTTAAAGTCCATGCCCTGTAAAATGTGGCGCAAGTTACACAATTTTTCTTTATCTTTGTAAAGATATGACCATAGATATGAAAGAAATTGTAAAAGGAATCCGATATATAGGTGTCGATCACCTGGATCTGGATTTGTTTGAAAGCCAATATACGGTGCCGGAAGGTATGGCTTATAATTCCTATCTTATTGTAGATGAGAAAGTTGCCATCCTGGATACCGCCGATGCCCGAAAAGGGGAGGAATGGCTGAGGAATTTGGAAGCGGCTTTGGAGGGCCGAAAGCCGGATTACCTGGTTATCCACCATATGGAACCGGACCATTCGGCCACCGTGGCTCCCGTCCTGGAGAAATACCCGGATGTGACGGTAGTTGGCAGCGCCATGGCCCTCAAGTTCCTGGGACAGTTTATGCCGGAGAAGCCCGTAAAGAACACTCTGGCCGTCAAGGAAGGGGATACTCTGACGCTGGGTAGCCATACCCTCAAGTTCATCGCCGCCCCTATGGTGCACTGGCCGGAGGTGATGGTGTCGTTGGATACCGCCACCGGCGTTCTCTTTTCGGCCGATGCCTTCGGCAAGTTCGGAGCCCTTTGCAAAACCGCTTTCTGGGCCGATGAAGACCCCGACTGGGCCTGCGAAGGCCGCCGCTACTACTTCAACATCTGCGGCAAATACGGCTCCCAGGTGCAGGCTCTGCTGAAAAAGCTGGGCGGAGAGAGCATCAGCGTCATAGCCCCGCTGCACGGTCCCATCATCCGCAAGGACCTGAATTATTTCTTGAACCTATATAATACCTGGAGCAGTTACGGCGTAGAAACCGAGGGCGTATTTGTGGCCTTCGCCTCCATCCACGGCGGTACGGCCAAGGTAGCGGAAATGGTGGCCGAAAAACTCAAGGCCCTGGGCTGTCCCAAGGTAGCCGTATCGGACCTTGCCAGAGATGACCGCGCCGAAGCCGTGGAAGACGCCTTCCGCTACGGCAGAATGGTGCTGGCCGCCTGTTCCTATGACGCCGGCCTCTTTACCCCTGCCCACGATTTCCTGCACTCGCTGCAGGTCAAGGGCTACAGCAAACGCAAAGTAGCCCTCATAGAAAACGGTTCCTGGGCCCCCAGCGCCGCCCGCGTGATGAAAGAAATGCTGGGCGCTATGAAGGACGTGGAAATAGTAGGGGAGCCGGTGACCATCCGCAGCCGTTACAAGGAGGCCGATGAACCCGCCCTCGATGCCCTCTGTAAAGCCATATTGTCATGATAATCAGAAGTAAAGCTCCGCTCAGACTGGGTCTGGCCGGTGGCGGATCGGACGTATCCCCGTACTCGGACCTCTATGGCGGGAATGTGCTCAACGCCACCATTAACCTGGCGGCCTATTGCTCCATCGAGCCCCTGAATCGGCCCGTAATGCGGGTCAATGCGGCCGATGCCGGCATCCGCAAAGAAGTGAGCCTGGGAACCGGTCCCGTGAATTCCGGCGCGCTGCTCATTGACGGCGTCTACAACCGCGTCACCAGGGACTTCGGCCCCATTCCTGCGGCGGGCTTTGCCATAACCACTTACAACGACGCCCCCGCCGGATCCGGCCTGGGCACGTCTTCCACTATGGTGGTGTGCATCCTCAAGTGCTTTGCCGAGTGGATGGGCATCCCCCTGGGAGACTACGAACTGGCCCGTCTGGCCTACGAGATCGAGCGCAAGGACCTCCTCCTGGCCGGCGGCAAGCAGGACCAATATGCAGCCGCTTTCGGCGGTTTCAATTTCATGGAATTCCTTCCCAGCGATATGGTCATAGTGAATCCGCTCCGCGTCAAGGACTGGATCATCGAAGAGCTGGAAGCCTCCATGCTACTTTATTTTACGGGCCGAAGCCGCTCCTCGGCCGCCATCATCTCCGAGCAGCAGAAAGCCACGCGCAGCGGAGCCTCGGAGGCGGTGGAAGCCATGCACCGCATCAAGCAGAGCGCCATCGATATGAAGCTGGCCCTCCTGAAGGGAGATATGGCCCGCTTTGCAGCCATCCTGGGCCAGGCCTGGGAGGACAAGAAGAAAATGGCCGGAGCCATTACCAATCCGATGATTCAGGAAGCCTTTGACACGGCTATGGCAGCCGGTGCCATCTCCGGAAAGGTGTCCGGTGCGGGCGGTGGCGGCTTTATGATGCTGATGGTTCCTCCGGAGCACCGGGTAGCCGTTATCGAGGCGCTCTCGAAACTTCCCGGAAAGGTGGTCCCGTTCCAGTTTACGGAAAAAGGAGCTGTGGCATGGAAGTTATAGTCCTGGCCGGCGGTCTGGGTACCCGTCTCCGCTCCGTAGTCAAAGAAATCCCCAAGTGTCTGGCGCCTGTTAACGGTAGGCCGTTTTTGGGGTATCTGTTGGACTGGCTCGTGAGTCAGGAGGTGAATCACGTAGTGTTCTCGGTAGGGTATCTCAGAGAACAGGTTATCGACTATGTCAAGTCGAATCAGTGGTCGTTTACCTACGATTTTGCGGTAGAAGAAGAGCCATTGGGGACCGGAGGGGGGATCAGGTTGGCTTTGGGGAAGTGCCACGAATCCCAAGTGTTTGTGGTAAATGGAGATACGTTCTATCCGGTAGATCTGAAATCTATCCCTTTTACGTTTGCCATCACTTTGGCCCTTAAACCTATGAAGGATTTCGACAGATACGGTTCTGTATCTGTAGTCCAACCGGTTGTAGGAAATTATTTTTCGCAAGACTTTGCGAAAAACCAATTTCCCACAACCTCCACGGACCCAACGCACGAGGATAACTCCATAAAGCCTGGTCAGTCGGATCCGACCTTCCAACCGTCAGACAAAAATTATTTTTCGGGACGGTACCCGAAAAACCAATTTCCCACAACCTCCACAGACCCAACGCACGAGGATAACTCCACTAAACCTGCTCAGTCGGATCCGACCTCCCAACCGTCAGAAAATAATTATTTTTCGGGACGGTACCCGAAAAACCAATTTTTTTCTGTCTCCACAAAGCCCACGCCTTCGGATCCTTCCTTCCAACTATCAGAGAAAAACCATTTTTCCTCTGACTCCACAAAGCTAGCGCTCAGAGTATTAGAGTTTAAGGAGAAACAATATTGTTCTGAGGGGCTTATCAATGGAGGGGTGTATGCGATTGATAGGGGGAGGCTGGAACTGGGGAGTTTGCCGGAGAAGTTCTCCTTTGAGAAGGAGGTGCTGGAGCCGGGGGCAGCGTTGGGAGAGGTTGGAGGATGGGTGAGTGACGCCTATTTCATTGATATAGGCATACCGGAAGATTATCAGAAGGCGCAGTGGGCCATTCCGGCGTGGTTTGCCGTTCAAAAGGCCTCTGAGGATATTCTGAAGGCAAATGCAACAACTTTGTTCCTGGACAGGGACGGGGTTCTTAACCGGCATATTCTGGGAGATTATGTGCGTACTCCTCAGATGTGGGAATGGATGCCCGGAATCTTGCCGGCTCTGGCGCGGTGGTCCGGGAAGTTCAAGCATATTGTGCTGGTAACTAACCAGCGCGGAGTGGGTAAGGGCGTTATGACCGATGCCCAACTGGCCCAGGTGCACGCTTATATGATGCAGGGCGTTTTGGAGGCCGGAGGGCGCATTGATTTGATCCTGGCCTGTACGTCCGTGTCCGAGGAAGATCCCCGGCGAAAACCCAACCCGGGTATGTTCTATGAGGCCTGCAGCCTGTTCCCGGACATAGACGCAAAAAGCAGTGTCATGCTGGGGGATGCCCCCTCCGACGCTGCCTTTGCAAAAAACTGCGGAATGCCGTTTATTCTTCTGAATCCGGAAGCGGCTTCTTAGGGTTCTTGGGAACGCCCAGCTTGATGAGCTGACGGGCCGATGTAAGGATGGAATTTCCCGATTCTCCCACTTTCAGCGATACTTTCTCGTACTCGTCCAGAGCGGCGTGGAGCTTGTCTCCCATAGCGGCGTGCGCCCTGGCGAAATCGTATACGCGGTCCACCATGGTCTGGGCGGCCTTGATGATCTTTTCCTGGTTGCGGACCTGGTCGTAGTTGGTCCAGGCTACGCGGATCATCCGCAGGAAGGGCATCAGGGTCTCTTCCGTGGTCAGGAGCACGCCCTGCTGGTAGGCCTCGTTGAACAGGTTGGGGGCCATGGTCTTGGCCAGTTGCAGTGAGCTGTAATTGGGAATGAACATAATCACGTAGTCCAGGGTCTTGTACCCTTCGCGGATATAGTCCTGATAACGTTTGCCGGAGAGACTCTTGATCTGCGTGCGGATGGCCAGCAGATTGCGTTTGGCGGCGTCTTCCTTGCGGATGGGATCCTCGGTCCCCACCCAGTCCGAAAGGGCTTCCATAGAGGTTTTGGCATCTATGATTACCTCCGTCTTGTCCGGATAATGCAGGATATAGTCGGGCCTCATTCGCTTGCCGCTGTCCTCGTTGTAGACAATGCTGCCCTGGCCGTCCCTCAGGGTTTCTTCCTTGTCAAAGTCGCGGCCTTCCACCATCCCTTCGCTCACCAGCATATTGTAGAGGATGATTTCTCCCCAGGTGCCGGCCATCTTGTTTTGTCCCTTCAGGGCCTGGGCCAGGTTGTCGGCCTTGGTGCCAATGGCCTGCGTCTGGTCCTGCAGGTGCTTGACAGCCTGCTCCATCGCGGTTTTGAGGGAGGCGGTGCCTTCGGCCTGGATTCTCTTCTGGGCGTCGAAGCTCTCCTGCATGGACTTGAGGTCCTTGCCCAGCGGTCCGGTGAGGTTCTTGAAGGTTTCCTCGGCCTTCTGCTGGAGGCTCTCTTCCCTTTGCTTAAGGAGTTTCTCCGTTTCGGCCGATAACTGGCTCTTGACGGCATCGAGCTGCTGTGCGAAAGACTCCTGCTGCATCTTTTGCAGTTTCTGGGCGTTCTCCAGGTCTTTCTGGGCGCCGATGAGCTTGTTCTCCAGCTCGTTGCAGGCTTTGACCTCGTGGGCGCGCATAATGAGCCAGGTAATGACCACGGCTATGATCACGGCGGCTGCGGCGGCTATTATGATATAAGTGTTCATAGGCTTTTGACTATGCTTTGGGCACAAACGTAGCCGGTGCTCCAGGCGGCCTGGAGGTTGAAACCTCCGGTTATGGCATCTATATCCAACACCTCGCCGGCAAAGTACAGGCCGGGATGGGTTTTGCATTCCAAGGTGGACAGATCCACGTTGCTCAGCGCAACGCCACCGCAAGTTACGAATTCTTCGCGGAATTTGCTCTTGCCGGATAGGGGATAGCTGTCGGCGGTGAGGACGGCCGAGAGGCGGTTGAGCCCCTTGCTTCCTACCTCGGCCCAGCGGATGCCTTCCCGAAGACCGGCCTTTTGGATGAGGTGGTTCCACAGGCGGCTTTGCAGCAGGTGCGTGGTGGAAACCTGCTTCTGGGGGTTCTCTTCGGCGGTTTTTTGCAGGAGTTCGCGGGCCTCGTTCTCGCTCAGGCAGAGCCAGTTGATGCCCAGCGTTCCCTTGTAGCCGGTCTCCGCCAGATGCCTGGCAGCGTAGGAAGAGAGCTTGAGGGTGGCCGGTCCGCTGAGACCCCAGTCTGTAATCAGAAGAGCCCCCTGGGCCTTGAAAGCAGTCCCTTGCAGGCCGATGGAAGCCTCCACCACCAGCCCCATCAGGCTGCGGAGGGAAGGGTCCGGCACGGTAAAGGTGAACAGGGAAGGCACCGGCGGAATCATTTCCAGCCCCAGCCCCTCCAGAAACGGCACCCCCTTAGGCGCTCCGCCCGTTGTGATCACCACAAAATCAAACGGTTCGCCATTAACATTTATGTGCGTAGACTCTGTGGAGTCGGAGGAAAATTGGTTTTTCGCAAAGTCTTGCGAAAAATAATTTTCATCTGACGGAAGGGGTTGTTCTGTGCGCGTAGGCTCTATGGAGGTTGTGGGAAATTGGTTTTTCGCAAAGTCTTGCGAAAAATAATTTCCCACAACCGGTTGGGCAATAGAAACTATTGGTGTTTTTAAGCGTACATCGGCCCCTTTCATTGCCCATTGCAACGCATTGACTATGTCCATTGCGTTCTGGCTTTGCGGAAACCAGCAGTGGTCTTCCTGCAGGACGCAGGGGACCCCTTGGTCTTGGAACCACCGGATGGTGTCTTCCTGCGAGAAGGCCTTGAGGGCTCGCTTCATCACGCGCTCGCCGCGGGGGTAAGCCTCTTTCAGCGAGCGGATGCCCGCAAAGGAATTGGTGAGATTGCAGCGGCCTCCGCCGGTTATGGCTACCTTGGCCAGGGGCTTGGGGCCGGCTTCAAACACGGTTACAGCCAGTTCCGGTGCCAGGCTCCTCAACTGAGCGGCACAAAAACAGCCGGCAGCCCCGGCACCTATGATGGCCACGCTGCGCATCGTAGACAAAGATAGTGAAAATTAGCTTATTTTGTACTGCTTGATCTGCTTCTCCAGAGCCCGGTGACCGGGACATACGGATTCCAGCAAAGCGTGGAACTGGGGGCTGTGGTTCAAGTACTTAAGATGGCAGAGTTCGTGCAGCATCACGTAGTCCTGCAATTCCTGCGGGAGGGATACCAGACGGAGGTTCAGGTTGATGTTTCCCAGGCTGCTGCAGCTGCCCCAGTTGCTGCGGTTGTTCTTGATGAAGACGCGTTTGTACTGGAAGCCGTGCTGGGCTGCCAGGGCGGCAAGCCGCGGGGGAAGTTCGGCCTTGGCCTGGGTCCGCATACGCTCCACCTCGGGCGTTACGGGCGCCCGGCGGGGTTTTCTTCTGAGAATGTAGTAAAGTCCCGTTAAGGGATTGAAGAAGAGTTTACTCATCGTCCTCCTCCGGCAGCACAATCTGCTTATACTGGTTCTTGCGTTTGAGCCAGCGCTCCTTGGCGTATTGCTGCATATCGGTGATGGTGTCGTTCTCGTCAATGATTTCCATACCCAGGATGGTCTCCATAATGTCTTCCAGCGTAATGATGCCCTGGAAGCAGCCATAGTCGTCTATGATGAGGGCAATCTGGTCCTTGGTCTTGAGGAGGCTTTCCCAGATGTCGGAAACGGAGGTTTCTTCGTGGAAGGCCGCAATCTTGCGCTTGATGCTCTTCAGGCGCAGGTCAAATTTGTCTTCGGCCAGATTCTCCAGCGCATCGTAGCGGAGGATGTAGCCGGTGATGTATTCCGGGGAATCTGCATATACCGGAATGCGGCTGTTGTGGGAGAGTTCTTCCTGTTTGTAGAACTGGCGGAGGGTCATGTTCTCCGGGGCGATGGCGGCCACGATGCGGGGCGTCATAATGTCGTAGGCCTTTACGTCGTCCAGTTTGATGATGTTCTGGATCACCTTGTTTTCGGAATTGTCCAGCACGCCTTCCTCTTCTCCCATATTGGCCATGGCGCTCACTTCCTCTCGGGAGATGCCAAGGTCCGGGTCTTCGTCCGAGATGGTGTCGTGCAGTTTCTCGATGATCCAGACGATAGGGTAGAGCATATACACAAGGACGTTCATGACGCTGGAAAGCCAGAGGAGACTTTTCCAGTGCGTGGTGCCTATGGTTTTGGGAACGATTTCCGAGAAGACGAGGATGAGCAGCGTCATCAGGGCGCTGATGAGGCCAAACCAGTAGTCGCCGGAAAGGGTGGTGGCCTGATGGCCCACGGCGGCGGCACCCAAGGTGTTGGCAATGGTATTGAGGGAAAGGATGGCACTCAGCGGACGGTCTGTGTCCTGCTTGAACTTCATCATAAGCGCTGCGTGCTTGTCTCCCTCGTCCTCCTTCATGTTCAAGTACGAAATGGGAGTGGACATGAGCACGGATTCCAGCAATGAGCAAAGGAAAGAAATGCCCATGGTCAGCAGCAAATATATGATGAGTAGTGTCATAGGGTTCAAATTCAAGGTGCAAATTTACTGAATAAATTTTGTTTTCTCTCCGTTTGCACATAAATTTGCAAATTATGGACAAAGAACAGATACTCATCCGCATATCCGGAAAGGACCAGATTGGTCTTACAGCTTCCATTATGAGCATTCTGGCGCGCTATGACGCCCAGATTCTGGATATAGGCCAGGCCGATATCCACAGCACCCTTTCGCTGGGCATCCTCATCCGAATCAATGAGAATGTCTCGGGCCAGGTAATGAAGGAACTGCTGTTCAAGGCTACGGAACTGGGCGTCACCATTGGCTTCGAACCCATCTCGGACGAGGATTATGAGGCCTGGGCCGGCCGCCAGGGCAAGAATCGTTACATCCTTACGGTAATAGGCCGAAGCCTCAGCGCCCGCCAGATCCAGGCCGCTTCGGAGGTGATCAGCAACCACGGCCTTAACATAGACGCCATCAAGCGTCTGACGGGCCGAATGAGCGTGATGCACCCGGAGCGCAACGTCCGTGCCTGCGTGGAGTTCTCCGTCCGCGGCAATCTGGAAAACAGGGCCGAAATGCAGCGCAGCCTGATGCAGCTGAGTGCCCAGACGGGAATGGACTTCTCTTTCCAGAAAGACGATATGTACCGCCGTATGCGCCGCCTCATCTGTTTCGATATGGACTCCACCCTCATCCAGACGGAGTGCATCGATGAGCTGGCCCGCCGCCACGGAGTGGGGGACAAGGTGGCCGCCATCACCGAGCGGGCCATGCGCGGAGAGATTGATTTCAAGGAGAGCTTTACCGAAAGGGTTGCTTTACTTAAGGGTTTAGATGTATCTGTACTGCAGGATGTTGCAGACAATCTTCCCATTACGGAAGGAACGGACCGCCTGATGTCCGTCCTCAAAACCTGTGGTTACAAGATTGCCATCCTCAGCGGCGGTTTCACCTTCTTCGGGGAATACCTGCAGCGCAAGTATGGCATTGATTACGTATACGCCAACGAGCTGGAAGTGGGAGAAGACGGCAAGCTTACCGGCCGCTATGTGGGAGACATCGTGGACGGCCGCCGCAAGGCAGACCTCCTCAAGCTCATTGCTATGACCGAGCACGTGAACCTGGCCCAGACCATTGCCGTGGGAGACGGTGCCAACGACCTCCCTATGCTGCTGGAGGCCGGCCTGGGCATTGCCTTCCACGCCAAGCCCCGCGTGAAGGAGGAGGCGCAGCAGAGCCTCAGCACCATCGGCCTGGATGGCGTACTCTATTTCTTAGGATTCAAGGATTCCCATCTGGGAGAACAAGGTAGATTATGAGAAAAAAACGACTTACAGCCGCTCTGTTGTCCCTTCTTCTGGTCATCGGCCCCGTATGGGCTGTGTTCAAGGAGGACAACCTGAACCACACGCTCTCCGTGCTCCTGATGGAGCTGAAGGAAACCTACACAGGCCTGATCCGCTTCAGCGGCAGCGCAGACAAACGGATCAAGGAACAGCACCAGCGCCTGGTGGAACTCATAGACGAGTGCAACGAACTGTCGGTGATGCTGTACTCCCAGGCTTCGGACAACACCTTTGACCTGACTTACGCCCTCAACGAGGTCACCAAGCAGTACGAGAGCTTCAAGGGAAACAATACCCCTTATGCCGAGGTAAAGGAGAACCTGACCACGGAGATGGAAAGGTACAACCGCCTGGTGATTACCCTGCGCAAAATGCCTCCGGAGCGTAAGGCCAAGGAGATTGAACAGACCCGCCAGGTAACCGTAGCCCTGGATTCAGCCAGTAATGCCCTGGCATCGGCCGACTCGCTAATCCTCTTTGCTCCGGACTTTGCCCGCAACGAGTACGATATGAAGATGGACAGTGCTACCGTGGCGGTGAGAGACAGCTGCCTGTATGTGGCCGAACAGATTGTGGCCTATTACTGGGAGCAACTCAAGCAGATAGACCGGGACAACACCTACTATGAACAGACCGACGAGCGCCTCCGCGGAGCCTATGATTATGCCCAGGAGCGTTATGCGGCCGTCCAGAAGAAACTCTTTGTGCAGGGGCAGGGGAATTATTTCAAGACACTGTCCCGCTTCCCCCGTCGTTTCACCCGTGCCGTAGAAGACCTTCGAAGCCGCTACAGCCTCCATCTCAACCGCAACCAGAAGTCGGTGGAGAGTTCCTGGAGAGGTCCTGTGGTGTACTTCTACTCCTTTATGCTCCTGGTTGTGCTGGGCCTGGCTACTTTGGTGGGTACGCTCATCGTGAACAAGGGCATCCGGCGCACCAAGGTAGGCCGGACCGAGTGGTTTGGCAATCATAAGGGCATGATCATTGCCCTGATGGGTATCTCTTTCTTTGTCGTGTTCCTGTTTGTGATCAGCCACGTCAGTACGAATACCTTCATTATCAGGGCTTCCAGGATGATGGGAGAATTCGCCTGGCTCATCGGGGCCATCTTCGGATCCATGCTCATCCGCCTGGACAAGACGCAGATCAGAGGTACGCTGATAGCCTATATGCCCACCCTCCTGATGGCCTTCATCATCATCTATTTCCGAAGCATCTTCATCCCCAACAGCGTCATCAACCTGCTCTTCCCGGGGCTTCTGTTCATCTTTACCATCTGGCAGTACATTGTCAATATCAAGGAACTGGCCGATGAAGACAGCGGAGACATTGCCTTGCTGTGGGTGGGTGCCGTGGTGATGACGGTGGCTACCATCCTTTCCTGGGCCGGAGTGGTGATGGGCTCGTTGCTTCTTCTGATCTGGTGGATCTTCCAGCTGGCCTTGCTGGAAAGCCTCATAGCCGTCTTCGAGCTCCTGGAGCGTTATTACGACCAGTATATCCAGAAGCGCATGGAGGAGTACAAGAAAGAGAACCCTATGATGCCGCTTTCCCACAGTGTCAAGGGCTCCTACATTGCCGTGACCTGGCTGGACGACCTCCTCAAGATGACGGTGATGCCTTTGCTGTATCTCTGGTCCTTCCCGGCAGCCGTATTTATGGCCTGCAACGTGTTTAACTTTGGCAAGGTGGCCCGGAACATCTTCTTCACGCATTTCATCACGCCCGGAAGTGAAAACACAGGCGGCGGTATAACCGTCTCGCTGTTCCTGATCCTTCTCATCGTAAGCCTGTTCTTTATTTTCCGCTACATCGTGTATTCCGGAACGGCCTTCTATAGGGTCTGGAAGACCTCGGGAGCCATCCGCAAGCTGGGAGAGAACGTGATGTTCAAGGAAACGGACATCAACTTCAACCTGGCCAACAACATCATTTCCCTAATCACCTGGGGCCTGTATGTGGTTCTGGTCTTCCTCATCCTCAAGATCCCGGCCTCCGGTCTGGCCCTTGTGACCACAGGTTTGGCCACGGGTCTGGGCTTCGCTATGAAGGATATCCTCAATAACTTCTTCTACGGTGCCCAGCTTATGGGAGGACGCGTCCGTGTGGGAGATGTGGTGGAATGTGACGGCATCCGCGGTACCGTGGTGGGCCTGAGCTACCAGACCACTCAGATTGAATCCGTGAACGGTTCCATTATGTTCTTTACCAATTCGGCCCTCTTCAACAAGACCTTCAAGAACCTCACCCGCAACAATTCCTACCAGATAGTGAGTTTCAAGGTGGGTGTAAAGTACGGAACCGACGTAGAAAAGGTCCGCCAGGTTGTGGCCGATGCCCTGGCCCCCCTGATGGTCAAGGACAAATATGGCCGCGATACGGTGGACAAGAAATTCGGCGTGGTGGTCCGTGTGGACGAGTTCGCAGACAGTTCAGTGGTCCTGAACATCCTGGTGAAGGTAACGGTGGAAACGTATGCTTCCTTCCCGGCCAAAGCCCGCGAGGCCGTCTACACCGCCTTCAACGAGAACGGCATCGAGATTCCGTTCCCCCAGCAGGACGTCTACATCAAGGAAGCACCTACGAAATAGCTTCTATAAGCATCTCAAACAGACGGGGCTTGGCATACTGGTCAAGCTCCGTTTCTTTTATCCAGAAATAGCCCTCCGGCAGCTCCGGCCTCACCTGAGGCTCCCACAGATAAAAGTCCGCCCACAGCGTCCTGTGCGTCAGCTGATGCTTCACATCGGCTTTAATGCGCCTAGGGCCTGTGGAGTCAGAGGAAAATTGGTTTTTCGCAAAGCCTTGCGAAAAATAATTTTCCTCTGACGGATGGGGTTTCTCTGACGGTTTGGACCCTTCCTTGTGCGATGGGCTTGTGGAGGTTGTGGAAAATTGGTTTTTCGGGTCCCGTCCCGAAAAATAATTTTCTACAACTGGTAGGGAGGTCAGTGGTTCGTAGAGTCCTTGCCAGATGTCTCCTTTCCCTCTTTTTCGAATCGCCGTCTCCCCCTCAAACCTGACATAGATATAATTGAACCTTCTTTCCTGTACCGCCGTCGCCGGCTTTTTGACGGGTAGCAACTCCACTCGGCCCGTTTTATAGGCATTGCAAGTAGGCAGTAGGGGACAGGCGGCACAATCCGGGTTCTGCGGCGTGCATTGCAGGGCTCCGAAGTCCATCATCCCTTGGTTGAAGGCCGAAGCATCCTCCGGGAGGAGCTTCTGGGCCAGGGCTGTGAACTCCTTCTTGGCCTGGGTAGTGCCCACAGGGGTGGAAAGGCCAAAATGACGGGCCATGACACGGTAGACATTCCCATCTACCACAGCAGCGGGCAGGCCGAAGCAAATGGAGCCTATGGCGGCCGCGGTGTAGTCTCCTACACCTTTGAGGCTTCGGATGCCCTCCAGGGTGTCCGGAAAGGCTCCCAGGGCCACGATCTGCTTGGCGGCTGCGTGCAGGTTGCGGGCTCGGGAATAGTAGCCCAGCCCCTCCCAGAGCCTCAGGACTTCGTCCTCGGAGGCATTGGCCAGGTCTTCTACCTTGGGAAACCGCTCCATAAAGCGCTCCCAATAGGCTTTGCCCTGGACTATTCGGGTTTGTTGGAGAATAATTTCGCTGAGCCAGACCGCATACGGATCCCGGGTACGGCGCCAGGGGAGGTCTCTCCCGTTTTGGGCGTACCAGTCCAGGATGATGCGGCTGAAGGGATTCACAGGAAACGTTTTAGGGCCTCGTAGACACGCTGGACGGGGAAGCCCACTACATTGAAGTAGGAGCCCTCTATACGGGTGATGCCCACGTGGCCTATCCATTCCTGGATGGCATAGGCTCCCGCCTTGTCGTAAGGCTTGTAAGTGTCTACGTAATAGGCTATTTCTTCCTCGGTAAGGGTTTTGAACCAGACCTCGGTGGTTACGTCAAAGGTTTCCTGCCGGTGGCAGTCCCTGAGGGTGACGGCGGTGGTGACGTGATGCTCCCGGCCGGAGAGGTCCCTGAGCATACGGCAGGCGTCTTCCCGGTCCTTGGGCTTTCCCAGGATTTCGCCGGGGCGGTCTGCCGTGGCGGGGAGGATGACCATCGTATCGGCCGTAATGAGGATTTCATTTTCCTTTAAGGGCCGATGGAAGCCGCCCGACTTGCCCTGGGCCATCAGCCGGGGCACCTGGTCGTAGGGGACTTCCGGGCCAAAGCTTTCCTCGAAGTTGTTATTGGTATCTACCTCAAAATCAACATCTAATCCTTTGAGCAACTCTCTCCTTCTAGGGGAGTTGCTGCCCAGAATGATATGCTTTCCGCGGAGGTCCATCAGAACTGCTTTTTGTAGGTTTCCGGATTGAAAATCCACTTGCCCTGCTTTCTGAGGGTCTTTTCAATGGCTTCTCTCAGGCAGCCTTTCCCGCCCGGGGCGTCGGTCATCCAATCGGCCACTTTCTGTACTTCTACTACAGCGTCAGAGGGGCAGACGCCACAGCCGCAGGCCTGCATCACTTCGATGTCCGGGACATCGTCCCCAAAATACATTACTTCTTTAGGTAAAAGGCCGTAACGTTCACAGAATATGGAGAATTCCTCCATCTTGTTCCTGCAGTGAAGGAACACATCCTCGGGCTTGACGCCGCTGGCTTTCATCCGGATGCGGATGCTTTCCGAGCTGCCGCCGGTAATCACGGCTACGGGGTAGCCGTTCATCACGGCCATCCTGATTCCGAAGCCGTCCTTGGCGTCGTAGATGCGGAGAAAGTCTCCTTCCGTGGTGCAGAGGAGCGTGCCTTCCGTGGCCACGCCGTCAATATCGAAGGCGAAGGCCTTTATGTTATCTAATCTCATTTCTTTGAATCGAAGGACTAAGGAGCTAAGCGACCCAGGGGGTCTGGGGGATTAGGCCCCCAGTCGTGAAACGATTTTTGAGTCGTAAGGCGCTTGCGTCTTACGACTTGTTTCCACCGCCGCCGAGGGGACCGAAATCGGCCAGGTTGAAGGTGCTGCCCTGAGGGCCCTTGCCGCCCAGGTCGATGACGCCAAACTGGGCCTCGTACTTGGAAATGTTGTCAAACAGGGCGTTCATCAGGCGCTTGGCGTGCTCCGGGGTCATAATGATGCGGTTGCCGATCTCCGGTTTGGCAATGCCGGGCAGGGTAGTGGCAAAGTCAATGATAAATTCGCTTCTGGAATGGGAAATGATGGCCAGGTTGGAATAGGAGCCCTTGGCCACTTCCGGTTTCAGTTCCAGGCTGATCTGATTCTGGGGTTTATTATTGTTATTATCCATACTCAAAGTTATTTCTGCAAATTTAACAAAAAAACCGTACATTTGTAAGATTGATTACAATGGTAATAATATAGGAAAGAATATATGAAAGAGTTAGCTGCTAAGTATAGTGCTAAGGAAGTGGAAGATAAGTGGTACGCCTATTGGCTTGACCACAAGTTCTTTCACAGCGAACCCAACGAGAAAGAACCTTATACGATAGTGATTCCGCCGCCCAATGTGACGGGTATCCTTCATATGGGCCACGTGCTCAATAACACCCTTAATGACGTGCTCATCCGCAAGGCCCGTATGGACGGCAAGAACGCCTGCTGGGTACCGGGAACGGACCACGCTTCCATTGCCACCGAGAGCAAGGTGGTGGCCAAACTCAAGGCCCAGGGTATCCGCAAGGAGGATATCGGCCGAGAGGAGTTCCTGCGCCACGCCTGGGAATGGAAAGAGGAGCACGGCGGCATCATCCTGCAGCAACTTAAGAAGCTGGGGTGCTCCTGCGACTGGGACCGCACTCGTTTCACCATGGAGCCTGCCCTGAGCGACGCCGTGATCAACACCTTTGTGTATTTCTATAAGAAAGGCTGGATTTACAAGGGCGTACGTATGGTTAACTGGGATCCCGAGGCCCTCACCGCCGTATCCGACGACGAGGTCATCCATAAGGACACCAAGAGCCATTTCTATCACCTCAAGTATTTTATCTCCGACGGCCAGGGCAACCCCACGGACAAATATCTGGTGATTGCCACCACCCGTCCCGAGACCATTATGGCCGATGCCGCCATCTGCGTGAATCCCAAGGACGAGCGTCACTTCTGGCTCAAGGGCAAGAAGGTGCTCATCCCGCTCATCAACCGGGAAATCCCCGTGATCGAGGACGATTACGTGGAGATGGACTTCGGTACCGGTTGCCTTAAGGTGACCCCTGCCCACGACGTCCACGACTATGAGATCGGCCTGCGTCACAACCTGCCGGTCCTGGAGATCATCGACGACCACGGCAAACTGAACGAGAAAGCCCAGATTCTGGTGGGTGAGGACCGTTTTGTGGCCCGCAAGAAGATTGTGAAGATGCTGGAAGAATCCGGCAACCTGGTAAAGACCGAAGAATACATTTCCCCGGTGGGCTATTCCGAGCGTACGGACGCCGTGATCGAGCCCAAGCTCAGCGCCCAGTGGTTCCTCAAGATGGATAAACTGGCCGCTACGGCCTTGGAAACCGTGGAAAGCGGCCGTACCAACTTCATTCCCGAGAAATACGTCAATACCTACCGTCACTGGATGGAGAACGCCCGCGACTGGTGTATCTCCCGTCAGCTCTGGTGGGGCCAGCGCATTCCGGCCTATTACCTCCCGGACGGCAAGTTCGTGGTGGCTGCAACGGCCCAGGAAGCCCTTCAGGAAGCCAAGGCCATCCATCCTAACATCACCGCCGCCGATCTTAAGCAGGACGAGGATGTGCTGGATACCTGGTTCAGCTCCTGGCTCTGGCCCATCTCCGTGTTCGATCCGGAGAAACCCGGCCATCCCGACCACAAGCCCAACAAGGACCTGGCCTATTATTATCCCACCAACGACCTGGTGACCGGTCCGGACATCATCTTCTTCTGGGTGGCCCGTATGATTATGGCCGGTGAGGAGTTTATGGGCAAGGAGCCCTTCTCCAACGTTTACTTCACCGGCATCGTGCGTGACAAGATTGGCCGAAAGATGTCCAAGACCCTTGGCAATTCGCCCAACCCGCTCGATTTGATTGACACCTATGGTGCAGATGCCGTGCGCATTGGTATGCTGCTTTGCTCCAGCGCCGGCAACGATATCTTCTACGACGAGGCCCAGATCAAGCAGGGCGCTGCCTTCTGCAACAAGATTTGGAACAGCTACCGTCTGGTGAAGGGCTTCCAGGTAGACGCCTCCGTGGCCCAGAGCCCGGCTGCCAAACTGGCCATCGAGTGGTTTGCCGCCAAACTGAGCGAAACCGTGGCCCTGGTGGAAGACCATTACAGCAAGTTCCGCATCTCCGATGCCCTGATGACCATTTATAAACTCTTCTGGGACGACTATTGCAGCTGGTACCTGGAGGCCATCAAGCCGGCTTTCGGCCAGCCTGTGGATCCGGAGACCTATAAGAAGACTCTGGAATACTTTGAGGCCCTCCTCAAACTCATCCATCCCGTGATGCCGTTCATCACCGAAGAGCTGTGGCAGGACATTGCCGAGCGCAAGGAAGGGGAGACCATCCTGTTTGCTTCCACTCCCAAGGCCGGTGCTTTCGACCCTGCCGTACTGGAGAACTTCAACCTGGCCGCCGAAGCCGTGAACGGCGTGCGGTCGGTCCGCAACCAGAAGAACATCGCCCCCAAGGAAAAGCTCCATCTGCTGGTGAAGGGTACGTCCTTCCCTTGCATCCCCGTGGTTGAGAAAATGGCCGGCGTAGATGTGGAGCTGGTAGGGGAGTTTGGAGACGCACAGGGTGTCGGCTTTATGGTCCGCACCCAGGAACTGTTCGTGAAGATGGACGGTCTGGTGAACGTGGCCGAAGAGATTGAAAAAGCACAAAAAGAGCTGGAATATCAGCAGAAATTCCTGCAGGGAGTGCGCGCCAAACTGGCTAATCAGAACTTCGTAGCCCACGCTCCGGCCGCCGTCATCGAGAACGAGCGCAAAAAGGAGGCGGATTCCCTCTCCAAGATCGAGAGCCTTGAGTCTAAACTTAATACTCTGAAAAGAAGTATTTAAAACACTTATGTTATAACGAATAACATTTTTGTTATGGCTATTTTTAAGACTTCTTTCCCGGTTAGGTATTACGAAACCGACCAAATGGCAGTGGTTCACCACTCCAATTATATCCGCTACTTCGAGATAGCGAGGGACGAGATGATGGTCCAGCTTGGATTCCCTATTGAAAAGTGCGAATCGGAACTGGGCGTGCTGGTTCCCATCGTATCGGTGGAATGCCATTTCCGTCACCCCGCCCATATGGGAGACATCCTCACCGCAACGGCCGAAGTGAACAAGGTCCCCATGGCCAAGATGCTCATCAAGCAGGCCGTCTACAACCAGGACGGAGTACTCTGCGCAGAGGGCGTGGTAACCCTGGGTTTCCTGAACAAGGAGACCTTTACTCCGGTCCGCTGTCCTGAGCCTGTTGTGGAATTGTTCGAGAAAAATCTAAACGCTCAATAGTATGCATATCTATCCGCTGGTTTTTGGAACTTGGGAGATTGTTCTCATCGTTCTTGTGATTGTCCTCCTTTTCGGTGGCAAGAAGATTCCCGAGCTGATGAAAGGTGTCGGCAAGGGTGTCAAGAGTTTCAAAGAAGGGATGAACGAGGTGGAGAAGGAGCTGAAGGAAGAGCCCAAGAAGGCTGACGAAGAAAAGCCCGAGCAAAAGTAAGTGATTACCCAGGAGACAGAAATGTCCTTCTGGGACCACATTGAGGCCCTGAGGGGAACGCTGTTCCGCTCGGTGCTGGCCGTGGGCATTGCTTCCATAGCTTTCCTCTGTTTCCCCAAGCCTCTTTTTCAAGCCGTTTTCTGGCCCACCAGGTCCGATTTTCCCCTCTACCGGCTCCCAGGGGTAGATTTCTCGATGGACCTTATCAACATTGAACTTTCGGCCCAGTTCTTCTTTTATTTGAAGGTGGCTGTGCTGTGCGGGTTGGTAATCGCTTTCCCTTATGTGGTCTGGGAAATCTGGAAGTTTGTGGCTCCGGCCCTTTACGACCACGAGAGAAAGGCGGTCAAGAAGGCCTTCGGCCTGTCTTCCGGCCTGTTTTACCTGGGCGTGGCGGTAGGGTACTTTGTGGTGCTGCCGGTGTGCCTGATGTTCTTTGTGAACTTCTCGGTGAGCGATGCCATCGTGAATACCATCTCGCTGAGTTCCTATATGTCGCTCTTTACCTCGATGGTGTTTCTGATAGGACTCCTGTTTGAGTTTCCTACCGTGATCCTGGTGCTTTCCAGCATTGGAGTATTGACGCGGCAGAACTTAAAGCAGTGGAGAAAGTACGCATTTGTAATTGTCTTGATATTAGCGGCTTTAATAACTCCAAGCGACCCGTTCTCTATGTTTGTTCTGGCCATTCCGCTGTATGGCCTGTTTGAATTCTCCATCCTTTTGTGCCGTGATATCCGTCAGTAACGTAACCGTGGCCTATGGCAGCTATGTGCTGCTGGATGGCATCAACTTCCATATCAGTGAGCAGGACAAGATTGGCCTGGTAGGTAAGAACGGTGCCGGCAAGTCCACCTTGATGAAACTCATAACGGGGGAGCAGTCTCCCACGCAGGGCAGTATCGAAAAGCCGGCGGGCATCAAGATCGGGTACCTTCCCCAGGTGATGGAGCATCACCGGGGACACAGCGTGCTGAAGGAGGTCCTCTCCGTGTTTGAGCATATCAGCTCGATGGAGCAGGAGCTGCATAGGATTACCAACGAATTAGCAAATAGAACGGATTACGAGTCAAGCGAATACGCATCGTTAATTGAACGGATGAATGAGATTAACGACAAGCTTGCATTGGAGTCCGGACTCTCTCCTGAGGCCCAGGCACAGAAGGTGCTTTTCGGCCTGGGATTCAAGCCCGATGAACTGGACCGGAATACGGAAACCTTCAGCCAGGGTTGGAATATGCGCATCGAGCTGGCCAAGATTCTGCTGTCGGCCCCGGATGTACTGCTGCTGGACGAGCCCACCAACCACCTGGACATCGAGTCCATCGAGTGGTTCGAGGATTACCTCAAGAATTTCAGGGGATCGGTGCTGCTGGTATCCCACGACCGAAAGTTCCTGGATAACGTAACCACCCGCACCGTGGAGATTATGCTGGGGCACATTCACGACTACAAAGTCCCTTACAGCCAGTATGTCACCCTCCGGGCTGAAAGGCTGGCCCAACAGACGGCCGCCTATGAGAACCAGCAGCGGATGATTGAAAAGACGGAGGACTTCATCAATCGCTTCCGGTACAAACCCACCAAGAGCAACCAGGTCCAGTCCCGCATCAAGGCCCTGGAAAAACTGGACCGCATTGAGATAGATGAGAGTGACAATTCCAAACTCTCTCTGAAATTTCCTCCTGCGGAACGCTCTGGTGATGTGGTATTTAAGGGCGTTGACTTAAAGGTTGGCTACCCGCAGAAAGTGGTCTTCTCGGAGGCCCAGATAGAGATCAAAAGAGGGGAGAAAGTAGCCCTGATTGGCCGCAACGGAGAGGGCAAGACCACCCTGATGCGCGTGATTATGCGCGAACTGGATCCCATATCGGGGGAAGCCCGCCTGGGACACAACGTCCACATTGGCTATTATGCCCAGAACCAGGAAGACATCCTGGATCCCTCCGAGACGGTGTTCGGAACCCTGGACCGTATTGCGGTGGGGGACATCCGGACCAAGTTAAGGGATATCCTGGGCGCCTTCTTGTTTAAAGGAGAAGACATTGACAAGCGGGTTTCCGTGCTCAGCGGCGGCGAAAGGGCCCGCCTGGGTATGGCCAAACTGATGCTGTCTCCCTATAACGTTCTGGCCCTGGATGAACCCACCAACCATATGGACATCCGTTCCAAGGATGTGCTCAAGCAGGCCCTCAAGAGCTTTGACGGCACTTTGATTGTGGTTTCGCACGACCGTGATTTCCTGGACGGACTGGTGGACAAGCTCTATGAATTCCGCGACGGAAAGGTGAAAGAGCACCTGGGCAGCGTGCAGGAGTTCCTGGAGAAGCGCAAACTGGAGTCCCTGCAGGAACTGGAGCGGCAGGCCCAGGCCCCTGCGGCCGAGAAGCCGGCCCAGAAGAAAGAATCGGCCCGGGAGTTCGAGGCCCGGAAGGTGATTACCAAGGAGCAGCGCAAGATCCAGAACCGCGTGAGCTTCCTGGAGAAGGAGATAGCCAAGCGCGAGACCCGGATGGGGGAGATTGAGAAGGTGCTGGGCAATCCTTCCGAAAAGGACGATATTATGGAACTCACCCGGGAGTACCTGGAACTCAAACGGGCGCTGGATGCCGATACCGATGAATGGACCGCTCTGATGGAGCAGTTGGATGCATAGCCTATGATTTACGATTCCCATATGGACACCCCTTCGCAGCTCATCAGGCTGCGGAACCTGGGCATTGACAACACCCACGCCCACGTCGATTTCCCCAAAATGAAGGCGGGCAAGGTGGACGGCGCTTTCTTTGCGCTGTACACTCCGGCTTCGATGGCCCCCGACAGCGCTACCCGCTATGCGCTGGAGATGCTTTCGGCCGTATATGATGCCGCCGATACCAATTCGGACCTGGCCGCCGTGACTTTCACCCCGGCCGAAGCCGCCGAAAACCGGGAGAAGGGGATCCTCTCTTTATTTATAGGTATGGAGAACGGCGCTCCCATCCAGGAGTCGCTGTCTTTGCTGCGCACCTTCTACCGTCTGGGCGTCAGTTATATGACCCTGACCCACAACGGGGACAATGCCATAGCCGACGCCGCCTCAGAAGGCAAGCGTTGGGGTGGCCTGAGTCCTTTTGGAAAACAGGTGGTGGCGGAGATGAATGCCCTGGGTATGATGATAGACCTGTCCCACGCCTCCGACCAGACTTTCTGGGATTGCATCCGGCTGTCGCAGGCTCCCATCGTAGTAACTCACTCTTGCTGCCGCGCCCTCTGCAGTCATCGCCGCAATCTGACCGACGAGATGCTGAAGGCGCTGGGGGAGAAGGATGGCTATGTGGGCATCAACTTCTATCCCGCTTTCCTCAGTGACGCTTTTGCCAAGAAGCCGGAAGAAGCCGCTCTTCTGGAGGAGGCCGATAGGGTAGAGTCCGCCTTTATCAAGGAACCCGGCAACCCGGAAAAAGTGAAGGCCTGGCAGAAAATGCAGGACCGGCTCCACGCCGAGATCTGGCGCCCGGGCGTAAAGGAAATCGCCGACCACATTGACCACGCCGTCCAGTTGGCGGGCCTCGAACACGTGGGAATCGGTTCCGATTTCGACGGCATCGAGATTACTCCCGCCGGCCTCGAGAACATCTCCAAGCTGGACGTTCTCTGGGAGGAACTCAGGCGCCGCGGGTACTCTCAGACCCAGATTGACCTCATTTCGGGCGGTAATTTGATGGCCGTATACGAAAGAGTGCTATCTTGCTCAGAATAAGCGAGTTAGCACTCTAAACTGATAAATGAAACATAAATGTTAAGTCGTTTAACATTTATGTTTTAATTTATTTATATCAATGAGTTAACTCAGAAACGATGTGCAGGCGCAGGAAATTGAGGGCCGAGGCTGAAAAGCGCTCGATATTGCGTTTGCGGTCGTTCTTGTAGTTGTATTTTACGGTGTAGGTACCCTTGGGAGTGGCCACGCCAATCCATACGGTACCCTCCGGAATATCTCCGTCTGCACCGGGGCCGGCCACACCGGTAGTGGAAACGGAGTAGTCGCTTCCCGTGAGCTTTCTTACGCCTTCGGCCATGGCTGCAGCCACCTCGGAACTCACAACGCCGTGCTTTTCAATGATGGAAGAGGGGACTCCCAGCACGGTATTCTTTACGGAAATGGCATACGAGGTAACCGATCCCAGGAAGTAGGAGGAGGAGCCTGGAACGGTGGTGATGAGATGGGCGATTTCGCCTCCGGTGCACGATTCGGCGGCCGAAAGGGTGAGTCCGTGCTTCTTCAGAAGCTTCCCAATCTGGGTTTCCAGGTTGGAATCTTCATCGGCATAGATCAAATCTCCCAAAATTTCTTTCAGTTTGGCCACTTCCGCCTCCATCTTCTCCATCTGCCGGGCCGATTCTCCTCCGTAGCAGGAGAGGCGGAGCCGGATGCCGGTGAGGGGATTGGGAAGATAGGCCAGGTGCATGTCTTTCGGAAGGGCGTCTTCCCAAGGAGCGATTTTTTCCGAGAGGGCGCTTTCGGCCAGACCGTAAACCATCACGTTCCGGTGCAAAATGGTAGAGAGTTGCTGGTGTTTTTTTACATCTTCCACCACTTGCGGGATGGCTCCGACGGCTTCGTGTGGAACACCGGGGAGAGCGTAGAGCGTTCCGCCTCCATTCACATTTCTGAAAATCATGATGGGAGCGGTTCCGAGCCTGTTCACAAGTATTTCTGCGGTGTCGGGGACATCGGCCTGAGCCAGGTTGATGGGCAGAACATCCAGTCCGCGGCTCTTCAAAATGGTGTGGACCATCTCCAGCTGACCGGGATGACGGACAAACCCCTTGCTTCCGGTGAGGGAAGCGAGTACGGATTTGGTAATGTCGTCCTTGGTGGGTCCCAGACCGCCGGTGGAGATGACGATATCGCTGTTCTGGAGTGCCTGGGATAGGGTAGAGGCGATCTCTTCTCTGCTGTCTCCGATGGAAATCATCCGGTTTACGTGAATACCGATGCCTTCCAGTGACTGGGCCAGCTTCTGGGAATTGGTATCCAGTACCTGGCCAATCAAAATTTCGTCTCCAATGGTGACGATAGTGGCGCTTTTCATTGCTGAGATAGGGTTTTCAGGAATTTTTTAAAGGCAAAAGGCCCCAGGGTGGTTTCTACCAGGGAGGCTCCGGCCCCCATACAGGCCACGGCGTCTTCTGCATTGTCCGCTGCACCGATCACGGGTACGCGGCCCTGCGTTTCTTCGATGACCATCTGTACTTTGCGGGCTCCAGGTGCCACTATGGCGTCTATGCCGGACAGACGGCAGTGGTCCAGGAGGGCACGAATCTCGTCCGGAGTGTGCCCGTGGGACAGTCTGAGGGCGATAGGGGTGTAATGCTCGTAGCAGAGACGGAGGTTCACGACCTCGTCCAGCAGCACGGAAGTATCGGAGATGTCAGGGGAGTCTATGCCGTTGTCTACGTCCGGGTCTATTATAATAAGGTCAGAAAAATCGTAGACCAAAGAGAAATTTCTGGAAAGATCTGAGGAAATATTGACGGCCAGGACGGTCTTTTTCCTGTACTCCTGCAGGGCCAGAACCCAATTGAGGACATCCTCTGACGGGGGAGTCAGGGTAACAAAGCCGGCACCGAAGGTGCGGCAGTCGCGCAGCTGGCGGATGGTGGGACTCTGTCTGAGCCCGGCCGGATTCTTGAAGTCGATACCGGCCACATTGGTGTCCAGCGCTTTTCTATTGCGGGATCCGAAAAGGAACATAGCAGCGTTTTTATACGCTGCAAAGTTACGCGCTAGTCAAGAAAAAAGCAAATTAATCGCTCTGACGGAATTCCTGGAAGGTCTTGTCCGAAAAGAAGATCATGATTTTGGAGATCTCCCGCTGGGGCAGACCGCTCGTAGGAATGGAGAAAAGGTCCAACTGGACAGGATCTTCCTGCTGAGAAGGAGCCTCCTGAGAGGTCTGAGGGCCCTCCGCTTCGTGATACATCTTACCTTTACCGCTGAGTAACCATTCTAAATTAAGGTTAGGGTAGTGGAGGATCAGGCTTTCCAGGAAGTCGTAGCCGGGCTTGTTTCTACCTGCCAGAATGTTGGACACACTGCCCCTTGCGACCGACAGGGTATCGGCCAGTTGGGTCTGGGTTATATTCTCGGCCTGCAAGAATTGTAAAAGTCTCCGATTCATAATTCTGAACTTATCCGCCACAAATATAAAACAACTATTTTTAAAAAACAAGTCTTTTTTTGGGGGTAAATAAATGGATAGAGGTGGTTTTTGCCTCCAACCTAGCAAACTAATACTTGATATGAATTCTATAAATAACTGATTTATAGGTATCAAATACAAAATATACCGAATTATATTCAGGTAAAGTACTCATTTAGGGGGTAGGGAAGGAAAAACAATTTTTATGATTCTTTATATAAAATCACATAAATAACTGATTTTCATATAGATATATGGTTGATGAATATACCCATAAAAATTAACAATGTTGTTTTAGCAGGCTTTATTCACGACTTGTGGCGGAATGAATAAAATTCAGATTTGTGAAATGAACGCGGATGTTTATGTTTCAGATATGTGAACAAAATCGCGCTCAGAAGTCTGTACGGGACGAGACTTTCGTATTTGGGATAAATGCTGTAACTTTGTTCAAAATTTTGAAACGAGAAAATGATACCCGAGATTCACATAGAAGACTACAATTACGGGCTCGATGATAGCAGAATTGCCAAGTATCCGCTGCCCGAACGGGATGCTACCAAACTCCTACATTATAAAAAGGGCACCGTGGAAGAATTGCGCTTCCGCGATCTGCCCGATTTGCTGGAGCCGGACACTCTGATGGTCTTCAATGATACCAAAGTGGTCCCCGCCAGACTCCACTTCCAGAAAGAAAGCGGGGCCCATATCGAAATTTTCTGCCTGGAGCCCGTAGCCCCCTCTGAGTACAACCTTTCCTTCGCCGCAACGGAGTCCTGCTCCTGGAAATGCGTGATTGGAAACGCCAAAAAGTGGAAAAACGACCTCCTGAGCCTCTATAACCCTGCTTCGGATCCCCTCCTGGAGGAACTCTCCCTCAAGGCCGAACTCCTTTCCCGGGAAGGGCAGACTGGGGTGGTCCGCTTCGTGTGGAACGGTTCCTATCCGTTCTCCAAGGTCCTGGAGCAGGCCGGTACGGTGCCCATTCCGCCCTATCTCAACCGCGAATCCGAAGAACTGGATACCCAGCGTTATCAGACCGTCTATGCCCATATAAGGGGCTCTGTAGCGGCTCCTACGGCCGGTTTGCACTTTACGGAGGAGGTCCTTGACCGCCTCAAGCAGAAGGGGATAGAGATGGAAACCGTGTGCCTGCACGTGGGGGCCGGCACCTTCTTCCCGGTCAAGAGCTCCCTGGTATCCGAGCATCCCATGCACCGCGAGCCCTTTGTGGTCTCCCGCGACCTGATTGCCCGCCTGGCCCGTAAAAACGGCCCTCTGCTGGCCGTAGGGACCACTTCTGTGCGTACCTTGGAGTCTTTGTACTATATTGGAGTAAGCTGCCTCGAGAAGGGCGCTCCGGAGGATGTGGAGCAGTGGGCTCCTTACACCCGGGAGTACTCCTATACCACCCAGGAAGCCCTGGAAGCCATAGTCAAGTATCTGGACAGCAAGGGATTGAAGGCGCTGGTGGCCGGCACCCGGATCATCATCGTGCCCGGATTCCGCTTCCGGCTGGTCGATAAGCTTGTGACCAACTTTCACCAACCTGAAAGCACCCTTATACTGCTAGTTTCCGCTTTCGTAAATGGCGATTGGCGAACGATTTACGACTTTGCATTAAAGAATGACTTTAGGTTCCTCAGCTACGGGGACAGTTCGCTTCTGGAGCGCGAATAGCCAAAAATTGGAATAGTTTTTGTACCTTTGTATTGTAAAGATACAGGTTTATGGATAAAGAAGAATTCAACGATATTGCGCCGTTCAACGACGAAGAAGCCGATGCCGCGTTATCTCGATTGGCCAATCATCCCAACACACCCTGGATTTCCCATTTTATTTTTCCGGACAAGCCCGCCAGCTTCCTGGCCGAGCTTCTGAGAAGCATCCATACGGTAGATGACTTCCAGAATCTGGTAATGTCCAAGGCCGTGGAGTGGGTGATTAACTCCACTATGAAGAACTTCACCTACGCCGGAATCAAGAACCTCAAGAAAATGGAGGGCTGTTACCTGGCTATGTCCAATCACAGGGACATCATCCTGGATCCGGCCATCATGCAGGTAGTACTGATGCGCAACGGATTGCAGCCCACTGAGATTTGCGTAGGGGATAACTTGCTGAAACAGAAGTCGGTAGAGCTTCTTATCCGCTCCAACCGTATGATCAAGGTCATCCGGGGCATATCGGCCCGGGAACTGTATCTTTCTTCCCAGCAGCTGTCCAAATACATCCGCGAGAGCATTACCTCCGGCCACAGTTCGGTATGGATTGCCCAGCGTCAAGGACGTACCAAGGACGGTATCGACGTTACGGAGCAGGGCCTCCTGAAGATGGTGGATATGAGCGGTACCAAGGATTTCGTGGAGAATTTCAAGGAAATCCACATTGTGCCCATCAGTATGTCCTACGAGTACGAGCCCTGCGACATTATGAAGGCCCGCGAAATGCTCATTTCCCGTACGCAGAAGTACGTAAAACGGGAACTGGAAGACCTGGAGAGCATCATTATGGGCATCAAGCAGCAGAAGGGCAATGTGCATATGAACATTGATACGCCCATCACGGAGCAGGAAATCATCGAAGCGGCCGAATGCGACAAGAACGACCGTTACAAGAAGATGCGCTACGCCGTGGACCGCCGGGTCATTCAGGGCTACAAACTTTGGAAAACCAACTATATGGCCTTCGACTGGGTCAACAAGACCACAAAGTATTCGGATCATTACGACAAGGCCGATATGGAAGCTTTCCGGGAATACATCTTTGGCCAGATGAAGCTGGTGGAGTCCACGCTGAATCAGGAAGAACTCCTGGATATTCTCCTTCATATTTACAGCAATCCCGTTCTGAACAAGGAGAATTTCGTTTAGTTACACAATTTATATTAAAACGGGAACCTGAAGCAAATAAGAACTTGAACAGCAATCGTTTACGAATTAATGTATGCAATAGTTCTTATTTCTTTTATAGCATTAGTGCGTTACTAAGACTAAGTAGGTAAATCGTTATCTGTAATGGCCGAATGTTGAGTTCCTTCAGGTCTTTTTTTGCATCTTCGGTGAATACGATGGTGTACATATCAGTTTTCGCTAATCATCCTGCCGAGGAAGTCCTCGGTGCTCTCGCCCTCGTTCATCCGGTACACCTTGCCAGCCTCGTAATCGGCAATACCCTGACAGATTTTTGCATCCAAGGTTGCTCTGTCGATAAGAGTATCGTCCTCCATCACTGGGACAAGGCGGTAACTGCCGTGAGACCTTGAAGTAATCACGACATCGGTGGTACGAGCCAGATCAAAGTACTTGCGTTGATTGGCTCTGAATTCTCTACTACTTACTACGACCATAACTTTTCTTTTGTTCAATGCAAATATATATATTTTCAAAACAAGTACCAAATTGGTACACATTTTTCTCATATTAAACGCTCACCGAAGTGAGCGATAAATTCGAACTGTCAATCATTCGTCCTTCTTGTTAACGCGGAAAACGATGAATGCAGTTTGGATGATGGAGATGACGATAGAAAGACACGCCAATATGAGAGTATCATAACGTAATTGTCGATTTATGTGTGCAAATATACCCATTCTCAAGCACACAATAAAGCCCCGGCGCGGTGAGCGTCGGGGCGATGCGGTTCAGGCAAGGCATTCGGCCTCTCTGAACCGCTCCGCCATGATCTCATGGCCTTTTTCATTGGGGTGGATGCCGTCGCGGCATATGTAGTCGAAATAGTTCGTCCGCAGAAGAAAGGGTGTAGTGATGTCCACGACCGGGACGTCCATCTCCCTCCCCAGCGAGAATACGGCCAGGTTGTACCGCTCATGCCAGTTACTGATGAAATCCGTCCTTCCGCTCATCCATCTGAGAACGTTCTCCTTGCCCGCAGGATCCAACTCCCGCGTTACGTGGTGGTAGAACCTGTCCGCAACCAGCGGGGGAAGGGACATCATCACCGGGCGGGCGCCTCTTTCGCGGCAGAGGCGGATCATTTCGGCATATTCGGAAAGAAATCCGTCCATAGGCGTGAAAGGCTCTTTGGGATAATCTGCATCGGCTCCGATTTTCGCCCAGGGAAAGTCGCAGTCGTTGCCGCCGAATTCGAAGACCACGACATCGCCCTCCCCGACGGTATGGAAAAAACGGTCGAAGATGCTGCGGCCGACTGTTATGGTGCTTCCGAAGCGGGCGTGATTCGCTGTTTCCAGGCCCTTCCCGGAACAGACCTGCTCCAGAAATCCCGCCTGAAGCAGACTGTACTTCAAGGTTGGCCCGCCCGTAAGGACCGCCCCTTTCAGGATGGAATCGCCGAATCCGATGACTTTCATCAGTGGTACAGGTAACGCTTGATGCTCATCTTGGGCGTCTTCTCAAAGGGCTTTTCCACCAGCTCCACCTTGGCGATCTGGCTATATGTAGGAAGAGCCTTGTTGGCGGCGGCGCGGATGGTCTCGGGCACCGAGTACCGCGCCTCGGCATCCATCCCTTCTGGAATATCGGCATACACCAGCGCCACAATTTTGCCGCCGCGGTCCAGCACCAAGGACTCCGAGACGTATGGACAAGTGGACAGGACAGCCTCCAGCTCCTCCGGATAGATGTTCTGCCCGGAAGAGCTCAGGATCATGGACTTGATGCGGCCCCGTATGAAGATGTTCCCTTCGTCGTCCACGATGCCGCGGTCCCCGGTGCGGAACCATCCATCTTCCGTGAAGGCCGCCTCATTGGCCTCCGGATTCTTGTAATAGCCGATGGTGAGGTTGGCGCCCCGAGCCTGGATCTCTCCGGCTATATGTGCGGGATCCTCCGAGTCGATACGGATTTCGTGGACGGCCTTACCGCAGGAGCCCGGCACGAACTCCTTCCACCACTCCCAGCCCAGCAGCGGGCAGGCCTCCGTCATCCCGTAACCCACCATATAGGGAAGGCGCATCTTGCGGAAGCAGCGTTCCACTTCCGGCTTAAGCGGCGCCCCGCCCATGATGAAGCAGCGCACCCTGCCGCCGAAAGCGGCCTCCACTTTCTTTCTCACGGTCCTGTAAATCAGTTTGTTCAAGCCGGGTATTGCCAGAAGTACCTTCATTTTCCCGAGCGCAGGTTGGATGGAACTGGCATAGACCTTCTCCATTACCAGCGGCACGGTGACCACCATGTAGGGGCGAACTTGCCGCATTGCACCCAGGAGCGTCGTCGGCGACGGGGTCTTTCCCAGGAAGTACACCGTCACGCCGTCGATGTTGGGATGGATGAACTCGATGGCAAGGCCGTACATGTGCGCCAGCGGGAGCATGGAAACGATGGTTTCGCCGGGATGGTTTGGGAAATGGCTGTTGCTGAAATCGTCCGTGTCGGAAAGGGCCCCGTAAGTGAGCATAACGCCCTTGGGATTGCCGGTGGTGCCGGAAGTATAGTTGATGATGGCTACCTCGCCCATGTCGTGTTCCGGAATGGAGATCTGTTCGGGCCGCATACCCTCCGGGAAGCGGAGGCGGAAAGCGGCCTCCCTGTTCTCCCAGGCATCCGCCGCGGTCTCATCGGCATACCACAGCAGCCGCCCGCTCCGGATGTCAATGGCGGCTTTCAGAAGCGGCATCGATTCCGGACGGAGCCTGGACCAGATGTCTTCGTCTGTAAACAGCAGCACACTGTCGGAATGGTTCACAAGCGCCTGGATGCTGTCCGGATGGAAATCCGCCAGAAGCGGCACGGCCACCCGTCCGTTCGCATTGACTCCCCAGAAGGTCATCGCCCATCGGGCTGAATTGCGCCCGCAAAGGGCGATTTTCTCTCCTTTCGATATCCCTGCTTCATCCAGGAACAGACGGAATTGTTCGATCTGTGTGGCAATGTCACCGTATGTAAACTCCTCGCCGCCGTAGTCGCAGAGCGCTTTCTGTTCCCAGTGAGAGCGGATGGTATCCTCCAGTTTCTTCAGATAATGTTTCATCTCTTTTTAGGTTTTGGTTCACGTTGCAAAGGTATCCTCAATCGGCCTCTTTGACGTTATCCTTACTTGATAAGAAATTATCCTGTATTGATTATTCGGACAGAAAACACCCTCTTTATTAACCGTATTGATTATCTTTGCAGGGGAATAAACAGATTTCACGATGAACCCTTCCATCCATCAACTGGCCATCGAGGAGGTGAAAGAGAGGCTGGAAACCCTTGCTGCTTCCCGGCCGTTTTTCGCCCGGGGCGGTTACTCCATCCAGATGGACGTGGACCGGCCACTGCTGGGGGACGTCCTTTCCCTGATGCGGGTTCCGGCCCGCCTGTCGGAAAACAGGATTGTCCTTGTCACGCGCGGCAGGGCGCGCTTTACCCTGGACATGGAGACCTTCGATGTACAGGCCCCTTGCTTTGCCCTTCTCAAGGACAAGGCCCTGCTGCACATCCACAGTGCCAGCAGCGACTTCCTCTGCCACGTCATCGCGTACGGGGAACGATCCGTCCTGGACGCCCAGCAGAAAGTCGTCGTGCCGCTAATGGACGAGGACGAGAAAAACATCGAAGCGCTGATCCGGCTCATCTGGCGCCATTGCGCCTCGAAGCCTTTTCTCTATACCGTGGTGAGCCCGCTGTTGGAAGCCCTTTTCGCGCAGTACGCCGCCCTTTCCGAGAGAGCGCAATTAAGGGGCGGCAAAACGGCCGCAAACCGCAAGGAAGAGCTGTTCCGGGGCTTCCTTGCCCTCGTCTCCGAGCACTGGCTGGATGAGCGGGAACTTGCCTGGTATGCCGATGCGCTCTGCATCAGCGTCCACTACCTCTGCGAAGCGGTTTACGCTGTGGGCGGGCACTACCCGAAGCATTACATACGGCAGACCCTCGTATCGGAAGCCAAATACCTGCTTTGCTATACGGGTGGCAGCGCCGCCGCCATCGCCGCCGAGCTGAACTTCCCCAGCCCCGCCTACTTCAACCGTTTCTTCAAGCGGGAAACCGGCCTCACGCCCGGAGAATTTAGGAAGAAGAATCGTATCCCATAAAACAACAAAGCCCAGGCACTCCGGAAGGAATGTCGGGGACTATGCTATACCGATAAATTTCGATTTTTCGAAGACATAGTTAGCAAATACCTAAGACTTCGACAATGTAACCATGCAATATCCTTCGTATGGAGTTGCTATTTTTGTGTTAGATAATCTATCATAATCTATGGCTT
>ONCE01000022.1 GCA_900316245.1 uncultured Bacteroidales bacterium | reverse complement strand
TGATCCTAAGTTTCACGATGTGGAAGTTACCCGTTTCGTGAACAATCTTATGCTGCAGGGAAAGAAGAGTATCGCGTATTCTATCTTTTATGATGCCATTGACATGGTAGGCGAGAAGATGAAAGATTCTGACCAGGCTCCTCTCGATATTTGGAAGAAGGCCCTCGAGAACGTGACCCCTCAGATTGAGGTCAAGTCCCGTCGTATCGGTGGTGCAAACTTCCAGGTGCCGACCGAGTTGCGTCCGGAGCGTAAAGTTTCCGTGGCTATGAAGAATCTGATTCAGTTCGCCCGCAAGCGTTCCGGTCACTCGATGGCAGAAAAGCTGTGCGCCGAAATCGTTGCTGCATTCAACAACGAGGGTGGTGCATTCAAGCGTAAAGAAGACATGCACAGAATGGCTGAGGCCAACAAGGCCTTTGCACACTTCCGTTTCTAATCTGCAAGCTAAATGGCAAAGAGAGATCTTAAATTCACACGCAACATCGGCATCATGGCCCATATTGATGCCGGCAAGACCACTACGTCCGAGCGCATCCTCTACTATACCGGTAAGACCCATAAGATTGGCGAGGTACACGAAGGAGCAGCCACTATGGACTGGATGGTCCAGGAGCAGGAGCGCGGTATCACCATCACTTCTGCTGCTACCACCGCATTTTGGCACTACAACGGAGACACCTATCAGATCAACCTTATCGACACTCCCGGCCACGTAGACTTCACTGTCGAAGTGGAGCGTAGCCTGCGCGTACTGGACGGTACCGTGGCCACTTTCTGCGCTGTGGGTCGCGTACAGCCTCAGTCCGAGACCGTATGGCGTCAGGCAGACAAGTATGGCGTGCCTAAGATCGCGTATGTGAACAAAATGGACCGTATTGGTGCTGACTTCCTCGCCTGCGTTGAGGAAATCAAGACCAAGCTCGGTGCCACCGCCGTTCCCATCTGTCTCCCGATCGGTGCCGAAGACAAGTTCGACGGTATCATCGACCTCATCGAAATGAAGGCCATCTTCTACGATGGAAACTCCGACGCTCTGGTGAACTACACCGAAGGCGAAATCCCTGAGAAACTCAAGGGTGAAGCCGCCCGTTGGAGAGACATCCTCCTGGAGACCGCCGCCGAGTGCGATGAGACCCTGATGGAGAAGTATTTCGAGGATCCCGACTCCCTCACCAAGGAGGAAATTATCGCCGCCATCCGCAAGGGCACCATTGCCATGCAAATTGTCCCTGCCTGCTGCGGTTCTTCCTTCAAGAACAAGGGCGTGCAGTTCCTCCTGGATGCCGTGATGCGGTATCTGCCTTCTCCGCTGGACAAGGGAGCCGTGACCGGAACCAACCCCCGTACCGGTGAGGAAATCACCCGTAAGCCCTCTGCCGACGAACCTTTCTGCGCACTGGTGTTCAAGATTGCCACCGATCCTTTCGTGGGTCGCCTGGCCTTCCTCCGTGCCTACTCCGGTCGTCTGGATGCCGGTTCTTACGTGTACAATACCCGCACTGGCAAGAAGGAGCGTGTAGCCCGTCTGTACCAGATGCACTCCAACCACCAGAACCCCATCGAGTTCGTGGAGGCCGGTGACATCTGCGCAGCCGTTGGTTTCAAAGATCTCCGCACCGGTGATACCGTGTGCCTGGAGGAGAAGCCCATCACCCTGGAGACCATGGAATTCCCGGATCCGGTTATCGGCATCGCCGTAGAACCCAAGACCCAGAAAGACCTGGACAAGCTGGGTATCGCCCTGGCCAAGCTGGCCGAGGAAGATCCCACCTTCACCGTGAAGAGCGACCACGAAACCGGCCAGACCGTTATCAGCGGTATGGGTGAGCTCCATCTGGATATCATCGTTGACCGTCTCCGCCGCGAATTCGGCGTGGACATCAACCAGGGTGCTCCGCAGGTCAACTACAAAGAGGCCATTACCACCAGCTTCCAGCTGCGTGAGGTCTTCAAGAAGCAGACCGGCGGTCGCGGTAAGTTCGCAGACATTATCGTTAACGTCTCTCCGGCCGACGAAGGCGTCACCGGACTCCAGTTCATCAATTCGGTCAAGGGCGGCAACATCCCCAAGGAATTCATCCCTTGCATTGAGAAGGGCTTTACCTCCGCAATGGCAAATGGTGTTCTCGCCGGTTACGAGGTTCCTTCCCTCAAGGTGGAGGTCCTGGACGGCAGCTACCACCCGGTAGACTCCGACCAGCTCTCCTTCGAACTTGCGGCCCGTATGGCTTTCCGCCATGCCTGCCCCAAGTGCCACCCCGTTCTGATGGAGCCCATCATGTCCCTGGAGGTAGTTACCCCCGAAGACTATATGGGTGATATCGTGGGAGACCTCAACCGTCGCCGCGGCCAAATTGTTGCGATGGATTCCACCGCCAACGGAGCACGCATCGTCAAAGCTTTCGTCCCGCTCTCCGAGCAGTTCGGTTACGTCACCGTGCTGCGTACGCTGTCCTCCGGACGCGCCACCAGCACCATGACCTTCGACCACTACGCAGAGGTCCCTGCCAACCTGGCTAAGGACATCGTGGAGAAGAGCGGTTACCGTTTATCGGATGACGAGTAAAATTTAGCAAAAGTAAAAAAGTTATTGATATGAGCCAGAAAATCAGAATCAAGCTGAAATCTTTCGATCATATGCTGGTGGAACAAGAAGAGCCGCGAGCAGTTCGAGCTGGACTCCTACGTTCGTCTGATTGACATCGACGAGTCCAACGCCAAGACCGTAGACGCCCTCATGAAGCTCGAGCTTCCCTCCGGCGTTGAGGTTGAGATCAAAGTGTGAGGTTAGTCCTCACACTTTTTTGGCCCCATAGCTCAGCGGTTAGAGCAGCGGACTCATAATCCGTTGGTCCTGGGTTCAAATCCCCGTGGGGCCACAAAAAAGACAGCTAGACGCTGTCTTTTTTGCGTCCATAGGGCCTTCGACCCATTGGGGGCCTAATCCCCCAAACCCCCTGTGTCGGCCTTCGGCCTCCATAATCATATATCACCGGCTTTTTTGTGTCCCCTGGGATTTGAACCCACTTCGTTCACGTTATCCCCTCCCGAAACCCCTCCCCTCGGGGGAGGGACTTAGGTTTTTGTATACTATCATTTTCAAACAGGGCGCCCTACAGGAAGAGCCTCTGGACGGTACGGACCTTCGGTCCTATCCTTCCCACCCCTGCGGGGCGGGCCCCTCCCATTCACGGAGCCATGGGCGGCTACGCCGTCCAGAGGCTCTTCCTTCCGTGCGCTCCTTAGGAAACGCCGCGGCAAGCACTTTTGGCGTTTTTGACGGCTGTCACGTAAGGATTTGCTAAATCCGGAGGAAATTGGTTTTTCGGGTCCCGTCCCGAAAAATAATTTCCGGAGGATGGTGTGACGGAGAATCGAGGGATGGTGTGTGATGTCGGCCGTGAAATGGAATTAACTGATTAATAATGAGATACGCAATTCCTCTTCTGAAAAATTCGGAGGAGGAATTTCGTAAAGACTTGCGTGATAAACACTTCCATTTCACGGATCTGCAGATCCTTTTGATGAATCCGGAGGAAATTGGTTTTTCGGGCCCCGTCCCGAAAAATAATTTCCGGAGGATGGTGTGACGGAGAACCAGAGGTTGGTATTGCCCCGGATTTGGTTTTCTTTTGGAAAAGATGTAACTTAGCTCGTTATTAGTTATTTACGAAATGTTCGGTCACGTTTTGACGGCCCTGGTGTCGTTTCTTATACTTCAGGCTTCCCCTTCGGTAGTGTGGAAAGCCATAGTCAATCATTCGGAAGGCAATAATTATCAGCTGGTAGTTACCGGTCAGATAGCCCGTGACTACTATGTGCACCCTATGTCAGACCCTTATGTGGGTACGGAACTGCAGGTGGAAGCCGGAGACGGAATCGTCCTCACCTCCGAGGTGGTGGAAGAGTTCACCCCTTCGGACTACAAGGGTGAAACCGTAGTGACTGGAACCTATGTGCTTAAGCAGGATCTGCAGATCGAGGGCAGCGGAAAGGTGACGGGAACCGTTACCTGGAGTGCCTGCAGCGGAGATTTCTGCGGGATGCCGGAAGACTATGAGTTCTCCGTTCCGGTAGGGGACGCGGTTGCACCCGCAGATCCGGCGGCAGCCGGGGAAGGCACCAAGAGCGGCCGCAATGCCGGCGTCCTCTGGGGCCTGATCCTGGAGGCCATCCTCTGGGGCTTCCTGATGCTCCTGACCCCTTGCGTGTTCCCTATGGTTCCTATGACGGTATCCTTCTTCCTCAAGCAGTCCGATACCCCTGCCAAGGGTCGCTTCAACGCCTTTATGTACGGTCTTTTCATCGTACTTCTATATACGGTTCCCATCTGCCTCATCATCGGCCTTACCTGGGCCGCCGGCGGATCGGCCGTAACGGCGGACATCTTCAACTGGCTGTCTACGCACTGGCTGCCCAACATACTGTTCTTTGTGATCTTTATGGTGTTTGCGGCCTCCTTCTTCGGCGCCTTTGAAATCACCCTGCCTTCCAGCTGGACCACCAAGGCCGATGCCGGAAGCAGCAAGGGCGGCCTGCTGGGCGTGTTCTTCCTGGCCCTTACCCTGGTACTGGTGAGCTTCAGCTGCACCGGTCCCATCGTGGGCACCGTGCTCATCAAGAGCACCCAGGGAGAGTTCTGGACCCCGATGGTCACTATGCTGGCATTCAGCGTGGCCTTCGCCCTGCCGTTTGCCCTGCTGGCCTTCTTCCCCTCCATCCTTCAGAAACTGCCCAAGAGCGGCGGCTGGCTCAACAGCGTGAAGGTGGTGCTGGGCTTCATTGAAATTGCCCTGGGCCTGAAGTTCCTCTCTACGGCAGACCAAACCTATCACTGGCACATCCTGGACCGCGAAGTATACCTGGCCATCTGGATTGTCTGCTTCACCCTGCTGGGCCTGTACCTGCTGGGTAAGATCCGCTTCAAGCACGACAGCCCGCTGGAGTACGTCTCCGTTGGCCGCCTGGCCCTGGTCATCCTAGATTTCGCCTTTGTGGTGTATTTGATTCCCGGTATGTGGGGTGCGCCCCTCAAGGCCCTCAGCGGCTATATGCCGCCCCTGGAGACGCAGGACTTCGTGCTGCGCAGCGGCGGAACGGCGGCGGTGTCATCGGCCCCCTCCACTACTACCCTGTACGGCTCCGAGGTGAACCTCCCACACGGCCTCACCGGTTACAGCCGGCTGGAAGACGGCCTGGCCGCCGCGGAAGCGCAGGGAAAGAAAGTGTTCGTAGACATCACCGGCCACGGCTGCGTCAATTGCCGCGAAATGGAAGCCCGTGTCTGGAGTGACCCCAAGGTGCTCCAGCGCCTCCGTGATAACTACGTGATTGTGTCCCTGTATGTAGACGACAAGACCAAACTGCCCGAGGACCAGTGGGTAACCACCGATAACGGCAAGGTGCTCAAGGACGTGGGAAGGGTGAACTCCAAGCTGGTTCTGGACCGCTTCGGCGTGAATTCCCAGCCCAACTATTTCCTCCTGGACGGGAAAGGAAACATCCTCTCCGGCCCCCGGGGCTATAACCTGGATGTAGACGCCTTTGCCAAGTTCCTGGATTTATTATGACCCAAGAGGAAATCATTGCCCTCATCCACAGGGAAGTAAAGCCCGCCCTGGGCTGTACGGAGCCCATAGCCGTGGCCCTGGCCGTGGCTAAGGCCGTGGAGATTATCAGTGAGAATTGTAGTTCGTGCAGCGGAAATTGGCGTTTAAAGGCCGATTTCCGCTTGGACATAGCCGTGAGCGGGAACATCCTCAAGAACGGAATGGGGGTGGGTATCCCCGGCACCGGAATGGTGGGCCTTCCCGTAGCGGCGGCCCTGGGAGCCGTGTGCGGTGATTCTACCCGCGGCCTGGAAGTGCTGAGCGCCCTCAATGACGAGGCCGTGGCCCGCGCCAAGGAACTGGTGGCCCAGAAGAAAGTGAAGGTAAGCGTGGCCGATACGGAGCATCTGCTGTACGTGAAAGCCACCGTTGCCGTGGAGGGCGGCGCCATTGCCAGCGCGGAGGTGGACCCTCACGCCTACGCCGTCATCGAGGACGACCACGACCGCATAGTGGAGACCAGCTATGCAGACAAGATTCTGATGAGCTCCGAGTCCGGCGCAGCCGCCAAGGAACGCTCCACCGATGAATACGACCTTACCGTAAAAAGCATTGTGGACTTTGCGGCATCGGCCCCTTATGATACCATTTCCTTCATCCTGGAAGACCGCACCTACAATCTGGCCCTGGCCAAAGAAGGGCTGAAGGGAGACTACGGCCTGCGGGTGGGAAAAGCCATCCGGGAAAACCAGGAAGAGGTGTTCGGGGACGATTTCCTGAGCTACGCGATGGGCCTGACGGCCGCCGCCTCCGACGCCCGTATGGCCGGCTGCACCCTGCCCGCCATGTCCAACAGCGGCAGCGGCAACCAGGGCATTACCGTGAGTATGCCGGTGATTGCCTATGCCCTCAAGTACAAGGTAGACGATGAAAGCCTCGCCAGAGCCCTTATTTTGAGCAATCTGGTGGCCATCCATATCAAGCATTACCTGGGTAAGTTATCGGCCCTTTGCGGCTGCGTGGTGGCCTCTACCGGCAGCGCCTGCGGAATTGTGTACCTGCAGGGCGGCGGATATGAGCAGATTTGCGCCGCCATCAAGAATATGGCCGGCAACATTACCGGTATGGTCTGCGACGGGGCCAAGGTGGGCTGCGCCATGAAAGTGGCCTCCGGCGTATCCTGCGCCGTGCAATCGGCCGTGCTGGCCCTCAGGGGCACCTGCATCCCTTCCACGGACGGCATCATCGAAGACGACGTGGAAAAGACCATTCAGAATATCGGGACCATAGGATCTGCTGGAATGAAAACCACAGACCATATGATCCTGGACATTATGCTTTGCAAGTAGGCTTGCCCGGTAACTGGGTCAAGTAGAGACCTGCCATTCCAATAGCCAGACCCACCCACTGTACAACATCGAAGCTTTCGTTGTTGGTGGCCACTGCTGCCAGGGCGGTGATGAGCGGCACGATGGCCAGGAAAACGCTGGTACGGGCCACGCCCAGCACCTTGATGGCAAAGGCCCAGGAAGTATAGGCCGTGGCCGAACAGAGCAAGGCCAGCGACAGGGTGGGGTACAGCACCTTCCAACTGAAATAGAGCTCCGGATCGAAACTGGCCAGTCCCTTGGTAAAGAACAGCGGAGCAAAGAAAATGGAGCCCATCAGGAACTGGTACATCACAATCACCGAAGGCGCATAGCGGCTGGCCAGGCTCTTGGTAAAGGCAATCTGGCTCACTTCAGAAGCGACGGCAATGAAGATGATGGCTATTCCCAATATGAAGTGAGGCCCGGTGCCGCTGTACGTATAAGTGACCAGCCACAGGCCCGCCAGGGTAATGAACACACCCAGGATATTAAGCCGGCCGAATTTCTCCTTGAAGATGACCATACCCGTAATCATCGAGAAGATGGGGTTGGAGGCCACGATGAGGGAGGTGATGGTGGGGGATTCCGTGTATTTGAGACCGTAGGTTTCGGCCAGGAAATAGATGAAGGGGACGCACAGCGACAGCAGCAGGAAGATCAGGATGTCTTTCTTTTGCAGGATCTTCATCGACTGCCCGGTAAGCTTGTTGATGAGGCACAGCAGGAGGCCGGCCAGCAGCATACGTACCGGAACGAAGAATTCTACCGGGATGCCGTTGTCCAGCAGGCTGTCCGACCAGAGGTAAGAAATGCCCCAGAGCAAGGTGGTGAGGGAGGCCGCCAAATAGGCGCTGACTGTCTTTTTCATCTTTAAGAGTACTTACGCGGGAAGCGGAACAGGATGGAAAGGAAGGCTATGATTCCCAGCGTGAAGGGGTAATAGAGGTTGGCTATGATGGAAACGGCGGAGACGCCGGAAAGGCCGGAGGCCATCAGCAGCTGGGCGCCGTAGGGGATGATGCCCTGGACAAAGCAGGAGAAGGTATCCAGGATGGATGCGGTCTTTCTGGGATCCAGGCCGAAGCGTTCCGTAATGTCCTTGGCCAGCGGGCCCACGGTTATGATGGCTATGGTGTTGTTGGCGGTGCAGAAGTTCACCAGCGAGACCAAGGCGGCAATGGAGAAGCCGGCCGCCCGTTTGCCCTTGATGTGGCGGGTGAGGGATTCGATGATGAATTCCATACCGCCGTTGTAGCGGATTATCTCCAACATACCGCCGGCCAGCAGCGACACGATGATGAGCTCACCCATGGAGCCGATGCCGGTGCCTATAGCCGCCATCCAGCCCACAAAGTCATAGGACCCCAAAATCCAGCCCAGGATGCCGTTGACGCCAATGCCTATGGCCAGCACGGTGACCACATTGACGCCCAGCAGGGCCAGGCCGATGACCAGCAGGTAGGGGACCAGTTTGATCCATTCCATCGGTTCGGCGGCGGGTGCCGCTTCAACGGAAAGGCCCAGGAAGACGTACAGGGCGGCTACCAGGATGGCAGCCGGAGCGGCAATCCAGAGGTTGACCCGGAACTTGTCCCGCATGGAGCAAGCCTGGCTCTTGGTGGCCGCTACGGTGGTATCGGAAATGAAGGAAAGGTTGTCTCCAAAGAAGGCGCCGCCCACAATGATGGCGGTAATGAAGGGAATGCTCATCCCAGCTTGGGCCGATGCAATGCCCGTGGCAATGGGTACCAGGGCCACGATGGTTCCCACGGAGGTTCCGATGGCCATGGAGATGAAGCAGGCGGCCAGGAAAAGACCGGCATAGACCAGTTTTCCGGGCAGGATGTGCAAGGTGGCGTTGACGGTGGCGTCAATGGCTCCGATTTCCTTGGCCGTGGCCGCAAAGGCGCCCGCCAGCACAAAGATCCAGATCATCAGGAGCACGTTCTTGTTGCCGGCCCCCCGCGAGAAAATGGCCATCTTGTCGTCGGTCTTGGGGACCGAGCGCGTGATGAGCAGGGAATAGGCCGATGCAATGATGAAAGCCGCCGCTACCGGCACTTTGTAAAAGTCCCGGGCCACCAGGGAAGTGACCACATAAATGAGGAGAAAAACCAACAGCGGGCTAAGAGCCAGCCAACCCTTCTTCCTGTCTGTCGCCATTATATCTCTTAAATCAACGGTTCTTTTAAACTAACTACGCAAGTTACAACTTTTTCCTCAGTTTTTTACGTAACATAGTTGCAGATTTTTATTATTTTTGCATAAGTAGTATGTAGAAACCTTTTTGATATGAACAAACGAACGCTCCTCTCTCTGCTGGCCGTAGTGATGCTGGCCGGTTCCTGGACCGGGCTGTCTGCCCAGGACAAGGTTGTCAAAAAGATCATCGAAACCGGTACCACGGACAATAAAACCATGGAACACGCCGACTGGCTGGCCAACCGCATCGGCGGCCGCATTGTGGGCTCTCCCGCCCTTACCCACGCCGAAGCCTGGGTCAAGGAGCAGTTCGAGTCCTGGGGTCTGGAAGTGATGGTGCAGGAGGCCGGAGAGATCAATGTGGGCTTCTACCGCGGTCCCTGGTCGGGCCGTATGCTCAGCGAAGACGGAATGGCGCTGCACTTCGGTACGCCGGCCTATACCTCCGGCACCAAGGGCAAGCAGGCCGGTCCGGTGTTTATCGAGCCCAAGAACCAGCGGGAATTCGACAGGATGAAAGGAGCGCTCAAGGGCTCCTGGGTCCTTTTGAACAAGACCTCCAACGGAATGGCCTTCGACTGGCGGGAGAACTCGGACACCCTCTTCTACCGCGATATGGTGGAGGCCGGGATTGCCGGATTCATCCGTTCGGCCAAACTTCCCCTGCGGGTGATGTACGACCGCGCCCACTGCTACGAACTCACGATGGAGACCCTTCCCACCGTCTGCGACATCATCCTGGACGAGGATCAGTTTGAGATCATCAAGAAAAAAGTCCTCCGCAAGGACCTCTTCCAGCTGGAGTTCGATATCCGCAACCATTTCTACCGCGGTCCCGTGAAGTATCACAACATCATCGGCATCCTCCGCGGCAGCAAGTATCCCAAGGAGTATGTGATGGCCGGCGGCCACTTGGATTCCTATGACATTGCCGGCGGTGCCGTGGATGACGGCAACGGCGCTTCCGTAACCCTGGAGGCAGCCCGCCTGATGGCCACTTCCGGTGCCAAGCCCAAGCGCACCGTTCTGTTCTGCATCTGGACGGCCGAAGAATTCGGCCTGCTGGGTTCCAAGTATTTTGTGGAGAACAATACGGTTCCGCTGGACAAGATTTCCAATTACATCAACCGGGACGGCGGTCCGCTCTGCGCCACCAGCGTTACCGTGCCGCCTGCTATGTATGAGGACTATGTTGAGGTCTGCAAGCCCATCCTGAACCTGAATCCGGAGTTCCCCTTCACGGTGAACAAGCGGGAGGGAGACCCTCAGCCGCGTCCCACCCGGGCCGGCGGAAGCGACCACGCCTACTTTGCCAAGAATGGCGTTCCCACCCTTTCCTTCCGGGAATCGGACCCTAAGGGCTACAACTTCGAGTACGGAGAAATCTGGCATACGGAGCGGGACATCTACAACAAGCTCATCCCTGAATACCTGGAGCATTCGGCCGTTGTGGAAGCCGTTGTGCTGTATGGTCTGGCCAATCTGGACCACCTCCTCTCCCGCGAGGGCCTGTATTCAAACTAGCGGGCCATGTTTACCACATCTGAACATATCCTGAGCGTGTCGGTAGCCGTCTATGTGACGGTGTGCCTGGTGGTGGCCATCCTGCGGTGGGGCCACAAATGCGGGCCCTACGCCTCGCATATGGATTACTATTATCCCGGTTGGAGAACCGTCGTCTTCAGTTTTCTGTCCATTGTCAACCTGATTCCGGTCATTTTCATGCCCGGAGATACGGATTGCGTGTATCTGCTGAGAATGGTCCTCCTGCTGTCTTCGCCTTTCCTGTGCGCCGTCCTCATATTCAGTTATTTTGGACGGGTATTGAAGGTAAGATGGTGGAGAAAACCCATCATTGCCCTCTCTTTTACCTACGTTCTCATGACGGGGACGGCCCTGGTGCTGGCCCTCGTTCCCGGGACGCAACTGCAGGGAGGCTTGCTCGTGGGCTTCTTTGTGACGGGCACAGCGCTGGCCCTCATCTATCTGGCCGGCTTCATTTTGGCCTTACGGTTGGTTCTGAGGGCCATTCAGCGCTTCTCGGATGAAAACTACTCCAACCCCGACGACTTCCCCAAGCAATACGCAGAGAGCATCCTCATCATTGCCGTCCTGCACCTGGTGATGAGCTGGAGCACCACCATCAACGGAGCTCCGTGGGCCCTTTCCTTCGGCCTGTTCATCCTTTCCGTCCTCAGTATCATCTTCCTCATAGGCATCCTTTCTCCCCACCGGGCCGTGGAAGTGGCCCAGCTGGAGGCGGAAGTGCTGGCGCCCAAGGAAGAAATGGCGCTGCCCCACGAGAAGGAAGAGGAACTGCTGCAGCGGATCCGTGAGCAGGTGGAAGAGAAGGAAGCGTTCCTGGACAGCCACCTTTCCCTGGCCGGCCTGTCCCAGAGCTGCGGCATCAACCGCACCTATGTCTCGGCGGTCCTGTCCGGCTACAAGGGCGGCTTCTTCGCCTATATCAACAGCTTCCGGCTGGCCTACGCGGAGAAATACCGCGCAGAGCATCCCCAGGCCGACGTAGACGAGGTGGCCCTCAATTCCGGCTTCAACAGCCGTCAGTCTTATTACAACGCCAAGAAACGCCTGGCGAAGTAATCTACCATTTCAGATTGAGAATCCGGGGCGTGAAGGTCAGGTTGATCCAAGCCCAGCGAAGGTCTCCCTTGTTACTCTTGCGCTTGAGACGGTCCATAGTCTCGGTTCCCTTCATATAGGAAAAGCCGGCGCTCAGGCTGATTTCCTTGGTGATGTCATAGGAGGCCGATAACTCCACGCAGTGTCCCAGCGCCATCTTCAAGCCTTCCAGCCTGGTGGCGGTGGCCATATAATGATAGGTAGCCGAGAGGGAAACTTTTTCTGCCAAAGTAGCCGAAGCACCGATATAGGCATTCTGGAGACCCGGAGAGAAGCCGTGGTAGTAGGTACTTACGTAGAAGAACTCCATCATCCCGTAGAACTTGTGGTGGGAGCCATACAGGGAGGTAAAGCCCCGGATCTTGTCCCGGAAAACAACACCGATATTTCCATCCTTGGGAACCACGAAATAGGGGTCTCCGCTCAGATAATCGTATCCGGCGTTAAAACTGAAGACCTTGGACGGCTTGACCATGGCCTTGGCGGCAGCCATCCACGCGTCAATGGGGACCTCATGGGAATCCTTTCCCATCTGGTGGTAGTAGGAGGCCGAAAACTCTCCCCATGCGGGCTTGTAACTAATGTGCGTACCCAGCATCTGCTGGTAAAACACGCCTATGTGCTTGGACTGCTCGTCTCCCTGCACACCCAGGTTCATAAACAGCAGGGAGGCACCCAGGCCTATATTGGGGACGTCGTAATGGTACCAGAGGGTCTGCATGGTCTTGTACGGCTGGGAACCGTTGACATAGGCCGTTCCGCCTTCCAGGTTTTCGGGATTCTGGTTGTAGGCCAGGATGGCGTGAACCTTGTGGCCGTGGCCCTCATAGCCCAGTTTGAGCACATCGTGGGACACGGCGGCCATAGCCCAGTCGTTAGGGCCTATGATTCGCTCGTCGTCATAGGAGAGGGCTTGCCGGCCAATCTGGGCAAACAGGCCGAAAGGCAGCGTATACTTGGCCCAGGCCTCGAACATATGGAAATCGCCGTAGCCCTGCTGGCCCCAGATATTGGAATACTGGGGGGACACCAGCATCTCAAGGCCGCCCTTCTTGAAGGCCAGATTCAAACGGGCACGGCTTACCAGGAAGTTGGCCCGGTCGTTGAATTCGGCATCGGGGTCCTGTTTGTCATCCAGGACGGCGCCTACACGGATTTCTCCCTGGTTCAGGAGCTGAAGGTCTGCCGTAAGCTCCTGCGCAAAGAGGGTGGCCGGTGCCAGCAGAAGGGCCAGTACCAGCAGGCTGATGGAGGATTGCTTGAGTGTCTTCATATTCTGTGTCCGTTAATCGAGTCTCAATTTGACGCGGAAGCCGCGGGAGGTGTTCTCTTCCACAATTTCCCGGCAAAGGCTCCGGATCTCCGGCAACGCGGCGTTATCGGCCTTCAGCGGAGAAGTCTCCAGGCCTTCCACCATAAAATCCAGGGCGGTCTCTCCCGACAGTTCGCTGTACGTGATGCGGACGGTCATAGGGACATAGCCGTCCATCACCTCCGTCAGCATCTTTTGGCACAGGTGGGCGGCCAGGTCACTCTTGGAGGCAATGTTGTACTTGATGCAGAACTGCCGGATGCGGCTTTCCATATCCAGAAAGTCGAAGTCGTTTCCGTCCACCTCGAACACTTCCTTGCGGATGCGCTGCACAAAGGCCTTGGTGGCACTGCGGTGGGGGCTCTCAAAAATCTGTTTGGGGGTTCCCTCTTCGTGGATGTAGCCGTCGTACATAAAGAAGATGCGGGTGCTTACGTCCCGGGCGAATTTCATCTCGTGGGTTACGATGAGCATCGTCATTCCCTCCTTGGCCAGCTGACGGATGACGCTCAGGACCTCTCCCACCATAGTAGGGTCCAGGGCCGATGTGGGTTCGTCAAAGAGGATGACCTCCGGGTGCATGGCCAGGCAGCGGGCGATGGCCACACGCTGCTTCTGACCGCCGGAAAGGTTGGAGGGATAGACGTTGGCCTTTTCGGCCAGCCCCACCTTGCGGAGGAGGGCCAGGCCTTCTTCGCGGGCCTTTTCCAAGGGCTCCTTCCTGATTTTGCAGGGGGCATAGATCACGTTCTCCAGCACGGTCATATGGTCAAAGAGGTTGAAGTTCTGGAAGACCATACCCATCTTCTGGCGCATCCTGTGCACGGGATAGCCTTTGGCCAGGATATCTTCCCCGTTGAAGATGATGCTTCCGCCGGTGGGCGGGTCCAGCAGGTTCAGGGCTCTGAGGAACGTGCTCTTACCCGTTCCCGAAGGGCCGATGAGGCTGATGACCTCGCCGGCCTGGATCTCACAGTTGATATCCTTGAGGACGGTCAGGCGGCTGCCGTCCGGATTCTGAAAGGTTTTGCTGAGGTGGGAAACGGTAATCATAGCACTTTCTGTTTAGGCGAAGCCAGTTGGATGAGCAGGCCGAAGAGCCAGACCAGCAGGAAATAGATGACGGTAATGACCATCAGCGGAACCACGGCGTCGAAGGTGCGGCTGCGGATGATGTCTCCGGCCCGCGTGAGGTCCTGGATGGCTATATATCCCACAATGGACGTTCCTTTGAGCAAGGAAACGCACTGTCCCTTGTACAGGGGGAGGCCCCGCCGGACGGCCTGGGGCAGCACGATGTGGAAGATGGTCTGCGCGCGGGTAAAGCCCAAGGCCAAACCGGCCTCCGTCTGTCCGTGCGGAATGGCATCCAGGGAGGTTTTATAGATGTCACTGGCTCCGGAAGCGAAGAAGAGGGCAAAGGTAATGATGGCCACCACATCGGACGGAATGCCCGTCTTGGGGAAGACCACATAGAACATAATGAGCAGCAGGACCAGTTCCGGGATGCCGGCCATAAAGCCGTTGTAGAACCGGGCAAAGGAGCGCATTCCGCGCCGGCGGCTGCGGGTCATGGCATAGAGCCCCACGCCCAGCACCGAACCCAGCAGAATGGAGAAGAAGCTGATTTTAAGCGTTTCCCAAAGACCGTCGGTGATATACTTCCAGCGCTTTTCCGTAACGAGATTTCGCTTGAGGTTGTTTTTGAAACTGGCAAAAAATCCCTCGTCCTTCCTGGACGCCTCCCGGTCCTTTACGAAATAGGCGGGATGGAACTCGTGATAGGGGGCCGAAAACTGGTAATCCTGTTCCCTTTCCGGGGTAATGAAGATGCAGCCGCTCATAACATCGGCCATGCCCGTCTTGACGGCCAGGAAGCCCGATCCCGCACTGTAAAGCTGGATGTCCAAGGGGCGGTTCAGTTCCTTGCCCAACTCGCGGAGAAGCTCAATCTCAATGCCGTACCACTCGCCCTCCACCATAAAGGACAGCGGGGCCGTCATAGTGCAGGTGGCCACCCGGATGGGTTTGCCCGTGGCTTCATAGGTAAGATGGGGGAACGTATCCACTTCCGTATAGCGGTCCGTGAGCCAGAAGTCCTTCAGGCGCTGCAGGGATCCGTCCTGCTTCATCCTTTGCTGAACGGCGGTAAGGGTACGGGCCAGGACATCATCGGCCTTGTTGAAAAGGAAGCCGGTGGGGAAACCCTGTTCTCCCAGCATGGCTATCTTGATTCCGTTCTCTTTTCTTACGTTGGCGTTGTAGAGAACCTCGTCGTTCACGATGACGTCGGACTTGTCGTTCAGAAGCGTCTGCAGGAGGTCTCCGTCCGTATTGAACAGGTCCAGAATAATATCCTTGCGGGGCGACAGCTCCATATCGTAGCACGTGCCGGCCGTGGTGGCTACGCGAAGACCTGCGAGGTCTGCTTCGGAATGGAGTTCGATGGTCTTCTTCTGCGATTCGGCGCAGGAAACCAGGGCCAGCGCAGAGAAAAAACCTATGAGAGCTTTGTTCATTATTAATTATGCTGTTTCTACAAATATACCCTTTTCTGACTAAAAAAGTAAATTATTTCTTATCTTTGAAAAGACCAATTGATTAGAAACAAGATATGAAACTTTACAAAGCCTCATTGATGGCTGTGGCCGCGACCCTTCTTTGGGCGGCCCCGCTCAAAGCCCAGACCCTTCAGGAAGTAACGGCCGAAGGGAACAAAGTATACGTAGAGATCGTGGACGAATTCGCCAGAACCGACAACGCCTTTCCCGATGACGAGCGCCAGGATGTGACCAATTATGTGGCCGAAGCCGGCGGTTGGGACCTCGTGTCCACCCCAGAAGAGGCCGATTTCATCTTCCGCGTGGATGTCAAGAAGAAAGTGGTCTTCTTCAGCCCCCGTACCTGGCTCACGCCTTCCATCCGTCTCAAGGACGGCACGGTGCTCTGGCAGAGTAAGACCTATAAGGCAGATGCGGATATAGACAACGGCTTCCGGGCCACCAATGCGGCCCTCGCCAAGATGCTCAAGAATGGCTTTGGCAAGGACCTCTTCCCCAAGATAGGCCGAAAGTAGAACAGACCACAATAACACTGAAACGATATGAAGAACCCCATTATTTGTTTGCTAGGCATCAGCCTGGCCGTGCTGGCCGGCTGCGTGCAGGACGATCTTTCCTGGAAGGAACTGATCGACGCCCAGCAGGAAGAACTGGATGCGCAGAAGGCTAAACAGGAGGCCGAAGCCCTGCGCCTCGCCCAGTTGAAGGAAACCATAGACGGCCTCAAGAAGAGTGACACGCCCTTCTCGCTGGTGATGGCGGAGACCCCCGCTGACACTGTGAGCAAAGGGCTGGATTTCACCGGCCTCATCCGTGTGAATCCGTCCGGCCTTACCTTTACCAAGGAAATGCTGGCCCTGGACTACATCTCCGGAAAGCAATTCTTCCGGGTAGATCCCGATGCCCAGACCAAGGCCTCTTACATAAAGAAGCCCGATTACTTCAGCCTGAAGAATCTGGAAGTGGATAAAAACGGCTCAGGGGAAGCGTTGAATGGCCAGTATGTGACCACCCTTACCACGGCGGCCGAGGAGGCAGTCTGGAACGACGCCCATATGGCCTTCGTGGGAGCCTATGTAGACAAGGAAGGCAAGAACCAGCTGGTCAGCTCGGACCCCTTCAACACCGTGATGATGCCCCTCCCGGCCGAAGGCCTGAGCCCCTGGATCTATCCCCACGCCTCTTTCCTGATCAACGAGAAGAAGAAGACGGCGGAAGGGAAGGAGTATTTTGAAGAGCGCTTTGGAACCGTCTATGTCCCGTTGGACAAGGTTCTGTTCAAGACCAAGGACGATTCGGACGGCCGCTACTACACGCCCGACAACCTGAAGGATATAGCCTTTGTCCTTGATGAGGACTGCACGGCCTCCGTCAAGATGGATTACGACCTCAAGAAGCGTTATGTCTCCTTCGAGCCGGATACTACGGCCAACCTGGCCTGGAGGGAGTTCAAGGATTCTACCGGAATCAAGCGCCAGGAGGTAAAGGGAACGATGCTCCTGAAGGACCGCTGGGGCGGTGTATCTTCCTACCATATGAAGATGTACTGGTACAACACCAACGTCATCACCCTCAATTATGAGGCAACGGAGCAGGAAATCAAGAACGGCTTGACCGTGGATTTCTCTGAGGAGGTCAAAAAGCTCGGCCTGGTCTATTCGGATATGACGGCCTGCCGCCGTGTCCTGCCCATCCCGGCCCATCATATGTATAACGACTTGGCGTACGAAGAATTCGACGACAAGAATCCGGAGAGGGGAGAGCTGGTTCTCTATCATACGCCCACTCCGGGAAGAACTTACAGCACCAACGAACTCCGTTCGGTATCGGTCGGTGTTTCCGAAGTGGACGACAAGTTTGTGCCCATCACCGTTTCCTTCAAGATGGTGATCAATGTAATGGTGAAGGCCAATCCCATCGACAACCTGACCCAGAAGCTGCAGGGCAAGTGGGTCCTGTCCGAGTCCGAAGAAGTGCCCCTCCCCACCGATGACAAGCTTGTGTATACTTTCCTTTCTGCCACCAAGGCCGTCTCCAGCTGTTCCAGGGAAGGCGTATGGAGCCCCAAGCTGGAGCACAGCGTGGAAATGGACGGCAATACGGTCCTTTTGACCTCCCATCCCGAGGAAGGCGTCACCCTCATCAACCGGCTTTATGTAGGTTCCATCACCGCCACGGAGATGGACGCCTCCTGGCAGCGGACCGTCATCCGTGACGGAAAGGTAACGGAAGTTTCCAAGCCCCAGTACCTGACTTCCAAGAAGGTGGAGGCCGATTTCAGCCAGAGCATCCTGGGCCTCTGGGAGGGACAGATCACCAGCGGACAGAACCCTTACGACGACGGCAAGAAGCACCGTTGGGAATATAAGTCCAACGGAACGTTTGTCTATTACAACCAGGCGGACGGGCAGTGGGTGCCCGAAGGCGGTTCCTTGAGCGAGTATTTTGTAGACGGCAACCTGCTTTGCACGCGTTGGAAGGTCTCCGGAAACGAGGCCGAGTACCGCGAATGGTGGGAAGTCAAGTCCCTCGAGAACGGAACTATGATTTGGATCGCCCTCCGCAAGAAGGCGGACGGATCCACCTACACCGAGTCCTTCGAAATGACCCGGGTGGAATAGTACTTCACCCGGTTTGTAGCCGCGGCTCGGCCTTTTTTGCATCCTTGCGCTGCTTGATGAGGGAAAATTTTCTGAAATAAATTTGGTTTATATTGTAAACTTGTTTATATTTGCATCGGGGTTCTGTCAGACTGCGCAGCTGAACGGGGCCCTGAAAACGAATTAAACAGTGGATACAATGGAACAGAACAAAGAAATGACGGCTTCCGAAAGCCTTCAGCTCATCACCGAAACCTTCAACAAAAACCGGAAGGACATCCTTCGCAGCAGTGCCAAATTCTTCATCTTCTGGGGAGCGCTGCTTACGGCCATTTCACTGATCATCTATTTACTGTGGCATTTCAAAGGGAACCCCAGCTGGAACTTCCTGTGGTTTGCCATGCCCGTCATCGGCTATCCTCTGGCAGCCTTGATGGGAAGGTATAAGGACGGCCAGCCGCAAAACGAAGTGAGCAAAATGCTCGGCGGCGTGTGGGGCGTCTTCGGCGCTTTTGCCATCACCCTCAGCGCCATTGCCATCTTGCTGGTCCCCATGAACGTAACGCTCATCATCGTCATCATCATGGGACTGGCCGAATGCATGTCCGGCGTGCTTCTGAAAAACTGGCCCATCATCATCGCCGGCTTCCTGCTGGGCGTGGGCGGTGCCGTGTTTGCCATGCTGGTAAAGGGAGAGGGGCAGCTGCTCATCTTCACGCTGGGAGGCATCCTGCTGCTCCTGACCGGTTGCATCATGAAACTTCAGTACAAGTAGCGTATGTTTCCCAAGTTAGATCCGCTCCTGCATTCGGAGCTCCGGCTGGCTGTGATGTCCATCCTGGCCGGGGTCGATGAGGCCGACTTTACCTACCTCAAGAAGCAGACTGGAGCCACTTCGGGGAATCTTAGCGTGCAGATCGACAAGCTCACCGCCGCAGACTACATCACGGTGGAAAAGGGCTTCAAGGGAAAAATGCCCCGCACTACCTGTAAGATTACCCCCACGGGCCAGGAAGCATTCAGCAACTACGTGGAATCGCTGAAAGAATACCTTTCGGCAGGCAAATAATCAGAGACAAATATGAAACGGATTGTCAAGACCATTTTATGGAGCTTGTTGGCCTTTGTACTTCTTTCCGAGGCAAATGCATGGGCCCAGGCCGAATCACTCAAGCAGGGCGCTCTGTCTGTCCAAAAACTGGACGACGGCCTGTACTACATGGAATACAAGGGTGACGACGGCTTTACCGGGCTCCTGGAAAAAGGCGGCGGCCGGAGTGCCGGACAGCTGGTAGGCTATGTCATGAACTTCATTTCAAAAGGCTTCCAGCAGGCGCAGGCCCCCAAGCCGGTACCGGCCCATTATGGATGTTCGGCCCTTACCACCCGTACACCGGAGGGAGATGTGCTCATGGGCCGGAACTTCGATTTCAATTCGGCCACAGGCATTGTCGTTCACACCGTGCCGACGCAGGGATATGAGACCTACACCACTTTCAACACCAACTTCTTCGGCTTTGGGGAAGGATGGGTCCCGGAAGGCATGCAGAATCAGGTAATGGCGCTCTCGGCCTTGTTCTTCGCCCTGGACGGCATCAACGAAAAAGGCCTGGCCATTGCCGACCTGATGGCTGGCGACAACGCCCAGACGCAGCAGGAAAGCGGCAAAACGCCCCTGACCACCTCATCGGCCATCTGCTATCTCCTGAAGAACGCTGCAACGGTTGACGAGGCCCTGGAACTGCTGCAGGGAATCGATATGCATTCAGACATTGGAGCGGCCCATCACTATGCCATTTCCGATGCATCGGGCCGAAGTGTGGTGGTAGAGTATGTGGACAACCAGATGGAAATTGTGGAGGCAAAGGCCGTAGCCAACCACTACCTCTGCGTCTCCAAACTGAATGTGGGCCTGATCGAAGGGGACCGGCGCTATGAATACCTTTGCAACCAGTACGAGGCCACCAAAGGCATCATGGACAAAGAGAAACTCACGCAAACCATGGCCGCCGTATCCCAGCCGGAGCAGGAGGGGAAGTTCCTGGGCACCGCCTGGACCATGGTGATGGACCTCACCCACCCGTCCGTCACCTACTACTCCCGCCGCCACTTTGACCACCCCTTCCACTTTGCATTTACAAGGTAAGGGCCGAACCCCTTGTATTAAAACATGGAATCCCGACACCGCAGGGCCGGTTTCCGTGTCCGCGCACATCAAATAACACCGTCTGGACACCAAATTGAGTTTCTGGTGTCCGGACGGATTTTTTGAGATGTTACATTAGGTGACCGAAAGAGACCAAGTACAGGGCGTGGAGAGGAAATGTTTTTATAAAAAATGCTATATTTGTCACTAATACACCCTTTTAGTGGAAATATCGAGCGTATGACGAAGACAACCACATTCATTGTAACACTGATTCTGACTGCGTTTTCCTTTACTGCCCATGCACAGCACGTTCCTAAGGCGGTGGACTTGGGTCTTAGCGTCATGTGGGCCTTAGAAGATACCTCTCCGGAAACCAATATTCCCGATGGCTGGAGGTTGCCGACACTAGCAGAAATCCGTGAACTCCGGGAAAACTGCATACAAGGCGTAAAAGAAAAAGATGGGCAGGAGTGGATTGTGTTCACCGCCGAAAACGGCAACGTAATCTCATTCCTCTACCCCGCGGGAAGCCGCTCGGCAAGGTCGTTTGGCATCACGGGCTCTGACGGATGCTATCTGAAGGAAATCATCTTGAACCCGCTGCTGAAAACACATGACCGTGACGGTTACTATACTTGGGAAGAACTTGGCCGTACCGGCATGGGCCAAAGAAAACATCCCGTTCGTCTTGTTAAAGAATAGAGCCATGAAACGCTTATTCTGGATTCTACTCCTTTTTGTCACCTGTTCAGCCAGAGCACAGTCTCCGGAAGAGTTGTATGAACAGTACATCACCCCGGAAACCCGTGCCATTCTGGAAAGGGCCGAGCAGCAGGAAAGGAACGCCCAGGCCGCTCGGGCTGCCGACAAGGCGCAGAATACGCTGGCGCTCTCCCTAGCGGTTCTTATCGGCCTTATTCCGCTTTGCTATATTGGCCGGAATATTCTCAAAGGAAAGACCTGGAAGGAGAATCCTTACGGGACTCTTAAGGCTCTGGGGGTGGGCCTTGCTGGTAGCGTCTTGCTATTCGGCCTTAATTATGGTATCTACCTCTTGAAAGTAAAGAGGGGAGATGCCTTTAACACTACACTTGCATTTCTGATTGTCGCGGCACTCGTTGCCGGGGCTATCTATTTGATGAAAAAAAACGATAACTCCCGCGTATGAAAAAACTAGTTTTTATAGGGCTACTGCTCTCTTTTCAGCTTGCCTGGGGACAAACCGCCGTAATTGTAGGAGAAATCTGTCCCGGCTGCGCCGTAGTCGTAAAAGGCAGACATCTTCAGCCCTCAGACCATAAGGCCGGCTGCTGGTGGCTGGCCCAGCAGCAACAAGCCCAGTCTTCGTCCGAGGACTCCGGCTCTTCCTGGGGGAAGGAACCGTATTCCGATTCCGGCACGTTTGAAAGTGTGGAAGGAAAGCCGCTAACCAATGACGAGTACTACGAGCTCCTCATCCGGACGCACTGCGACTACTGCGGGGCGGAGTTTAGCAATCAACACAAGGGAGACTGTCTCATTGGAAAAACCTACAATATGTGGCAGAAGACCATGCGTTCCGGGAAGGAAGGGGATGCGACCCGCCTAAGGGACAATATCGTTACCCTTATGTTGAGTACCGAATCCGGCAGAAATAAGCTCCACGCCATGCGGGGAGAAGCCATTCCCTTAACCGCCGAAGAGAGCAGCCCCAGTACCAAACTGAAGGACTATACTCCCGAACCGGAAAAGCCCGCAGCCGTTACCGTCGGCGAACCGCTCCTTTCCTGTCCGCAGGCGCAAACAGCCCCGAAGTTCTCCGGCATCAACGAGCAGAGCGTAGTCTATGAAAAGCTCCAGACTGCGGCAGGAAAGCACGAATGGGGGGAAGTAGGAGAAGATCAGTATTACAATTCTATAAAATACGATATAGAGCGTCGGACGCACGTGGACGGAGGCCCGGTGATTCTTGGCAAGCGCAATAAGGATGGTAGTAAAGAGTGGTACGTCTTTCACGGAAATAATCAGGGAAAGTATGGGGGAAGTGAAGTGTATGACAATCGCCACGGAGGTTCACCCAAGGATGTTCGCTTTGAAGGAGAAGGGCAGTTTGTCGTGGAAGAGTATGAAGACGGACATAAGGTCTACACCGATGCTGCGACAAACAAGATAATAACTTCCGGCAATGTGGGTATAGCGCCCATGATGAAGAACGGGCGATTCTTGTTGCTGAAGCATCAAGAGTCCACAAACTACAAAACTGCCCAGGCGCTGTATGACGGACCAGGCAATATGCTTCTTGGCGACGAGATTGTTCTTATGGATGATGCTATAGTGACAAGGAGAAATAGAGGAGATGAGGATGGTCAGTATTGCCAGCTTCTCAACTGGGACTGGCAGGAACTGAGCATCGACGGAGAAAAGTACTTCGAAGCAATTTACTGCTTCCAAAGCAACCGCGGTTCCTATTTTGTCATCAAGCTTGAAGAAGGCAAATACGCCCTGGTGGGCCGGGGCTTCCGCCGGGTGGGCGGCATCTATTCATCGGCCAATGAGGCCCTTTTAGCCTGGAGTAAACAATAAACCCTATGAAACGATTCATCATTATCGCCGCAGCTTCTTTGCTGCTTTTCTCCTCCTGTACCGGAAGGAAGAAACACTATTTTTCGAATATCAGCACGGGTGAAACTTATCTCTGCGCAATCGGTTTCGATGAGGATAGCCAGAAGGATTATACCGTGGTGACGGATGTCTTGTATGCAGGAACCGATACATCCTCCCGCTACAAAATGGTTTTCTATATGCCGGACGGCTGGGACGACACCTATCCCCTGTTCCTGGACAAGTATGTGCCTATTGAAGGGGGACAGCCCTGGACGGCGTACAAGGGCTCACCAGTAGCGGAAGCCGCACTGAAAGAAGGAAATATGATTGTGGTTCTGGTCGCTTGTGACGAGGAGACAGCCATTCCGGATGTTCTCCTGGCCGAAGAGTTCCTTAAAAAGAACGATGCCGACCTTCCCGGAGACAGCAAGATCATCCTCACATCGGCCTATTTTGATTTTGAATGATGGCCCTTCCGACCGACCCATTCTATCTAAGATATTAGGCACAAAAAGAGCGGCGCATATCTGCGTCGCTCTTTTCGTGCCTCGGGCGGGAGCTAAATAACTGGTGGCTATCGTGTATTCTTGTTGGCTATCGAATGATTTGTCTATCAAGTGGTTGAATTATACCAGCGGTGTATTCAAATAATAAGCGGAAAAGGTGACCAAAAGTGACCGAAAAATCTATCTAGTTCTATAGGGTCTGAAGAATAATGATTACCTTTGAGAGTTGGATAAATCAAGATTCGAATTGGCAATATGATGCTCACCCTGTTAGTTTCAGGGCTTTTGGCTCTGCCTTTCACCACGCCCAAGTATGAGGTAACGGTGATACGGAATGTGCCCTACGCTACGGTGCCGGGCTATTATTCGCATACGCCGGTGGGCGACCGGAAAGCCATCCTCAAACTGCTTTTCCATTCCGGAAGCATGAACCCCATCACCTTGGAGATGGACATTTACCTGCCGGAGGGTGATCTGCAGGAGACCCGGCCACTGCTTCTGATGATGCACGGAGGGGCGTTCTTCATCGGCAACAAGGAAGAACTTGGGCAAGCCGCATGGTGCCGTTACTTTGCCTCGCTGGGTTATGTGGCGGCATCCATTAACTACCGTCTGGGCTTTCACCCGGTGAAGGAGGAAGTACGTGAAGCCGAAATGCGTGCACTGGAGGATGCCGATGCCGCCCTGGCATACCTGCTGGGCCGGGAAGACCTTCGCATCAATCCGCAGCAGGTCTTCCTGGCCGGAACCAGCTCGGGAGCCATCACGGCCCTGAATATGGCCTATCGGCCCACTCCTGTGAGCGCTTACCGCATCTGTGCCGTCGCCAACCTCTGGGGTGCCGTTCACAACCTTTCCGTCCTGGAACGGGCGTCTGTGCCCATCCTCTCCTTCCAGTCGGTTGAGGATCCCATTCTCCCCTATGAAGAGGGCTATCCGTTAAATAATAGACTCAAGCACTTTTCGGACTACTTTTACGGGACACACGCTATCCATGAGAAAGCCGTCTCCCTGGGAATTCCCGCCGAGCACCATCCCTGCCTTGAACCCCGGCATGCCCTGCATCTGGATGAGAACTTTTCATTCACGCCCCGCTTTGCGGAAATCCGGGACGCCATGGCTGCTTTTTTTGCCACTTTTCTTCAAGACTAGAGTAAAATGAAACAGGTTCTCTCGGAAGAGAAGCGTCTTGAGGCCGATTTATAACTTTGAAGAAATGACATTCAACACCTACGGAGACAAAGCGAATCCCGGTCTGCTTCTGATACCCGGGCTGGGGGTATCATATGAGATATTCCTCCCGCTGATCGATATCCTGAAAGACCAGTTCCATATCGTTGCCGCCGGAATTGACGGCTTCCTTCTGGGGAAGGAATCGGCCTTTACTTCCGTTGACGACCAGGCAGGGCAGATTATTGATTACGTTCAGGAGAACCTGGGAGGTCACTTGGATTGTGCTTATGGTTTGTCGCTGGGCGGAAAGATTCTTTCACGTGTGCTTGAGCGCCGTGAGATTGTCATCAATCACGCCATTATGGATGCCGCTCCCTTATTGCCATTGCCCAAATGGCTGGTGGATCCCCTTCGCTACTATCAGAGCCTTAATGTCTGGACCTGTTACCACTGGACCGGCTTCTGGCGGTGGGTGTTCCATTCCCATTACTTCGATGTGCTTCTGGATGAATGCCGGAAAGTATGGCCCTACGGTAAGGGAAAGGCGGTGCGAGACGGATACAAGGACGTCTATACCCACAAATTGGAGTCAGTTCAAGGGGCCGATATCCACTTCTGGTACGGAACAAAAGAGGCCTTTGTGGCAAAACCGCAGGCCCGGCATCTGTGTGCCCTTCACCCCGATTCTCACGTTGAGGTGTTTCCCGGAATGAACCACGGACAGCTCCTAATTGACCACCCGGAGGAGGTGGCTGGGAGAATCAAGTCCATGACCCTATCAGGGAACACAAAGTGACCGTTATCTCAGGAATTCCGTCGGCGTCATTCCTGTCATCTTCTTGAACAGGCGGCTGAAATGGTGTGGATAATCAAACCCAAGCAAATCGGCAACTTCTCCCACGCTGAGCCCTTTCATCAAGAAAGTTTTGGCCTGGTCGATAACGAAGGTATGGATATAACCGATGGCCGTGCTGCCAGTAGCTTGGTGAATCATATCGCCGAAATAGCGGGCCGAATAAGCCAGCTCTGATGCGCACCAGGACACGGTCGGGAGTCCTTTTTCGTGCTGCAGGCCTTTTGAGAAATAATCTACCAGCAGGCGGTGGAAGCGTTTGAGGATGTCGCTTTCGCCGCTTTCTTTTTGCGAGAGCTGCCTCAGATAGATGCGCTGGCAGTAGTCCAGAATCAATTGCAGGTAACTGGTGAGGATGTTTCGGAGTGCCGGGGAATCCCGATTCTCCTGCATTTCCTTTCGCATCGTCACCAAGAGCAGCGAAATCCGCGTCCATTCCTGAGGCTCCATCCGGAGCCAGTCGGTGTCGAAATAAGAGAAAAACGGATTTTCTGGTATGTAAAGTTCCGGAGACCAGAGCAGCGCCCAACCGTTGATGTACAGCGGCGTTCCGTTGTCTTCTCCGCCACCAATCTGCCCGGGAGCAACCGCAATGATAGAGCTGTCGCCGACCAGGATGGATTTGGTGCCATAAGACAGATATTTAGGGAACTGCTGCTGGATAAACAGGCCATAGACGCCGTAATTGTTCAGGCTGTTACGGAATGGGGAGACCTCGTCATAGCTTATCAGTGCCAGCTGCGGATGTAGCACCGGAGCACCTACGTATTCGGCATAGACGTTGGGATTATCGACCTTCAAAATCTTCTTCATAACCTTGCAAAGATAGTAATATCTGCGAAATTGGTATAAAGAAAGCGAATATTTGTTCAAAATCTTGGAACCTTCGCCGTACCTTTGCACTATGAAAAAAAGTATAATTATAGCCATTGCAGTGATGATACTGCTCGGCTGCAACCAAAACAATAGTATGAACACTCTGCATCTCACCCGGGAATGGGACAAAACCTTCCCTAAGTCCGAACTGGTAAACCACAGCAAAGTCACTTTCCACAATCGTTTTGGCATTGAACTGGCCGCAGATATGTATGTTCCCAAAGAGATTCCCGGTCAAGCCGGGAATGACGCCGTAAAACTGCCCGCCATTGCCGTGAGCGGCCCCTTTGGCGCCGTGAAGGAGCAGACGGCTGGCATCTATGCCCAGCATATGGCCGAGAGAGGGTTCCTCACGATCGCCTTTGATCCCTCCTTTACCGGCGAATCCGGCGGCGAGCCCCGCAGAATGGCGTCACCTGACATCAATACGGAGGACTTCCTGGCGGCCGTGGATTTCCTTTCCACCAACGAATTGGTAGATCCCGAGCGCATCGGTATCATCGGCATTTGTGGCTGGGGCGGCATGGCCATCAATGCGGCGGCGCTGGATCCCCGGATCAAGGCAACGGTTACTTCCACTATGTATGATATGTCCCGCGTGGCGCGTGAGGGCTACTTTGGCAGCACCGACAATGAGGCTGCCCGTGACGCCCAGCGGCAGGCCTGGGCCTCCCAGCGCACCGAAGACTATCGCACCGGTACCTACAAGCGGGCCGGCGGCGTGGTCGATCCGCTTCCGGACGATGCCCCCTGGTTCGTCAAGGACTATCACGCCTATTACAAGACGTCCCGTGGCTACCACAAGCGCAGCGGCAACTCCAATGACGGTTGGAATGTCATCGGTACGATGTCTTTCATGAACCAGCCCCTGCTGGACATGGCGGGTGAAATCAAGACCCCCGTGCTCTTGATCCACGGCGAGAAGGCCCACAGCCGCTATTTCAGCGAAGGCGCCTTCGCCAAACTGAAGGGCGACAACAAGGAACTTCTCATCATCCCCGGAGCCGTGCATACCGACCTCTATGACGATGTCGCCGGCGTCATTCCCTACGACAAGATGGAAACCTTCTTCAAAGATAACCTGAAGTAATGAAAGCCGCTATACTCACAGTATTGTCCTGCTTCGTTTTGTCCCTATCGGCCTGCGAAAAGCTTCCTATCCCACCGGTGCAGGAAGAAAAACAGGAACAGTCGGATGACAACGGCCAGCAGAACGGGAATGAAAACACGCAATCTATGACTATGAACATCACTGCCGGCGGCAGAACCATCACGGCCACCCTGGCAGACAACGCCACTGCAAAGGCTCTGGCCGAAAAGCTGAAATCCGGATCTGTAACCGTTGAAATGAAGGCCAACGGTTTCGAGCATTACGGGCCGCTGGGATTCTCGTTGGAGAGACACGACGGGGAGGTTACGGCCGTTTCCGGAGACATTATGCTCTATAACGGCGACAATATCTGCGTCTTTTACGGCAGCAATAGCTGGTCCTATACTCCGCTGGGGAAGGTGGATGGAAAGACCGCTGACGAGTTGAAGGCTTTCTTTGGCACCGGCACAATTTCTGTCACATATTCACTATCCCTCGTGCGCACGTCCAATTTGTCGGTCTCAGACCAAAAGGTGCCTCGGGCGGGAACACTTTATTGAAGTTTTGCCTTCAGCCGCTGCCTTGCCTTTGTGACTGAAGCGGGGGAAATGCCCAGGAGGAGGGCCTGCTCCGAAACGGTAAACTGAAGGTGCGAGAGAATGTAGATGCGGTGGTCTCCTTTGGTGAGCCCCGGGTGGGCTTCCCGGAGGGATTCCGGGGTTAGATTGAAAGAATTTCGGAGCACGCGTTCCAGTTCGGTCCACTCACTGTCCTGGATGTACCTGGGATGTGAATGGAGCTCCTGCAGCAGGTGGTTCTGCCCGGCCAGGGATTGGATCATAAGGTAGGAATCCACGTCTCCTTGCGGCCCGGCGCCTCGGTTGGGAATGTAGGACTCCCGTGCATCGGCCCCGGCGCGGATCACCATAAGGAAAGCCCGCACGTTCTTGCCCAGAATCTCGGACACCTGGGGGATACTGAGAGCCGCACCGCCTTCTACGCAGGATTGGGCCAGCCCCAGTCCCACCAGCAGCAACTGGTAGTAGAGCATTTCGGCCTCTTTCCCCTGCAGGCCGAAGGATTGGCCAATGGCCGCCAGGCACTCTTCCTTGAGGCCTATATGCGTGTCTATGTAGCTCTCAAAGGAGTCTGTTGGGGTTTCCCCGGCCATAGCCAGCTTGAAAAGTTGCGGCTCATCCATAGCAAACCATAGCAGTGCCATTCCAAAGCCCTTGAAGGGCGGACTCAAGGAAAGGCCATCCCGGAGGCGCTTCTGAAAATGGCGGCTGGCTTCGGCCCTGACGGCCTCCTGAACGCCTTCCATTGAACCATACGCAGAGAAAACGGCGTTGACTCCACACCCCAGTTCCGTGCAAAGGTTGCGGGATGTCAGGGCCGAAAGACCCCCTTTCCTCACTACGCCCACGGCCGCCGACAGAATCTTCTCCTTGGTTATGCTTACAGGTCTTGCCATAATAAATAAAGTGCTCCGTTAATGCAGGGGCAAAGGTAGCAAAAGCGTCCGGTATGTCCAACTGCTTTACAGACAAAATCCTCATTTTGTCCACTTCGTTGTCCACATCCATTTTTATTTCGGAACAAGATATCCGCTAACTTTGCACTTGAAATAATGTGGACAAGAAAGCTGCCCAAAGAAAGTAGAAAGATGAAAAAGATGATGAGTTTCTACCCGCGCCACCCGGAAGATCAATCAGGTAGAGATAGGAATGACCAAGGCCAAGATCCGGCACCTGCTGGGGACCCCTCTGTTCAAGAACTCCGTCAAAACCCATCCGCACTACCATCCTTATTAATTGAATTATTAATAGATCACAGACCATGGATACCAACCTGACTACCATTATCATTAAAGGCGTAGCATACGCGATTATGTTTATCTGCCCGTTTATGATACCGCTGCTTTAGACTATGGATTTAGTATTGAACACATTGGGTGCAGAAGTCTCTGAAGGAGTCTTCCGCGCCCTGCTTTCAGGGAAAGAGGTGGAGATTATGGACACCTCCCTGATGAAGATTGCGCATTGTGTGGGCTGCAATCAATGCTGGCTCAGAACGCCCGGAGTCTGCGCCTTCAAGGATGATTATGAAGAGATTCTGAAGAAGCTGGTGAAGACCGATAGCCTCTGGATTGTCACCGACACTCGCTTCGGCTTTCTGGATTACAGGGGTAAACGGCTTATGGACCGTGTCATGCCCATGCTTAATATGTACATAGGCTTCCGAGACGGCTGGATGCGGCACGAGCTGCGGTATCATCCTCTTAATATCGGCCTCCTGTATAAGGGCGCCGGTGACCAGGCCCTGCTGGAAGACTGGTGCGTACGTACTGCTGCAAATATTGGAGGAAAGTCCATGGGTGCATTTGCTATTCCGGGGGCAGAAGAGAAGTTGAGTGTCTCTCCCGTCATTTCGAGCGCAGTCGAGAAATCTCCTCTCCGCCACCTTGTCATTACTGGGAACTCCACAATCTCTCCAATCGTAAGGAATGGGATGCTGCTCGTGAAGCCTTTCTTACCCACGAACATATCCTTATAGCCTTTCCGCTCTATGTAGAATGTGTCCCCAGCCTGATGCTGGAATTCCTGTCCACCCTGCCTGCAGAGCGTAAAGTGCCCGGCCAGCTTTCCTTCCTGCTGCATGGCGGCATGGACGAAGGCAACGAGTTCCGCCTGGCGGAGCGCTTCCTCCAGAAGCTTCCTGCCCAGTTGGGCTGCAGCTACGGAGGGACGCTTATCAAGGGCGGCAGCTTCCGTATTCGCACCACTACGGACGAAGAGCGGGCCAAGATGGTAGCCCCGTGGCCCCCCATGGGCAAGCTGTTTGCCCAAAAAGGTACTTTCCTTACTCCGGAGGCCGAACGCTTTATCGGCCCGGAGCAATACCCATGGATCCTTCGCAAGCTGGTAAGCCTGCTGTTTTTGAAGAAAGTGAACGGAGAATTTGATAACTTTGCAAAAGGCTGGGGT
>ONCE01000016.1 GCA_900316245.1 uncultured Bacteroidales bacterium | reverse complement strand
GGCCTGCTCAAAGGTCTCCACACCGCGCTGGACAAGGAGATCTGCCAGAACCCGGTCAATGCCCAGTTCGGCCGCCAGCTGCGATGCCTTCTCAGGATCTGCAGCCGGAATTAAGCTCCATTGACGTTCAGCGATGCCCATAGTCTCACAAAGATAGGCATTCTGCGGAACAATTACAAACACGAAATAATGATTTCGTCGGCTAGGTCTTCGGGGGTAAGGCCCGTGGTATCCAGGGTGATGTGGGCGGCTTTCTCGTAGAGGGGGCGTTCTTCCCAGCCTTCGGAGGCCAGGGGGCGCTCTCCGGCGGAGCCTTCCAGGCGGGGCCGAAGGGTGTCTGCATCGGCCTGCAGATAGATGCAAAGCGTCTTTTCCTGGAGCAGGCCGATGGAGCCGGGAATGGTTACCGTGCCGCCTCCCAGGGCCAGGACGGCGATGCTCTCGCAGTACTTTTCCACAGTCTGTTCCAGCGCCTGTTTCTCCCGGCGACGGAAGCCGCGTTCACCTTCGGCCTCAAAAATCTGCGGAATGGTCTTGCCCGCTTTCTTGACAATGATATCGTCCAAATCCAGGAAGGGACAGCCCAGTGCATCGGCCACCATGCGGCCCACTGTGCTTTTTCCGCTTCCCATAAAGCCTGTGAGAGTGATTAACATGCTGCAAAGTTACAAAAATCCAGCTTCCTTCCCAATACAACCTATTACCCCTGCCACCCACTACGCACTAGACCCCCAAAACGCGTAACTAGCGGCTCGGGGGAGCCAGGCATTACGCACTGAGGGCCCAAAACGCGTAACGGGTGGCAGGAGAGAGCCATCACCGCTGCTTTCCAAAGTCTTTGGCCCGTAGCAGCTGCTGAACCAAGTGCTCAGACAGGCCCAGGGCCGAGCTGATAACATCGGCCGATAGATCATAGTCCTTAGCCAGGACAGTCGCCAGCCGTCCTTTTTCCTCGTTGGAGAGTTGCCGTAATTGTTTGCCCGAAAAATAGTTTTGCAACAGATGGGTCACTATATCCTTAACATCATCCGAAGAAAACACGGGCTTTTCTCCCAGGGATCGGCTTACTTTTACAAAGGCTTCGTAATCCTTGACCAACTTGGACTCGTACTCTTTAGGACCTTGGAACAGTCTGAGGAAGAGGCTGTTGTCTACAAACGAAGAGGGAAGGAGTCCATATTTGGGATGGAATTGCCAGTGGTTTGGAATGGGGAGGCGGGACCCGGTCATCTCTTCCAGTTTTCGCTTGGAAAAGGCGGACGCCGGTGTCCCGGAAATCATATCGCTGACGGCAGAATAGTGAAGGTATCCCGCGCCCCAAGGATAGCCGGAGGGGATGTACTGCTGAAGCTCATAGGCATTACGGTCCAGGTAAATGAAGTTGTTCTTCATTTGTTCCGGATTATCTACGGGTTTCAGTTTGAACCAGTAGTCTTCCGGTAGGGGCTGGTATCCGTCTTTGATGAGCCGGGCCGATAGCTTTTGTTTAAGATAATCGAATACGGCCAGACAAGAAGTGCCCGTGCCACTGAGCAAGAGGTGAATGTGGTTGGGCATGAGCGCAAAATCATAGATGGCGATGTCAAACTGGAGTGTGAGGAGTCCGGTCACCGCCATCCCGTATGCGTACTGTTCTGTGGTGTGGAAAAGGAAACCATCTCCCCATCCATCTGTGCTTAAGTGGTAATAGCCCTTCTTGAGGGAGTGAATATGATCTCTTTCTGATCTTTTTCTAGCCATGTTTTTAGGGCACGGGGTTGGTTATGCCGGTCTCAAACTTACGGCCTCTTATGCCAAAAAACAAGGATCGAAAAAAAGAAAGTGTTGTTTCACATTCTTTTTGTGTGTTTTAATGGAATCTTCAGTTAAAACTTGAACACTTTTATGTAAGGAGTCCCGAATGGACAGCCAACGTGATTGGAATCAGCTGCCACCCACTACGCATTAGACCCCCAAAACGCGTAACTAGTGGCTCGGGGAAGCCAGGCATTACGCACTGGGGGCCCAAAACGTGTAACGGGTGGCAGGAAGGGGTCAAGCGAGGAGCCCCTAGCCCATGAGGTACTTGCCCACGCGGGGGATGCGTTGGAGAAGGACGGAGACAAGGCCCACGACCACAAAGCTGCAGAGGGCCGTCCCCAGGATCTGGACCGGGGTGGTCCAGGCGCCCAGGACGCCATCGGCTCCCAGGCCCAACCAGCCGCGGAACCAGCCGGAGAACTGTGCCAACACCAGCATATGGATCAGGTACATCCCGTAGCCGGCCTTGGAAAGGGGAAGGATGATGTTCCGATAGAACCGTCCCTCGGAAGCACAGATCCAGCGGAAAATGAGCGTGATCCCCAGGGCCGTGCAGAGGACGAAAAGACTGCAGAAGGTGATGGGTACCTCCCAGGCCACGGCACAGGCAAGGTCTGTGGAAAGCGGGAAGGAATCCCCGGTGTCGGAAAAGCGGCGAAGCAGGCCGAAAACGATCATGGTAAAGCCCAGCAGGAAGAGGATAAGACCCTGCGTAGCTTTCTGCCGGGTATTGGGAATAAAACGCTTGATATACAGGCCAAAAAGCATATAGCCCACAAAACCGCTCACATAATAAAACGTGCCGAAGGGATTCCACGAGGCCTCTCCCCACAGCGGGAACAGCGCGGCAGAAGGCAGGCCGTCCGCCGCCTGGATAAGCGGGGCCGGACCGCCGCTACCCAGCTCCCGGACAAACGGAATCAAAAGCGTGAAGAGCCAGATGCCCAGGTAGATGGAGAGTTCCTGCTTGGACACTTTCTCCGCCCAGGGCGAAAGCAGCGGCATAATGAGGTAAATGCCCACCAGCATATATACAAACCAGAGGTGACCGGCCGCATAATTGAAATTGAGCAGCAGCCCCTTCAAGTTCTCCACCGGCGCCCCCCAGACCAGGGCATAGACCAGCGTCCAGAAGGCCATGGGAATGAGGATACGCACGGCACGGCGCTTAAAAAACTCCCCGGCAGAATAATGCAGGGGGAACTGCAGATAGGCCGATGCCATCAGGAAAACCGGCACGCAGCAGCGGCACAGACCCTCGAACAGGGCCACCCAGAACGCATCCGTTGCCGAAAGGATAAGACCACCGTCCCCTCCCAGATAGAAGGGCTCGGTGCTGTGGATAACCATCACCATAAAGCAGGCCGTAACCCGCAAAAAATCCAACCAGCCTTCTCTTTTCATAATATATAACTCACTTCTTTGAATCGATAGTAATGATCCCCGCCGCCTTCTTCCTTGATGTGCAGGCGGCCGTCTGCTTCTACGCCTTTGATGACGCCCCGGTACTCGCGGTCCGTGAGAAGGTCGTGATAGCCGGCCGGAACGCCGCAGCGGAAAAGCCGGGCCGAATAGGAAGCAAAAAGCCCGGCATCCTGGACCTGAAGGCCTTCGAAAAGGGTCAGGAATTTCCCCAGTTCGGCCTCCGGCTCATAGGTTTTCCCGGTGCAAAGGCTCAGGGAAGTGGCGTTGGCCAGTTGCGGGAACACCTTCTGGTTCACGTTGATGCCAATCCCCACCACCGAAGCCTTGAGCTCCCCGTGGGCGCCCACCACATTCTCTATGAGCATACCGCAAATCTTCTTGCCGTTCACATAGATGTCGTTGGGCCATTTGATGGCGGCCTCCACGCCGTGGGATTCCAGGTAGGAAGCCACGGCCACCGAGGCCATATAATTGAGCCGCACCGCTTCGGAAGCCTTCAGCGGCAGGTCTTTGAGAACAATGGAAAAGGTGAGGTTTTCTCCGGGGGCCGAAAACCAGGTGTTGCCCCGCTGGCCGCGGCCGGCCGTCTGTTCGCGGGCCGCCAGGACGGTGCCGCCGGAGAGCTCCGGGAGCCGCCTCAGGGCCTCGGAGTTGGTGGAATCGATGCTGTCCAGCCAGATTACGCTCATATTCCCTCAATGGCTATGCCTTCTTCCGGGAAGTCCCCGTCGGGCTCGTTGAAGGGCTGCAGGAAAGGATTGTGCATACCCTCCTGGGCTATGGACGTGGGCTGGCCGTGACCGGGAATCACGTCCGTGTCTCCGGGCAGCGTAAGGAGTTTCTGCTGAATGGATTGCATAAGCACGTCGTAGTCTCCCCCGCCCAGGTCCGTACGGCCGATGCTGCCGGCAAAGAGGGTGTCTCCGCTGATGAGCAGGTTGTTAAGGGCCGAATAGAAGCACACGCCACCGGGCGTGTGGCCCGGCGTGTGGATGACCTTCCACTCGGTTCCGCCGGAGGTGATAACATCTCCGTCAGCTATGTCCGTGGTGGCAATGTTGTGCTGGAACACCTTGAAGCTCTGCATTCCCTTGAAGACGGAGGCGCCGTCGGCCAGGATGCCCTTGTCGGCCGGATGCATATACACCGGAACGGGGTAAATCTTGAGGAGTTTCTCCACGCCCCAGACGTGGTCAAAATGGCCGTGCGTCAGGAGGATGGCATCGGGCGTGAGGCCTTCCTTCTGAAGGAAATCCGTGAGTTCTTTTACGCCGTCGTCCGACGACATACCGGGATCCACCACGGTGCAAGCCTTCTGGCCCTCCTCCCAATGGACCGAACAGTTGGTGCCCAGGGGGTTGAAAGTAAATATGCGGGAATGAAGCATAGGCTATGTCTTATCATTGCAAATTTACTAACTTTTTGCCAACTTTGTAAGACCCAATCATGCATATAGGAATCGCCGGAAATATTGGGAGCGGAAAAACCACGCTCACCACGCTGCTCGCCCGCCATTACGGCTGGACGCCCAAGTTCGAGTCCGTCACATACAACCCGTATCTGGCAGATTATTACGCAGATATCAAGCGTTGGTCCTTCGCCCTGGAAATGTATTTCCTCCAGCAGCGCCTGCACGACGTGCTGGAAATCTCCCAGTCCAAAGACGTGATTATCCAGGACCGTACCCTCTTTGAAGGCGTGCACATTTTCGTAGCCAACAACTACGCCCAGGGCAACCTGACGGAAAGGGACTACAACACCTATATGGACACCTACAACGTGATGATGGAAGTGGTCAAGGAGCCGGACCTGATGATTTACCTCAAGAGCAGCATCCCGCACCTGGTATCCCAGATCCAGAAGCGCGGCCGGGACTACGAGCAGTCCATCTCCATCGAATACCTCTCCGGCCTCAACGAGAGATACGAGAAATGGATCTCGGAATACAAGGGCCGCCTCATCACCATAGACGCCGACAACCTGGATTTCCTCAACAACGAGGAAGACTTTGCCCAGATTACGGACAAGATAGACGCAGAATTATACGGATTATTCTAAAGTTACAATACTATGCACATCGCCATCGCCGGAAATATCGGTAGCGGAAAAACCACCCTTACCAAGATGCTGGCCGCCCACTACGGCTGGATGCCCAAATTTGAATCGGTAGACTACAACCCGTACCTGGCCGATTTCTACGAAGATATGGAGCGCTGGTCCTTCAACCTCCAGATTTACTTCCTCAACAAGCGCTTCCAGGACGTGGTGGAAATCTCCAAGCATTCGGAGGTGATCATCCAGGACCGCACCATCTACGAGGATGCCCGCATCTTCGCCCCCAACCTGCATGCGATGGGCCTGATGTCCACCCGCGATTTCGAGAGCTACACAGACCTCTTCGACCTGATGATGTCGCTGGTAAACCCGCCGGATCTGCTCATCTACCTGCGCTCCAGCATTCCCAACCTCATTGCCCAGATTCAGAAGCGCGGCCGTGAGTATGAGCGTTCCATCCGTATAGACTACATCACCGGCCTCAACCAGCGTTACGAAGACTGGATCAAGGACTACAAGTCCCGCCTCCTGATCATTGACGTGGACGACATCAAGTTCGAGAACAAACCGGAAGATTTCCAGTTCATCACGGACAAGATTGACGCCGAACTGTACGGCCTTTTCCCCTCCGAATAATGCAGCTGCGCAAGGCCACTGAGCAGGATCTCCCCGCCATTATGGCCGTCCTGGATGCAGGACGGGACATTATGATGGCCTCCGGAAACCCCAACCAGTGGGCCAAGGGCTACCCTACGGAGGAGATGGTACGCCGCGATATCGGCCCGGGCTATGGAATGGTAATGGAAGAAGAGGGGCGGATTGTGGGCTACTTTGCCTGCATCCCTTCTCCGGACCCCACTTATGCGGTCATTGACGGCGGCGCCTGGCTGGATGACGAAAAGCCTTATTATGTGGTGCACCGCATCGCCAGCTATCCGGAGGTGCACGGGGTCTTCAAAACCATGATGGAATATCTGGACGGGATCACGGACAACATCCGCATAGATACCCACAAGGACAACCATATCATGCAGCACAACCTGGCCAAATACGGCTTCCGGTACTGCGGCATCATCTACATTGCCTCCGGGGCCGAAAGGTTGGCCTATCAAAGATTGCGATAAGTTTAGTATCTTTGTACTCTATGGCAGACAAGGAGTACATACAGGTGCGGGGCGCGCGGGCCAACAACCTGCAAAACATCAACGTAGATATCCCCAGAGGGGAATTTGTGGTGGTTACCGGCCTCAGCGGCAGCGGCAAGAGCTCGCTGGCGTTCGACACCATCTACGCCGAGGGCCAGCGCCGCTATATGGACACCCTGTCCACCTACGCCAAGCACTTTATGGGCATCCTGGAAAAGCCGGAGGTGGAAGAAATCACCGGCCTCAGCCCCATCATTGCCATAGAACAGAAAACCACCGGCAACAATCCGCGTTCTACGGTGGGTACCATCACGGAAATCTACGACTTCCTGCGCCTGCTGTACGCCAAGGGCTCCCGCGCCTATTCCCCGGAAAGCGGCAAGGAGATGGTCCGCTACACGGACGAGCAGATTGTAGACCTGGTGATGAGCCAGTACGCGGGCCGAAAGTGCTATCTCCTCTCTCCCCTGGTAAGAGGCCGAAAGGGCCACTACCGCGAACTCTTCGACCAGCTGCGCAAGCGCGGCTACACGGAGGTGCGCATAGACGGAGAAATCCGCGAACTGCAGGAGGTAGACGCCCTGGACCGCTACAAGCCCCACTTCATTGAGGTGGTGGTGGACCGCCTCAAGCCCGAGGCCGGAGACGACCGCCGCATCCGCGATTCCGTGGGCCGGTCCCTCAACATCGGAAAAGGCTCCCTGGCCGTCCTGGACAGCGAAACGGGCGTCCTCTCGCACTTCTCCAAGCATTTGGTAGACCCGGAGAGCGGCCTCTCCCTGCAGGAGCCCCAGCCGCACAGTTTCTCCTTCAACTCACCGCAGGGCTACTGCCCCCACTGCAAGGGCCTGGGCACCATCGTGGACGTGAACATCGACACCATCATCCCGGACCCCAGCAAGTCCGTGGCCGACGGTGCCATCGTGCCCCTGGGCCGCGTGCGGGAGAACCGCAAGTTCGACATCATCCGCGCCATTGCGCGCAAATACAACTTCAGCCTGTACGACCCCATCGAAGCCCTCCCGGACGAGGCCGTGAGCCTGCTGGTATACGGCTCCGAAGACCTCTTCCGCGTGGGAGAAGGCTCCCTTACGGAGATGGAAAGCTGGGGCGGCGTCATAGACAACATTGAAGATACCGTCACCTGCCCGGTCTGCCACGGCACCCGCCTCAACGCCGAAGCCCTCTGCTTCAAGGTGGACGGCAAAACCATTCCGGAAGTGGCCGCGATGGAAATGAGCGAGCTGCGCCAGTGGCTGGACGCCATTCCCAAAGGCTTCAACCAGCGGGAAAAGAACGTGGCCCGGGATATCCTCAAGGAACTCCGCGAGCGCGTGCAGTTTATGCTGGACGTGGGCCTGGACTATCTTTCCCTGGACCGTCCCACCGGCTCCCTTTCCGGAGGAGAAAGCCAGCGCATCCGCCTGGCCACGCAGATTGGCTCCAAACTGGTGAACGTGCTCTATATCCTGGACGAACCTTCCATCGGCCTGCATCAGAAGGACAACCGCAAGCTCATTGCTTCCCTGAAAGCACTGCGGGACGAAGGGAATTCCGTGATGGTGGTGGAGCACGATCTTGAGACCATGCTCAGCGCCGACTGGCTGGTGGACGTGGGTCCCGGCGCCGGAGAAAACGGTGGCCGCATCTGCGCCAACGGGCCGCTCAAACAGCTGCTAAAGAGCAAGGAATCTTCCATCACGCTGGACTATCTGAGGGGAAAGCGCACCATAGCCGTACCGGCTTCCCGCCGCCCCGGGAACGGCCTCTTCCTTACGCTGAAGGGTGCCACGGGCAACAATTTGAAGAATGTGGACGTAAGTTTCCCGCTGGGCTGCCTCATTGGCGTGGCGGGCCTGTCCGGTTCCGGCAAGAGTTCGCTGGTAAACGAGACGCTGATGCCCATCCTCAAGCAGAAATTCTACCGCGCCAAGGAGAAACCGCTCCCCTACGAGAGCCTGGAGGGCATAGAGAACATAGACAAACTCATCGAGATAGACCAGAGCCCCATTGGCCGCACGCCCCGCTCCAATCCCGCCACCTTCACGGCCGTGTTCGGAGACATCCGCACCCTCTTTGAAGAGACGCCGGACGCCAAGGTGCGTGGCTACAAGGCCGGCAAATTCTCCTTCAACGTGCCCGGCGGCCGCTGCGAGGAGTGCAAGGGAGCCGGCATCAAGGTCATCGAGATGAACTTCCTGCCCTCCGTGCACGTGCCCTGCGAAGTCTGCGGCGGCACCCGATACCAGGAAGACGTGCTGGCCGTCAAGTACAAGGGAAAGAGCATCAACGACGTGCTGGAAATGTCCGTGAGCGAGGCCTACGAATTCTTTAAGCCCGTTCCCAAGATAGCCGCCAAGCTGAAGGCCCTGGCCGATGTAGGCCTGGGTTACGTAAGGCTGGGACAGAGCGCCGTCACCCTCTCCGGCGGTGAAAGCCAGCGTATGAAACTGGCGGCCGAACTGTCCCGTCCCTCCACGGGAAAGACCCTCTACATCCTGGACGAGCCCACCACCGGCCTGCACTTTGAAGACATCCAAGTGCTGATGGGCGTGCTCCAGCGCCTGGTAGACGCCGGCAACACCGTCATCATCATCGAGCACAACCTGGACGTGCTCAAGAGCGTGGATTATCTGTTTGATATGGGCCCGGAAGGGGGCCGAAGGGGCGGTTACATCGTAGCCCAGGGCACGCCGGAAGAGCTGGCCCAGAACCCCGCTTCCGTCACCGGTCCTTTCCTGAAAGAGGTATTATAGGATTCCCCACTCGGCGCGGAGCCGGTCCATCAGGTGCATAATGAAGAGGATTTCCGAATGCGGCATCTGAGGCGGCTCCAGAAGGCCTGCTTCTATGGACTCCTTGCAAGCCCGGAACTGGTATTCGAAACCGGTAATCTGCGGCGGTACGGGAATCTCCTTTTCTACGATATGGCGCTTCCGGCAAATGCGAAGGCAGGTGGGATTGATCAGATCGTCAAAGACCAGGTAGCCGGTGGTTCCGGCAATCATACCCTGGTTGTCCCCCTGGCTCCAGGCCGATGCCTGCACGGTGGCCAGCGTACCGTCTTCCAGCACCATAGTCACCACCTCCGAGGCATCTACGCCCGTTTCCGAACGGATGCAGGTGGTATTGAGCCGGGCTATGGGGCTGTCGCAGTACATCCGGACAAAGTTGAGCACGTACACGCCCAGGTCCAGGAGTGCGCCCCCGCCCAACTCGGGTTTCAGCACCCTTTCCTTGTCGGACACATCGTACGCCAGCGAGGCCGTAACCATTACGGGCTTTCCTATAACACCCGATGCCAGCACCTCGCGGGCCATCTGCCGCACGGGCAAATAGCGGGGCCAGATGGCTTCGGCCACAAAGACACCCTTTTCGCGCGCCAGGGCCAGCAGCGTAGCGGCCTCAACGGCATTGAGCATAAAGGACTTCTCAATGAGGCAGGGCTTACCTGCCAGCACGGCGTCCTTGGCCACGGCAAAGTGATGGGAGTGCGGAGTGGCTATATAGACCAGCTGCACGTCCGGGTCTGCCAACAGTTCTGCATAAGAGCCGTAAGCCCGGGCCACGCCAAACTGCGCGGCAAAGGCCTGCGCCTTCTCCAGCGAGCGGGAGCCGATGGCCAGGCACTGCATATCGTCCATAGCCGCCAGCGTTTTGGCCGCCTTCTCGGCAATGTGCCCGGCACCGATGATACCTACATTAAACATACTACAAGGTTTGGCCACCGATGAATTCTCTCATAATGGAAGTGGGAGGAATGGCAGCGATCTCGGACGGCTGGAGCGCCACGATGTACTCCAGGAACTCCAGCAGGCGCACGGCCTCGGCGTAGGCCGGGGACGAAGGCTGGATGCGGCGGAGCAGGGGCTCGGCATAGTACCGCAGCATAGGCAGCTCATAAAGCAGGGCCGTGTTGAACTGGGAGTCTGCATTCTCCTGGAAGGGGAAGATGTACTTTTCCTCTCCGCGGCGCACCGACGACCAGCGCAGGATGGTATCCTCCGGGGAAATGCCCCTCACGCGGTTGTCGCGCACCATTCGGCGCAGCAGGCGGTTGTCCGTAGTGGAGATGCAGCAGTTCTCATCCAGTTTGAGGGAAGTAAGGGCCGATGCATAGATGCGGAAGATGCGGTTCTGGTCCACGGAAGGGACCATATTGGGATCCAGGGCGTGGATGCCCTCCATCACCAGGATGTCGTTCTCTTCCAAACGCATCATCTTGCCTTCGAAGAACGGCTTTCCCTGTTTGAAATCGTAGCGGGGCAGTTCCACTTCCCCACCGGAAAGGAGGGTGTTCAGGTGCTGGCCCAGCAGTTCCAGATCCATAGCCTCCAGGGCCTCGAAATCGTAATTGCCGTCATCGTCCAGGGGCGTACGCTCCCGCTCCACAAAGTAATTGTCCAGTTCTATCACCTTGGGATTCATCCCCAGCACCTTCAGCTGCTGGGCCACCCGCAGGGAGGAAGACGTCTTGCCGCTGGACGAAGGTCCGGCCAGGAAGACAATCTTGACGCGCTCCCTTTCGGCGTAAATCTTATCGGCCAAATCCGCGTAGGCCCTTTCCTGATGGGCCTCGCAGAGGTTGATCAGTTCTACCGCTCCGCCATCCACCAGGCGGCGGTTCAGGGCACCCGTACTCACAATGCCGGTGGTCTTGCACCAGTATCCATACTCCTTCAGCGTAACCGTCAGTTTCATCTGCTTCTGGCGGGGCACCACCTTGGTGATGTCCTCGCGGGAAGGATACTGCAGGCAGAATCCGTGGTGGAAAGGCATCAGGTCAAACACCTTCAGATAGCCTGTAGAAGGGACCAGCGGGCCGTAGAAAGTATCGGCCACTCCGTCCAGATAATAGACCGTGCTGAAGAAGCGGCCCACCGAGCGCAACACACCCGCCTTCAAAGGCTGGTGCTGGGCTTCAAAGAGGGCTTCGGCCTCTGTCGAAAGCATCTTCTTCTCCGTAAACGGGAGGTCCAGGGCCACCAGGCGGCGCATCTCTTCCCGCAGGCGCATAATGTCTTCGTCGGAGATCTTCTCTGCGCGGAGCTTGCAGTAATAACCGCTGGGCAGGGAGTGGTTGATCTTGAATATCTTTTCCGGGAACAAGTTCCGGGCCGCCCGCTGGGCCAGGAAGCTCAGGGAGCGGAAGACGGCGCGGCGGCCGTCTGCGTGGTTGTAGCCTATGAACTCCACCTCGTGGGGATAATAGACCGGATAACTGAGCGCCTCCAGTTTGTGGTCCACGAAGGCCACCAGCACCGGAAATTCCTTTCCGGTCTTGGGATCTTTTACAATGGGCGGAGCAATGGCCCCGATGGTGGTACCGGGGTCCACTTCAAACTGCTTTCCGTCGTTTACACGGGTTAACTTGATCTTTTCCATTTATTTTTCTCTGAGACTCAGGGCAAAACCGCCACCGCGGGCCATCTTGACGGTCATACTGTCGGCGCTGGTTACCGTGCTTCTGGTAATGGTATAAGCCTGGCGGTTGGTGTCGCAGTCGGCGTCGGGGGCATCGGCATACAGCGTAGCTTCATACTCCAGGCCGGGGGTGAGGAAGTCCAATTTTACGGTTATCTCACGGGCATTCTCATCCGTTACGCCACCTACATACCACACATCGTGCGGGCGGGCCTTGGCCAGATCCTTGGCCGTGGCGTTCTCCGGAAGGGCATATACAAACTTGGCCGCACCGCTCACCACATCCTTCTTGCCGTCGGGCAGTTTAGCCAGGCTGCGGGCCGATGCATTGAGGCTGGAAAGCCGGGGCTTGCGGGCCGTCACAATCACGTCACCGGGCTCGGCCAGCAGGTAGCGGCTCTCTTCCCAGTCAACGGCCACGTCCTTGATGAACTGGAAGGCGTCCTTGAAGCGGTCATAGTGTTCCGGATAGTCGGCCGCCATCTGCAGCGGGGAGTAGAAGGTCACGTAAATGCCCAGCTGCTTGGCAAGGGTGGTATGGATTTGCTCGTCGCTATGTTCGTTGAAGGTAGAGATGTCCGGTTCAAAGATACCGGGCGTAAAGTCCATAGGGCCGCCCTGCAGGCGGGTGAAGGGCAGGATGGTCACGTGCTCGGGCGGCACGTTCTCCTTGAACTCCGTACCCATGGCCGATTCGTTGCCAATGTGGTTGGGATAGGTGCGGCACAGACCGGTGGGACGGGCCGCCTCGTGGGCGTTGACCATAATGTGGTACTTGGCCGCCTCCCGAATGGCATAGTTGTAATGGTTCACCATAGTCTGGCCGTAGTGGGTTTCTCCGTAAGGGATGATGTCTCCCACATAGCCGCTCTTGACAGCATCGTAGCCATACTTCTGCATCAGTTCATAAGCAGGCTTCATCCAGCGTTCGTAGTTGGAAGCGGCCGAAGAGGTCTCGTGGTGCATGATGATGCGGATACCTTTCTCGTGGGCATATTTGTTCAGAGCCGGCAGGTCGAAGTCCGGATAAGGGGTCATGAAATCAAAGACAAAGTCCTTCTGTTCTCCAAACCAGTCTTCCCAGCCTTCGTTCCAGCCTTCCACCAGAATGGCATCGAAACCGTTGGCGGCGGCATAGTCGATGTAACGGCGCACATTCTCATTGTTGGCCGAATGGGTACCGTTGGGTTGTGCCTTGGCAAAGTCGGTGACGCCCAGCCGTACGGCGGGGAACTCATTCGTATAAGCCCAGGACTTGCCGCCGGCAATCATCTCCCACCATACACCCATATACTTCACGGGATGGATCCAGCTCACATCCTCCAGGGCGCAGGGCTCGTTGAGATTGAGGATGATGCGGCTGGCCAGGGCTTTCTCTGCGCTGTCCACCACCATAATGGAACGCCAGGGCGTGTGGCAGGGCGTCTGCATATGGGCCTTCCAGCCTTCGGCGTCCGGGGTGAGCCAGGTACGGAAAGTCATAGTGGTAGGATCCAGGTTCAGACCGGCCACGGGATAGTTCTCTACGGCTGCTTCGTGCAGGTTGATGTACAGGCCGTCGTCGGTCTTCATCTGAATGGACATCTGCACGCCCGTCTTGGAGAACATCTGCTGCGAGGCATTGCCCGGCAGCTTGTTCTGGTTGTACCAGTTTCCAATACCGCTCAGGCGCGTGGTGTTATAGGCATACTCTTCGGTATCATAGTCTCCGGGAATCCACCAGGCCTTGTGGTCTCCGGCCATGGCAAACTCCGTGAGCTCGTCCTTGATCACAAAATAGGTAAGGCCTTCCTGCTCCGGGAACTCGTAGCGGAAGCCCAGGCCGTCGTCGAAGACGCGGAAGCGGACAATCATATATCGGCCCGTATCTTTCTTTAGTGTGACAGCCAGTTCGTTATAGTGGTTGCGGATTTTGGCTTCCTCTCCCCAGACCGTCTCCCAGGTCTCGTCAAAGGAGGAACGCTCTGCCTTCTCCAAAGTAAAACCGTCATAGAGGCTCTCAGGGGCGCCATACGCCTTGGTGGCCTTCTCTTCGAAGGTCTCTTTATAGCGGGGGCCGCGGAGTTCCACACCCAGGCGGGAAGGCCGGATTACTTCCGTCTCTCCGCGCTTCAGGGAATACGTGGGAACGCCGTTCACAACGGCAACCTTCAGTTGCAGTTGACCGTCCGGGCTTTGAATCATCTGAGCATCTTCCTGGGAGGAAGAGACCACCTGGGTCCCGCAAGCGGCAAGACCAAAGGCAGCAACAGCCAAAAGAAAAAACTTCTTCATATACGTTGGTTATCAGTTATTCGCATAAAATTACGAATAATCCCTATGATATCCAAACTTTACTGCCGCTGACGGACGGCCTCAAAAAGAAGGATGGCGGCGCTTACAGAAACGTTCAGGCTGTCCAGACGGCCCAGCATGGGAATCCGGATATGGGCCGATGCCGCCTTGCGCCAAAGGTCGGTGAGACCAGTAGCTTCGGTGCCCATCACCAGCGCCGTGCCCCGACGCATGTCGATGTCATAGTAAAGGGAAGAATCCTGCAGCTGAGCCGTCAGGATCTGGATTCCGCGTTCTTTCAGGAACGCAATGGTCTCCTCCGAGGAAGCCGCCACCGTGGGAACCGTAAAGACGGCTCCGATGGAAGCCCGGATGAGATTGGGATTGTAAAGGTCCGTAAGCGGGTCGCAGAAGATCACGGCGTCCACCCCAGCCGCATCGGCGCTTCTGAGCACGGCGCCCAGGTTTCCGGGCTTCTCCACGCTCTCCAGCACCATTACCAGCGGATTCTCCGGCAGCTTCAGATCACTCAGTTTCAGGCTCTTATACTCCACCTCCGCAATAATCCCTTCCGTACTCTCCCTATAAGCCACTTTCCTATAAAGTTGCTCAGGAATCTCTATAACTAAGGGCTCAACTCCGGAGGGTATTGTATCGCAAATCGCCTCCGCTTCGCTCCGGCCCCTCCCACTGGCTTCGCCAGCGGGCCCCTCCCTCTTATCAGGCCGAGGGTGGCCAGAGATTTGCGACACAACACCCTCCTCCGTCAAGCCCCCCACAATATCGGGGCAGACGAAAAGGGTTTTGACACAGAACCCGGCCTCTAGGCAGTGCTCCAACTCCCTTCGGCCCTCCACCACAAAAAGGCCCTGCTCCTTCCGGGCTTTGGATTTTTCCTGGAGAAGGAGCAAGTTCTTGATCTTCGGATTCTGGGCCGATGTGATGGTTTCGGTTTTCATAAAAACGAGATGCCCGGTCGGGGCCGGGCATGACGGTTAAAACTTTTCGGGTCTCATCATAGGGAAGAACAATACATCTTGGATGGACTCCTGGCCCGTCATAAACATAGTGAGGCGGTCAATGCCGATGCCGATACCGGAGGTCGGGGGCATACCATATTCCAGAGCGCGGACAAAGTCGTAGTCCACGTACATGGCCTCGTCGTCTCCCTTGCTCTTGAGGGCAGCCTGCTCCTCGAAGCGCTCCAGCTGGTCCACGGGGTCGTTGAGCTCGGAATAGGCGTTGGCCAGTTCCTTTCCGTTCACGAAGAGCTCGAAACGCTCGGTGAGGGTATCGTCGTAGCGGCAACGCTTGGTGAGCGGGCTCATCTCCACGGGATAGTCAATGAGGAAGGTGGGCTGAACCAGGTTCTTCTCCACGTATTCACCTACAATGGCGTCGATGAGTTTACCAACGCCCATTTCCGGAGACACCTCCACGTTCAGTTTCTTGCAAACCTCGCGCAGCTGCTTCTCGTCCATCCCCTTCACATCCACACCGGCGTACTCCTTGATGGCATCCAGGATGCGCAGGCGGCGGAAAGGTCCCTCGAAGGAAATCTCGTTGCCGCCGATGGTCTTCTTGACGCCGCCGGTGGCTTCGGCCACTCTCTGCAGCATCTTCTCCGTGAACTCCATCATCCAGATATAGTCCTTGTAGGCGATGTACATCTCCACACAGGTGAACTCGGGGTTGTGGGTCTTGTCCATACCCTCGTTGCGGAAGTTCTTGGCGAACTCGTACACACCGGCAAAACCGCCCACGATGAGGCGCTTAAGGTAGAGCTCATTGGCAATACGCATATACATATCCACGTCCAGGGCGTTGTGGTGCGTGATGAACGGACGGGCCGTGGCACCGCCGGGGATGGCCTGCAGGATGGGGGTTTCCACCTCCAGGCAGCCGGCCTCGTTGAAGCACTGGCGCATGGTATTCACAATCTGGGTGCGCTTGAAGAACACATCCTTCACCTGGGGGTTCACCACAAGGTCCACATAGCGCTGGCGATAACGCAGCTCAGGGTCTTCAAAGCTGTCGTGCACGGTGCCGTCTGCATCCGTCTTCACGATGGGAAGCACGCGGAGGGACTTGCTCAGTACGGTAAGTTCCTTGGCGTGGACGGACAGCTGACCCGTCTGGGTAAAGAAGGCGAAGCCCTTGATGCCCACAAAGTCACCGATGTCCAGCAGTTTCTTGAAAACGGTGTTGTACAGGGTCTTGTCCTCTTCGGGGCAAATCTCATCCCTCTTCACATACACCTGGATGCGGCCGGCGTGGTCCTGCAGTTCCATAAAGGAAGCGGCGCCCATAATGCGGCGGCTCATAATGCGGCCGGCGATGCACACCTCCTGGAAGTTGCCTTCCTCGGGTTTGTAGCCTTCTGCAATTTCTACGGTGGTGGTATTGACGGGGTACATCGGGGCCGGGTACGGATTGATGCCCAGCTCACGAAGTTTATTCAGCGACTCTCTTCTTCCGAGCTCCTGCTCGTTAAATTCTGCGTATGCCATATTCTGCTTTTTCTAATAACTTGCAAAGATACGGATTTTTTCGCATCTTTACCCAAAAGATATCGTTCCTGGCCCAAAGGGTTTATTTTACCAGATCGATAGCGCCAAAGACACCCAGGGAGGCGGCCAGCATGATGGCACCAGCCAGGAGCACACCGCCGAGGGCCGCGATGGTGCTTTTCTTGAAGTCCATGTCCAGGATGCTGGCGGCCAGCATGCCGGTCCAGGCGCCGGTACCGGGAACGGGAATGCCTACAAACAGGAACAGCGCCCAGTAGAGGCCACGGCCGGCCTTCTCCTCCAGTTTTCGGCCCCCCTTCTCGCCTTTCTGCAGGCACCAGGTAAAGAACGGGCCGATGACCTTCTTGTCCTTGCCCCATTCCAGGATGCGGCGGGCAAAGAGAAAGATGAAGGGGACGGGAATCATATTGCCGATAATGGCCACTATGATGGAGGGGACCAGGGGCAGGTCCATTCCCACGGCGTAGGGAACGGCGCCGCGGATTTCCACCAGCGGCAGCATAGAAATAAGGAGAACCCAGAGATACTTTTTCATCGGTCAGTGTAGGCGGGGGTGTTGGCGGCAATGAGGGCACGGATTTCTTCTTTGGCATCTCTCCAGCGGGGAATGTCAATCTTGGTGCCGATGACTTCCACCACCTTGGCGGCAATGATGGAACCAATTTCACCGCAGACTTTGAGCGGAAGGCCCAGGGAATGGGCATAGAGAAAGCCGGCGGCATAGGTGTCTCCGGCGCCGGTGGCGTCGATGGGCTTGGCGGGCCAGGGTTCGATGAAGTGGTACTCGTTGCCGGACTTGATCATGGAGCCGGCCTTTCCCACCTTCACCACGGCTATCTGGCAGAGGTTGGCCAGTTCCACGATGGCTTCCTGGGGCTCTTTCTTGGTGAAAGCCTTGGCTTCAGTTTCGTTGGCAAAGACTATGTCTACGTAGTTCTCCACCAGGTTATGGAAGAAGGTGTTGTTGGACTCCACCACGTTGTAGGAGGCCATATCGATGGAGATGGTGCAACCGGCGGCCTTGGCCAGGCGGGCGGCTTTGGAGATGAGCTCCTGGTTCTGCACCAGATAGCCCTCGATGTGGAAATAGTCGTACCCCTCGAAGAAGGAAGGATCCAAATCGTCGGGGCCCATTTCCAGGGTGGCGCCCATATAGTCTGCGAACGTGCGCTCGGCATTGGCACCGGTGATGAAGACCATACACCGGCCGCTGGACTTGGTGCCATAGAGCATCTGGGCCTTCACGCCAAACTGCTCCATCGAGCTCTTGAAGAGGTTGCCCAAATCGTCGTTTCCTATCTTGCCCACATAGCCGGAGGGCATTCCGAAGATGGCCGTACAGGTAATGGTATTGGCGGCGCTGCCACCCGGAACGTACTTGACACCGTAATGCTTGAGGTCTTCCCAGATGCGGTCTCCGGTTTCCATATCTACGTGCTGCATACTGCCCAGCGGGAGGTGGAATTTGCGAAGGAGGGTGTCGTCCGGAAGAACGGCCAGAATGTCGGTAAGGGCATTGCCGATGCCAAGGATGGATTTCATACAAATGAGGTTTAACTCACAAATTTAGCCATTATTTGACAATTTTCCATTACCTTTGTCTACAGATGGACAAGAAAACCAAGAATACCCTTCAATACCTGTTTTGGGCGGCCGTGGCGGTGGTCCTGGTCTATTTTTGCTTCCGCAGCATAGACTGGACCCAGTTTATGCTGGCCCTGGAACAGTGCAAGTGGGAGTGGGTGCTGCTGTCCATCGCCCTGGGCATCCTGTCCCTTTTCATCCGCGGACTCCGCTGGAGGATGCTCCTGATCCCCCTGGATTCCAAGACGTCCATCCTTACCTGCTTCAACGCCTACAACATCTGCAGCGCGGTCAATCTCTTCCTTCCCCGCGTGGGAGAAGTGGTCCGCCTGGCCTATGTGGTCAAGAACTCTTACAAGGATGAAGGGGGAAAGCGCGTCCTTTCGGCCGATAAAGCCCTGGGCTCCATCGTGACCGAGCGTGTCTGGGATATGCTGTTCGTGGCTTTCATCACCGGCGTTGTGCTGGTGCTGAAATGGGACGATTTCGGAGCCTTCTTCACGGACAATTTCTCCTGGGGAAGCACCGTTATGAGCCTCGCCATCCCCGGCCTGCTCCTGCTCCTGGCCCTTGTGGTGGGCCTGTGCTGGTGCCTCAGGAAGCGGGGCGGATTCTGGGGCCGCGTCTGGATCTTCATCAAGGGCATCGGAGAAGGACTGGGTTCCTTCCGCCGGATGAAAAACGGCTGGCTCTTCCTGCTGTATACCGTCCTCATCTGGACGCTCTACTGGTTTATGAGCGCCTGCATCGTGCAGGCCCTCAAGGATATGCCGGCCTTCAGTTCCCTCACCCTGGTGGATGCCCTGTTCATATCCCTGGTGGGCAGCATCAGTACGATGGTCCCCATCCCGGGTGGCTTCGGCATCTATCACGGAATGGTGAGCGGTGCGCTCCAGGTGCTCTGGGGCATCCCCAAGGACGCCTGTATGGCGTTTGCCGTCCTCAACCACGAGTCCCAGGTCATCACCCAGGCGGTCTGCGGTCTGGTCTCCTACATCCACGAAAGCTTTTTCCGCAAGAAATGAAGTTTGCGCTCATCGGTCATCCGGTAGCGGGGTCCCTGAGCCCCCGCCTGTTCGCCGCCGCTTACGACGGCCGCTACCCGTATGACCTGGTGGACCGCGAGCAGTTTGAAGACGCTTGGAAGGTTTTTTTGGCCGATTATGACGGCATCAATGTCACGGCTCCCTTCAAGCAGGATGCCTTTGCAAAGGTGGATGAACGGTCCGAGGAAGCCCGCCGAACCGGCGCCGTCAATCTGGTAGTAAAGAAGGCCGATAGGCTGTTCGGATACAATACCGACGTGGACGGCATCGTCCTGGCCGTGAAGGAGTGCGGCCTGCCGGTGACCGACGTCCTGGTGGTGGGAACGGGCGGTGCGGCCCGTGCTGCCATCGTCGCCGCCCAGAAACTGGGCTGCCGCGTCCGGGTCACTGGGAGATCGGAGGAAAAGGCCGCAGCGCTGGCTGCTCATTTTGGCTGCCAAACCGCCCCCTGGGAGGGTTTGGAGGCCTGTCGGCCCGATGGAATTTTTTATACGCTTCCGGGCGGTGCACCCGTGCCTCCGGGCCTGAATTTTGCAGCAGCGGTGGTGCTGGAAGCCGAGTACAAAAAGCCCGCGCTTCCCGGCCTTCCCTGTAAAGCTTACATCCCGGGACAGCGTTGGCTCCTGTGGCAGGCTGCGGCCGGATACGAGCTCTTCACCGGAGAAAAGCCCAATATGGAAAACCTTTTAAACGCAATATAATTATGTCACTGAACAAAGTCATGCTTATCGGTAACGTTGGAAAAGACCCTGAAGTACGTTACCTTGAATCCAATCCTCAGAATCCCTCCGGCAACACCAAGGTGGCTTCTTTCCCGCTTGCTACCTCGGAGCGCTACCGTGACCGCAACGGAGAAATCCGCGAAAACACCGAATGGCACAACCTCGTTTTGTGGCGTAACAATGCCGACGTGGCAGAAAAATACATCCACAAAGGCTCTCAGATCTTTGTGGAAGGCCGTCTCCGCACCCGCCAGTGGACAGACCAGACCGGCAACAAGCGTTATACTACTGAAGTGGTAGTGGATACCCTCCAGCTCCTGGGCAAGCGCCCGGACGGAGACCAGAACCAGCAGGGTGGCTACCAGGGCGGTTATGCCCAGCAGCCCGCAGCCCCTCAGGCCGCTCCGGCTCCGCAGCCCCAGGCTGCTGCTCCGGCCTATCAGGGCCCGCTCCCGGCCGCCGAGCCTTCCGATGATCTGCCGTTCTAGGGCAGAAGGGCAGAGAGCTGCGAAACCTGCTCCGGCGTGGTGGCCCAGCTGGTGGCAAAGCGCACCACCTTACGGCCGTCGGGGAGCGTTTCCCAAACTTCGTAAGCCACCTTTCCCTCCAGGGCTTTGGCCGCTGCGGGGGTAAGGATGATGAATTGCTGATTGGTAGGAGAATCCAGGAAGAGTTCGTAACCCTTGTCCAGGAACAGTTTCTTCAACTGCATAGCCAGGTCAATGGCGCCCTGGGCAATCTTGAAGTACAGTCCGTCCGTGAACAGGGTGTCAAACTGGACGCCCAGCAGGCGGCCTTTGGCCACCAGGGCGCCGTGCTGTTTCACCATGGTAAAGAAGTGTTTTGGAGCCTTTCCGGAAGGGAAAACCACGGCCTCGCCGCAGAGGGCGCCTACCTTGGTACCGCCGATGGTGAAGACGTCGCAGAGCCTGGCCAAATCCTTAATGGTGATGTCGCAGGCGGGGCTCATAAGGCCGTAACCCAAACGGGCACCGTCCACAAACAGCGGCAGGGAGTATTCCTGACACACTGCGTAAATATCCGCGAGTTCCTTCTTGGAATAGAGCGTACCGTACTCCGTAGGGAAGGAAATATACACCATACCGGGGAAGACCATATGGTCGTAGGAACCGTCGGCGTAATATCCTTTCAGATAGTTCTTAAGATCCTGGGCCGACATTTTGCCTTCCCGCTGCGGCAGCGTCAGTACCTTGTGGCCGGTGTATTCCACAGCGCCGGCTTCGTGCACGGCAATGTGGCCGGTCTGGGCCGCCACAACGCCCTGGTAGTCCCTGAGCATGGTGGCAATGACGGTGGAATTGGTCTGGGTACCGCCGGTGAGGAGGAAAACCTCTGCCTCCGGACGGCCGATGCACTCGCGGATGCGGGCTTTGGCCGAAGCCGTGAAACTATCTGCCCCATACCCGGGCTGCTGTATGAAATTGGTGGCGACAAGGCGCTCCAGGATAGCCGGATGGGCGCCTTCGTTGTAATCGCAGGTAAAAGAGATCATAAGTTCGCTATGAGTTCTACGGGGCAATGGTCTGACCCGAAAATTTCGTTATGGATGTCGGTGGAGACGATGCTGTCCTTAAGGGATTCCGACACCACAAAATAGTCTATGCGCCACCCTACGTTCCGCTCACGGGCATTCATTCGGTAGCTCCACCAGGAGTACTTGGCCTCTCCGGGATGCTGGAAACGCCAACTGTCCACAAATCCGGCAGCCAGCAGTTCCGTAAACTTGCCGCGTTCCTCATCCGTGAAACCGGCGTTGAAATGGTTGGTGGAAGGGTTCTTGAGGTCTATCTCCTCGTGGGCCACATTGAGGTCTCCGCACATAATCACCGGCCCCGGAAGGGCCGACAGATAAGCCCGGAAGGCATCCTCCCACTGCATGCGGTAATCCAGCCGGCGCAGCCCGTCCTGAGAGTTGGGAACATAGACACATACCAGGAAGAACTTTTCGTACTCCAGGGTAATCACTCTCCCCTCCTGGTCGTGTTCTTCCAGGCCCAGGCCATACTTCACGCTCAGCGGAGTATGTTTGGTATAGACGGCCGTGCCGGAGTAGCCTTTCTTCTCGGCGTAGTTCCAGTAAGACTCATAGCCCAGGAACTCCAGATCCAGCTGACCGGCCTGCAGCTTGGTTTCCTGCAGGCACACGAAATCGGCGTCCAGGTCTGCAAAGACATCGGCAAAACCCTTGCCGGCCACAGCCCTCAGACCGTTCACATTCCAGGAGATAAACTTCATATTATTCCAATGTCCAGGTGGCACCATCCTTGGTATCCTTGACCGTGATGCCGTAAGAGGCCAGGAGGTCGCGGATGTGGTCGCTCTCGGCCCAGTTCTTTTCTTCGCGGGCCTTCTTGCGGTTTTCCAGCACCAGCTGCATCACGCCTTCCAGGGCTTTCTGGGCCTTGTTGGAGGCGCCGGCTTCCTCGTCCTTGAGACCCAGGACACCGCCCACCACCTCGTCAAAGAGCTGGCGCAGGGCGGCGGCATCGGCCTGGGACAGACCGCCGGCATTGATGAGCTTCACCGCATCGAAGAGATGGGCGATGGCGATAGGGGTATTGAGGTCGTCGCAGAGGGCGTCCAGGACGGCTTCGATGATTTCTTTGACGGCAGGAGATACACTCGCTTCGCTCGGTATGACAGAGGCCTCCGGCAGGGCACGCCAGGCCTGCATCAATCGGCCCAAACCTTTCTCTGCGGCCTGCAGGGCTTCGTTGGAGAAGTCCAGCGTGCTGCGATAGTGGGCCTGCAGGATGAAGAAACGGATGGTCATAGGGGTGTAGGCCTTCTCCAGCTTGGGATGGTCTCCGGCAAAGAGCTGGGGCAGCGTAATGAAGTTGCCCAGGCTCTTGCCCATCTTCTGTCCGTTGATGGTGATCATATTGTTGTGCACCCAGTAGTGCACGCCCTGCGTACCGCGGGAAGCCACGTTCTGGGCAATCTCGCACTCGTGGTGCGGGAACATCAGGTCCATACCGCCGCCGTGGATGTCAAACTCTTCACCCAGGTACTTCTCTCCCATTACGCTGCACTCCAGGTGCCAGCCGGGGAAACCGTCTCCCCAGGGGCTGGGCCAGCGCATAATGTGCTCCGGCTCGGCCTTCTTCCAGAGGGCAAAGTCAAACGGGGCCCGCTTGTCGCTCTGGCCGTCCAGGCTGCGGGTGCCTTCCAGGGTGTCGTCCAGGTTTCGGCCAGACAAAACGCCATAATGATGGTCCTGGTTGTACTTCTGGACGTCGAAATAGATGGAGCCGTTGCTCTCGTAGGCATAACCGGCTGCCAGAATCTTCTTGACGGCTTCGATCTGCTCGATGATATGGGCCGAAGCACGGGGCTCGATGGAAGGCGACTGCACGTTGAGCAGGCGCATGGCCTCGTGGTAACGCTCCGTGTAGTACTGGACCACCTCCATAGGCTCCAGCTGCTCCAGACGGGCTTTCTTGGCAATCTTGTCCTCTCCCTCGTCGGCATCGTGCTCCAGGTGGCCTACGTCCGTGATGTTGCGGACATAACGCACTTTGTAGCCCAAGTATTTGAGCAGACGGAACAAAACGTCATAGGTCACGCCGGGACGGGCGTGACCCAGATGGGCGTCTCCATACACGGTGGGGCCGCACACGTACATTCCTACGTGGCCCTCGTGGATGGGCTTGAAAAGTTCCTTGTTGCGGGAAAGGGTATTTGTGAGGTATAAAGGTCTCATGCTATGTATCTTTACTAACTTGCAAAGATACACATTTTCCCTTAATACTCCACGGTTACTTTAACAGGAAAATGGTCGGACAGTTCCGCCGTTCCTTCCGTGAGGACTACGCTTTCCAGTACCTTCACCGGAGCGGCCGCCGTAAGGGCAAAGACAAAGTCGATGCAATGCCGGGGCCGGGTGGTGGAATGGGTGAAATCCACGCCCGAAAGCTGCGTCCAGCAGGTCTTGGCCAGCTCTATCACCTCGCTGTCCGGGGTAACATTGAAGTCTCCGCAGAGGAAAACGGGCTTTTTGCTTCCGGAATACCGGCCGGTAAACCACTCGTTCACCACCTTCATCTGCTCGTAAGCGGCCGTCTCGCCCTTGTGGTCCAGGTGCAGGGAGGCAAACACGCAGTCCGGGGTTTCCACCACGGCCACACTGCGCTGCTCAGAGCCGTCGCCCTTGGGAAGGATGACGCTGTACCCGTTCTGGATGGGCTTGGAAGTCACTACTCCGTTTCCATAACCGCCTCCGGCATAAGGGAAGGCCGATGCAAACTGGTAGGACCAGTCCCCCAGCCCGGCGGCCAGGTCGGCCAGCTGGTAGTTGGCGTGACGCCGGTTGCAGCTGTCCAATTCGTTCAGGGCCACATAGGTGGCGCCATTGTCCAGAATCAACTGGGCCACGCCCCCCGTACTGTTGTCCATATACTTGGAGAAGGCTCCTACATTATACGAAATCAGGGTCACAGTCTGCCGGGACTCGCAGGAGAGCAAGCCCAGCAGCAGGATGATGGGAATCAGTCTTTTCATGCTTAGCGGTTCACAAACAAAGATACACGATTTTGCAGATATTCTCTGACATCGGCCCACTTGTAATAGGCTCCGTCATAGGGCCGAAGGGAGCCCAGGCGCACCTCTTCCCCATTGTGCAGCACCTTCACCAGCGGCTCTCCGGCACGTCCCTTGGCGGGCGTGTAGAAAACCAGCTGCATATTGGTAGCCATAGGAGAACGGTAGCTCTGGAAGACCTTCACCAGGTCGTCCGGGTTGGACGGATACTTGTTGAAGTCGTCTATGTCCATAATCATCATCAGGGCCATCATAATGTGGTCGTGGCCAAAGCGGAGGTCGGCTCCGCGCTCGCGGGAAGCGAGGCGGGCATCGGCCTTGGCTACCATATCATCCACGATGGACGAGCAGGAGGTGCGGTAAGGAAGGTACTCGCGGAAGCGCTCGTAGTTGTCCGTCTCCCAAAGGATGGCGTATTCCTCCGGCGTGAAGAAATCCTTCACGTCCAGGCGCATTTCCTGCGGCAGGCTGTTCATACCGGCCACGAACATATAGAGGTTGAAGAAGACGTCGTGGGCGTTGCGGCCACCCAATCCGGCATCGGCATCCTTGAACAGGCGGGCCAGCACCTCGGGGTACTGAGGGAAGTGGCGCAGGAAGAATTCTTCGGAACTCTCGGGATAAGGGAACACCGTCTTGGGGCCCTGGTACACAAACGGGTTCTTGGCCTCGTTGGGACGGGTGGCCTGGATGTCCAGTTTGCCCTGGTGGGCATACACCTTGGCTACCGGAGCCTCGCGGGAGATGCTGGAAACGCAGGAAGCCATAGATACGATGGAGCGGACGGAGGCCGAAGAACAGGCGTCTATGCGGCTCCCCTTCTCAAAGGCCTTGGGGAAGCTCTTGACCATGGTCCGGGCAATCTGCTGATGCTGATCCCAGCCCATTTCGGTCAGGTCCCCTACCTGGTACTCCGCCTTTTCCCAGAAGGGCTCCAGCTGGTCCAGCATATAGCGGCCGTAAGGGGTCAGATTGTCTTTCTGGGCACCCTCACGGAGCATCTCCAGCAATACGGTATAGGCTTTGGCCGTATAGGCAAAGCGGGAGCCGTGGCGGCCGTAATGACTGATATACGTAGCCTCATAACCCTTGGGGGCAGGACTGCCCGGCTTAGGGCCCCAGTCCAGCACGCGGTCCAGGCCGGAAGACTTGTTCCAATCGGCCTTCACCTGTTCCCTTACATCGTTTACCGGGGCCTTGGGGGCCTCAACGATGCAGAAGAACGATACCAGCGTGCGCTCCTTGCCGCGTTCGGCGGCCTTGTTGCTGAAGGGTTGGTTCACCACGTGGGTTTCAGGATCCCCCAAACCGCGGACGCACATGGTGGTGGAACCGCCGCCGTCCATATTCAGGGCATAGCGAGGATGGAAGTTTTTCTCAATGAAACGGGTCAGCTCACGGGCCGACATGCCCTCGCTCACGCCCGGACGGCGACCGTCCACGGCTACCATGATAAAGTGATTGTCCCCGGTAAGCGCCACCGCCGTACGGGGATGGCGTACACCCTGGTGACGGATGGGATCCTCGTAGTTGTACTCGGCCAGCTGGGCGGCTGTGAGGGTACTGTCCACGAAGAAGGCTCCTACGGGATTGTAGTCGTCAATGAGCATCGGGGCACTGGTGTAGATGTTGTCCCAGGTGGAGTTGGCGTAAAACTCCCGCTGCTCGGCGATGGTCTTTCCCTTTCCGTCAAAACCTATCCGGACCTTCTGCCCGGAGGCGTCGGTGTAAACGGCCGCCTCGCTTTTCCAGTTGGGGACAGTTGTTTTCATCACCACGTCCTTGGGCATGCAGGAATGATAGGTGCCTCCCATTTTGAGGACTATCGATTCCGGCTCATAGGCGGCATTGAGGGCCACCACGGCATTCTCCCTGCGGAAGATCTCAGAGGTGGCGGTTCTTTCTCCGGACCAGACGAAACGCAATGCATAATCCTTGTTGGACATATCCCAGTCGGTCACAAAAATCCGCTGGGGGGATCCGGAGACCGGCTCCAGGCCGGTAAATGAATAGTAAGTAATGCCGTCATTGACGGTGACGCACTGCCATCCCTCGCCGGACGGGGCCTGAGCCCGGGCTACCTGGCCCAGAAACAGGACACACAGCGCCAGGAGGCAGAAGATTCGGTTGGTTTTTTTTGTATACATCATATAATCAATTACTCAATAGTCTGCTGTTTCCGCTTCCAGTTCAGGATGGGAAGCAGGAAGGAAATGACGGCCGTACCCAGCCAGAACCAGCCGGCATAGGTAAAGTCGTGCACGCCGTCCACCATATTGTTGTCCAGAAGGATACCCGTGATCACATTCTGCAGGCCGGCGGCCGCGTAGGAGGCCAGGCCCATGATACCAAGCGCCGCACCGGTGGCCGCGCGGGGCACCAGGTCAATGGCCATAAGGCCGCCCACAAAACTGATGAGCACGCCAATGGCAATGCCGAACAGGATCATGGCCAGGATGTTGACCCACTTGGCCGGTCCTCCGAACAGGAACAGGGCCAGGGCAATGGATTCCAGCAATCCGGCTACAAAAGCGGGATACTTGCGGTCTCCCCGGAACAGGACGTCGGACAGCCAGCCGGAGACCACCGTGCCGATGATTCCAAAGATGGGGTTGATGCCAATGATGGCGGCAGCGCCGGCCAGGTCATAACCCTTGGCTTCCTGCAGGAAGATGGTGCCCCACTCGTTGATGGCATAGCGGCTCATATACATAAAGGCGCTGGCGGCGGCCAGAATCCATACTCCGGGATTCCGGATCACGGCGGCCTGCATCTTCTTGGTCTGGGCACGCTTCTGCTCGGGGGTGAGCTGCGTCTTCTCCTCGGCCTCTCCCGAGAGAACCTCAATGGGCGGCAGGCCCTTGGATTCCGGAGAATTGTGCAGGAAGAGCAGGATGATGACTACACCCACTATGCCGGCCAGGGCGGCTCCAAAGAAGCCCCACTTCCAACCCAGCGCAGCCACCAGCATACCCACAAACACAAAGGAAAGGCCTTCGCCAATATTGTGCGAACTGCTGAAGAAGCCGTAGAACGTACCGCGGATGCGCAGGGGGAACCAGCGGGACAGCGAAATGATGGCAGGCGGGGCGCCCATGGACTGGGCGCCGCCGTTCACGGCCCAACAAATGGCAAACACTATGAAAAGGGCCGAATTGGCAATCCCGCCATTGAGCGCACTGACGCCCAGGATGCCCATCACAAAATTCATAAGCACGGACACAACGAGGCCCAGCGCCATGAATCGCTTGATATTGGAACTGTCGGCCAGGAAGCCGCTGAAGAGCTTGCAAATGGCGTAGGCCCAGTAGAGGCAGGCGCCAATGATACCCAGCTGCGTGGCATTGAGCAGGCCCGCATCTATGAGCGGCTGCTTCATCACGCCCATCGACAGGCGGCACACATAATACAGGGCATAGCCGAAGGTGGCCGCCAGGAACGTCTGCATACGCAGGCGCTTGTAGGTCTTTTCCACCTTCTCGGCCGGGACCGGTGCCGCTTTGGCCCCCGCTTCCATCTTAAAGAAATCTATGACACTCATATGGTTTACTGTTATTTCAAATCGCTATATACATAAACGGCGCAGTTGGTGGTACGGCGAGCCACTTCTCCGTTTTTTATCCAGATATAAGGGGCGGAATCCGTTCCATATACGGGCCAGGTATTGTGAGGGTGGTTTACAATGTTGTGTATATCACCCTGTCCATAAACCCACATCTGCGATCCGCCGCCGCCATCCAGGTTCATGGCCTTGTAGCAACCCAGTTCTGCCATCAGTTGAGCCAGCAAATCGGTGGACATACCATAGGCTTTTTGGGCATCGCTGCCACTGGTCCAACGGCCGTCAACCGTTACCTGAATCACTTTCGTCCCTTCTTTGTTAATGCCGATGGCGGTTCGGGGCTGACCTCCGGTATTTCCACCATCCGTAAGCCATTTGTTCGTATCAGCCGCCAACCATTCGGCGGGAGTGGAGAGCTTGTTGCCCTTCCATACCAGGAGCGGGCCGGCGCAGGAGACCGTGTTACTTGCCAGCGTGGAAGCTTCAAAGTTGTTGGTTACTTTTACAATATCGACAACATCACCGTTGATAGTCAAGGCACAGTTGTGCTGCCATTCATCGTCGGCATCATTTCCTGATGTCTTGATAACATCGTTCACCCGAACAAACTGGGAGGTCATTGACCCATTGGTTCCGGCCACGGCATCCACCAAAACACATTTTTCATTGAGGTACAATTTACCATCGTCAGAATAGTTCTGGTAGATTCTCAGTTTATTGTGTTCATTCAGAGTAGTCGTGATAATGTTAATCTCCCGGATCTGACCCTCCCAGGTCCCGTGGAAATGGGTCCACTGAACCCCGTCGACAATGGTCTCGGTAGTCCCAAGGCCCCAGTTGTTGAGACCCGTATACCCCGCGAATTCCGCCATATCCGGTGCGGGGCTGGAAATGCCGGAGATGGGTTCATTTGAGGTCCAGCCCAGTTTATCGTCAGGCGAGACTACGGTAGTGGTAGGAAGATGCTTGCCGTGATAGGCCCAAAGGGCGATAGGATTAGAGAAAGCCACGGCACTGGTATAGCCTCCGTTGGCCTCTACCCTATCCGCACCGATTTTCCAGATATAGTACTTGTCCCCATCTTTCTTTGAATCGGGTTGGTCAAAATTTGCACTGGGAACCCAATAGGCAGTAATGCCCATACCCGGTTTACGATAGTTGTTCTCCAGGCGGGTATTCGGATGAGTACGGCCCACCATGGCTCCGCTACTGTAATTAGCGTCACCATAAACCTTGGCTGTAACGGCACTATTCCATGCTATGCTGTTGGTAATGGTAATGCCGGGAACGTTAATACATCCCACCAAACCGCCATCTCCGGAATTACCTTTATCAGTAACAAGACCTGAGGTAAAACAGTGATCTATTCTTCCGCTTCCTCCAGTAAAATTGTCAGTATTCCACCAAGAACCTACCAATCCGCCATTGAATTGATATCCCTCCACGGAGCAAGTAGAATAGCAGTTGGAGATAGTGACATTCGGAGCTTGAATGCTTCCAACCAGACCGCCAAAGTGACGTCCAGAGCCACTGCTTCTTACCACGGAGCCGGAAGAATGGCTTCGGCAGATTGTCGTCGTTGAGGAAGTCGAGACAATACAAGCTACTAGTCCCCCAGCATAATGAGCTCCTCCTCCAGTTACAGTGATGCCGTCAGCAGAACAATCCGAGATGATAAGATTATGATTACTGGCAATATAGGCCAATAATCCTGCCACAGACCCTCCGGGTGTAAAGACTGTCGTATTGATTACGTGGCAGTCCCTGACCTCACTGGCCTTACCCACACGGGCAGCAAGTCCACCGACATAAGCATTGGATCCTCCGGACGTTAAAGTAGAATTGCGGATGGTTACCCCGCTGCAACTGGCCGTTTTGCCGTTCCCGCCCAGGTAAGAAGCCACAACACCTCCGCTCTGTTCCTTTGTAGTTCCAACCGTGATGCTTGCGTTGTCAAATTCCACATTCCTCACGTTTCCACAGAGATAGCCGGCAAAACTGGGATAATCGCCTGCACTGGCGCCTACGACAGTCAGATGGTCAATGGTATGGCCGTCGCCATCAAAATCCAGGGACTTAGCCGCATCTCCACTTTCGGTATTCAGCGGCCGCCAGGCTATGCCATTCAGATCCACATCATCCACCATCTTGAAATACTTGGTTTTACCGGATTCCATTAAGTTGTACATCGCCTGCATCTGATACTTGTCGCCAATCAGATAAGGATTGTCCACGGTACCGATGCCTGTGGTGGAGGTATTGGCATACGAGGGGCTGTTTGTAGCGTTGATGTTGATCGTGTTCAGATCGTTGTGGGTGAAAGTCTTGGCGGCAGGGAGTTCCAGGAAGCGGGTATATACATCCTGTGCCTCACCGGGGGCATTCAAATGCACCAGCAGGGTGGTCCCTTTGGCAAGGGGCTGGTCTCCCATAGGAAGCGTGGCAAAGAAATGCAGAATACCGTCATTATCGGCGTCTCCAAGGGCAGAGAACGTAATGCTCAGGGTGTTGCCGCCGTTAAAGATATTGGAGCCGGCCTTAATGTCTACGGACTTGACCGTGCCGGCAACAGCCGAGGTGGGCATTTTAACCGTAACAGCCAGGACACTGGAAAAGTCCGTGAATACGACATTGTTCAGGTCCGTAAGACCCGTCGCACAGGCCTGATACTTAAGATCCGTCGTCACGCCGTCGGACGGCTGGGTCTGGGCAGCGTAATCAAAGCTTCCGCTGATGACCTCCACATCATAGGAAGAGGCCGATACAGGAGTACCTGTAAATAGGCCATCTTTCTGTCCGATGGATCCAGATGAAAGGGTGAAGTCCGAATACTGGGTTCTGTCGGCGTGGTTGTAAATACGAAGCTTGTCACCTTCGGCCCAGGTAAGAGTCATGGACTGGGGCTTTCCGCCCGTGTAGGAAGGGGTGAAAACCACCTTTGTAGAAAGATCGGCAATGCTGGCATTGATGGTAACGGAAGCGTCCACATTCTCATCCACCGGGGCAAGCGTCTCCCGGACGCAGGATGCCGTCAAAGCAATTAAAGCGGCCGCAGCAAAAGCGGAACGGATCATTTTGTTCTTCATAATACGTCCCCTCCCATTAAAATGAATCGTCAAAGATGACGTCGTTATTCATGTCGGTAAGAGTAGGCGATGAGCCGGTAGCTATATCCTGCTCATGGAAGAGGGCAATAACCGATACCATAGGGGGAGTATACGGCATTTTGGTGTTCGTTTCTTGTTTATTCATAGTGATTGTTAGAAAAAAAGAGAGATTATCGTTCTGCTTTCGGCAGCGGAGGCAAATAGCTTAGGACAATGATGTTGATATTGATTCCCGCACAGCTTTACCGGAAAAAACAGCTTTTTACGGCGGGCTTGTCCGTTTTGATGACGCGAATGATACCGTTTGCCTGCCAAGTCAGATGCAGAAAGGGCGCCTCGAATGTATTTGCACAAATGGAAATACGGGGAGAATCGTGCAAGAGGCCTTTTCCCTACCACATCCGGCAACAACCAAGGAAAGTCACTGCCGAAAGCAGAAACGATAAATCTCTCTTCATAAAAATGGTTAAGTTGTTCTATTTCAATATTTTCTGAATAATGCCTTCCATCACCGTATAAGCGTCGGGGTTGGGATGGAGCTTATCATACAGACAATACTCGTCTTTAAGCGAATAGCCGTCATCGGCCACAAGGGCCGGAAAATAGTCACAATAGGTAAAACCCTTCTCGGAAGCATAGCTCTTGATCATCTTGTTCAAGGCTACGATATGGGGACCCTTCTCTTGGGGGACGAGCCTGGAATAGGTCATGTTGCACGGAGTCACCGAGCAAAGCACCACCTTCATATCCTTGGCGGCAGCTTGCTCGGCCATGGACTTGAGGTTGGTCATAATCTGGTCCTTGGTATAGCCCTGGGCCAGGTCATTGGTGCCTCCCATAATCACCACACAGGACGGATCCAGGGAAAGGACGTCGCTCTGGTAACGGGCCAGCATCTGATCTGTACGCTCTCCGCTCACCCCCTTGTCAACATAGTTGTTGGAGGTAAAGAACGCGGCGTGCCAGGTAATGGTGACCGAGTTGCCGGAGATACTCATCCATTCGGGTTTGGGGTCCGTGGGGATGATGACCTTCTGGCTCTCCTTCAGCGTGCGGGTTACCAGTCCCCACTGCCAGGTGATACTGTCTCCGATAAAGACCGCCTTGGGGCCCTTATGGGTAACGGTAGGATCCGGCGTATCCGGGGCGATGTCGTTGTTGTAACCCTCTGCGTGGCAGGAAACGGCCAGCAGGGCGGTTGCCACAAGAGCGGCCAGCAAAAGCAGTTTGCGTTTCATAGCCTACTTCTTTACAACCACGAAAAAGGTATCACGGGGACGCTGACCGGCATGGTCCGGACCACTGGTTTCCTGGGGAGATCCGTCCTTACCGGGCTCGCTTCTGTTGTCGCAAGGGTAATTCACCACGTTCGTCTCAGGGTCTCCCAGACCTTTCACACACATAGTGGACGAACCACCGCCATCCAGGTTGAGGGCATACTGCGGGTTGAAGTTTTTGACCAGGAACTTGGTAAGATTCTTGGCCGATATTCCCGTGGCAAAACCACTCCGGCGCCCATCTACCACGATAAAGAGGACGTGGTTATCCTCCGTCTTGGCAATGGCCGTACGGGGGTTGCTGTTAGAACCCTGGTGAACGTAAGGATTCTCCGAGTTGGAGTCTTTGCCGTCCTTGTCAATGTAGGACGACTTGGGATGCTTGTCGCAGAACTGCTCGCCAACCGGCTCAAAGTCGTCGATGAGCATGGGCGCACTGGTCATGAACGTGTTCTCTTTCTTGGCTCTTTCCGTATAGGTAGTACGCCACTGGTCCAGCGTCATGTCCTTTCCCGTAAACTCAATGCGGACGTCCTGGTCCTGATTCAGATAAATGGCCGCCTCGCTCTTCCACTGGGGGACACCGGTGGTGCCAATGGTGGAGGCCGTGATGGTGGAGATGGTGGTCCCATTCACCTTCAGGTACAACGCAGCCCTTTCGTAGCCACCGTTGATGCAGGCAATGGCATTCTCCTTGGCGAAAACCTTGGAAGCGGTGGTAGTAGGATTGTTATACACCAACTTCACGGCGTAGGGCTTGGACATATCTATATCCGTAACATAGACGTGCTGTTTGGCCCCAGAAACACTCTCCGTTCCTTCAAAGGCGTAATAGGTAATACCGTCTTCAACGGGGGTTACCGTCCAGCCGTTGCCGGCCTGGGGACGGACCACCTTTCCGCGGTTGGCATCCCAGGGATGGGTTTCCCCGGGCTTGTCTCCACCACCGCCGCCGGGATTCACCGGAGTGGGCGGAGGAGGAAGCTCGCCACCACCCTCGGGGTCCTTGCCCCCGCATCCAATCAGAAGCAGGGGCATGAGAACCACCAAAGATATGAAGTTTTTCAGATTCATCCTTACTTGATCTTAGGAGTATCACCACTGAAGTCCCAAATCTCGGCGCTCCAACCAATCTCCTGGGCCACCTGGCTCAGGGTCTTTCCGGAAGCGGCAGCCTTTCCGTGATAGGCAAAGGCATACTGACCTTCACTCTTGACCATCGGAGCCTCAGGGCTGGCATCTTCCTGGTCGAAAGGTGCGTAGGTGCCCAGCTCTGCATTCTTAGCGCAGTCAACGAAAGTGATGTCAGCTTTGCGCCAGCAGTTCTTCAGATAGTTCTTGATAGCAGTTCCTCCAACAATGATGCCGCTGCTGTAGTGTTCGGCGGGAGTTTCCTCGTTGATGAAGTCAGACTTCAGGAGGTCGTTCCAAGCGATGCAGTTCTCAATGTGGTTTTCGGGATTCTGGTTGGTGCAGTTGTTGGCATTGGACTTCTGTCCGGCCACAGCACGGCCCACGATACCGCCAAAGATGAACTGGGTGGTCACGGTGGCCGTAGAATAGCAGTTGTAGATGGAACTGCCCGTTGCCACGATGTCACCGGCGATACCGCCGCAGATGGAAGCCGTGGAAGAGACGGTACCGGCGGTCCAGCAGTCGCTGATGGTCACACCCAGACCGGCATCGGCACCAATCAGGCCGCCGGTCATCTGACCCTTGCTGCTAATGACCACATTGGCCGAGCTCCTGAGGATGGTGGCTTCGCGGGCCGTTCCGAAGAAACCGCCCACGTTGTTTCCGGCCGTACTGGTGACGGTACCCTGAACGTGAACATTCTCCACATAGCAAGGCTTGTCGCCGGTTCCGCCATAGCCGCCCAGAATGCCGGCGCCCTTGGCGTTGGCTTCAACGGTTGCATTGATGAAATTCACGTTGTAGCAGCTACCGTACAGCACACCGAAGAAGCTGGGATAGGAGACCGGAGCTTCGGCGGTAGAAACACACTTGAAGTTGGAAATGTCAAAGCCGGCACCGTTGAAGTCAATCTTCTTGTCATAAGGGCTGACGGCATTCAGCGGCTTCCACTCGATATTCTTCATATCGATGCTGTTACCCAGCTTGAAGTAGCGGGTTTCGCCGCTGGCCATATCATCGAACATATAAGTCATCTGTTCGGCCGTGGTGACAATCCAGGGATCATCGACGGTACCCTTGCCGGAGGCATAGTGGTTGGGCATCGTCCAACCGGTGACATCCACGTTGAAGACATTCACCTTGCCGCTCTTGATGACGGACTCCTTGGTGAAGGTGACTTCCTTGGTAAGGGGGGCGTCCTTGGTCTTGACCGTAATGGTAAGCACCGTGTTGGCCGGAACCACAGCCTCGTTCCAGGAAGTGGTGAACCAGGCGATGAACGTATGGTCGGCATCCGGGGCGGCGTTCTCAACGGCCAGCTCCAGCTTGTTCACCTTGGCCTCTCCGTTGCCCTTGTAGAAGAGGGCGTCTTCGGCCGTGATGGATACGCCGTTAACGGCGCTCACCGTGTCGGGAAGGGCAATGACCATCTTCATCACACCCACCTGCTTGATGGTGCCGTTGTGATCGGCGGCCCAATCGGGATTGAAGCAGAAGCTGAGATAGTTGTCCACATCGGAGAGCTGGGCGGCATATTTCAGGTGGGCATACGAGTTGTTGCCCTTCTGGGTCTGTCCGCTCCAGTCGGCCGTAGCGGCCTTCTCGGGGTAAGAGATGGTGAAGGCTTCACCGGCAACCGGCTTGCCCACGAACTCGGCATACTTGGGAGTAAAACCTTCCTTGATGGTGTAAATCTGGGTGTCTTCGGCACCGGTGACGGCAATCTTGTCGCCCTCGCCCCAGTACCAGGAGAAGCCCACGTGGGCACCGGCCTTGGTCGTTACATCCTCAGGCATTTCGGCCTTGATGGTAATCAGGTCCTGCGGCTCCGGGAGCTCGTTGCCGGCTTCCTTGACACAGGAAGCCAGAACGGCGGCACCGGCCAGCATTGCTACAATATACTGCGTTGTTTTCATACCTGAGCGTGTTTATTTGTAGAACTCATATTCGTCAAAGTCGGGGAGCTGGGCACCGGCGTTGTCATCCACGATGACAATGGGAGCGTCGCCACCCACAAAGAACGGAAGCGCACCGGAAAGATCCCAGATGGTTTCGTCCCAACCCAGGGCCTTGGCCACCTCGGAAGCGGTAGCGCCCTGCTTGGCAGCCTTTCCATGATAAGGGAAGTTGTAGTTGGTGCCGCCGGTACTCTGGGCCGATTCTTTCAGAGGGGAATCGGGAGAAGCGTTCTCCTGGTCCACGAGCACGTTGAAGGGGTTGCCCGGGCAGTCGGAGAAGGCCAGGTCGGCTCTGCGGTAGCAGTCTACAAGATAGTTCTTCAGGGAGGTGAAGCCCACGATGGCGCCGGCGCTGTAGTGCACGGACTCGTCGGCCACATCGGAATAGATGGCTTCGTTCCAGGCAATGCACTTCTCAATATGGTTCTTGATATCCAGGTTTTCACCGGTCTTCTGTCCCTGAGCGGCGTCACCCACAATACCGCCATACTTGAACTGGGCGTGTACGCGGGCCGTAGAGTAGCAGTTGCGGATTACCACTTCGCTGTAGTTGGCGTTGTTGGCCGCGTTACCGGCAATACCGCCTACCATACGGTTACCGGAGATGTCACCGGTGGTCCAGCAGTTGGAGATGACACTGCGCTTGGGGCTCTGGGTGTTGTCGTAACCATAGATACCGCCGGAATCGTACTTGGTGGAGACGATGGTCACATCGGCCGAGCAGATATTGATGTTGGCGTTGATGATAACACCGAACAGACCGCCCGTACCGTGGGCAACGGAATTGTTGAGCTTACCGCTCACGTTCACCTTGGTCACTTCCACGGCCACGTCCTGCGTTCCGCCATAGGCACCCAGGATGCCGATAGGACCGGAGACGTTGGTGATCTGAGCGTTGGTCACGTTCAGGTTGTGGAGATTACCCACCACCATCCCGAAGAGGCTGGTGGTACCGTTGAAGTTGGAGATGGTATGGTCCTGGCCGTCCAGGGTGAAGGGGAATCCGAGGGGATTGATGGCTTCCCATTCGGCCACGTTGGCCATATCGATGTCATTTTCCAGACGGAAGTAGACCATGCTGCCTTCTGTCAGCTTGCTGCCCATTTCCTGGAGATCACTCACAGATGCGATGGGATAAGGATTTCCTTCGGTACCGGGACCGTAAGGATCGTAGTTGCTCATCTTGAAGAGCACATAGCCGGCCAGGGTGTCGGCTACGGCCCAGTTTTCGGTCTGCTGGGCCTTGTCCAGCGTCACGGGCAGGATATAGGTAACTCCGTTTTCCAGGCCGGAAGCGGTCACTTTGATGCGGGCCGTGGTGGATGCCTGACCATAGCGGGGAAGCATCACGTCGTTGGATAGGAATTCGAAGGCCGAACCAGGGCACATCACATAGGAGGTACCGTGGGCCTGGTTGTACTTGTCCACTCCGTCGGGATCGGCCTTGAACGAGAAGTTCATCACGATGTCGGTCACCTGGTTCTGGAAAGCACAGGCCTTGAGGCTGTAGGTTTTGCTGGCTCCGGGGGCAATTTCCACCACGCTCTTATCTCCGGGGATATCGGCATAGAAAACGCCCGGCATGGTGACTTCACCCGGCTCCGGTCCCTTCTTGTTGCAGGAGGCCAGAACGGCAAGAGCCATAATCAGGGTATAGGATAATATCTTTTTCATACTAGGGTTCATCTTAGAAAGTTAAACCGTCGTCCCAACCGGGATTCTGCGTCAGAGCTCCGCCGGTGAGGCCGCGCTCGTTGGAAGGAATGGGATAGAGGTAGTCACGGTCGTCGTTCCACTTGCACTGAATGTTCTTGAAGAGGTTCACGTAACCGGAATTGCCGTTGCTGAGGATGAATTCGGAGCTGCCAATCTTGTACTGGGCAGGAGCGGTGCTCACGGGCTTGACATCGGTGTAGAGGAGGATGTCGGGAAGGCCGTCACCGTTGAGGTCGTATTCACCGGGACCGGGGAAATACATACCGTAGTACTGCTTCTCCAGGATCTTGCCTTCCTTCCAGCGGACCAGGTCATAGTAACGGAAACCTTCCTGAGCCAGCTCTACGGCACGCTCGCGGCGGATTTCCAGGATGACACCCTTGTTGGTGCCGTTCACGTTCTGGTAACCGCCCCAGGCCTCATTGGTAAGATAGGGATCCGGATTGGCATTGGCAGCCTCCAGGTTCAGGGCCGGCATACCGGCGCGGGAACGGATGCGGTTGATGCTCTGGTCCAGGTCGGTCTGGGTCAGGGTACCGGCTTCGGCCTTGGCCTCGGCATAGTTCAGCATAATCTCAGCAGCACGGAAGATGATGAGGTCCGTTTCAGAGCTGTTATAGGAGTCATACTGCATCTCCACCACATACTTGGCCGGATGATAACCGGTGAGGCAGTATTCGAATTCGGGAGGGCAGAGGGTCGATTCACCCAGGCGCTTGTAACCAGGGGTACGGATGCTTTGGGCCAGACGGGGATCGCGGTTCTGCGTCTCGGTCATAAAGTCCATGGTCTCCCAACCGGGCTGGTCGGTGAAGCGGGTGCCGTCGGCCATCAGGTAGCTGGCCACCAGCTTGCGGGTCATACCGTAGCGGCCACGGGTGGAAGCGTGCATCACACCGGTAGCGTCGTGGGTGACGCCGTAAGCAGCGTTGTAGTTGCGGGCCAGGATTACCTCGTCCATATTCTCAGTGGCGTCATTGGTGGTGAACAGGCTGTAGTAGGCCTTGTTGGCACCGCCTGCGGTATGCAGGGTGTAACCACTGGTAGCCATGAATTCCTCAGAAACCTTGGCGCACTCGTTCAGGTACCACTGCCAGTCGTGGGCGTCGGCACCGTAGTTGAACTCGCTGTGATACTTGCGGAAAGTGCCTTCGAACAGCAGGAAACGGGACTTGAGGGCCATCGCGGTCCATCTGGTAATCTCGTAGGCGCTCTTGGTGGCGGGCAGGTTGGCAATAGCGCAGTCAATGTCCTCGATCATCTTGCCCATAATGAACTCACGGGAATCGCGGGGACGGTTGAGGGCCTCGGTATCTGCCGATCCAACCGGCTTGTCATACCACGGCACTTCGCCGAAACGCTTGAGCATTTCAAAATAGAAGTAGGCGCGGAAGAAGCGGGCAAAGCCCTCATACTTGGCGCGGACGGCAGCGTCGGAGCAGTTGGGAAGATACTCCAACATCGTATTGGCGCTGCGCAGATTTCCCCAGCTCCAGCCACCGCCGGAAGCAGGAACGGTACGGGTACCTTTCTGTTCGTCGGTCAGGCCCATCTGGATGTAGGTATCGGCATCTTCAATGAAGAGGGAAGAGCCGCCGGGCAGCATGGCATAGAGGTTCATGCCATAGGCCTGGAGTTCCGTCTCCGATTTGTAGAAGGTCTCCGGGGACATACGGTCCAGAGGGTAGACGTCCAGCAAATCATCACAGCCAGTCAGGGTAAAACCGGCCAGGATGGGAAGCAGGATATATGCTATCTTTTTCATAAGGCTCATTCAATTAAAGGGTTATATCTACACCAAACATAATGGTCTTCTGCCAGGGGTAGATGCGCAGGTTGCCATTGGTCTGGGCCATTTCAGGATCGATATACTTGCTGTGCAGACCGGGTGCCCAGTAGAACAGGTTTTCACCCGAGAAGTAGATACGGAGACGGTCGAGGCCAATCTTCTTGGTGACCTTCTCCGGCAGGGTATAACCGAAGGTGAGGTTCTTCAGACGCAGGTAGCCGATATTCTGCAGGTAACGGTCGTTGGTAGCAGAAAGTTCACGGCTGCTGTTCACACCGGCCACATAACCGCGGGGACGCGGGAAGTAGGCGTTGGGGTTCTCCTCGCTCCAGTACATATTCTGGAAGTCGCGGGGAATGAAGGTAGCGAACGGACGGGCGTACAGGCTCCAGAACTGACGGACCTCGTACTGAGGATACCAGTCCATATGGCCGATGCCCTGGAAGAACATAGCCAGGTCGAAGCCGGCGTAGGAAGCACCCAGGTTGATACCGAAGTTGTAACGGGGCTGGCTGTTACCGATCACGCGGTAGTCACCGCTGTCGCCCACCTTGCCGTTACCCTGGTCGATGGCGCCGCTGTTGTCGAGGTCTGCGAACTGCAGGTCGCCGGCACGCAGACCGGGAGCACCGGTAACCGGGTTGATGTCGCCCACACTGGCGTTGATGATGCTGTTCACCTTGGACTGGTCCACCTGGGCCGTCCAGGCGGCGGCGTCCTCATCGGAGGCGAACAGGCCCTCGATATGGTAACCCCAGATGTCACCGTACTTCATACCTACCCAGTAGTTCTTGGAAAGGAGCATATCCGGGTTGTTGAAGCGGGTGATGTGGGATACATAGTCACTGAACAGGAAGCTGGCGTTGTAGTGGAAAGGTCTTCCGGCAATCTTGAAGGAATCCTTCCAACCCAGGTTGAGTTCATAACCCACGGTGCGGAGGTCGGCCACGTTCTCCTTGGGAGCGGTGCTGTAGCCATAGGTGGCGGGCAGCACTTCACCGGCGGTGAGCATATCCTTGGTGTCACGGACGTAGGCTTCGGCAGAGAAATCCAGACGGCCGCCGAAGAAGGTCATATCCAGGCCCACGTTGGTCTGAATGGAACGCTCCCAGGTAAGACCGGAGGAAACGGGGGCCGAAATGGTAGCCAGGGCCGGCTTGGGACCGCCCAGCAGGTAAGTGGACTGGGAACCGGTGGAGATGGTGCGGATGGCGGGATAGTACTCGCTCATCTGCTGGTTACCCAGCTGGCCGAAGGAAGCACGGATCTTCAGGTTGTCCCACCAGTCCTTGGCAGGGGCGAAGAAAGGCTCCTCGCTGATTCTCCAACCCAGGGAGACGGACGGGGAGAATACCCAGCGGCTGCCGCGCAGGAAACGGGAAGAACCGTCGTAACGACCGTTCAGTTCCAGCAGATAGCGGCCCTTGTAGTCGTAGTTGACACGGGCGAAGTAACCGGCGGTGCGGTATTCGTTCTGGCCACCGGCCACTTCCATACGCTTGTTGCCGTCGGCGTCGGCGCCCACGAGGTTCAGGTCATTGAGTTCGAAGGAGAAGAGGTCGTAACCAACGGCTTCCAGATCCTTGATGTGCTTGGTTTCATAGTTGACACCGGCCATGACCTTGAGGTTGTGGGCCTCTTTCCAGCTGTGCTCGAAAGTAGCATAGAGGTTGGCGGTCTGGGAGGTGTGGACATTGGACTGCTCGGTGAGCTTGTTCTCAAAGGCGGCACCGGTGTTCTGAGTCACGATGATGCCGGGCTCCTTGGAGTAATAACCGGGCATGGTACGGTTCATATAGCGTACCAGACGGAATCCATAGGTATAGTCACCCTTGATGGTAAAGCCCTTGAAGGGAGTGATGGTGATGTCGAGGGTGTTGCTCAGGTTGTCAATGCGGTCGGTGTTGGTGTCTCCGTTGTTGAGAGCCATCATAAGACCGTCCATCAGCGTACTGTTGTTGTACTTGGTCTGATAGATGATGGTACCGTCAGGGTTGTAGGCGGGATAGCTGGCCGAAGCGTGAGCGGAGGCGCCATACAGGGAGTTGTTGATACCGCCGCGGCCCGGATAGGTGTAACCGCTGTTGAAATAGCTGAAGTTGTTGCCGATGCGGAGCCACTTGGTCACATCAAAGCTCACCTTCGCGCGCAGGTTATAACGGTTATAGGTATCGGGGTTGATGTTGAACATACCCTGCTCGTAGGTGTAACCGGCCGAAATGAGGTAGTTCACGTGGTCGGTAGCACCGCTGGCCGTGATGGTGTGGCTGGTCGTGGGCTTGTTGTCCTTGTACAGCACGTGCCACCAGTCGGTGTTGGCATAATAATTATAGACGTCCTTGCCGGTCTGGTCCTGGGTGATCACCACCCAGGGACGGGCGGGATTTTCCACCACGTCGTTGCGGCGGGCCCAGAGTTCCTCCATGTCGGCATCGGAGTAATTATAATTAAGGGTATTGTTGTAGGCCTTCATGAACAGGTTGGAAAGGTACACGGTGTAGTAACCGCGGGTTTCCCAATCGGTGGAAGCCGTGGGAGCCGTGAAGCCCACGCGGCCGCTGTAGGTAACCTTGGCCCTGCCGTCACGGTCCTTGGAACCGTTCTTGGTGTTCACCAGAATGACACCGGCGGAACCTTTAGCACCGTAGATGGCGGCAGCAGCAGCATCCTTGATCACGGAGATGTTGTCCACATCGGCCGGGTTGATATACTGGATATCGCCTTCCACACCGTCGATGAGTACCAGCGGGCTGCCTCCGTTGATGGAGTTCCAACCGCGGATATTCAGGCTGGCGGCCTGGCCGGGACGACCGGATGCAGAAGAAACGTTAAGGCCGGGAACCGTACCCTGCAGCATATGACCCACATCCAGGGCCGTACGGTCTTTCAGGGCTTCCGACTTGACAACGGAAACGGCGCCGGTGAGGTTGGCCTTCTTGGTGGTACCATAACCTACCGCTACGGCGTCTTCCAGCATAAAGCTGTCTTCTTCCAGCGTGATGGTGATTTTACTCCGTCCGTTTACAGGAACCTGCACGGTCTTGTAACCCAGGCAGGAGACTTCCAGTACGGCACGGGAAGTTACATTGATGGAGAAATTACCATCCATGTCTGTCACAGCGTTGGTTCCTTCGGACTGAACCACGGCTCCCACGATGGGACCCATGTCGTCAACCACGGTACCACTCACTGTCTGCTTTTGCGCATACGCGTCAAAAGATAGCGCCATACCGAAGAGTATGGTCAGCACAGAGAACAGTTTTTGGTGAAACATACGGTTTATAAATAGTTAGGATTAAAAATTTGCAGTTAGGCGATACAAAATTATTAATACGCGCACAATAATAAAAGAATCCGCAATGGAATAGTAGACCCTGTGTTAAACTGATAAAACACATAAAGCTATTAATCAAGCACTTAAGAAACACCCACGCAGGACGTTTTAGTAGATGGTCGGTTTTGCGGTTCCGGAACTATTTTGTATTTTTGTAAAGAATTATTTTAATAACTTATGTTCCATTTTCAGATTTCGGCCCTCTTGACGGTCCTCCTTCTCTGGATGGGGAGCTCCGCCAGCCCCTCCGGCGATTTGGAATCCGCGCTTTCCAAACTGGACCAGATCCTCAAGGATGAAAAGGCCATCACTCTCCGGAAAGAGGCACGCCTGGACAGCTTGCGCACCTGTATGGAAGCAGCCACTTCGGCCCGGGAGCGGTACGGCTATATGAAGCAGCTATACACCGAATTCGCCCGTTACAATCTGGATTCGGCCCTCTACTATGCCCACAAGAAAGAGGACCTGGCCAAAAAGATAGGAGACCAGGCCCTGATCAACGACGCCCTCAACGACCGCGCAGACCGCTATATCATCTCCGGTATGTACCGCTACGCAGAAGCGGTCCTGGATTCCATGGTCATAGACTCCAATACCTCCTCCCAGGCGCTGGTTAACTATCACCGGTCGCTCATTTCCCTCCACCACGGCCTCAAACTCACCAACAAGGACCCTCTGTTCAATGCCAGGCTGGACGAGAAGGAGCACTACTACCGCAATCTCATATTCAACGCAGCAGACAGCACCGTCCTGTACTTCTACACCTATACGCACGAGAATTTGATTGACCAGGGGCGCCCGGCAGAGGCCCGTAGGGAGCTGGAGCGATACCTGAGCATAGGGCCCACCTCCCCCGACGAACTGTCCATCCTGCATTACTGCCTGGCCAAGACCTACAAGGCCCAGGGAGACGAAGACAAAGCCCTCACCCACTACGCCATCAGTGCCTGGTATGACCTTAGTGAAGGCGTCCGGTCTTCCCGCTCCCTCATCAAAACGGCGCTGATGACTATGGAAGACGGCCAGACCCGCCGCGCTTTCTCCTACATCACCCGTGCCTACGACGACGCCACCCAGGCCGATGCCCGCGTCTGCCTGGAAGAAATCTCCGGCTTCATGCCGGAGGTCATCGCCTCCTATGAGAAGCTCAGTTCCCAGCGGTATAAAGATGTGCTCCTCATCCTGCTTCTGCTGGCGCTGCTGCTGACGGCCAGTATCATAAGCCTGGTGATTGTCAGAAGATACCAGGTCAAGATTGTAAGGCTGAACCGCAAAGTCAATAGCGCCAACCGGAAGCTGAGCCGCTCCGTCCAGATGATGGAAAGCACACTGGGCCAGTACGTTACTATGTTTACCTCCCACATCAACAGCCTGGAAGAATACCGCTCTACCATAAGGGTGGTAGCCAAATCCAAGGATATGGAGGAGATTACCCGCGCGCTGCGCTCGGACGATTACATAGACGCCAAACGCGAGACCCTGCTCACAGAGTTTGACCGCGCTTTCCTGGAGGTATTCCCCAACTTCGTGGAGCAGCTCAACGCCCTGCTCAAGGAAGACCAGCGCATCGGCCAGAACCTCCCGGCGGGGAAACTCTCCAATGAGCTCCGCATTTTTGCGCTCATCCGCCTGGGCGTAGTGGAATCGGCCGATATTTCCCGCTTTCTCAAGAAATCACCCTCTACCATCTATAATTATAGGGTAAAACTGCGCAACGCTTCCATTTATTCCAACGAAGAATTCGAGCAGCGGCTGATGGCCATTGGCAAGCCCCACGAGTAATGGTATGCTATTTGAAGAACAAATACTAAAACATCCTATTATGAAAACATCAAGATTTCTTGTCATCCTGCTGACATTGGCCGGCGCGGCCCTGCTGACAGGTTGCACAAAAGAGTACTACCAGATCAATGAAGGCGTAGAAATGTACCAAAGGGATTTCAACGTCAAGAGTTCGGACTGGAAAGCCATCGATGCCACAGACCAATGGGGTGAGCCCAACGGCGGCCTTGTCCTGTGCGTAGAGCTAACCGTTCCTGAGATTACCAAAGATGTCGTGAACTACGGCCAGGTGACCGTCACCCGCCGTCTGGAAGACAATGGCGAAACTTTCTGGACTCCCCTCCCTCTCTCCCGTGCAGAGGCTCTGAGATACGGAGAATCGGACGAATACTTCTACTCCACCTACATGGATTTCGAATGGGGATACCAGACCGTATACGTTTACTTCACCGCTACGGACCTGGAAATTGAAACCGACGACAAAGGCAAACCGATAGGTCCCGAAGTCTCCCTCCGCGTAACCGCGTGGATATAATTCAACAAGTCCTTATAAAAAAAGGCGCCACCCAATCGGGCGGCGCCTTAATTATTGGCAGGGGAACTAGAGTTCCTTCATAGCGTCCATAGCCTCGGTCTTGGAGCCGACCACGATATCCTGGTAGCGGCTGAGACCGGTACCGGCGGGAATCAGGTGACCGCAGATCACGTTCTCCTTCAGACCCTCGAGGTAATCCACGCGGGCGCGGATGGCAGCCTCGGAGAGCACCTTGGTCGTTTCCTGGAAGGAAGCGGCGGAGATGAAGGAACCGGTCTTGAGGGCGGCGCGGGTGATACCCTGGAGCACCTGGGAAGCGGTAGCGGGCTTGGCGGGACGGGAAACCACCAGTTTGGCTCCCTGACGCTCCAGCGAGGCATTCTCGCTGCGGAGGTCGCGGGCACTAATGATATCGCCTTCTTCAAAGCGTACGCTGTCGCCGGGATCCATTACATAGTGCTTGCCGAAGATCTCGTCGTTGCGGTCCATAAACTCCCACTTGTCCACCAGTTCCTCGGGGAGGAATTCGGTGTCTCCGGGGTCTCCGATCTGGACCTTGCGCATCATCTGACGCACAATGATCTCGAAGTGCTTGTCGTTGATCTTTACACCCTGCAGGCGGTACACAGCCTGAATCTCGTTCACAATATATTCCTGTGCTTTCACGGGACCCAGGATGTTCAGGATATCGGTAGGAGAAGTGCCGCCGTCGGACAGACGGGTACCGGCCTTCACATAGTCGTTCTCCTGCACCAGGATCTGCTTGGTCATAGGAACCTCGTAACGGCATTCCTTGCCGCTGCGGTTCTTCACGATGATCTCACGCTTACCTCTCTTGACCTTGCCCATCACAATTTCACCGTTGATCTCGGAGAGAATGGCGGGGTTGGAAGGAGTACGGGCTTCGAAGAGCTCGGTTACGCGCGGCAGACCGCCGGTGATATCGCTGGCCTTACCGATGGCGCGGGGGATCTTGATGATGACGTCACCAACTTTCACGCTGTCTCCGTCACTGATCATGATGTGGGCGCCCACAGGCAGGTTGTACTGACGCTGGACCTGGCCGTTGCCATCTACGATGAGCATAGCAGGGCTCTTGGTCTTGTCACGGCCTTCGATGATCACCTTGTCGGTGTTGGTGGCAAACTCGTCGGCGCTTTCCTCACGATAGGTAACGCCTTCGGCCATGTTCTCGAAGCGGACGGTACCGGCCGTTTCCACAATGGTGGTAGCGTTATAAGCATCCCATTCGCAGATGAGGTCTCCCTTCTTCACGGAGTCGCCGTCCTTGAAGTACAGCGTGGAACCGTAAGGGATATCGTACTGGGAATAGGTCATGCCGGTGCGCTCATCCACGATGCGGAGTTCGGTCATACGGGAAACCACAACGGGGTTCACAGTGCCGTCTTCGTTCACGCGGTCGATGGTACGGAGTTCCTCGAAGGAAAGCTTACCTTCGTACTTGGATACGATGGTATTGTCGGCCACGGAGCCGGAAGCCGTACCACCCACGTGGAAGGTACGGAGGGTCAGCTGGGTACCGGGCTCACCGATGGACTGGGCAGCGATAACGCCAACAACCTCACCGGTTTCAACCATACGGCTGGTAGCCAGGTTACGGCCGTAGCACTTGGCGCAGACACCCTTGCGGGATTCGCAAGTGAGCACCGAACGGATTTCTACCTGCTCGATAGGGAGGGAATCAATGAGGTTGGCAACATCCTCGCGGATTTCTTCGCCAGCGGCAATGATGAGCTCTCCGGTGAGCGGGTTGAAGATATCGTGTACGGAGGTACGGCCCAGGATTCTCTCACCCAGGGACTCGACCACCTCATCCTTGTTCTTGATGGCGGTGGCGATGAGGCCGCGGAGGGTACCGCAGTCTTCCTCGGTGATGATCACATCGTGGGACACGTCCACCAGACGACGGGTCAGGTAACCGGCATCGGCCGTCTTGAGGGCGGTATCGGCCAGACCCTTACGGGCACCGTGGGTGGAGATGAAGTACTCCAACACCGTCATACCTTCCTTCAGGTTGGACACGATGGGGTTCTCGATGATTTCGGCACCGGCGGCACCGGACTTCTGCGGTTTGGCCATCAGACCACGCATGCCACAGAGCTGCTTGATCTGCTGGGTTGAACCACGGGCACCGGAATCCAGCATCATATACACCGGGTTGAAGCCCTGCTGGTCGGCAGAAATCTGCTTCTTCACGATGGCGGTGAGCTGGTTGTCGATGGAGGTCCAGAGGTCGATTACCTTGTTGTAACGCTCGTTGTTGGTGATGAAACCCATCGCGTAGTTGTTCTTGATGGTTTCCACCTCGGCGTAACCCTTGGCGATGAGGGCGGTCTTCTCCTCAGGGATGAGCACGTCACCCAGGTTGAAGGAGATACCGGCACGGAAGGCCTGGTCGTAACCCAGGTTCTTGATGTCGTCCAGGAACTTGGCGGTACGGGTTACACCGGTGCTCTTGATCACCTGGGTGATAACCGTACGGAGGGCTTTCTTACCCAGCACCTCGTTCACGTACGGAACTTCCTCGGGCATGTACTGGTTCACGATGATGCGGCCGGCGGTGGTCTTGACCATCTCGTAGCCCTTGCTCAGGTCCTGCTTGTCCTTGGGCAGACGGACCTCGATGGGGGCGTGCATATCGATAATCTTTCCGTCAAAGGCGATGATCACCTCTTCGGGACCGTAGAACTTGAGACCGCTGCCCTTGGCACCGGGACGTTCCTTGGTAATATAGTACAGACCCAGCACCATATCCTGGGAAGGAACGGTGATAGGAGAACCGTTGGCGGGGTTCAGAATGTTGTGGGAGCCCAGCATCAGGAGCTGTGCCTCCATAATGGCGGCATTGCCCAGGGGCAGGTGGATAGCCATCTGGTCACCGTCGAAGTCCGCGTTGAAAGCGGTACAGGCGAGCGGGTGCAGCTGGATGGCCTTGCCTTCGATCATACGGGGCTGGAAAGCCTGGATACCCAGACGGTGCAGGGTAGGTGCACGGTTCAGCAGCACGGGATGACCCTTCATCACGTTCTCCAGGATGTCCCAGATCACGGGGTCGCGACGGTCCACAATCTTCTTGGCGCTCTTCACCGTCTTCACAATGCCGCGCTCGATGAGCTTGCGGATCACGAACGGCTTGTAAAGCTCGGCGGCCATGAACTTGGGCAGACCGCACTCGTGCATATTGAGTTCAGGACCTACGACGATAACCGAACGGGCGCTGTAGTCCACACGCTTACCCAGGAGGTTTTGACGGAATCGGCCCTGCTTACCCTTGAGGGAATCGGACAGGGACTTGAGGGCGCGGTTGCTCTCGCTCTTGACGGCCGAAGACTTCTTGGAGTTGTCGAACAGGCTGTCAACAGCTTCCTGGAGCATGCGCTTCTCGTTGCGCAGAATCACCTCGGGAGCCTGAATCTGGATGAGCTTCTTAAGACGGTTGTTACGGATGATCACACGACGGTAGAGGTCGTTGAGGTCACTGGTGGCGAAACGGCCGCCATCCAGCGGAACCAGGGGACGGAGATCCGGAGGAGTAACCGGAATCACCTTCATGATCATCCACTCGGGACGGTTCACGTCCTTGGACTCCTGGAACCACTTGACCACGGAGAGGCGCTTGAGGAGCTCGGTCTTGCGCTGCTGGGAGCCTTCGGAGCGCATGGCGCGGCGAAGCTCACGGCCCAGCTCTTCCACATCGATTTCCTTCAGGAGGTCATACAGACCTTCGGCACCCATCTTGGCCACAAAGTTCATATCTTCTTCCCAGGCCTGGCCTTCATCCAGCTTCTTGCGGCGGATATCGGCCACGCGCTCCTGGGCGGTGAAGTATTCATCCTCGGAGAGGAGGTCCATCTTCTGGAGACGCAGTTCCTCGGGAACTTCCTCGGTGGCCAGGATACCGGGGTTCACCACGATGTACTTCTCGTAGTAAATCACGGATTCCAGCTTCTTGGAAGGGACACCCAGCAGGGCGCTGATCTTGTTGGGAGCGCTCTTGAAGTACCAGATATGGGCCACGGGAACGGTCAGGGTGATGTGACCCATCCGTTCGCGGCGCACTTTCTTCTCCGTCACTTCCACACCGCAGCGGTCGCAGACGATTCCGCGGTAGCGGATTCTCTTGTACTTACCGCAGTAGCACTCGTAGTCCTTGGTGGGACCGAAGATCTTCTCGCAGAAGAGGCCTTCACGCTCGGGCTTGTAAGTCCTGTAGTTGACCGTTTCCGGCTTCAGGACCTCGCCGCACGAACGCTCGGTGATGTCTTCCGGAGAAGCGAGCGAAATGGAAATGCGGGAGAAATTGCTCTTTACCTTGTTTTCCTTATTGTTAAAAGCAGGCATATTCGTTACTTTTCTAAGCTAAGTGACTTAATCCAAAGTGACCTTGAGGCCCAGGCCGCGGAGCTCGTGCAGGAGCACGTTCAGGGATTCAGGGATACCCGGAGTGGGCATCGGATCACCCTTCACAATGGCTTCGTACGTCTTGGAACGGCCGTTGACATCGTCGGACTTCACGGTGAGGATTTCCTGGAGGGCGTTGGCGGCGCCGTAGGCCTCGAGGGCCCACACTTCCATTTCACCGAAACGCTGACCACCAAACTGAGCCTTACCACCCAGAGGCTGCTGGGTAATGAGGGAGTAAGGGCCGATGGAACGGGCGTGCATCTTGTCGTCCACCATATGGCCGAGCTTGATCATATAGATGACACCCACGGTGGCAGGCTGGTCAAACCAGTCGCCGGTACCACCGTCACGGAGGTGCGTCTTACCGAAACGAGGCACACCGGCCTTGTCCGTGTAGTCGCAGATTTCGTCGATGGAAGCACCGTCGAAGATGGGGGTGGAGAACTTGAGGCCCAGTTCACGGCCGGCCCAACCGAGCACGGTCTCGTAAATCTGACCCAGGTTCATACGGGAAGGCACACCCAGCGGGTTCAGAACGATATCCACGGGAGTACCGTCCTCGAGGAACGGCATATCCTCCTGGCGGACGATCTTGGCCACGATACCCTTGTTACCGTGACGGCCGGCCATCTTATCACCAACAGTGATCTTACGCTTCTTGGCGATGTACACCTTGGCAATCTGCATGACGCCGTTGGGGAGTTCGTCTCCCACCTTGATCTTGTCCAGTTCGCGCTTGGCGCGGGTTTCGGCCTCCTTGTGGGCAATGCAGTAACCACCGATGAGCTCGCGCACCATGGCGGAGGTCTTGGCGTCGTTGCACCACTTGGCGGTGGAGATGTTCTGGTAATCGGCATCCCTCAGGCCCTGGAGGGTGAACTCCTTGCCCTTAGGGAAGATTTCTACACCGTAGAGATCGCTCACGCCGGCGCTCTTCTTGCCGCTGACGAGGCTCCACAGTTTCTCGATAAAGCCGGCGCGAAGTTTTTCGGCAGCCTTCTCGAATTCCTGCTGCTTCATCTCGATGCGGGCCTTCTGATCGGCCTTGGCGGTGCGCTTGCCACCATCCTTGGACACCTTGCTGTAGAGGGCGGTCTTGATAACCGTGCCGCTCAGGGAAGGATTGGCCTTGAGGGAGGCGTCTTTCACGTCACCGGCCTTGTCGCCGAAGATGGCCTTGAGGAGCTTCTCTTCCGGGGAAGGATCGGACTCACCCTTAGGGGTGATCTTACCAATCATGATATCACCGGGCTCGATGTGGGCACCGATGCGTACGATACCGTCCTTGTCCAGGTCCTTGGTGGCGTCTTCGCTCACGTTGGGGATATCGGAGGTGAGTTCCTCCATACCGCGCTTGGTTTCGCGGACCTCGGTGAGGTACTCGTCCACGTGGATGGAAGTGAGGACATCCCACTTCACCATCTCTTCACTGAGAACGATAGCATCTTCGTAGTTGTAACCCTTCCAAGGCATGAAGGCCACCATCAGGTTGCGTCCCAGGGCCAGCTCACCCTTCTGGGTGGCGTAGCCTTCGGTGAGCACCTGTCCACCCTTCACGCGGTCACCCTTGCGAACCAGGGGTTTGAGCATAATGGTGGTACTCTGGTTGGTGCGGCGGTAGATGGGAAGCTTGTAAACGGTCTCCTCGGGGAGGAAGCTTACGAACTTCTCGTCATCGGTACGGTCGTACTTGATGTGGATTTCGTTGGCGTCTACGTAAGTGACGATACCTTCACGCTCGGCGATCACCTGGGTACGGGAGTCGATGCAGACACGCTCCTCCAGGCCGGTACCCACGATGGGGCTCTCCGGGCTCAGCAGCGGAACGGCCTGACGCATCATATTGGCACCCATCAGGGCGCGGTGGGCGTCGTCGTGCTCCAGGAAAGGAATGAGGGAAGCAGCCACGGAAGCCATCTGGTTGGGGGCTACGTCCATATAGTTCACCTCTTCCTTGGAAACCAGCGGGAAGTCGGCCTCCAGACGGCACTGGATGCGCTCGTCCAGAAGCTGACCGTCGTCGGACATGTTCACATTGGCGAGGGCCACGTGCTGGGCTTCCTCCTCCTCTGCGCTCATATACTTCCAACCGGCGTCGGAAAGGTCTACCTTACCGTCGTGCACCTCGCGGTACGGGGTCTCGATGAAGCCGAGGCCATTGATACGGGCATATACGCACAGGGAGCTGATAAGGCCGATGTTGGGACCTTCCGGGCTCTCGATAGGGCACAGGCGGCCGTAGTGGGTATAGTGCACGTCACGTACTTCGAAGCCGGCGCGGTCGCGGGACAGACCGCCGGGACCCAGAGCGGAGAGACGGCGCTTGTGCGTAATCTCTGCCAGCGGGTTGGTCTGGTCCATGAACTGGGACAGCTGGCTGGTGCCGAAGAAGGAATTGATAACGGAAGACAGGGTCTTGGCGTTAATGAGGTCGATGGGGTTGAACTGCTCGCTGTCGCGGACATTCATACGCTCGCGGATGGTACGGGCCATACGGCTCAGACCTACGCTGAACTGGTTGGCGAGCTGCTCGCCAACGGTGCGTACACGGCGGTTGGACAGGTGATCGATATCATCTACCGTAGCCCGGCTGTTGATGAGCTGGATCAGGTACTTGATAATCTCCACGATATCCGTGTTGGTGAGTACGCGGACGCCCGGATCGGTGTCCAGGTTCAGTTTCTTGTTCAGGCGGTAGCGGCCCACGCTGCCCAGATCGTAGCGCTTCTCGGAGAAGAAGAGCTTGTCAATGACGTCACGGGCGGTAGCCTCATCCGGCGGTTCGGAATTGCGGAGCTGCTTGTAGATGTAGTTCACAGCCTCGATTTCCGTATTGGTCGGGTCCTTCTGGAGGGTGTTGTAGATGATGGAGTTCTCGGCGGAGACGGCCTCGTCCTTCTGGAGGAGGATGGTCTTCACGTCGGTATCGGCGATACGGGCGATGGTATCCTCGTTCAGGATTTCACCGCGCTCCACGATGGGGATGGTACGCTCGATGGGGATAACCTCACCGGTGTCCTCATCCTCGAAGTCCTCGATCCAGGTCTTCAGGACGTTGGCAGCGAGTTTGCGGCCTTCGTTCTCCTGGAGAACCTTGGCATCGGCCTTTACCTCGTCGGCCAGGCCGAAGCGGTCCAGGATGTCCTTGTCGGAGCTGTAACCGATAGCTCTCAGAAGGGTGGTAACGGGCAGCTTCTTCTTACGGTCGATGTAAGCGTACATCACGTTGTTGATGTCCGTGGCAAACTCGATCCAGGATCCCTTGAAGGGGATGATACGGGCAGAATAGAGTTTGGTACCGTTGGCGTGCATGCTCTGGTCAAAGAACACACCCGGGGAACGGTGAAGCTGCGAAACGATAATTCTCTCGGAGCCGTTGATAATGAACGTACCGGCCGGGGTCATATAAGGAATGTTGCCCAGGTATACGTCCTGCACGCGGGTATCGAAGTCCTCGTGCTCCGGGTCCGTGCATGAAAGGCGGAGTTTTGCCTTCAGAGGAACATTGTAAGTGAGTCCTCTCTCAAGACACTCCTCGATGGAATACTGCGGCGGATCGATGAAGTAATCGATGAAGGTGAGTTCATAGTTGTTCCGCGTATCCTCAATCGGGAAAATTTCCTGGAATACCTGATACAGGCCTTCCCCGCGACGGCTGTCCGGGGTGGTTTCCAGCTGGAAGAAATCCTTGAAGGACTTCAGCTGAACTTCGAGAAGGTCAGGATATTCCAGAATTTTGGAGGTTGCGAAATTGATTCGCTGATTGCTAGTCTTTTTAGACATGTTCTGCCTTCGTTATGGGAAATTTTTTAAGACGGAAAAAAGGTTTAGAGCCTACTTGGGCTCTAAACCTGTGTGCGGACTCCCCTATAGGGAGCAGGTGAACTTACTTGAGTTCAACCTCGGCGCCGGCTTCCTCGAGGGCAGCCTTGAGGGCCTCGGCCTCAGCCTTGGAGACTTTCTCCTTAACGGCAACGGGAGCCTTGTCAACCAGTTCCTTGGCCTCTTTCAGACCAAGACCGGCGCTCTCCTTAACGGCCTTGATGACCTGGAGCTTAGCCTGACCAGCGCTGGTGAGGATCACATCGAATATATTCTTCCTTCAGGATCTTAGCGAGTTCCTGGACATCTTTGACGGTGAGGTTCACGAGTTCCTCGGCGAGTTTCTTAACGTCTGCCATAATTGTAAAGTTTTAAATTGTTTATTATTATTTGTTTCCTTTTTCTTCGAGGGTCTTGACGAGACCGGCGATCTTGGAGCCGCCACCGTTCTGCAGAGCGGAAATGACGTTCTGCATCGGGGACTGGAGCATGCCAATGATCTGGCCGATGAGTTCCTCGCGAGACTTGATGTTGATGAGCTCTTCCAGCTTGTCGGCACCTACGAAAGCGCACTCCTGCACATAGGCAGCTTTGAGAGCGGGCTTCTCGCTACCGGCCTTGTTGTACTTCTTGATGAGCTTGGCGGGAACGGCCGGAGCTTCGGTGTACATAAGGGCGGTGTTGCCTTCCAGGGCGGGGACCAGGAGTTCCATCTCAGGGTTCTGAGCGTCCTTGATCACCTTGTGGAGGAGGGTGTTCTTTACAACGGTGAGCTTGATACCCTCGTTGAAGCAATCGCGGCGGAGCGTAGCGGTCTGCTCGGCGTTGAGGCCGGCGATGTCAACGATGTAGAAGTTAGGGGTCTGGGCAATGTTAGCCTTGATAGCTGCAATAACCTGTTCTTTCAGTTCCTTTTTCATATCTATTCCTCCTTACAGATTATTCAGCAGTGAAACCTTTCACGTCCAGCTTGATAGCAGGGCTCATAGTGGTGCAGATGGTGCAGCTCTTGAAATAGGTGCCCTTCAGGGTCTGGGGCTTGAGCTTCAGAACGGCGGAGACAAAGGCGCGGGCGTTCTCTTCGATCTGCTCAGCAGTGAAGGAAGCCTTGCCGATAGCGGCGTGAATGATACCGGTCTTGTCCACCTTGAAGTCAATCTTACCACCCTTCACGTCCTTGACGGCGGCGCCAACCTCCATGGTCACGGTGCCGGTCTTGGGGTTAGGCATAAGGCCGCGGGGACCCAGGATACGGCCAATCTGACCGACCTTGGCCATCACGGAAGGGGTGCAGATGATCACATCTACGTCCGTCCAGCCTTCCTTGATCTTGGTGATATACTCGTCCAGACCTACATAGTCTGCACCAGCTTCCTTAGCTTCGGCTTCCTTGTCAGGGGTGCAGAGCACCAGCACGCGGGTAACCTTACCGGTACCGGCAGGCAGGGTGACAACGCCACGGATCATCTGGTTGGCCTTACGAGGGTCCACACCCAGATTGGTGGTGATTTCTACGGAAGCGTCAAATTTGGTATAGGTGATCTCCTTCAGAAGCGCGCATGCCTCAGAGACGGGATAAACCTTGGTCTTGTCAAACTTGGCAAGAACAGCTTTCTGGTTTTTAGTCAACTTGCTCATAACTCATGCGTGATTTAAAGATTCTCGGGCATTTCACCTTCTACCTTGATACCCATGGAACGGGCGGTGCCGGCCACCATGCTCATAGCGCTGCGCAGCGTGAAAGCGTTAAGGTCGGGCATCTTGGACTGGGCAATTTCCTTTACCTGATCCCAGGTAACGGTAGCCACTTTCTTACGGTTGGGTTCGCCGGAAGCCTTGCTGATCTTGGCAGCTTCCTTGAGCGATACGGCCACCGGGGGCTGCTTGACCTCAAAGCTGAAGGACTTGTCAGAGTACACGGTGATCACCACAGGGAGAACCTTACCGGCCTGGTCCTGGGTGCGGGCGTTGAACTGCTTGCAGAAGTCCATGATGTTGAGGCCCTTGGAACCGAGTGCCGGTCCTACCGGGGGCGCAGGATTCGCTGCTCCGCCTTTGATTTGGAGCTTAATGAATCCGGATACTTCTTTTGCCATAGTAAATTTTACTCTTTAGTTACTTGTGTAAAGCTGAGTTCCAGAAGAGTTTTTCTTCCAAAGATCACAACTACTACCTTGAGTTTGCTTCTTTCCTGCAGGATTTCCTCTACGTTGCCGCTGAAGCCGCTGAAAGGACCGTCCGTAATGCGTACGCTCTCTCCAACGGTGAAGTTCACCTCGGTCTCGGCTGCACTGACGGCGTTCTCGTCCTGGACGCCAAGAATGCGCTGGGCTTCTTCGTCACGGATGGGAACAGGAACGCGCTCGGTGGGACCGTTGCCGGTCTTCTCCGTCAGGAATCCGGACATGCCGGGGATGCCGTTGCGAATGACATACTCGAGGTCCGGGTTGAGTTCGGCGTGAATGAGCACGTAGCCAGGGAAGAGGAGACGCTCCACTTCCTTGCGCTTGCCATTCTTGGTGACGATCTCTTTCTTGACAGGCACCAGAACCTGATCCACAATTGCTTGCAGATCCGGGTGTCTTTCAATTTCCTTGACCAGGTATTCGGCGGCTTTCTTTTCCTTGGTTCCCGCGGTACGGAGTACGTACCATTTCTTGTCAGCCATAGGGTGTTCTAATCAGTTACAGTGCGTAAATAAACTCCATCAGATGCTGGAAAGCAAAGTCAATCAGGAAGATGACCACGGCGAGGATCAGCGTGGCAACCAGAACGAGAAGGGCAGAGTTCTGCAACTTCTCCCAGGTGGGCCAGGTGACCTTCTTGGTCAGCTCCAAATAGGACTCTTTCAGATAGTTAACAATCTTACTCATCTTTGCTTACAATGGGCCGGGGGAAAATTGGAAGCGGGAATCCCTTGGCCTTTTCGTTAAACATTTACCAAATGATTCGAACCCACATCGACGGTTTTGGAGACCGCTGAACTACCCTTGTTCTATTCCCCTGTGGGAAGTGAGTGCCCACGTCTGAGCACTCACTTAGTTAAATGGCTTCGAGAAAATTACTCGAGGATGCCGATCACCTGGCCAGCGCCAACGGTACGACCGCCTTCGCGGATAGCGAACTGCAGACCGTTGTTCATAGCAACAGGAGTGATGAGCTTCACAGTGATTTCCACGTTATCGCCAGGCATCACCATCTCTACACCGTCCGGGAGGAGGATCTCACCGGTAACATCGAGGGTGCGGATGAAGAACTGAGGACGATAGTGATTGTGGAAAGGAGTGTGACGGCCACCTTCTTCTTTCTTCAGCACATAGATCTGAGCCTTGAACTCGGTGTGAGGAGTGATGGACTTGGGCTTGGCAACAACCTCACCACGCTTCACTTCCTTCTTGTCAACACCACGGAGGAGCAGACCTACATTATCACCGGC
>ONCE01000004.1 GCA_900316245.1 uncultured Bacteroidales bacterium | reverse complement strand
AAATGAAGCAAAAACCAGAAAAATGAATACCTTTGCAGACGATCTCTAACTGTTCAACTTTCGTTGGCAAAACTGTTCACTTTTCGGTGGCAATTTACACTTCTAATGCAATCTTGGTTATTTCTTCCATTGGTTATGAGACCAAGGAAGTGGCAGTTGCCGGTAAGACGTTCATCAATGTAACGCTGAAGTCCGACAACGAGTTCATTGAAAGCGCCGTCGTCCTCGGTTACGGTTCCGCCAAGAAGGTGAGCACCCTCGTAGGATCGGTGGCTACCGTTAACTCCGAAACGGTGAAGAGCACGCCCGCCGCAACCGCTCTGGATGCCCTCCAGGGTCAGGTGGCCGGTATGTCCGTTCTCACCACCGGCGGTGTTTCCGGTGATAACAACGTGTCCATGACCCTCCACGGTGTGGGTTCCCTGGGCGCCAGCTCCACTCCGCTGTTCGTGATTGACGGTATTCCGTCTTCCTCCAGCGCCGTGATGAACATGAACCCTAACGATATCGAGAGCGTGAGCGTTCTGAAGGATGCATCTGCAACCTCCATCTACGGTTCCCGTGCTGCTAACGGTGTCGTTTATGTATCCACCAAGCAAGGTGCCTACAACGAGAGTGCCCGCATTTCCCTGCGTTCCACTTGGGGTGTTTCCACCATTGCTGACATGACGTACTACAACAACATGATGACCGGTTCCGAACTGCTCGATTTCTGGCAGCGTTCCGGTATTGCATCTGCAGAGTATCTGTACAACACTTACATTTCCAAGGGTTATACCAACAACACCCAGTGGTGGCGTAAGTTCTACAACACCAACACCCTCCAGTCCCAGAACGATGTTTCCATCGAAGGTGGCGGCAAGACGGTTGCTTATGTTGTTTCTTTCTCCCAGTATCACCAGGACGGTACCACCGTGGGTAACTACTATGACCGTTACACCCTCCGTACCAACCTGCAGGGTCACCCTACCAGCTGGCTCAAATTCGGTGTCAATGCCAATATGAGCATCGATGAAACCCAGCGTAACACCAACTTCGGTAACTCCGGCAATGCCGGCGGTAACAACTACCTCTATGGTGGTCTGTCCGTTATCCTGAACCCCCTGTATCCGGATGTCCTGAAACCGGACGGCCGTTACGAGGCTTCCAACTACCAGGATCCTAAGGTCAGATTCGACAATACCGACGATGTTTACAAGAGCTACAACCTCAACGGAAGCGCCTTCGTGACCATCGAACCCGTCCGCAACCTTAAGTTCACCTCCCGAGTAGGTACCGATGCCGGTTTCTCCATCAACAAGTACTATCGCAACCCCAGCTATGTGGCTTCCAATGGTTCCGGTTCCCGTTATCGTAACTGGGAAGGCTGGTATACCAATACCATCACCAACACCATTGAGTACTCCTTCAACATTGCCAACAAGCACGAGATTTCCCTGCTTGCCGGTCAGGAAGGTGTAGACTACAAGTACGATTCTTTCGCTGCCAGTTCCACCGGCCAGACCAATGACAAGCAGCTCCGCCTGCAGGATGGTCTCCAGGCTCAGTATGACGTGAGTGAAAGCTGGAGCCAGTATCGCTTCCTGTCCTTCTTCGGCCACGCCGACTATTCCTTCGACAAGAAGTATATGTTTGACGTTACCGTCCGTAACGATGCTTCCTCCCGTTTCGGTAAAGACAACCGTAACGCCTTCTTCTGGTCTGTAGGTGCCATGTGGAAGATCGGTAAGGAGAACTTCATGAAGAACGCCACCTGGATCAACGATCTGGACCTCAAGGTGAGCTACGGTACGCAGGGTAATGCTGCTATCGGTAACTACGGTCACCTGGGCCTCATCGGCAAAGCCACGGACTATGCTACCGGTCAGGCCTGGGTCCTTTCCCAGCCTTCCAACAACTCCCTGTCCTGGGAGAAGCAGGGTCTGTTCACCGTCGGTCTCCGCGCCCGTCTGTTCAACCGCTTGAACTTTGAGGTTGAATACTATAAGAGAAACACTTCCAACATGCTGATGGATGTGCCTTATCCTTACACCGCCGGCTTCTCCAATCAGACCGCCAACGTGGGTACGCTGAGCAACACCGGTGTTGACCTCACCCTGGGTCTGGACATCCTCCGCACCCGTGACGCCTTCATCACCCTGAACGCTACCTTCAACTACAACAAGCAGGTGGTGACCGAACTGTTCAATGGTTTGGACAAGTGGACGGTGGCTTCCACCGGTATCACCTATGTGGTGGGCCAGCCCGTTTCCTTCTACTATCCCCTCTGGGCCGGTGTAGATCCCGAAGACGGTGCACCTACCTGGTACCTGCCTTACGGTTATGAGGAATATCAGGCTTCCGTTGAAGCCGGTGCTCCCAATACCGACCTCATCGACATCACCCGCACCCGCAAGGATCCCAACGCTACCACCAAGAGCTTCAACGAAGATCTCCTGATGCAGAACACCGGTATCGCCCGTTACAACCCCATCAACGGTGGTTTCGGCATCTCCGGTGGCTGGAAGGGCTTCTCTGTCCGTGCCGACTTTACCTATATGCTGGGTAAATACCTGATCAACAACGATGGTTACTTCGTGGCCAACCCCAACAGCTTCTTCGGTTACAACCAGTCCAAGGACGTTACCGACTTCTGGACTCCTACCCACACCGATGCCAAGTACCCCAACTGGGGCGACGGTTACACCATGCAGTTTGACTCTCACCTCCTCCAGGATGCTTCCTTCCTGCGTCTGAAGAGCCTCATCGTTTCCTATACTCTCCCCGCTTCCTGGCTGGGCTGGCAGAAGGCTGTCAAGGGCATCACCCTCTCCTTCACCGGTCGTAACCTCCTTACCTTCACCAAGTACGAAGGTATTGACCCGGAAGTTAACTCCAACCTGACTCTCGGTCTTCCTGGTAACTCCAAGCAGTTCCTGGGCGGTATCCAGATCCAGTTCTAACGGTTGATTTTTAAATAATTGAGATTATGAAAAAGACAATCAACTATATTCTTGCTGCTTTCTCCGCCGTGGTTCTCGTGAGCTCCTGCAACCTGGACTTGTTCCCCAACGGCAGCATCGCTTACGATGAGGACGGAGCCCTTTTCACCAATGAAAAAGAACTGGGTTACCTGGAGAATGGTCTTTATACCTCTTACCGCAGTGGTTTCTATGGCGAGTACGCCATTACCGAAGAAGTCATGATGGACGGCTTCAATGCCTCCGCCGACTTTGGTAACAACTATGGTGGTGCCCACCGTGCAGATGAAGATTTCAACCCCAGTAACTACGAAATCCGTGACTACTGGTCCAATCGTTACAGCTGCATCAAGAACTACAATGTATTCATCAACGGCGTAGAGAACCTCCCCGAGGACTACAAGGCCCTTGGTGCCAAGGCCCAGGTTGTGAAGGGCGAAGCTTATTTCTTCCGCGCTTCCGCTTATCTGGATCTGATCCGTCACTATGCTCCCGCTTACGATCCCGCAACGGCCGCCCAGGAGAACTCCGGTGTTCCGCTGGTGCTCGTCTACGACCAGAACGAAAAGCCTTTCCGTGCTACCGTTCAGGAAGTGTATGACCAGATCAAGGAAGATTTGGATTCTGCTGCCGTGAACCTGGCCGGTGTGGCCGGAGCCAAGGCTTCCCAGAAGATCACCATTGACGCCGTAAACGCCCTTTACGCCCGTTACTATCTGGATGTGAAGGATTATTCCAAGGCTTATGCCAAGGCCCAGGAAGTGATTGCTTCCAAAGCCGGTTACACTCTCTCTTCCTCTGTGAAGGAGTTCCAGAACGAGTATTATCTTGACAACGGCACCGAGGCCATCGTGCAGCTTTATGCCAGCCTCACCGAAAACGGTTCCGGTACCAACAGCATCTATACTTCCATGGCTTCCTCTACAGAAGTAAAGGACAACACCAACGGCCGCTACTTCAACAAGCCTTACTTCTTCCCTTCCCAGAAGTTGCTGGATCAGTATGAAGCAGAAGACCTCCGTCTGGCTTGCTGGTTCACCATCGACGGTCAGAACAACCTCACCGGCGAGAAGTATCCTACCTTCATCACCAACGACTACACCTATGATGTGGTGATCTTCTCCAAGTATCTGGGCAATAAAGACCTTACCAGCAGCGCTGTCCTGAATTCCCGCCAGCACGTAAAGCCCCTGCTCATCAGCGAAATGTACCTGATTTCCGCAGAAGCTGCTTTCCGTGGCGCCAACAACGGCGATGCCCTCACGGCCCTGAATGCCCTCCAGACCAAGCGCGGTGCCACTCCTTCCGACGAAGTGAACGCTACCGTTCTCTATAACGAGTGGTTCAAGGAAACAGTTGGCGAAGGCCTGCATATGAGCACGGTCAAGCGCTTCGGCAATGGTTATTCCGTACGTACTCCTCAGCCTGCCGCCGTTGCTACCTTCATTATGAGAGGTGACAACTACGAGACCAAGAGCATGGAGCCCGGCGACTACCATCTCAACTGGCCCATCCCTACCAACGACATGCAGACCAACAAGAACCTGGTCCAGAATGCCGGTTATTGATTGGAATAGAGAAGTCTTTGCATCTTAAATAAGAAAGACCATGAAAAGAGTTATCAATATTCTTGTGACTACCCTCTGTGCCGCCGTTCTTTTCTCCTGCACTCACGAGTATTCTTTCAAGACTAATTCCTACGTTGCATTTGGCGAGACTTCTTTCTCCGTGAAGGAAGACATTGGTACCGTGTACATCCCGGTATCGGCCTACAACAGCGAGTCTGTTTCCGGTTCCGTTTTCTTCAAGGTTATTGACGGAACGGCTGTCCAGGGAACCGACTTCACGGTAGAACCTGCCAACGGTGTGCTGGATTTCAATGGAAACAGCACCGAAAATATTGTGATTTCCGTCGTTGAGCACGCAGGCGTCCTTACCGGAAGCCTCAAGTTCACCATCGAACTGTCTGCCGTAACCGGTGGCATCACCGATTTGGGCGGCGTTTATTCCGCTTCGGTTGAGATCAAGGACAACGACGTTGTTGTTGACTGGGATTACCTGAACGGTGATTGGACCGCATCCGATGACGGCAGCTCCACTTATGACGTTGAAATCAAGAAGTCGGGTGAGAATACCCTCAAGCTCGTCAATATTTGGGACGAAGGATCTACCATCGAAGGAACGGTTACTTTTGACAAAGCCAATAACTCCGCTACCATCGTATTTGCTAAGGGACAGGTGGTTTACACCTCCGACTCCTATGGTCCTTGCGGTATCTTCGGTATTGAAGGCAATTCTCTGGTAGATTGCGTAGCTACGGTTACCAGTGGCGGTATCTCCATTGGCCCTTGGTATGTCATTATTCTTACCGGACAGTATGCTGGATATAACTTCACCGGCGAAGGTGGCGGCTACGGCGGCTACACAACGCTTACAAAGAACTAATTGTCCTAAAAGAGTATTATTATGAAAAAGAATATTTTCCAAGCAGCTCTTGCGGCCCTGTTTATCGGTGTTCTTGCCGTATCTTGCGCCAAGGAAAAAGACAATGACAGCGCCATTCAGAAGCCGGTGATGGTGACCATCTCTGCCGATTCCTACTTCACGGAAGCCCAGGCCGAGATCAAGGCTACCCTGAGCCAGGCCATAGACACTCCTGTGACGGTTGACTTTGCCATTGATGACAACATCGCCCAGGATTATACTACCCCTCTCGATCCCGATCTGGTAACCGCCGGAACCATTACGATTCCTGCCGGCCAGACGGAAGGTACCGCTACCGTTACGGTGAACAACGCCGCCCTTCCCAAGGGTAAGTATGAAACCCAGGTAGTAGCCGTGAGCACGCAGGGTGCCAATATGTCTTCCAAGAACTCCGCCAACATCATCCTCCTTCAGGGTGTGTCTACGGTCAGCATTTCTTTTGACTCGGCTTTCAACTCCGAAGGTGAAGCCGACTTTACGGTTTCTCTGGATATGTACAGCGAGGAAGACTGCGTGGTAAACCTGGCACAGTACGAGCTTGACATTCCCGGTTACACCAATGTTCCCTCCATGGCCTTCAAGTTTGACAAGGAAGTTGTCATCAAGGCCGGCGAAACGGAAGCCAGCGGTTCTGTGGCCATCGATCTGGACGCCCTCTTTGAGACCGGTCGCTATGCCGGCGGTCTTATGGTCAAGTCCCTTTCCGTAAAGACGGAAGACAAGTTCGAGATCTCTTCTTCTGAATTTGCCAGCGCCAGCGCCTATAACTTCGTGGCTCCCAAGAAGAACCACAGCTGGTCCCTGAACTACCAGGGTCGCGTTACGCAGGAAGGAACCACTTACGAGCTCTTCTTTGTGGACGAAGTAGGCGGTTATTTTGACTACTTCATTACCAGCGCCGATCAGGAAGAAAAGAACAGCTTCATCTATCCTAACCTGATTTACGAAGAGAACCTGTACATCAGACAGAGTATGGCCGAAGGCGAGACGCTTGACGAAATTTGCTACAGCGATTTCGAGGGCGGTGCTTATGTGGCTGCCAGAAAGCGCGCGAAGGCCGGCGATTACAAGCTCTGGATTCTGGGCGTTACCGAACAGGGTGTCTGCACCGGCGAATATGCCGTGCTCGACTTCACCGTGGAACCCGAACCCGAACCGACGGCCGCCTACAAGGCTTGGCTGGGTGACTGGATCCTTGGCTCTACGGCCTACGATGAAAAGCCCATCGTGGTTACCATCAGCGCAAAGGATGTGAACAACAGCTATTACATTGACGGCCTGGAAGGCATTGATACCGTATCCGAAAAGCTCTCCGCTACCGCTTTCTTTGAGTCTGACGGCACCATTACCATCTATCCTCAGACGGTAGGTACCTGGACGCATCCGGACTACGGTCCTGCCAAGGATGTTCTGGCCGGTCTGATCCAAGATGGCGGTGCCACCTACTATGTGGCTGCCGGTGAAGATCCCATTGCCTATGGTGTACTGGGAGCCAACGGTGTCGCTTCCCTGACCCCCGGCTCCTTCTATGACAGCGAGACCGGTACGCGCTACGCCATCACCGGACTGAAGTATTATTGGGTAGTAAGCGCCGGCGCCGGTCGCTATACCTCTGGTTACACCAGCCTCCCCAATTCGCTCATTCCCGTGAAGCCCGAGCCTAACACCACGGTCAGCAACAGCAAGAAGGTGACGGTTAACCTTCCCCTCCCGGGCGCTTCCGTCAACCACGGCGAAATCGCCGGTGCCCTTACGGACCACATTTGCATCCGCTAAGCGGGAAGACTTAATTTAGTCCTTATGATTACGACCAGCCTCCAAAGGGCTGGTCGTTTTTTGAAAAAAAAGCGCTATCTTTAGGCCAAATTTGATAGTTTTTACGCAATGAGAAGATTTTTTGAAGTGCTGGCTCTGGCCTCCGTTCTGGCGGTTGCCTGCCAGAGGGAAACCCAAGTGCCCGGGCAGCCCCAGGACATCCCCACCGAGGAGACCGTGGCCGCCGAGCCTCAGGTTCAGCAAGTTAAGATGTATTTGGGAGATGATTTGGTCCGGCAGGTGGAAGCTGCTTTGGAAAGCGGCTCCTATCTGACCAAGTCCCCGGGATTCAATTCCGCCTTGGATCAGCTGGATGTGGTATCTATGGAGCGCCTGTTCCCGGATGCCGGCGAGTTTGAGCCCCGTCACCGCGAGGCCGGTCTCCACAAGTGGTATGTGGTAACCTACAAGGGCAGTATGCCCGCCACCAAGGCCAAGAATTCCCTGGCGGACATTCCCGGCGTGGAAGTGGTGGAGGTCCCCCTGAAGGAGGCCATCAATTCCATCACCTTCTTCAACGACCCTCAGGAGGATCTCCAGTGGCATTATCATAACGACGGAACCGCCAGAGGAGCCATTGCCGGCGTGGATGTGGATGTGCTTCCGGTCTGGAACAACGTCACCACCGGTGATCCCAAGGTGGTTGTGGCCGTCGTGGACAAGGGAATTGAATTCTCCCACGAAGATTTGTCCGGCCGCGTAGATCTGGCCAACAGTTACAATTTCGTCAATCATTCGGCCAGCATCGCTCCCGGAGACCACGGCACCCACGTGGCCGGTACCATTGCCGCCATCAATAACAACGGAAAAGGCGTTGCCGGCCTGGCCGGAGGAGATGCTGCCAACGGTAAGGAAGGAACCACCCTCCTTACCTTGCAGATCTTTGATCCGGACGGAAAAGGCGGAGGTTATGGTGAGCAGGCCATTGTATGGGCTGCAGACCACGGCGCCGTCATCTGCAACAACAGCTGGGGCTATAATTTCTGGGATGAGGACCACAAGGTGTATGACCAGGAGCAGGCAAAAGAGATGTTCGAGCTCTATAGCCAGCCCAATACCGGGTCTTATATGACGAGTCTGAAGTCGGCCGTGGACTACTTTAACAAGAACGCCGGAATGGACGCCAACGGCAAGCAGGTGGGCCCTATGGCCGGCGGTGTGGCTTTCTTCTCTGCCGGTAATGATTCCAACGAGTATGGCGTCCCGGGTGTTTATGAAGGCATCGTCTCCGTGGGATCCATCGGTCCCAGCGGCACCAGAGCCTCCTATTCCTGCTACGGTGACTGGGTGGATATTGCCGCTCCCGGCGGAGAAAGCCAGTTCGAACGGGTTTACAGCACCGTCCTCAACAATAAGTACGGCTATATGCAGGGCACGTCCATGGCTTGCCCGCACGTTTCCGGCGTGGCGGCTCTGGTGGTAGCCGCCTGCGGCGGACAGGGCTTTACCCGCGAGATGCTCCTGGACAAGCTTCTGAACGGAACCAGCACCAAGGTAGACCTGCAAGGATTCAAGATCGGTCCCCTGGTAGATGCCTGGAATGCCGTCAACTATGGCACGGCCGAGGCTCCGGATCCCGTGAGCACCTTGACCCTGGAGGTACTGTCCAACACCGTTACGGCCAAATGGAACGTAACGGGTCACGAGGGTGTCCCCGCAGCCGGTTTCCAGCTGCAGTACAGCGACAGCAAGAGCGCCCTGGAGGCCTCCTCGTTCAATGACCGCAAGGAAGGAGTTATGGCCGAATATTTCACGGTCTCTGCGGAAAAGGTGGGAACTCAGGTAAGCCTGACCATCCCCGCTTTGGATTTCGAGACCGACTACTATTTCCGCATTTACGCCTATAGCTCGCCTGTGGTGCACTCAGACGCTTCTGCAACGGTTTCCGTGAAGACGGGAAGCAATCACGCACCCGTCATTAAACCCGAAGGAGACATCTCCAACCTCCGGATCAAGGCATCCGAGACCAGGCCTATCAACTTCTCCATCGTAGATCCCGACGGTCACGAAGTCAGGGTGACCCATACGCCCGGCTCTGCAGCCGAGAGCTGGCGCGAGAACCAGGGCGGTAGCTTTACCCTCCAGATTGACGGCACCAAGGCCCCGGCAGGCTCCTACAGCTGCCGTATCGTAGCCAAGGACGACTATGAAGAGGAGGCCGAGGTAACGGTCCACTACACCATCCTGGAGAACCACGCCCCCGTGCTGGCCAAGGGATTTGAGAACATCATCCTCAACGAGAAGGGCGCCTCCTTCAGCCTTGCGCTGTCCGAGTACTTCACCGATGAAGACGGAGACAACCTCACCTATACGGCCCACACCTCCTCTTCGGCCCTGCACGTGACCGCCAACAGCGGCAAGCTGAGCGGAACCGCCATGACCGACGGCCTGGCCGTGGTCAAGGTAACGGCTTCCGACCCTCTCAAGACATCGGTGAGCGCAGAGTTCAAGGTGGCCGTCCGTACGTCCGGCGTTTTGGTTTCGGCCTATCCCAGCCCCGTAACGGACGTTCTGTACATCACCAACAACGAGACTCAGCTGCACACCATGGAGGTGAAAGTAACGGCCTCTACGGGCGGCGTAATGATCTCCGAGACGGTAAGCGGCAGCGCCTTCGAACCGGCCACCCTGGATGTGAGCGGCCTGGCTCCCGGCATCTATACCGTGACCATTACCTTCAATGATAACCAGTACAAGCAAACCGTCGTCAAACAGTAACAGAGTATGAAAAAGATCCTTCTTACCTCCTTGGTGGCGGCTTTGCTGCCGGTGGCACTTTTTGCCCAGTCTTCTCCGGCCCTTCCCTTTGTCCGGATAGACCGTAACCCCATTACTTCGGCCATGGGTGGCGCGGAGGGCACATCGGCCCTTTACAACCCGGCCGCCGTTCCCTTCAAGGGCGGGGACATCCTGGCTTCTTACCAGATGTGGGCCCCCGGCGGAGCCAAGAGCTCCAACATCAACCTCCTGGGCGGCATCAAGATCGGGAAGCGCATCGGCATCAACATCCTGGGCGCTTACCAGTCGGGAAAGGCCTACACCACGTATGACAATACCGGAAAGGCGGGGAGCGAGTTCGTTCCCAGCGACCTGATGGCCGGTGCCGGCTTTGGTTTTGCCATTACGGACTTCCTGTCCGTGGGCGCCAACGTCAAGTACGCCAAATCCACCCTGACCTCCTCCGCGGGCTACGGTTCCGTGGCCGGAGATCTTTTTGTGATGTTCTACAAGAACGGTTTCGGGGTAACGGGCGGCGTGGCTTCCCTGGGAATGCCCGTCAAGTCCGGCGAACAGAGCTACAAGCTGCCCGCATCGGGCAAGGTGGCCGTGAGCTATGACAAGGCCTTTGGCACCAGCGCCATAGCCGTAGCGGCCGACGCCGACGTCTTCTTTACCGGAGGCCTGGGTATGGCTTTGGGTTTCCAGTATGCCTGGAACGACATGGTATTCGTGCGTGCCGGTTTCCACGTGGGAACCACCGGGGCACCGCTGCCCACCTATGCTTCGCTGGGTTTGGGCGTGAAGTTCATCGGCATCCATCTCGATGCCAGCTGGATTACGGCCAACGATATCCTGGGCAACACCCTTAACATCGGCCTGGGCTACGCCTTCTGATTACCAGAGGAAGTTATTGAAAGGATATCTTCCTGCGTGAATCTCCGCAACTATCTTGTAAAGGTCGTTGCGGAGTTTTTCTATGCCTATCTTCTCCCGGGCCGAAATGAAGATGCAAGGGGTCTTCTCCTCTGCTATCCAGCTGCTCTTAAGCTCCTCCAGCGTGCGGTTTACGGGCTGTTTGGGCTCCAGGGAGAACTCGTCGTAGGGTTCGTAGGTGTAGGCGTCCACTTTGTTGAAAACCACGTATACGGGCTTATTTGCGGCACCAATCTCCCTCAGCGTCCTTTCCACCACCTCCATCTGCTCTTCAAAGCCCGGATGGGAGATATCCACCACGTGCACCAGGACATCGGCCTCGCGGACCTCGTCCAGGGTGCTCTTGAAGGCTTCCACCAGCTGGGTGGGGAGCTTGCGGATAAAACCTACCGTATCGCTCAGGAGGAAGGGAACGTTCTCGATGACGACCTTTCGGACGGTGGTGTCCAGCGTGGCAAAAAGCTTGTTCTCCGCAAACACGTCAGATTTGGCCAATAAATTCATCAAAGTGCTTTTCCCTACATTGGTATACCCCACGAGGGCTAAACGCACCAGAGAGCCTCTATTGCCCCTTTGCGTGGCCATTTGCTTGTCGACTTTCTTCAGGTCTTCCTTTAACTTGGAAATCCGCTGCTTTACGATACGGCGGTCGATCTCTATCTGGGTCTCACCCATACCGCCTCTGGTGCCCATACCGCCGCGCTGACGCTCCAGGTGCGTCCACATACCGGCCAGGCGCGGGAGCATATAGTTGTAGTGCGCCAGTTCCACCTGCATCTTGGCGTAGGAGGTCTTGGCCCGCTGGGCAAAGATTTCCAGGATCAGGGACGTCCGGTCAATGACATCGCTGCACGCAATCACCTTCTCGATGTTGCGCTGCTGCATACCCGTGAGTTCGTCGTCGAAGATGACGTACTCTATCTCGTTCTCCTGGCAGTATTCCTTGATCTCCTCCAGTTTACCGGGGCCGATGTACGTGGCCTTGTCGGGCCGGTCCAGGCGCTGGGTAAACATTTTATCGGGGATGGCGCCGGCGGTTTCGGCCAGGAACGCAAGCTCGTCCAGGTATTCCTGCACCTTGCGTTCCCCGCCTTTCTCCAGGATGACGCCAACAAATACGGCTTTGTTGGTCTTGAATTCACTCATAAGGCCGCAAAGTTAGTCAAAATACCTCAGAGTTCGCAGCATTTCAAAGGTCAAGTCGAGGTATTCGTTGGATGTGTGGTCCCAGCGGAAGCCCAGCCGGTGCAGAATCTGCATCGTATACACGGTGGAGGCCAGGGTTTCCACGCCTTCCGTTTCCGCGTTGGACTGCTGGTAAGCCACCAGCGGGGCCATGATGCGGGTCTTGGCGGGGTTGGCGTTGGCTTTCTCCACGCGGCGGGAGAATTCGTCCATTTCCACGTATTCCAGCGGCTGTCCGTCAATCTTCTCCAGGCGGGTGAAGATATCGTCCATAGGGATGATATGGTTGTTGGAAACGTTGAAGACGCAGTTTTCCAGCGGGGTGGTGGCCAGCAGCACCATAGCCTGGGCCGACTGGTCGATGGGCGAGAACTCCATCTGGCCTTCCAGCATTTGGTACGGGCAGGCGCCCAGCATCTTGAGGGCCTTGAGACGGCCCATCGAGGCGTTGGCGTTGAGGTTCACCTGGAACTCGCCGTCCTGGGCACGGGGCGACAGGTTGCCGGCACGCAGGATCTTGGCCTTGAGCTTTCCGTGCACCATATGCTCCAAGATGTGCCTTTCGGCCAGGAACTTGGAGTGGACGTACTGGTTGTCCGTGAGCTGGCCGAAGAAGAGCATCTGTTCGGTGAGGGTGTCCGGAACATTGCCCGGGGTAAGGCCGCCCACGCTCTCGGTGGAGACGTGCACCAGGAAGGCATCGTTCTTTTCGCAGAGGTCTACCAGGTTCTTGACGCCGCCGTAGTTGATGTCTTCGATGTCCGTCCCCTTGGAGAAGTGCTTCACGTTGGCGGCGCAGTTGAACACCATATCGATGTCCTTGAGCGGAGCCAGGGTCTCGGGCTGGGTAATGTCTCCCGCCACGGGCTTGATGCGTGTTCCGAACAGGCTGCGGTAGTCTTTCTCAAAGTAGTACACCAGCATTTCCTTGAGGCGGCGCTCCGGGGTCAGGGTGCCCTTTTCGCGGAGGAGGCACCAGACGGTGGTATCCGGACCGGTGGTTTCCAGCAGTTCCTTGAGCACGTGGATGCCCAGGAAGCCGGTGGCGCCGGTAAGAAGGATGTTCTTGCCCAGCGGAAGGCGCTTTCCCTTGAGGAAGGACTCCAGGTTGTTCTGCGCCAGCAGGGTATCGATGGCCGAATAGTCGTAGTCGGTAATGTTGCTGTCCTGCTCCTGCGTGCCCTGGTCCCCCTTCAGGAAGGCCGCCAGGGAGCGGGCCGAAGGATGGGAGAAGACATCGGAATAGGCAAAATGCAGCCCCTGTTTCTCGGCGTTCACCATCACGTTGGTGACCATCAGAGAAGAGCCGCCCAGGTCGAAGAAGGAATCCGTGGCACCTACCTTTTCCACGCCCAGAATCTGGGCAAAGATGTCGCAGAGGGCCTTTTCCGTCTCACCTACAGGAGCAATATACTCGTCCAGGGAGGAAGGCGTGGCCTCCGGCAGGGCCTTGCGGTCCACCTTCTGGTTCACATTGAGCGGGATGGCGTCCAGCTGCATCCAAGCGGCGGGAACCATATACGGCGGCTTGCGCTCGCGGATGAAGTCTGCCGCGGCCTTGGAATCAAAGGAGCCGTCGGCCACCACGTAAGCGGCCAGGAACTTGCCGCCGGACGGGGCGTCGAAGGCCTGTACGGTCACGTCCTTTACGCCCGGGAATTCCTGCAGCACGCCCTCCACTTCCTTGAGTTCGATGCGGAAGCCGCGGATCTTGACCTGGCGGTCTTTTCGGCCCACGAATTCAACGTTTCCGTCCGGGCGGAAGCGTACGATATCACCGGAGCGATACAGCCGCACACCGGGCTGGTAAGGGTTCTCGATGAAGCTTTCGGCCGTCTTTTCCGGGTTGTTGAGGTACCCGCGTCCCACGCCGTGACCGCCGATGAGCAGTTCACCGGCCGCGCCAACGGGCAGGCGGCGCATCTTCTGGTCCGCCACATACAGCTGGACATTGGACAGAGGATGGCCGATGGGAATGTTCTCCTCGCGTTCCAGGACCCGGAAGACGGAGGAGAAGATGGTGCATTCCGTGGGGCCGTAACCGTTGTAGAAGGCATAGGAAGGCGGCGGCATGGAAATGAGTTTCTCTCCGCCCACGGACAGGTGCTTCAGGACGGGATTGTCCGGGAAGTTACGGGCATACATCACGCCCACCTGGGTGGTCATAAAGCTGTGCGTAACGCCGTTGTCTATCAGGAAGCGGTTCAGGGCACCCAGATCGTGCCTTACGTCTTCGGGAATGATGCAGACGCAGGCTCCGCTGGTCAGGGCGGGGTACTGGTCCATCATATTGGCATCGAAGCCGTAACTGGCAAACGCGGCTACTTTGTCGCCGGGCTTGAGCTGGTAATAATCCCGGTACCAGGCGCAGAAATTGACCAGGTTGCGCTGCTCCAGCATACAGCCCTTGGGCGTGCCGGTGGAACCGGAAGTATACAGCAGGATGAACAGGCTTTCCGGCTTGGGGCCGCCTGCGGGCTTGCCTTCGGGCAGCTTGTCCAGCTGGTCGGTGGTGAGCACGGGGCCCTTGTACTCCCCTACCAGCGGCACCAGTTCCTTGTCGGCTATGAGGAGTTTGGCGTGGGAGTCCTTAATCATAAAGTTGAGGCGCTCCGGCGGGTAGGAAGGATCCAGCGGCTGATAGGCGCAGCCGGTCTTCAGGGCCGCCAGGGAGGCCTTGGTCATCCAGGCGTTGCGGCCGATGAGCACGGCCACCACGTCTTCCCCTTTCAGGCCGAAGGAGAGAATCTTGGCTGCCAGGGCGTCCGTATAGTTGTCCAGCTCCTTGTAGCTGATGGTCTTGCCGTCAAAGAGCACGGCCGGGGCGTCCGGAGTGGCTTTGGCCTGCTTGCGGAACAGGTCCACAACGGTCTGGGTCAGGTCTACCTTCTGGGTGTAGTTGTTGAAGCTGTCCAGTTGCTTGAGGCGCTCGCCGTCCACGAAGGCAATCTCCGAGAGGGCCACATCCTTGAGCATACCCCTCACCACGCACTCCATGGCGTCGGCGAAGGACTGGATCAACGGTTCGGTATACTGGCTGTCGTCGTAGGCGAGGGCCAGTTCGGGTGCCTCTTCCGTGCCCTCGATGAAGATACTCAGCGGGAACTTGGGCGTGTCCTGCGTAAGGAGTTCATCCTCAAGCGGTTTCCCGTTGATGGTATGTTTCTCCACCAGACCCACCTGGTAGGCCAGCATCACGGCCGGATGGAAGTCAAAGGCCGAGGACACCCTGGCAAAAGGATAGTTCTGGAAGGAAAGGGTGGTGTCAAAGTTGCGGTCCGTCTCCTTGAGGAAATCTCCCACCTTCTGCTCCCCTACTTCTCCGGAGAGCGGCATCGTGTTGACGAACATACCGAAGGTGTTGGCGCAGCGCATATCCCCGCGGCCGTTGGCCACGGTGCTCATAAACACTTTCTGCTTGCCGCAGAAGGCGCTTACGGTGATGAAGGCGGCGCCCAGGAAGTAACTGGCCGGAGAGATGTCCAGCGCGTGGCAGCGCGCCATGATATCCACTCCTACCTTCTTGCGGAGCCACACCTCGTGGCCCGCCTCGTCTTCCTGCGGTTTCTTGTCCGGAATCACGCCGGTTTCGTCTTCCTTGCCGGCCATCTGGTCTGCGAAGAAGGCTTCGGCCTGTTTGAATTCCTCGCTGTCCTGGTAGGCCTTCTGGTCCTTGGCGTAGTGGAAGTAGGTGTAGTTCTCCTTTTCGGGCTCCTTGCCCTCCAGGGCCGCCGTAAGCTGGGCCAGGAAGACATCGTAGGAGTGTCCGTCAAAGATGAGGTGGTGGAAATCGGCCATCAGGCGCAGCTTTCCGGGCGTTTGGACAATGTTGAGCCGGTAGAGCGGTCCGGAGAGGTCGAAAGGCTGCATGAAGGCTTCTTTGAGGTCTTCATAGTCATCTTCGCTGCGGAGCTTGACGGACGGAATCTCCGGGTCCGGTTTTCCGGGCACAAGATAGACTTTTCCGTCTTTCTGCTGCAACCGTCCGGTAACACCGGGATGAGCCTCCAGAATGGCTAATAAGGACTTTTTAAGGGCCGATACCTGCGTGCCTTCCGGGAAGGTGAGGATGAACGGGAGGTTGTAGGCCGTGGAGGAAGGATTCCGGACGCAGTCCAGGTACAGACCCGTCTGCTGGAAGGTGAGTTCCTGGGGCTCGTCCTCTGTGCTTTCCGTTTCGGCCTCCTTGTTCTTGTCCTGGGACAGGAGCAGGTTAAGAATGTCGTTTTCAATGCTTTGCAGGCTGGCCGTCTTGGCAAAGCTGTTCATATCCGGCTCCAGGCCGTAACGTTTGTACAGCTCCGTAGCCAGGCGCAGGGCACCCAGGGACGACAGGCCACTGTAATACAGCGGGTCTGTGAGGCCGAAGCCGCCAATGCCCACGCTCTCCTTGATGATGTCGCTGATTTGCTGTTCCAGCTTGTTGAGCGGCGCCACGTGGGCCTCCGCCTTGTGCTCCTGCGGTTCCGGCTTGGGAAGGGCCTTCACGTCCACTTTCTGGTTCACATTCAGCGGAATGGCTTCTATCTGCATGGTAACGGCCGGCACCATGTACGGCGGTTTCTTGCTGGCGATGAAGGCGTCCAGCTCCTGGATGTTGATCTCCTTGGGACTGACGATGTACGCAGCCAGGAACTTGCCGGCACCGGCGCCAGGCTCGTCAAAGGCCTGCACCGTAACGTCTTTAATGTCAGGGAATTCGCGGATGATAGCCTCTACTTCCTTGAGCTCGATGCGGAAGCCGCGGATTTTCACCTGGCCGTCTTTTCGGCCCACGAATTCAATTTTTCCGTCCTCGCGCTCGCGGACAATGTCTCCGGTGCGGTAGGCCGTGGCGTACTTAGGGTCATCGTCAAAGGGATTCTTCACAAAGGCCTCTGCGGTTTTGTCCGGCCGGTTGAGGTAGCCCAGGCCCACCTGGGTTCCGGTAATCCAGAGTTCTCCCGGCTCGCCTTTGGGCACCAGCTTGCCGTCCTTGACGATATATACCTTGATGTCTTTCATCGGCCGGCCGATGGGGATGTTCTCTTCCTGTTTTTTCACTTCTTCGTAGAGCACGTAGCAGATGGTTTCCGTGGGGCCGTAGCAGTTGAACAGGCGGTAGTGCGGCAGCGGGAAGCTGGACATTTTTTCGCCGCCGGTGTACAGAATTTTGAGGCCCTTGCAGTCCGGATAGTTGATGGCGAACTGGGTGGCCACCTGGGTGGTCATGAAGCAGCAGGTGATGCCGTTTTGCTCAAAATACTCGTGCAGGGCGGGCAGGTTGAGCCGGATGCGATCCGGGATAATGTAGAGGGTGGCACCGCTGATGATAGCGCTGTACAGGTCCGCCACAAAGGCGTCGAAGCCAAAGCTGGCGTAGGCTGTCATGCGGGTGGTATGGTCCAGGCCCATGAGCTCGCTGTGGTGGCTGCAAAAGGCGTAAATGTTTTTGTGGCAGAGCATACAGCCCTTGGGCGTGCCGGTGGTGCCGCTGGTGTACAGCAGGATAAAGAGGTCTTCCGGCTGGGGCTGCGGAGCCTTGGGCGTGCCGGGATGCAGTTTGCGGATGTCTGTGGTCTTGATCACCGGTCCCTTGTACTCCTTCAGGATGGGAAGGAGTTCTTCATCGGCCACCAGCATCTTGGCGCCCGCATCTTTCATCATGAAATTGAGGCGCTCCGGCGGGTACGAAGGGTCCAGCGGGAGGTAGGCGCACCCGGCCTTGAGCGCACCCAGCGGGGCCAGCATCATATATTCGTTGCGGCCCAGCATAATGCCCACGACGCTCTTGGTGGGCACCTTTGACTCTATATAGGCGGCGAGGTTGTCCGTCAGCCGGTCTACTTCGGAATAGCTTAACTGGATATTTTCATAAACCACTGCGGGTTGATTGGGATGGGCTTTCACCTGCTGGCGAAAAGCCTCCAGAACCGTGTTTAAAGAAGTCTGGCTCATTGTTTCAGTGTTTGTTTTTTACAAAATTAGAAAAATTTTCAAATATTTACCGTTTTGAGTTCTCAAAAACAAATGATAACTTTACCAGTTGATATTGGATGTGAATGGCTTCATTAAAGAATAGCTGGTTGTCCCGTGTGGGCATTGTGGTCCTGGCGGCGGTCATGGTGGAGATCCTCTCCATCGTGCAGTACGGGCATGTCCAAAAGGCTTTGCTGGAAGAAACCGATCTTCGCAGCCGGGTGGTCATGAACTCCATGGCCGAGGAAATCCAGCACACTTTGGAGCGTACGGAGATTACGATGCGGGAGAATCTGTGGGACATCAAGCGCAGCATGGCCCACCCGGACTCCGTTTTCGGAGCCGTGGTCCGTCTGATTGACGACGACCGCAACCTGGTTGGCGGCTGTCTGGCCTTCAGGCCCTATTTCTATCCCTCAAAAGGGCGTCTCTACGAGCCCTATGCCAGCCTTCAGCCGGATGGAACCATCAAAGTAGAGCAGATAGCCGGTCCCGACCACGATTATACCCTTAACGAAGAGTATCTCTGGGTATTGGAAAACCGCTGCACTAGCTGGACAGACCCTTACAAGTATGGCCCCGACTCCCTCTCTTTCACCACGTATTCGATCCCCATTTACGATGATCAGGGCACCATCGAGGCTGTTTGCGGCCTGGACATCGACCTTTCCTGGTTGGGTGACACCCTCAATTCCCGTCAGCCTTTCCCTTCTTCCTTCGGCCTGTTGCTTACCCCCGACGGAGAATTGGTGGCCGGTCCCTCCAAGTCCCGCACGCCGGAGGAGGACGTCAAACAGGTACTGGACGTTCTCAACGGCCTTATTCCCGCGTCTGATTTACCGGGTGTTTCCTTTACCCGGACCAAACTTTTTAAAGACCCTTTCTGGCAGGTGGTAGAGGTTTACAAGACGGACGAGGTTTATGCCCGCGCACGTCGCCAGCGGCGCCAGCAGATGCTCTTCATCGTGCTGGGCCTGGCCATCCTGGCCTTCATGATTAACCGTTATGCCCGCAATGAGCGGAAACTCCGGGAGGCTTCTGAGGAAAAAGCCCGCATTGGAGGTGAACTGGCGGTGGCGCACCGGATTCAGCAGCAGATGCTGCCCAAGACCTTCCCTCCTTTTGTGTATGGTTCCCTGGAACCGGCCCTGGAGGTGGGAGGAGACCTCTTTGACTTCTTTACCCGGGACGGAAAACTCTTCTTCTGCATCGGTGATGTTACCGGCAAGGGGGTTCCTTCGGCCATGCTTATGTCCGTTGCGCATTCCCTTTTCCGCATTCTTTCCCAGAAGACGGACAGTCCGGCCCGCATTCTTGAGTCCATGAATCAGGAACTCAACCGCGGCAACGACAGTAATATGTTCATTACTTTCTTTGTCGGCTGCCTGGATCTTTATTCCGGAGAACTCCGCTTCAGCAACGCAGGTCATGACAAGCCTTTCCTGGTTAACGGAGAGATTACTTTGCTCCCCAGCAAGGCCAATTTGCCTTTGGCGGTATTCCCTGATACCCAGTTTGAGGAACAGACGTTTATGCTTGCTCCTGGGACTCTCCTCCTTCTGTATACGGATGGTCTTACCGAGGCCAAGAATGTTGAGCGCAAGACTTTTGGCCGTCCTCGCATCCAGGAAGTTCTGGAGCAGTTCAGAAGCAATCCGGACCAGTCTCTCTGCAACCTGGTGTCTACCCTCAGTGAAGCCGCCCACTCTTTTGCCGGGGAGGCTCCTCAGAGTGATGATCTTACCATGCTGGCCCTTCGATTTGAATCGGACAACAATCGCAGTGAGCAGCTTACTTTGGTCAACAAGACTTCCGAGGTAACCCGACTGGGTACTTTTGTCAAGGAGTTCCTGGCTCCCCTGGAACTGGATAAGAAACTGGCTTCCGCCCTTCGTCTTGCGCTGGAAGAAGCCGTTGTGAACGTCATCAATTATGCTTACCCTGTTGGCGAGCAGGGAGAAATCCTGATTAACGCAGATACCAATGGCCACGAGGTCCGGTTTACCATCACGGATTCCGGTTATCCTTTTGACCCTACAACCGTCCTGAAACCGGACACTACCTTGGATGCCCAGAACAGGCCCATAGGAGGCTTGGGAATCTTTCTTTCCCGCAAACTGATGGATTCCATATCCTACACCAGGATCGGGCCTAAAAACGTATTATTTTTAACTAAAAACATACTATGACAACTACCATTAAAGAAACCGACGAGAGAATCATTGCCGTCCTTTCCGGTGAAATGGATACTGCTGCCGCTGCGCAGGTGGAAAAAGACCTTCAGCCCCTTCTTGACAGCAAGGGAAAGGAAATAGTGTTGGATTGCAAAGACCTGGAGTATATTTCCTCGAGCGGTCTCCGTGTCCTTTTGAGCATTCTCAAGCAGGCCCAGGCCGTGGGATCCCGCGTGGTGCTCAAGAACGTGAATGACGTGATTCACGACGTTCTTGACGTTTCCGGTTTTATTTCCATCTTTGACTTAGAGTAGGATGGTTTCTTTTTTTACCCAGGATACCGCTTTTGCTTTCAAGGAAAAACGGCTTACTTCCCGTTGGCTCAAGTTTGTGGCCGAGAGTGAGTCGAAGCGCCTTGGAGACATTGCTGTTATATTTTGCTCCGATAATTATATTTTGGATGTCAATATAAAATATCTGCAACACGATTATTATACAGACATCATTACTTTCGATTATTGTGAGGGCAACCGTCTGTCCGGCGATCTCTTTATCAGCGTAGATTCGGTCCGGGAAAACGCTTCCTTCTATGGGACCGAGTTTGCCGAAGAGTTGAACCGGGTCATCGTTCACGGCGTCCTTCACCTGATCGGTTACGACGACCATACTGAAGAAGACATTGCCACTATGCGGGCCAAGGAGAATTATTACCTCTCCCAGAGGAGCAAGATATGACAAGTGATTTCGATGTAATAGTTGTGGGCGGTGGTCATGCAGGCTGTGAAGCTGCCATGGCTGCTGCCAACATGGGCTCTTCCGTTCTTCTGATTACTCCCGATCTGAACGGCTTGGCCAAGATGAGTTGCAACCCGGCTGTTGGCGGAATTGCCAAAGGTCAGATTGTCCGGGAGATTGACGCGCTGGGAGGATACTCCGGTTTGGTCACGGATGCGGCTACCCTTCAGTTCCGCATGCTTAACCGTTCCAAGGGTCCGGCTATGTGGAGTCCGCGCGCCCAATGCGACAAACAGCTCTTTTCTGCCACCTGGTTGAAAACTCTTCTAAGTTGCTGTAAATTAAATATTTACGTTGATTTTGCGGCCGATTTTCTCTTTGAGAATCGCGTTATTACAGGCGTCCGTACAATCACCGGGGCTATGTTCCATTCTAAGGCCGTTATTTTGACGGCCGGCACCTTCCTGAACGGTAAAATGTACATCGGCCAGCATTCTTTCGAAGGAGGCCGAATTGGCGAGAAAGCCTCTTATGGAATTTCGGATCAGCTGGCCTCTTTCGGAATTCCTACGGCCCGGATGAAGACCGGAACACCCCCTCGAATCGACGTCCGTTCGGTGAACACTTCCAAGTTGCTTCGCCAACCTGGAGACCATGACCCGGAGCGCTTTTCTTTCCTCGATGTTCCTTCCGCCGTTCAGAAATCCGGCGAGCAGATGGACTGCTTCCTTCTCCATACCAACGAGAGGGTTCACGAAATTCTGAGGACCGGCTTTGACCGGTCGCCTCTTTTCACTGGAATGATCCAGGGACGCGGACCCCGTTACTGTCCCAGTATCGAAGACAAGCTCCTCACTTTCTCCGATAAGGATTCCCACCAGCTCTTCCTGGAACCGGAGGGCGCGACTTCTCCGGAGTACTACCTTCAAGGTTTCTCCTCTTCGCTTCCTTTGGAAGTTCAGCTCGAAGCAGTACACGCCATCGAAGGTCTGGAGGAGGCCGTGTTCTTTAAACCGGCCTATGCTGTCGAGTATGATTACTTCGATCCGCAGTTCCTTCATCATTCTTTGCGGTCTAAAGTCGTCTCTAATCTTTTCCTGGCCGGCCAGGTGAATGGAACTACTGGTTATGAAGAGGCGGCGGCACAGGGCCTGATGGCGGGCATTAACGCGCATTTGTTCCTTGTGGAACACGAACCCCTTGTCTTGCGCCGCGACCAGGCTTATATCGGCGTTCTAGTCGATGACCTCATCAATAAGGGTGTTGACGAGCCTTACCGAATGTTTACCTCTCGTGCCGAGTATCGCATCCTGCTTCGTCAGGATAATGCGGATTTCCGGCTTACTGAACTATCTCATAGTCTGGGTTTGGCTTCTGAAGAACGGTATTCGGCCGTTATGGCCAAGCAAGAAGCCGTTTCTGAGCTTAAGGAACGCTGTTATGCGACTAAAGTTCGTGCCGATAAGGTCAACGAATACCTCCTTTCCGTGGGTTCTACGCCCTTAACCGAGTCTAAGCTCCTTTCTGATCTGGTTTCCAGGCCCGAGTTGGAACTGTCTAAATTACTCGATTTTGTTCCACGTGGAACAGGAAACAATTATTCTGAAGAGGTCATTACTTCCGTTGAGGTCGCCATCAAGTACGCGGGATATATCGATCGCGAGAAGCTGCAGGCAGAGAAGAACAATCGTTTGGAGTATATCAAGATTCCCGCCGACTTTGACTTCGACAATCTTCAAGGTCTCACCATTGAGTGCCGGCAGAAGCTGAAAAAATATAAGCCCGAGACGATCGCTCAGGCTTCCAGAATCTCCGGCGTCTCGCCGGCGGATATTTCCGTTTTACTAGTTTACTTCGGCCGCTAAAGTTCCACGTGGAACAAACGCCTTTTAAATTAGAGCCGCTTTAATGCGGCTTTTATTATGTCTTCTACCTTGGCCGAAGGGTTGTCCTTGAGGATGGCGGGCATTACTTTGGCGATATTGGCCTTGGAGAAGCCCAGCATAACCAGGGCCGTGGTGGCTTCGTCCACGAGCGCGTTGGAATCGGCCTTGAAAAGCGACGTTTCTGCGCTTCCTTCGCCTTTGACCACCTTGTCCTTGAGCTCCAGAACCATTCTCTGGGCGCTCTTGAGGCCGATTCCCTTGACGGATTTGATCTTGTTCACGTCTTCGGCCAGGATAGCCTGACGGATTTCTTCGGAAGTAAGCGTGGAAAGCATCATACGGGCCGATGCAACGCCGATTCCGGATACGCTGATGAGCAGGCGGAAGAGTTCTCTTTCGTCCTTGGTGGCAAAACCAAAGTAGAGTTCTTCGTCTTCCCGGATGTAGTGATGGATGTAGGCGATGGTTTCGGCCTTTCCCTGGAAAGCCTCGTAGGTTTGCAGGGAAATGAGGATGCTGTACCCTATCCCGCTGTTGTCCAGAACGAGCTCAGTGGGCGTCAGCTCAACGATTTGTCCTTTAATATAGTCTAACATACCGCAAATTTATGTAAATTTGCAAACTTATCAAAAGCAAATGACTGTTACGGAAATACGAGCCCTTTTCCCCATTCTGGACACGCCTGTGTATGGAAAGCCGCTGGTGTACCTGGACAACGCCGCTACGGCGCAGCGTCCCCAGGCCGTCGTGGATTGTTGGAAAGAGCTTGTGGAAGGAGCTAACGCAAACATTCACAGGGCCGTACATCATTTGGCCGCCCAGGCTACGGATGCCTACGAAGGCGCTAGGAACCGGGTTCAGACATTTCTGAATGCGGCTGCAAGGGAAGAGATTGTTTTCACTTCCGGCGCCACGGCCAGTATCAATTTGGTGGCCTTTTCGTATGGTCAAGTATTTGTAAATCAGGGAGATGAGATAATCGTAAGCACTTGCGAGCACCACTCCAACATGGTCCCCTGGCAGATGCTCTGTGAGCGGAAGGGAGCCAAACTCCGGGTTCTGGAGCCCAACAGGGACGGTCTCCTGGATCCCGCGGCTCTTTCGGCCCTTCTGAACGAACACACCAAAATGGTGGCTATTGCGCACATTTCCAATGTGTTAGGCCTTGTTAATCCCGTTAAGGAGCTCGTGAGAATAGCGCATAAGGCCGGTGTTCCGGTTCTGGTGGACGGATCCCAAGGAGTCGTCCACGAAAAAGTAGACGTTCAGGATCTGGACTGCGACTTCTACGCTTTCTCCGGCCATAAGATTTATGCCGCTACCGGAACGGGTGTCCTATACGGAAAACGCAAGTGGCTGGAGGCTATGATTCCCTATATGGGAGGGGGCGAAATGATTGAGACTGTGCGTTTCAGCGGAACAACCTATGCTCCCCTGCCCATGAAATTCGAAGCCGGCACCCAGAATTTCAATGCCGTGCCCACGCTGGTGCCCGCTCTGGACTTTGCCGATGCCGTCCGCGAGAACCCGGCCGTGAAGGCGGAACAGCAGGCCATTTTGGACAAAGTTTACAGCAAACTGACTGAAGATAAGCGAATTACGCTATATGGAACCGGTAAGGAAAACAAGATTCCTCTGTTCTCCTTTGCCGTAAAAGGAGCGCATCACGAAGACCTGGCCCTTATTCTGGACAAGATGGGCGTGGCTGTGCGTTCCGGACAGATGTGTGCAGAGCCTCTGATGGATCATCTGGGTGTTACAGGCCTCCTGAGGGCCTCTTTTGCCCCGTACAATACCGTAGAGGAGGCCAACTATTTTTTGAAGAGCCTGGACAAGGCTATAGAGATGCTGGTATGAGTTTAGAAGAGAAAAAACAGCAAGTGATAGAAGACTTCTCCTTGTATGAGGAGTGGTTGGACAAATATGAATATCTGATTGAGCTGGGCAAGGGCCTGGAGGCGTTTCCGGAAGAGAAAAAGACGGACGACCGCCTTATAAAAGGCTGTCAGTCACGCGTTTGGCTGGATGCACAGCTGAGGGACGGCCGCCTTTATTTTCAGGCCGACAGCGATGCCATCATCACCCGCGGAATCATTTCGCTGCTCATTGGCGTTTACTCCGGAGAGACTCCTGAGGCCATTGCAGCCGATGATTTTGGCTTTGTCTCCGAGATTGGCCTCAAGGACAACCTCTCCCCTACGCGCGCGAATGGATTGGTATCGATGATTGACACCATTAAGAAGTTAGCCGAAAATGGAAGATAAGACCGTACTGACAGCAGAGGACGTGAAAGCGCTGCAACCGCTGTATGCAGCCGTCATTTCGGCCCTTAAGGAGGTTTACGACCCCGAAATCCCGGTCAATATCTATGATCTGGGCCTCATATACGAACTCACCATCAACAAAGAGCACGAAGTCTCCATCCTGATGACGTTTACGGCCCCCAACTGCCCTATGGCAGACCAGGTGCTGAAAGAGGTCCAGGAGGGCGTGGAAGCCGTTCCGGGCGTCACCAAATGCACCATAGAACTCACTTTTGAGCCGGTCTGGGACCGCAGCATGCTCTCGGAAGAAGCCCGTGTAGAACTGGGTCTGGACTACGAGGAAGACGATTACGGAAAGCTGGAAGACTAAAATGGAACGCGTAGATGTATTTCTCGGACTGGGTTCCAATGTAGGAGAGCGGGAACTTGCCCTCCTGAGGGCCATGAATCTGATGGACGAGGCCTTTGGAACGCATCCGGAGCGCATATCCCGCATCGTAGAAACCCCGTCCTGGGGCTTTGAAGGGCCGGATTTCCTGAATATGTGCGTCCTGTACCGCCTGGTGGTTCAGGGCACGCCGGAAGAGCACGCCACCTGGATCCTCCGGCAGGTAAAAGCCATAGAAAAGGCTATGGGAAGGACAGAGGAAGCCCTTTTTGATGCCGAAGGAAAGCGGATTTACCAAAATCGGCCCATTGACATCGATATCCTGCTTTATGGAACGGAAATTGTTCATACAGATGAGCTTACAATCCCCCATCCCCTGATTGCGCAGCGTGATTTCGTGAAAAAACCCCTGCTGGAGATCTCGAAACCCAAGGTCAGAGAGGCTTTTCCCGAATTATTTGAGTAAATTTGCAGGCTTTTTTGAAAGTATAAAGTATTATCAATATGACTCAAGACGAATTATTTAAAGTGTTGGTAGCCCACTGCAAGGAGTATGGCTTCATCTTCCCTTCCAGTGAGATTTACGATGGTCTGGCCGCTGTTTACGATTATGGCCAGATGGGCGTCCAGCTCAAAAACAACATCAAAAACTACTGGTGGGAGGCTATGACGCGCCTCCACGAGAACATCGTGGGCATTGATTCCGCCATTTTCATGCATCCCCGCATCTGGGAGGCCTCCGGTCACGTGGGCGCCTTTAACGACCCTCTCATTGACAACAAGGACTCCAAGAAGCGTTACAGGGCCGATGTCCTCATCGAAGACTACCTGGGCAAGATTGAGGAAAAGATTGAAAAAGAGGTAGCCAAGGGCAAAAAGAAGTTCGGAGACGCCTTTGACGAGGCCCAGTTCCGTGCCACCAACCCCAATGTGCTGCGTGAGAAGGCCAAATGGGACGAGGTTCACAACCGCTATGTGGCTGCCGAAAAGGCCAATGACTTTGCCGAATACCGCCAGATTATCATTGACTGCAACATCGTGTGCCCCATTTCCGGTACCTGCAACTGGACCGAGGTGCGTCAGTTCAACCTGATGTTCTCCACCTCGATGGGTTCCACGGCCGACGGCGCCAACCTCATTTATCTGCGTCCTGAGACCGCTCAGGGCATCTTTGTGAACTATCTGAACGTCCAGAAGACGGGCCGAATGAAGATTCCTTTCGGCATTGCCCAGATCGGTAAGGCCTTCCGCAACGAGATTGTGGCCCGCCAGTTCATTTTCCGTATGCGCGAGTTCGAGCAGATGGAAATGCAGTTCTTCATCAAGCCCGGAACCGAGCTGGATTGGTTCAAGAAATGGAAGGAAAACCGTATGAAATGGCACGTGAACCTGGGAATGGGCGCTGAAAACTACCGTTTCCACGACCACGAGAAGCTGGCTCACTACGCCAACGCCGCCACGGACATCGAATTCAACTTCCCCTTCGGTTTCAAGGAACTGGAAGGCATCCACAGCCGCACCAACTTTGACCTGGGCAACCACCAGAAGTTCTCCGGCAAGAAGATTGAATACTTTGATCCTGAGGAGAATACCTCCTATACTCCCTACGTAATCGAGACCTCCATCGGCGTAGACCGTATGGTTCTGGCCGTGCTCTCCCACTCCTATACGGTGGAGCAGCTGGAAAACGGCGAAGAGCGCGTTGTGATGAAGATTCCCGCCCCGCTGGCCCCCATCAAGGTGGCTGTAATGCCGCTCGTGAAGAAGGACGGCCTGCCGGAACTGGCCCAGAAGGTGGTAGACGAGCTCAAGTACGATTTCTCCTACCAGTACGACGAAAAAGACTCCATTGGCAAGCGTTATCGCCGTCAGGACGCCATTGGAACGCCTTTCTGCGTCACCGTGGACCACGACAGCCTCAACGACGGCTGCGTAACCGTGCGTGACCGCGACAGTATGACCCAGCAGCGCGTCAAGATTGAAGATCTGCGCGCTATGATTGAGAAGAAGGTATCTCTCACCAACCTCCTCCGCAATCTCTAGCCTATTATGGGTCCGCTCGCACTTCTCATTACCGCCATTCTGGCTACGCTGGTCCTGTATTTCTGGGCCCGCAAGGCCCAGCTGGAGAAGCAGCTGCTGGAGGAAAGGGAAGAAAATGAGCGTATTATGTCCATAGCCGAAGACCTGCAGGCCCGTCTGGGCGCTATCCAAAAGCGCTCGGCGGGCCGCAGTTTCAACGCCCTGGACCGTCTCTGCGAGCAATATTACATCTATGAGGGCACGGATAACCTCCAACCCCGCATTTTAAAGGAGGTCCGCTCCATTGTGGAGGGATTGCGGGCCGATGATGGCGTCCAGAAACAGCTCGAGCAGGCTCTCAACGAGAGCGCAGACGATGTCATGATCAAACTGAGGAACACTTTTCCGAAGTTGAAACAAGAAGATTACCTGCTCTATCTCTTTGCCGCCTCCGGCTTCTCTTCCACCACCATCTCCACCCTCCTCGAGAAGGACAAACCCTACGTCTATAACCGCCTTTACCGCCTAAAAGAACGGATAAAAGCCACTGAAACCCCTGATAGAGGCCTGTTTTTGGCCTGTTTGGATCGCTAATTCAATTTTAGTGGTTAAGTGCAGAAAAGTGAGGGTTTTCAACCGAAAAAGTGGCGGTTGCGAGAATCATTTTCGACAACCCACGGGTAAAGGACTATCTGTCAAGGGGTTAATGTAACATGTTTGCGAGATTCTTTTTTGCCGCTTTTTTGGAGGCTTCAAAATAACTTCTCATCTTTGTAACAAAGAAATTAACCCAAAAAATTCAATAACCATGGAAGTAAAGAAATCCCCCAAAGCCAGCCTTGAGAACAAGCGCCTGCTCTTCACCGAGATCGGCCTTGTCGTAGCTCTCGGCATCGTGTATTTGGCCTTCAACTACTCTTCCAAAGACGCCAAGGTGGCTGTTCTCGAAGATACCACCCAGGTTCTGGTAGAAGAAGAGATGGTGGCCATCCAGAATGAGCTCCCTCCGCCCCCGCCCGAGGCTCCCAGCATCCCCGTCCTGAGCGACCAGATCGATATCGTGGACGATGACATCAAGCTCGACGACGATCTGTTCATCAACCTGGAAGACAACAACCAGTCTTTCGAGATCCAGGACTATAAGGAAGCCGCTGTGGAAGAGGAAGAAGTGGAAGAAGAAGCCATTCCTTTCCAGCTCGTAGAAAAGAAGCCTTCCTTCCAGGGTGGCGATGCCAACGAGTTCTCCAAGTGGGTTAACTCCCGTCTGGTTTATCCCGAAATTGCCAAGGAAAATGGCGTACAGGGCCGTGTAACCCTCCAGTTCACCGTAGAGGCCGACGGCCGCGTTACCAACGTGCGCGTTGTGCGTGGCGTGGATGAGTCCCTGGACAAGGAAGCCGTTCGCGTGGTTTCCAGCTCCCCCAAGTGGACCCCTGGCCGTCAGCGTGACCGCGCTGTTAAGGTTACCTACACCTTCCCTGTGATCTTCCAGCTCCGATAAGCACGGAAAGGCATAAAAAAAGAGCCTGACTCAATTGAGCCGGGCTCTTTTTTGTGTGTAGCTTGTACTTTCGACCGTGTTTTTTGTATCTTTGTGGGAGTATGAAAAGACTGATAACCCTTGCCCTGCTGGCGCTAACTGTGAGCACAGGGGCCCAGAATGTCCATTTTACCAGCAAAAGCCGTATCGTTTGCGAAAGCCTGACCAGGGAACTCTTGGAAACGGCCAACCTGCTTCAGCCTTATTTGGCGGAGTCTACGGGAGAACCCTTTCCCATTGCCGTGGATAAGCCGCGCAAGACGGACATCTTCCCGAGGGATGTGGCCGATTTACCGGAAGATGCTTTCCGCGTGCAGGTGGTGAAGGGTGCAATAATACTGGAGGGGCATGGAAAAGGCCTTTCATATGCCGTCTGTGACTTCCTGGAGCAGGAGGTTGGTATGAACTACTGGGGCGGTGGCGAATACGACCTTCCCCATATAAATAGCGTTACGGTGCGCCCCAGAACGGAGATCCCGGCTTTCCGCTACAGGCAGTGCAGCCATTATCTCCTGCGGGAAGACCCTCTTCTCCGCACCTGGATGCGTCTGGTAGAGCCGGCCGACCTTTTTGTAGACAACCTGTGGGTGCATACCTGCAACCGCCTTTTGCCGGCTTCGCGCTACGGGGCCGAGCATCCTGAGTATTATGCGTACTATGGCGGAAAGCGCCATCCCGGCAGCGCCAGCCAGTGGTGTATGAGCAATCCGGAAGTGCTGGAAATCGTTTGTGGAACGCTGGACAGCCTGTTTCACGCCCACCCGGAGCAGGGGATGATTTCCATCTCGCAGAACGATGGGTCAGATACTTACTGCCGATGCCCGGCCTGCCAGGCCATTATGGACGAGGAGGGGAGTCCCTCCGGGCCCATCCTGCGCTTTGTGAACGCGGTGGCGGACCGTTTCCCGGACAAGGAAATCTCCACGCTGGCGTATCTTTTCTCCGTGCAGCCGCCCAAAATCACCAAGCCGCGCCCCAACGTGTCCATTATGCTCTGCGACATAGACTGCCGCCGGCAGACCTCTCTCCCTGAAAACCCCTCCGGGCAGGTGTTTATGCGGGCCCTGGAGGGCTGGAGCGCCATCTGCAACAACATTTTCCTCTGGGATTACGGCATCAACTTCGACAATTACCTTTCGCCTTTCCCCAACCTGCAGACCATCAAGGACAATATGGTCATCTTCCAGGAGCACGGGGTAAAGATGCATTTCTCGCAGATCAACAGTTCCCGGGGCGGGGATATGGCCGAACTGAGGCCTTATCTGGTTTCCAAACTGATGTGGAACCCCCAGGCCAGCCTGGATTCGCTGGAGCGGCATTTCTGCGAGGCCTATTACGGGGCCGCTGCGCCCCATATCTTAAGGTATATCCATACGATGGAGGGGGCTGCCGTAGCTACGGACGTGGACCTTTTCATTTACGATTCCCCCGTTTCCTATAAAGGCAACATCCTCCAGCCGGCCCTGTTCAGGCGCTATAACGCGATGTTCGATGAGGCTGAAGCCGCCGTTGCCGAGGATCCGCTCAGGCTCTCCCGCGTGCGCAGGACCCGCCTTCCGCTGCAGTATTCGGCCCTGGAGATAGCCAGAACGGATATTCACAGGGATAACGAGGCCGTTGCCAAGGACCTGGACCTCTTCGAAAGCCGTATCCGGGAATTCAACGTTCCCAGCCTGAACGAGCGTGCCAACAGCCCGCTGGAATACTGCAGGCTGTTCCGGGAGCGATATCTGCCATCGGCCCAGGACAACCTGGCCTTCGGCTGCCCGGTCACCTTTACCATCGAGCCCCGCCCCAAATACGCAGAATTGGGCAAGACGGCCCTTACTGACGGTCTGTACGGTGGTGCCGGCTACGTAGAGAGCTGGGTGGGCTGGGAAGGCACGGACGCCGATTTCACCATAGACCTGGGCTCCGTGAAGACCATCAATGAGATTGGGGCCGATTTCCTCCGCCAGATAGGCGCCTGGGTGCTGGAGCCCAAGGCCGTCCGCTTCTTTGTGTCGGCCGACGGAAAGGATTTCCGGGAGTTTGACTACCGGCCGCTGGAGGAGAACCGCAGCGGCACCATCGAATTCACGCCCGTGGTGGGGAAGGGCCACGCGCAGGCCCGCTATGTACGGATCTTCGTGGACGGCGTAAAGGACTGCCCGGAGTGGCATTACGGCGTGGGGAACCCCTGCTGGTTCTTTATTGACGAAGTTTGGGTGAAATAGGGATAATTGCTATCTTTGCACAAACAGCATTTGAAATGGCAGAATCATTCTCTGAGATAGGTAAAATCCAGGCCATCGAGCAGCTTTATCAGCTGTCGGCATACAATCCCGTAAGCGGACTCAGCTATACTTCTTCCAAGGGCGGACGCATTACCACCGCGTCCCGGATGTACCTGGAAGGCATTGATTTCAATCTGGTGTACTTTCCCCTCAAGCACCTGGGCTACAAGTGTGTAGTGGGCGTTGTGGGTGAACTGTACGCCGCCCTGGCCGCACCCAAGCTCCTCAACGTGGTGCTGGGCGTATCGGCCAAACTGGATTTCCCCCAGATCAAGGAACTCTGGATGGGCATTACGGTGGCGGCCAAGGAACACGGCTTCGAGGCCGTGAACCTGGATCTTCAGCCCTCCAACAACGGGCTGTACCTGTCGCTGAGCGCTACCGGAGAAACGGCCATCCTTACGGAGAAGCGCCGCCTGGCCGCCAAATCCAAGGACCTCATCTGCGTTTCCGGCAGCCTGGGCGCCGCGTATCTGGGCCTGCAGGTGCTGGAGCGGGGAGCCCGTGAGTTCCAGGAGAAGGGGACCCAGCCCGATATGACCCAGTACAAGATGCTGGTAGGGGCCTATCTGAGGCCTGAGTTGGACGCTTCTATAGTTTCCCGCCTGGAAGATACCGAGATTTATCCTTCGTACGGCTATTTCGTGACCCGCGGCCTTTCGGATGCCCTCAAGCGCCTCACGCGCGACAGCGGCCTGGGAGCCAAGGTATACGCCGACAAGATTCCCTTCGAGGGCAACAGCTTCCAGTTGGGTAAAGAGCTGGATATGGACCCCGTATCGGCCGCTATGAACGGGGGAGATGACAACCGCCTCCTGTTTGTGGTGCCCATCCTGCACCTGGAGAAGTTCCGCCGCGAGTTCCAGACCTTCGACGTAATCGGTCACCTGGCCCAGCCAGAGGCGGGTACGGTCCTGGTAACGCCGGAGGGCGTGGAATTCCCCGTGAAGGCCCAGGGATGGCAAGAAGAAACCGAATAAAACCTTAATAACATGAAAAAACTCGTATCCGTATTTGTTCTCTCGGCGGCTTTCTGCCTGTCCGTGAGCGCCCAGGGCATCCTGGACAAGCTGGGCAGCCTGGGTAATGTCATTACCAACGCGGCCGGTGTGGTGTATTCCGCCCCCGTAAGCCTCAATGGAACGTATGCTTATAACGGTGTCGCTGTCTCCGCCACCAGCTCCGAAGGCGGCATCCTCACCAACCTGGCCGGTTCTGCGGCTACATCGGCCCTGGAAACCAAGGCCGACGGTTACCTCTCCAAGGTGGGCATCAAGCCCGGCGTCCTGTCCTTCACCTTCAATTCCGCGGACAATAGCTTTACGCTGAATGTGGCCGGTATTTCCGTCCCCGGCACTTACAAGGTGAGCGACGGAGAAAAGACCGTTTCCCTGGTCTTCGGCAAGAAGTTCCAGTACCTGAGCATGACCGGCTCCCTGGAATCCAGCCTGGGCAATGTAAAGATGGTTTTCCCCGTCAACAAGGCTATGGCCCTCATCAAGAAAGTGGCCTCCACGCTGGGCCAGGCCTCCTCTGAACTGGGCTCCCTGACCAAGCTGGCCGACGGCTACGACAACTTCCGCCTGGGCTTCAAGATGAGCAAGTAAGCTCGGGGCCTGTTTTCCCGGCATTTACGGCCGCGTTTGCAAAGAATCTGCCTTCTGTGCGTTCTAGCTGCAAACGCGGCTCGTTTTTTGGCCGAAAAGCCTGTTTTAGTCGCCACGTTTGCACAAAAACTGCCTTTGGTGCATTCTACGTGCAAACGCGGCGCCATCGTAAGAAACACACAAATACCGCCTGAAACAACACAACTTTTCTTACGATTGTAGGAATTCCGGATTGGCCTGCTTACCTTGGTGGGCATGAAGGAATCATATCATATCTGCTTTACATCGCACGACGAGGTGATGTTCCGGGATGAGGAAGATCACGGAGTCTTTGTTAACCTGATGGCGCTGCGGGCCTTTGTATCTGATGCTGAGATTCTGGCCGACGCAGAAATGTCCACCCACTTTCACTCCGTTGTGTTTGCCGAGGACCCGATGCTCTTTGCCTCTGCGCTAAGGATGTCCTATACCAAATACTTCAACCATAAGTATGACCGGAAGGGGAGGATGGGGCAGAAGTACACTTTCTCACAAAAGATCGACGGTTTCAATCACCAGATGGTGGCGCTGTCTTACGTCCTGAGGAACGGGCTTCATCACGGAGCGGCTCCCACGGCATTGGGATACGCCTATTGTTCTGTACGTGAGCTGTTTGCGAAAGAGATCGGCCTCTCTTCTGAGAGGTCCCGGCCTTTTTCCCGGGCCGATATGGCGGCCTATCTGCCCCGCTATTCAGCGTTCCCGGACCATTGGCAAATGGATGAATCAGGCGTTTTCCTTCGCAAGAGTTTTATGGAGCTTCGACGAGCCGAGCAGTACTACGGTTCGGCCAGAAACTATCTATATCAGATGAACCGGCTGACGGACGAAAGCTGGAAAGAAGACCAGCAGAAGGACAATACCGGCCAGCCCGTCACCCTGTCCATGATCGAAGGGGCCGATGAAAAATCCATAGCCCAGATGCTGAACAACGAGCACGGACGCAACTTCAACCCCAACCGCTTACAGGATATGGATGTTTGCCGCCTCATCGACCATGATCTGTTGCCCTCTTTTGGCGTCCGCTCCGTCTATCTGCTTTCGGATAGCCAGCGCCAGCGCCTTGCCCGCCAGCTCCAGGCCGAATTCCGCCTCCCCAATCACCAGATTCGCCGCTGCCTGGGATACTAGTCCCTGCTGGTTTCCGGTCCGCTCCGGCCGCGTTTGCACAAAATCTGGCCCTGGTGCATTCTGCGTGCAAACGCGGCTGGAAGCGGGCGCAATGTTGATAACTTTTTTGCGCAAAAACGGGGGAGAAATCGTATCTTTGTCATCTATGAGTTTCGTTCACCTTCACGTCCATACGCAGTACTCCATCCTGGATGGACAGTCGTCCATCGAAAACCTCTTCAACCGGGCCGAAGAGCTGGGCATGCCTGCCCTGGCCATCACCGACCACGGTAATATGTACGGCGTGAAGGAGTTCTTCAAGTATGCCAAAAAGCATCCTTCGGTGAAGCCCATCATAGGCTGTGAGATCTATGTGTCCAAGGGGGATCACCGGGTCAAGGAGAAAGGCTACTACCACCTCATTCTGCTGGCCAAGAACTATACGGGCTACCTCAATCTGGTCAAGATTGTGTCGGAAGCCCACATCAACGGTATGTACTACCGCCCGCGCGTGAGCCACGAGGTTGTGGAGAAGTACCACGAGGGGCTCATCTGCTCATCGGCCTGTATGGCGGGAGAGGTGCCGCGCGCCATCATGGCACATAACGCCGAGGCCGTGGAGAAAGCCATCCTCTGGCACAAGCGTGTCTTTGGGGAGGACTACTACCTGGAGGTGATGAAGCACAAGACGGAGGTCCCGGGCCTGGACAACCAGCTCTACGAGGACCAGTGCTACTACACCGGAGAGATTTTCAAGCTGGCCGAAAAGTACGGCGTGAAGGTAATTGCCACCAACGACGCCCACTTTGTTCGCAAGGAAGACGGCCCGGTGCACGACCGCCTCGTCTGCCTCACCACCAACGCGTATATTGACGACCCGGACCGCCTGCGCTACACCCAGCAGGAGTACCTCAAGAGCGAGGAAGAGATGCGGGAACTGTTCCCGGACCACCCGGAGTGCCTGGAAAACACCCTGGAAGTGGCCTCCAAGATAGAGGAGTATTCCATAGACAGAGACCCTGTGCTGCCGGTTTACGAGATTGATCCGGCCTTCATGGCCCAGATTGACAAGTATCTGGAGCAGTACAAGGACATCATAGATGCGGGCCGATGCGACAAGCACGGCACCTACCGCGGAGACGGCTTCTGCCATTCGGTGGCCTACCTTTGCCACCTCACCTACCAGGGCGCCCACCAGCGTTACGGGGAAACCCTCACGCCGGAGCAGGATGAGCGCATAGACTTTGAGCTCAAGACCATCTGCCGTATGGGCTTCCCGGACTATTTCCTCATCGTGCAGGACTACATTGCCGCCTCGCGCGCGATGGGCAGCATGGTGGGCCCGGGCCGTGGTTCCGCCGCAGGTTCCGTGGTGGCCTACTGCCTCAGGATCACCAACCTGGACCCCATCAAGTACCAGCTCCTGTTCGAGCGTTTCCTCAATCCGGACCGTATCTCCATGCCGGATATTGACGTAGACTTCGAAGACCTGACCAAGGCCCACGACTACGTAGAGAAAAAGTACGGCGCCAGCCACGTGTCCCGCGTGATCACCTTCGGCACCATGGCCGCCAAGAGCGCCATCAAGGACGTGGCCCGCATCAGCCACGTCTCCATAGACGAGAGCAACCGCCTCACCAAGATGGTCCCGGACCGCCTTTCCGAGAAAAAGGAAAAAGAATACCCCTACAACCCCAAACTGGACGAACTGAAGCCCGGCTTCAAGGTCATAGAGAAGGAAGTGGATGGCGTAATGAAGACCTTCCAGAAAGGTATGGAGGACGTGGACGTCAAGATCAACCTCAAGAACTGCTACCGCCTGGTTCCGGAGTTCATCGAAGAACTCAAGAACGGCCCGGAAATCAACAAGGAGGTGCTCAAATATGCCCAGGCCCTGGAAGGCTGCGTCCGCCAGGTGGGTATGCACGCCTGCGCCACCATCATTGGCCGCGGAGACCTGACGGATTACCTGCCCATCTGCCTGTCCAAGGATAAGGAAACGGGCCTGGATGTGCGCACGTCGCAGTACGACGGCCACTACATCGAGGACGTGGGTATGCTCAAGATGGACTTCCTGGGCCTCATTACCCTCCAGATCATCCACAACTGCCTCAACCTCATCAAGGAGCACCACGGGGAAGACATAGACATCGAGGCCATCCCCATTGACGACAAGCCCACCCTGGAGCTCTACGGCCGCGGAGATACCACTTCCGTGTTCCAGTTTGAATCGGAAGGAATGAAAACCTGGCTGCAGAAACTGCGCCCGGAGCGTTTCGAAGACCTCATTGCTATGAACGCCCTCTATCGGCCCGGTCCTATGGACTATATCCCGGACTTCGTGGCCCGCAAGCAGGGTGAACAAGCCATAGAATACGACCTCCCCGAAATGGAGGAATACCTGCAGGACACCTACGGCGTCACGGTTTACCAGGAGCAGGTGATGCTTCTGTCCCAGAAGCTGGCCGGATTCACCAAGGGTGAAGCTGACAAGCTCCGCAAGGCTATGGGTAAGAAACAGATCGACATCCTGAACTCCCTCAAGGACAAGTTTATGTCCGGCGGCCAGGCCAACGGCCACCCCGAGAAAGTCCTGGACAAGATCTGGAAAGACTGGGAGAAGTTTGCCCAGTATGCCTTCAACAAGTCCCACGCCACCTGCTACGCCTGGGTGAGTTACCAGACCGGCTGGCTCAAGTGCCACTATCCGTCCGAATTCTTCGCTTCCTGCCTGGACTGCGCCAAGAGCATGGAAGAAATCATCAAGATTATGGACGACTGCAAGAGCCACGGCATCAAGGTGTTAAGCCCCGATGTCAATGAGAGTGCCGGCCACTTCACCGTCAACAAGGAAGGCAACGTCCGTTTTGCCCTGGGGTCCATCAAGGGCTTCGGCGCCAACGTAGTGGAAGCCATTATGGCCGAAAGGGAAGAGCACGGCCTCTTCACGGACGTCTACGACTTCGTGGAGCGTATGGCCGGCAGTGTGAACCGCAAGAGCTTTGAGAACCTGGTCTATTCCGGCGCCCTGGACAGCCTGGGCCACAAGCGCAGCATGTACTTCCAGCCCGGCCGCGGCGGAGACCTCTTCATAGACCAGCTGGTCCGCTACGGAGAACTCTTCAAGGAAGACACCCTCTCCGGCGGCGTTTCCCTGTTCGGAGATATGGAAGAGATGAAGCCCGAGCGCCCCGCCCTGCCCGACAACGAGGGCGAGATGGACATTATGGATATGCTCCAGAAGGAAAAGGAGCTGGTAGGTATGTACCTGAGTTCCCATCCGCTGGACCGCTACCGCTTTGAGATGGAGAACTTCTGCACCTGCAAGATGGCCGATATGGGCGTCTTCGTGGCAGACTGCGAAACCAAGAAGACCCCCACCAAGGTCTATGCGGCCGGCATAGTGACGGATTTCAAGCAGCTGACCACCAAGACGGGCAAGCCCTACTCCCGCACCATTTTGGAAGATTACAGCGGCTCCTACGAGCTCACGCTCTTCGGTAAGGAGCACGAAACCTTCATGCAATATATGACACCCCGCGCAACGCTGTTTTTAGAGGGTATGGTGGAAGAAAAGTTCTTCGTCAAGCCCGAGGAACGTGCGCAGGGTAAAACGTCGCCCTACGCCTTTAAATTGCGTAAGGTGACGCTGCTCGGCAATATATCTGACGATATCCTCTCCGGGTTCAGTATGGATATCACCACGCCCATGCTCACCCAGCAGTTCCGCAAAGACCTGCTGCAGGTGATCAAGAAGCACAAGGGCAGCATTCCGCTTACCTTGTTCCTCTTTGATCCCGGCACCCGCTACCGCATCCAGTTCTACTCCAAGAAGTTCCAGGTAGCGGTCACCTCCGAGTTCCTTCAGGATCTCCGCCGCATAGGCGTAGACAAGTACGAGGTCGTCCGCAAGTAGCCTCTTTACGGAAAGCGCCTCCCTTTCGGCCCGCCACGCCCCCCCCTACCCTTGCCGCGTTTGCAGCAAGAACGCACCAGGGCCAGATTTTGTGCAAACGTGGCGACTAAAACAGGCTTTTCGGCCAAAAAACGAGCCGCGTTTGCAGCTAGAATGCACCAGGGCCAGATTTTGTGCAAACGCGGCCGGAGCGGACCGGAGCAAGCGCACAAAAAAACCGCGGCCCGGGGTGGGTCGCGGCTTTTCTGTCTTGGGAAGGATTACTCTTCCTTTTTGCCCTTGCCGGTCTTGGTGGTAGCGTCGTACATGATGGGAGTACCGATCATGATGGAAGCGTAGGTACCAATCAGGACACCCAGGCAGAGGGCCACGGCCAGACCGCGGATGCTCTCACCGCCCCAGATAGCGATGGCTACCATAGGAAGGAGGGTGGACACGGAAGTGTTCACGGTACGGGTGAGGGTGGCGTTCAGAGCGGTGTTCACCGTCTTGCGGAAATCGTCCTTCGGGTGGAGGCCGCGCTGCTCACGGATGCGGTCGAAGATAACCACGTTATCGTTGATGGCGTAACCGATGATGGTCAGGATAGCGGCGATGAAGGTCTGGTCCACATCCAGGTTGAACGGCAGGATACCGTTGAACAGGGAGAAGAAGCCAATGATGATGATGGCGGTGTGAGCCAGGGACACGACACCACCCAGACCCCAGGTCCAGCCCTTGAAGCGGAAGGCGATGTAGGCGAAGATCACCAGGAGGGCCAGCAGCACGGAGATGATGGCGCGGTTGGTGATTTCGTTGGAGATGGAGGCCGATACCTTGTCGGAGGAGATGATACCGTTGGGGTTCTCCAGGGTGGAGGTAAAGCTGGCCAGGGTGACCGGCTCCTTGTAGAAGCCCTTCAGAGCCTCGTACAGCAGGCCTTCGATCTCAGTATCAACAGCGGAGCTTTCCTCGCGGTACTTGTACTGGGTGGAGATCTTCATCTGGGAGTCGCCACCAAACTGCTTGACCTCGACGGAGGACTGGTCTACGCCAGCCTGCTCGGCAGCCACGCGGAAGGTGTCTTCCACGGCGGAGCGGACGCTTTCAGCGGTAACGCTCTGGTCGAAGCGGACTACATAAGTACGGCCACCGGTGAAGTCTACACCATAGCTGAAGCCCTTGAGGGAGATGGAAGCGATGGCGATGACGATGAGGGCGCCGGAGATGATATAGGAGTACTTCTTCAGGCCGATAAAGTCAACGTTGGTATGCTTGAGGAAGTTCTCGGTGAACTTGTTGGACAGGCTCACGGTCTTGCCTTTGACGATGCGGTCGTCAAAGATGAGACGGGTGATGAAGATGGAGGTCAGGACGGAGGTGATGATACCGATGATGAGGGTGGTAGCAAAACCACGAACCGGACCGGAACCGGCCATGAACAGGATGATACCGGTGAGGAGGGTGGTTACCTGACCGTCGATGATGGCGGAGTAAGCGTTCTTGTAACCGTCGTGTACGGCGAGGGAGAAGCCCTTACCGGCAGCCAGTTCTTCCTTGATGCGCTCGTAGATAATCACGTTGGCATCCACGGCCATACCCAGGGTCAACACGAGACCGGCGATACCGGGCAGGGTGAGGACGGCGCCGAAGGAAACCAGCACGCCAAACAGCAGGAGCACGTTGCACAGCAGGGCCACGTCTGCGATGAGACCGGCACCGCGGTAGAACAGCACCATATAGATGAGCACCAGGATGAAGGCGATCAGGAAGGAGATGAGACCGGCGCGGATGGAAGCGGAACCCAGGGAAGGACCCACCACCTGCTCCTGAATGATGGTAGCGGGAGCGCGCAGCTTACCGGCCTTGAGCACGTTGGCAAGGTCTTCGGCCTCTTCGATGGTGAAGTTACCGGTGATTTCGGAAGAACCGCCGGTGATGGCGTTGAGCACGTTAGGGTAGGAATACACCAGACCGTCCAGGACGATGGCCACCTGACGGCCGATGTTGTCCTTGGTGAGGTTGGCCCAGATGTTGGCACCCTCACGGTTCATGCTCATGGATACGGAAGGAGCACCGTTACCGCCACGCTGGGCACCGTTGAAGTTCACGCGGGTGTCCGTAACAACACTGCCGTCGAGGGGAGCGTTGCCGTCGGGATCGGTGACCTTGAGGGCCACGAGTTCAAATTTGCCGAGAACGGCGGGCGTGTAGTAGGGGTTACCGTCCTTGTCGTACTGCTGCTCGACGGGCTTCACGGACCAGGCACCGCGGAATTCGGCGGGCAGGAAGTCGGAAGCGAGGGCCAGGTACTTATTCACAGTAGCCGTATCTACAGCGCTGGCATAACCCAGGCAGGCGGAACCGCCACCGGTAGGAAGGAGGACGCTGTACAGAGGGTCTGTACCGATGCCTTCTTCGCCGGCGAGGAGTTCGCTTACGCGGGCGTTCACGCTGCCGAGGTCAATCTCCTGGGCGGTGAAGGTGGGCCAGAATTCCAGGGAAGCGGTTCCCTGCAGGAGCTTACGCACGCGCTCGGGATCCTTAACACCAGGGAGTTCGATGAGAATCTTACCGGTGTTGCTCACCTGCTGGATATTGGGCTGGGTGACACCCAGGCGGTCAATACGCTTGCGGAGCACGTTGAAGGAATCGTCGATGGCGCTCTTGGCCTCTGCACGGAGGGCGGTGATTACCTCGCTGTTGGAGGAATCGTTGGAAATCTTGTCACGGAGTTCGGTGGTGGCGAAGATCTCGTTGAGGCGACGCTGGGGAGCTACCTGATTCCAGGCCGTTTCAAACAGGCCGATGAAGTCACGGCTGTCATTCACGTTCTCCTTCTTGGCCTTCTCCATGGCGGCCACGAAATCGGGGTCGTTGGGGTTGGCGGCCAGGGCCTTCAGAACGTCTTCCAGCTGCACCTGCAGCATCACGTTCATACCGCCCTTGAGGTCCAGACCCAAGTTGATTTCCTTTTCCTTGACGCGCTTGAAAGGATACCAGAGGTACACTTTCTCGTTGTTCAGGGAGTCTAAGTAAACTCTGTTGATGTTGTTTGCCACCGAGTCCTTCACATATTCCAGAACGTCGGCGGGGACATTGTTTGCCTCTACAAACTGCTGGGCCTGAGCCTCGGCATACTTGGCGGCCTTGCTCTCCTGGTAGCGGGTTACCGCCGTGAAGGAGAGCTGCCAAATGCTGGCAATACCGAGCAGGATGGCAACAAATCTAATCCAACCTTTGCTTTGCATGTTTTTATTGTTTTGATTTAACTTTATTTCCATTCATTTACCGGCGTCTTTAGACACTACGGCAAAATAGGTTGCAAATTTACGATTTTTTTCTGATTTACCACCTTTCCCGGAACTATTTCTCACATTTTTACACGTTCCTCTTGCGAAGTCACCAAAAATATGTATCTTTGCAGTCCCGCTTCCGTAGCGGGTGTTTCAGGAACATCATTCCCGGAGGGGTGGGTGAGTGGCTGAAACCAGCAGTTTGCTAAACTGCCGTACGGGTTATTCTGTACCACGAGTTCGAATCTCGTCCCCTCCGCACTCAAAAGGCTGCCTAACGGCGGCCTTTTTTCGTTAGTCGGGGACGAGATGACTCGTCCCCTGCCTGCGGCCCCACGTTACCCCCTCCCTAAATCCCTCCCCTCGGGGGAGGGACTCGCCGCAGAAGCGGCGTTATACCGAAATTCGGTTATGATTACGGAAGGGACGAGATTTGAAATCGCGGCCTTTTTTGCATTAAAGGAAAATAACTTGTATTTTTACCATCACTAACCAGAAACGGGACCATGAAAAAGAAATTCCTGACCATTGCCTTTGCCGTTTTTGTCTTTGCCATTCCGGTGCTGTCCATTGTGAATGGGCAGCCTTTGACCGATGTGCTCCGGGACCTGCGTTCGGAGCTGAAGATGGTCCTGGAGCAAAACGGGGAAGAGCAGCAGCTGTTTGACAAGGAATACGAACTCCAGCACCAGCGGATGGTGGATGTGCTCACGTCGTCCAACGAGCTGTCCATCCTCCTATATACCCAGGAGCAGGAGATGACCTTCGACCTGGCCTATGCCCTGCAAAAAGTGACCAATGCCTACAAGGACTTCAGCAAGGACAGAAAGCCGTACGACCGCATTGTCAATGAACTCAACATTGAAATAGACCGCTATGCCCGTCTGATCGAGGCCCTTCGCCGGCTCCCTCCGGTGATGAAGGAGATTGAAGTGGAGATCCTGCCGGACAGCCTGATGTATCACAGCGACTCCCTGGACCAGCACATCTCCGAGCTGGCTTCTTCCCTTGAGAGGGAAGTAATCCGGATTGCCGTCAAGGATTCGCTCTCGTCTCCCTTTGTCCTGGACGCTGAAGGCGAGATCCTCCGCGACTCTTGTATCCTGTACGCCTCCGAACTCCTGAAGCGGAATGCCGACAACCGTTCCCATGTGGTAGCGGACAGCACGCACTATCACGCGGCCTACTGGCGCATGAAAGAGGCGTACGACTACGCCCAGTCCCGTTATGAAGAGTTGGAGAAATATGTGTTCAAGGAGGGCCAGACGCCTTTCCTGGACATTCTGGCGGCACCCCGGGCGGCCTGGAACAAGGTGAAGGTAGCCCTGCACGCCCAGTACGATTTCCATGAACTGGCCGACGACGAACCAACCGAAGCCGAGGAAGTGGAGGAAGCGGCCCTGGAGGACGACGACCTCTTTACCGGTCTGTCCAGCAAGGGCGCCAATGCTGCCCTGGTCCTTGTGAGCGGCATCCAGGTGGTGGCCCTGGTCCTTTTCTGGGTGCTCACGTTCTTCCTTCTGCTCCTGCTGAGCCGCATTCCCAAGGTCAAGCGTCACCTGCCCCTGCACCAGATGCCGCTGTTCTCGGTGCTGGTGGGAACCTTCGTATACTTCCTGGTGCTGGGTTTTGGCGTGCATGGAAACGAGTATGTGCAGTTGAGTGCCAAGAATATCAATACCTTCCTGTGGCTGCTGCTGGCCATCACGGGCTCCTTGCTGCTGCGGGTGAAGCCCCAGCAGAGCCCCCACTGCCTGGTGCTCTACATCCCCACCTTCCTCATCGCGTTAATCATCATCGCCTGCCGCATCTCCTTTGTGCCGGACCTGCTGATGAATTTCCTGTTCCCGCCCATCCTGGCTTTCGCTGTGCTGCGGCAGCTGTTCTTCTGCATCCGGGAAAGCGGGAAAGCCACCGCCATAGACAGCGCTCTGGGCTGGGCCTCCCTGGCCATTTACCTCATAGCCTTTATCGTGGCCTTCTTCGGCTACACGTTCGTGTCGCTGCTCGTCCTCATCTGGTGGTACTTCCAGCTGGCCGTGATCCTTACCATCTTCTGTATCTCAGACCTGATGGACCGCTACAAGCAGCGGAGGCTGGACAAGCGCGTGGAGTCCATGCGCAAGCGCATTACCTATGTGTCGGGCGCAGACCGGGAGTCTCTCCTGTTTGGTGCCACCTGGTTCTACGACTTCATCCGCCAGGTGCTCATTCCGGCCATGGTGCTGCTGTCCCTGCCGTTCTGCGTCCACATGTCGCTGGATGTCTTTGACTTTGACGACCTGTACGACAAGATCTTCAATATTCCTTTCGTCCAGCTCATGAGCAAGGAGGGCTTCGAGACGCTCCGCATCTCCGGCGGAAGCATCATCGGCCTGTCCATCCTGTTCTTTGTGCTGCGTTACTTCAACCGGGCCATCCATGCCATCTGGCAGTATGCCCGCTATGCCGCCTTCATGCGCAAGCACAAGCGCACCGCCATCCGGGACAACGAAATCAACCTCTCCCTGGGCAACAGCATCATCAGCGTGCTGGTGTGGATGTCTTATGTAGTAGTGGTTGTGGTGGTATGGAGAATTCCTACCGGATCCCTGAGCCTGGTGGCCGGTGGTTTGTCGGCCGGTATCGGTTTGGCCCTCAAGGATATCCTGAACAACTTCATCTATGGTATCCAGCTCATGGGCGGCCGCCTGCGGGTAGGAGACTGGATTGAATGCGACGGCGTACGCGGACGTGTGGTGGCCATCAACTACCAGTGCGTGGTGGTGGAAACGCTGGATGGTACGGAGATGTCGTTCCTCAACGCCTCCCTCTTTGGCAAGAACTTCAACAACCTTACCCGCAACAACTCCTACGAGTTCACCAAGATCATCGCGGGCGTGGCCTATGGCACCGATGTCAAGAAGGTACGCGAGGCGCTGGTGGCCGCCATGGACCAGGTAAGGACCAAGGACACGTATGGCCGCGAGATTGTGGAACCCAAGTACGGTATCAACGTGGTGGTCAACGACATGGCCGACAGCGCCGTAGAGATTGCCGTGAAGCAGTACGTGCTGGTTTCCGAAAGGATTGGCTACATCGATCGCGCCAAGGAAGTGATCTACGACGCGCTCAACGCGGCCGGCATCACCATCCCGTTCCCGCAGTGCGACGTACACCTTGTCAAGGACGACAAGTAAAGGGCCGATTACCGTTCAATAAAGGCCAGGATCTTTTCTACGGCTTCATCCTCGGTGAGGTAGTCCATATCCAGGATGAGGTCGTAGTTGCGCATATCGTAGCGGCTGAGGCCGGTGAAGCGCTTGACGAAGTTGTCTCGGCCGGTGTCCACTTTCTCTACCAGTTTCTCGGCATCTTCGCGGGTCAGGTTCTGCTTGGCCATCTCCTTCGCGATGCGGTTTTCCTTGGAGGCGGTGATGAAGATGTCCACCTTGTTGGGACGGTCCTTGAGCACGAAGAAGGCGGAGCGGCCGGTGATGACGCAGGAGCCTTCGTTTGCGATGGCGTTGAGGATTTCCTTTTCGGCCTCGAAGATGTCCTGGACCGTTACGGTATCCTGGAATTCGCGGGAGAAGGTGTAGTCCCCCACCTTCATCGTGGCCTTGGGAGCCGGGGCAACCTGCTCGAACAGGTCCTTGAACCAGTTCTTCTTGGTGCTCTTGAGGTGCTCGATGCCCTTTCTGTTGAGGTTGAACTTCTCTTCCAGAGCCTGGATGAGCTGTTTGTTGCTATAGGGGACGTTGAGCTTTTCTGCCAGTTTAATGCCTACGGAACCGCCACCGGTACCGATTTCACGGCTGATGGTAATAACAAAAGGGTCGTTTAGTTTCATAGTGTATTAATTTTTCGTAAAGATAGGAAACAATCTACAAACTAGCAAGATGCAAAAAAATGCTAACTTTGCAATCGCAAACACTATAGACCATGAAAAAAACTATCCTTGTGGCCGCTATGATGCTATTATGCGCATCGGCCTTTTCCCAAAACATCGTTGACAAGGCACTGAGTCGTTTCAGTGATCCTGAAAAGCCCAAGACGGCTTTCCTGGCCAAAGGTGGCCGCGCCTGGGGCATCAGCGGTTCCTACCGCCATTTCGGCATTACCGGAGACAACGCCGGAGACGGTTATTCCATCCTGTCCCTGCTCAATATCGGTGAGGGAAAACTGCAGACCTGGAGCGTGGCTCCTTCCTTCGCCTGGTTCCTGTCCGATGACTTCTCCCTGGGCGTGCGCCTCAACTACACCGGCTACGCCGTGGACACCAACCTCGGGCTGGACTTCCGTGATATCCTGGGAGCCGAAGCTTCCGAAGAGAATCTGAACATCATCATCTCCCGCCGTCATATGAACCATCACAAGGCCGGTCTGGCCCTGACCGCCCGCCGTTACCTTTCTCTGTTTGGCAGCGATATGTTCGGCGTCTTTGCCGAAGGCCGCCTCTATGGTAACTACGGCGCAACCCGGTCTTATCCTATTTCCAAAGACGGGGAAGTGAAGAAAATCCGCCTGACGGGTTCCCTGGACATCGGCCTCAAGATTGCCGGCGGCCTGGCCGTCAAGCTCAAGGACAACAGCGTCCTTACCCTTAGCATTCCCATCGTAGGCGCCGCCTGGCAGCGTGGCCGTCAGGAGAAGTACTGGACCACCAAGGACGCCGAGGCCGAGGACGAATTCTCCGGAGCCACCATGAACCGTTTCAACATCTCCCGCGATATGGATATGCTGGGCGTGCAGGTGGGTTACGTACGCTATATCCTTCCCAAAAACAAGAGAAAGTAAAGTATGAGGCTCCTTTACATAGGAGACTTTACCGAGCAGTTCGCTTACCGGGTTCTCCGCGGCATCCACCTGTATTCGCAGGACAGCGGAGAGCCCTGGATTGTGCGCCGTATGCCCCCGTCCTACAAGCAGGAACACGGTTTTTCCGGCGTACTTTCCTGGGCCAAGGAATGGAGGGCCGATGCCGTCCTGGGCCAGTTCGATCCGCAGGATCCCGTGTCCCAGTTCCGGAAAAACGGCATCGTAGCGGTGGCGGTGGACAACATCCGCCTGTTCCCGGACATTCCCAACCTGACGGCCAATTATGAAAAGATGGGCCGAATGGCGGCCGATGCTTTCCTGGAGAGCGGCTTCCGCCATTTCGCTTTCTTCGGCTACCGCGGCGTGGTCTGGAGTGACGGCCGCCGCGCCGGCTTCCAGGAGCGCCTGGAGGAATCCGGCCTGGCGGAATCCTTTGACTCCGGAGACCGCATCCGCGGGGAGAACTTCTTCTGGAATTTCGATCAGCCCAAGGTGTGGCAGTGGCTGGTTTCCTTGCCCAAGCCGGTGGGCATCATGGCCTCGGACGACACCCAGGCCACGCTGCTCATCGAGACGTGCAACAACTACGGCATCCGCGTGCCTTACGATGTGGCCATCATCGGCGTGGACAACGACGAGGTAGCCTGCAACCTGTCCCAGCCCGCCATCAGTTCCATCGACGTGGGAATGGAGCGGGGAGGCTATCAGGTGGCCCGGATGATCGCCCATATGGTGAAGGACCCCGCCTATTCCGGAGAAGACGTGGTGATGCAGCCCATCAAGCTGGTGCTGCGCCGCTCCTCCAATGCCGTGGCCACCACCGATACGGCCATTCACGACGCCCTGGAATTCATCCACGACAACATCCGGCACAAGATCCAGGTGAGGGATGTCCTCAAGCACGTCCCCCTGTCCCGCCGCCTGCTGGAGCAGCGCTTCCTGAGTGCTACGGGTATGTCCGTTTACCAGTACATCATGCGGAAGCGCATCCAGTACTTTGCCGACCTCCTGCTGTCCAGCGACGATTCCATAGCCAACCTGGCCGCCACCATGGATGAACCGGATGCCAAAACCCTCACGCGACGCTTTCAGGCCATTATGAAATGTACTCCAACCGAGTACAGAACCACAAATTTGCGCAAATTGCGGTAAGAAATACGCAAAAGTCGTATTTTGGGGAGCCGCTCCCGCGTTATTTTTGCAGAGGTTTAACCTATTTAATTTAATGACACTCGGATCCAAGCCCCAAGGAACCGGCATCCTTTACCTACTGATGCTTCTTCCGTTTATGCTTTTTACGTCTGCCTGCAGCCCTAAGGGCGAAGGCCTCAAACAGTGGACCCTCCAGCAGGAAGGGGCTGCTCAGAAGTATGATGTTACCGTTCCCTGCACGGTGGTGGGCGCCCTCAACGAGGCCGGCGCTCTGGGAGAGAATATCCTGGACCTGGACCACTACAAGCAGCTGGACAAGACCCCCTTTGACAAGCCCTGGGTGTTTACCACGCAGTTCAGGACGGCCCAGGGACTGCACCACGTGCTCCGTTTCGAAGGTTTGAATTTTTACGCCGACGTAGAACTCAACGGCGTCAAGATTGCATCGGCCGATACCACCTTCGGTACGTTCTGCAACCGTGAGTTCGACATTACGGACCTGGCACAGCGCAACAACACCCTCCAGGTCACGCTGCGCCGCGCACAGAGCGGAGACCTCAACCACGGCTTCGCAGACTGGAACCCCCGTCCCCTGGATGAGAGCATGGGTATCGTAAGGCCCGTGAGCCTCATCTCCACGCCGGACGTGCAGGTTCAGGATGTGTTCGTGAAGCCCATCGTGGACCCCGCAGACCTTACGCGCGCAGAGATTGAGGTGGCCGTCACGCTGGTCAACCGCAGCGAGAACCCGGTAGAGGGCACCGTGAAGGGCGTATATGACAGCGGCTCTTTCCAGGCCGATGTCCAGATCCCCGCAAAGGACACCCGCATTGTTAGGGTGACCGAGACGGTGAACAACCCCCGCATCTGGTGGACCCGCGAGATGGGTTCCCCGGAGATGTATCACCTGGATGTGACCTTCGAGAACGGCGGCAAGGTAAGCCACGGGAAGAGCGCCGATTTCGGTATCCGCAAGATTGAGGGTATCGTGGACGAAAACGGTCACCGCCAGTTCATCCTGAACGGAAAGAAGGTCCTCATCAAGGCCGGCGGCTGGACAGACGACATCTTCCTCCAGGACACCCCCGAAAGCCTCAAGGCCCAGATGGACCTGGTGTGCGATATGGGCCTCAACTGCATCCGCTTTGAGAACATCTGGGGCAAGGACGACGAAATCTACGACCTCTGCGACCGGATGGGCATCATGGCCCTGGTGGGCTGGAGCTGCCAGTGGGAATGGATGGACTATTGCGGTCTGCCCGAAACCCGCGGCTACGGCTGCATCAACGACCCTCGTTCCGAGGCCCTGGCCGTGCGCTATTTCCGCGACCAGATCATCCGCCTGCGCAACCACCCGTCCCTGATCGGCTGGCTCACCGGCAGCGACCGCATCCCCAACGAGCGTCTGGAGAAGGAATACCTGGCCCTCTATGAAAAACTCGAATATCGGCCCTATATCTGCTCTGCCAAGGGTCTCTCCAGCCTGGCCGGCCCTTCCGGAATGAAGATGGAAGGCCCCTACGAGTTTGTAGGTCCTGACTACTGGTATATTGATAAGGAGTGCGGCGGCGCCTTCGGTTTCAACACGGAAACCGGCCCCGGCCTCAACCTGCCGCAGGTAGAGAGCCTCCGCCGTATGATCGGTGAGGAGCAGCTCTGGCCTATGGGCAAGAACTGGGCTTACCACTGCACTTCCTCTGCTTCCCATATGAATACCCCCGCCTTCCAGATGCGGGCCCAGGAGGGTCTGTACGGCAGAAAGGCCGAAACCTTGGAAGACTATGTCAAGCGCGCCCACGCTATGGACTACAACACCGAGCGTGCCATGTTCGAGGCCTTCCGCTGCAATGTTCCCAACGCTACGGGTATTGTGCAGTGGATGCTCAACAGCGCCTGGCCCAGCATTTACTGGCAGCTTTACGACTGGTACGGCATTCCCACCGCCGGTTACTACGGCGTCAAGAAGGCCCTGCGTCCGCTGCAGCTGGTGTACAATTATGGGGACCGTTGCGCTTACCTAGTGAATGACGTGGTGGACAACGCCGGCGTCCTCACGGCCAACCTCCTGGTTTACGGTATCGACGGAAAGACGGTTCTCCGCCAGGAAAGCAAGCAGGTGGAGAGCAAGGTCCGTGAGCCCCTGAAGGTGTTTGAAAACATCACCGGCCCCTGCTACGTGGTGCTGGAACTCATCACCCCCGACGGAAAGGCCTTCGGCAATAACTTCTACACCATTTCCGCCAATAACAATGTCTATGACTGGGAAAAGGCCGACTGGTGGGGCCTCCCCATCCTGGAGTATGCCAACATCGGTTATGTCTGCGATCTTCCCCAGACGGTGGTAGGCACTACGGTCCGGAAGACCGGAAAGGGCTACGAAATCACCCTGGTCAACCGCGGAGAAACTCTGGCTTACCAGAATATCCTCAAGGCCAAGAACGCCAAGGGTGAACTCATCCCCGGCACGTTCTGGACGGACAACTTCTTCACGCTCCTGCCCGGAGAGTCCCGCACCATCGAGTGCACGCTCCCGGAGGGCTGCAAGGACGCCCAGATCGAGATTGAAGGTTGGAATGCAATTGTAAAATAAGTTTCAAGATGAAAAAGATTGTTGTTTCTTTAATAGGTTTGGTTGGTATCGCCGTTTTTGCATCCGCCCAGACCCCCGATTCCCTGGACCGGAACCGTTCCAAGCACGCTACGTATAACTTCAGTAAGGACGACCAATACACCGTAGAGGTCCCTTACCGGACTGTTGAGGTAGAACAGCCCCGCGGCAAGAAGATCAAAAATGTCATTTTCATGATTGGCGACGGAATGGGCTTCGAACAGGTGAACGTGGGCTGGGTGGCCAACGGCGGCAAGCTCAATATGACGGAGCAGATGCCCGTTCTGGGCGCCTCCCGCACCTATGCCACCAACCAGCTCATTACCGATTCCTGCGCCGGCGGTACCGCCCTGGCCATTGGCCAGAAGACCAAGTACGGCTATATCGGCATCGATGAGAATGCCAATCCCGTGGAGTCCAACCTGCAGTATGCCAAGCGCAAGGGAATGAAGACGGGTGTCACCGTCACCTGCCGCATCAACGATGCCACGCCGGCCGATTTCTGCATCCACGGCGAGTCTCGCAAGGATGAGGAAGGCCTGGCCGCCCAGTATGTCAACGCCAACGTGGACTTCATCTCCGGCGGCGGCACCCATTTCTGGGTCCATCGTTCCGACGGCCGCAACCTCATTGACGAGATGAAAGCCCAGGGCTATACCTTTGTGGACAAGCTGGAAGACGTGGCCGGTGCCAAGGGAGACAAATTCCTGGGCCTGTTTGCTGAATACGATATGTCCCCTTCGACGGTCCGCGGTCCCGTCCTGATGGAAACTACCAAGAAGGCCATCGAGATGCTGGACAACAAGAAAGGTTTCTTCCTGATGGTGGAAGGTTCCCAGATAGACGATTACGCACACCGCAACAAGGTGGGCCCGATGGTGGAGGAACTCTTCGATTTTGACAAAGTGGTGGGTTATGTGCTGGAATGGGCCGCCAAGGACGGCGAAACCCTTGTGGTAGTAACGGCCGACCATTGCACCGGCGGTCTCACCCTTCTCAAGGGCAGCCTGGAAGAGAGAACCGTCAAGGTGAACTTCTCCACCAAGGGACACGACGGCATTATGGTGCCCGTCTTTGCCTTCGGTCCCGGGGCCGAGCAGTTTGCCGGCATCCACGAAAATAGCGAAATAGCTCAGATTGTGAGAAAATTGATGAAATGATAAAACTTCTAGCCCTCCTGTTGGCGCTTGCCCCCCAGATCCTTCCTGCCCCTGCCCAGATGCAGGAGAAGGAAGGTTCTTTTATTGTTACCGAGAAGAGCCGTGGCAAGATGGAGTTCAGACTGGACCCCAAATGCGGCTTGCCGGAAGAAGGTTATACCTTAGAGGTTACGCGCACGCGCGTGAAGGCCGTGGCTTCCACGGAGGCCGGCCTCTTCTATGCCCGTCAGACTCTGGCCCAGCTGGAGCAGAACGGGGAGATCCCCTGTGTCAAGATCAAGGATTATCCGCGTTTCCGCTGGCGCGGCTTTATGGTGGACGCCTCCCGTCACTTCCTTTCCGTAGAGAAGATCAAGCAGTACATCGACATCCTTTCCCGGTACAAGATCAACCGGATGCACTGGCACCTGACCGACGACCAGGGCTGGCGTATCGAGATCAAGAAATATCCCCGCCTCACGGAGGTGGGAGCTCGTCGCGTAGAGTTTGACGGAACGGTAACCGAGGGCTACTATACCCAGGACCAGATCCGGGAGGTGGTGGCCTATGCCGCCGAGCGCCACGTGACCGTGGTTCCGGAGATTGAAATGCCCGGCCACAGCATGGCCACCATCCGCGCCTATCCCGAGCTTTCCTGCGAGAAGCAGCCCGTGGGCAACTTCTACACCTGGGGCTCCCCGGACATCGTCCTCTGCCCCGGCAGCGAGTTCACCTTCCAGTTCCTGGAAGACGTGGTGGCGGAGGTGTCGGCCCTTTTCCCCTCCGAGTTTTTCCACATCGGAGGAGACGAGTGCAAGAAGATCCGCTGGCAGACCTGCCCCGCCTGCCAGGCCCGCATCAAGGCCGAAGGCTTGGTGGCCGATGACGAGTTCACCGCCGAGGAAAAGCTGCAGAGCTATGCGGTCAATCGGATGGAGAAGATCCTCCAGAAGTACGGCAAACGCCTCGTGGGCTGGGACGAGATTCTGGAAGGAGGCCTGAGCCCCAATGCCACCGTGATGAGCTGGCGAGGGGAGCAGGGCGGCATCCAGGCGGCCCGGGAAGGACACGACGTGATTATGACCCCCGGCAGCGGCGGCCTGTACCTGAACCACTACCAGGGAGACCCCAAGGCCGAGCCCGAGTGCTACGCCCACCACTCCGTCCTGCGGGTGCCCTACGACTACAACCCCGTTCCCGCCGAACTGACGGAGGAAGAAGCCCGGCACATCCTGGGCGTACAGGGCAACCTCTGGAGTGAGTATATTTACAGCGATTGGATGAGGGATTACCTCACCTTCCCCAAGATGTTCGCCGTGGCCGAAACGGCCTGGACCCCGCTGGAGAAAAAGGATTTCACGGATTTCTGCGCCCGGCTGGACGCCGCCTGCGCCCGGCTGGACGCCGAGGGCGTGGCCTACCATATGCCGCTCCCGGAGCAGCCCGGCGGCTCCTGCAGCCAGATTGCCTTCCAGGACCAGGCGGTTCTGGAGTTCACCACCTCCCGCCCTATGACCATGGTCTATACGCTGGACGGCAGCGAGCCTTCGGCCCAATCGGCCCGCTATGAAGGCCCCATCACTGTGACGGAAAGTGGACTGCTGCGCATTGCATCCCTTACTAGCTATGGAAAACGGAGTCTGGTTCGCGACATCGTACTGGAAAAGATGCAGCCCATCCCGGCGCTGCATCCGGAGAACCCGGAGGGCATCAGCTGCCGCAGCACGGTCGGTGCTTTCCGCATTCCCTATGATATCTCCCAGGACGCCGTCTGGACACCGGTTCAGATTGGAAGCCTGCGGGAGATCCCCAAGATTTACCCGCCGGACTACAATATGCAGAATCCGCAGTTCTTCGCCGCTGAGGCGGAGGGTTATTTCAAGGTCTCGTCCACGGATACCTGGTATTTCAGCACCCTGTATGACGAGCTTTGGATAGACGGTCGCCTGGTGGTGGACAACCGCGCAGAGGTCAAGAAGAACTACCGACACGACGGAACCCTGGTCCTGGAAGAAGGCATCCACCACTTCCGCCTGGTGTTCCTGAGTAACGTAACGGGCGGTTGGATGACCGCCCGTAACAAAGGAGAAGTATTGACCCGGAAGGCGGGTTCCCAGGAATGGAACTCCCTCCGTACTTTATAGTTTCCTATTATTGCTTTTTGCTAATTAGAATCAGGCCGATGATGGTGAACGCGGCATTCATCAGAAGCAGTTCATAGCTGAAGTGATAGCCGTTGAACCAGGCTTCGGAATTGCGGTCCAGCACCAGGCACAGGATGGGGGAGAGGATGGCCACCGCGGGGACCCAGCGGTCCTTGACGGTGCGCTTGCAGCACATCCCGAAAGTAAACAGACCCAGCAGCGGACCATAGGTGTAACTGGCCAGGCGGTATACGGCGTCAATGACGCTGGTATTGTTGAGGGCATTGAACACGATGATGGTCACGGCCATCAGGACGGCCATACCGCTGTGGATCCAGGTACGCTTGCTGTCTTTTCCGCCCAGGATGTCAATGGTGAAGGAGGTGGTGAGGGACGTAAGGGCGCTGCCGCCGGCCGGGAAACCGGCCATAACCAGACCCACCAGGAAGAGGACGCCCACAATCTTGGGCAGGCCGCCGTTCCAGGCCACTTCCGGGAACAGCTGGTCACCGCGGGCCGTAATGCCGTGCAGGCCGGCGTACTGGTACAGGGCCACGCCCAGGAAGAGGAACAGGGAAATCATCACAGCCTGAAGCAGGATGGAAACCATCAGATTCTTCTGGGAATCCCTCACGTTCTTGCAGGCCAGCGTGCGCTGCATCATATCCTGATCCAGGCCCGTCATCGCAATCACGGTGAACATACCGCCCAGCAGCTGCTTCCAGAAGTACTGCGGGTGGTTGATATCGTCAAAGTGGAAGACTTTCATATAGGTGGTGTCCAGTTTGCCCACTTCCTTTCCTACCAGGAACAGGGTGAGACCAACGGCCGCCAGCATGCACAGCGTCTTGAAGATATCCATTCCAATCACGGCCTTCACGCCGCCGCGTACGGTGTACAGCCACACCAGCAAAACGCTAAGGAGAACGGTAATCCAGAAAGGAACGCCCAGGGGGCCCAGGAGCAGAAGCTGCAGCGTGGCACACACCAGGAAAAGGCGGGCCGATGCTCCCAGAATCTTGGAAATGAAGAAGAACCAGGCGCCTGTCTTATGGGCGGACATTCCGAAGCGTTTGTCCAGGTACTCATATACGGAGACCACGTTGAGCTTGAAATACAGCGGGCACAGCACGAAGGCAATGACCAGGTAACCCAGGAAGAAACCCAGGACCATCTGAAGATAGCCAAACTGAGACACGTCCACCATTCCGGGCACGGACACGAAGGTCACGCCGGACAGACAGGACCCAATCATGGCGATGGCTACTTTCCACCATGCCGTAGACCGGGTTGCATAGAAATCCTTGTTGTTTTTTGCCATTTTACTTGTTAGATTTTAGCTCTTCCTTGTAAGCGCGGCCCACGGGAAGGGGTTCCTGTATCCCCATTAATTTAATGGCCGACGCCGTGCGCTTCTCGATACGCCAGGCGGGTACGATGTAAGAGCGATGGATGCGCACGAACTTGCCTTCCGGCAGCATTTCCATCACGTTTTTGAGCGGAATCTGCGAGACCACGTCTTCCCGGTGGTCCAAATGGAAGCAAGCGTAATTGTTTCTGCCTTCGATGAATTGGATGGCCGTCAGCGGAAGGTGCACCGTACGGTATCCTGCTTTGACTTGAATTTCGTCTCCGCCTGTGTCGGTGAAGGCTTCGGCCTTGCGGGTAGCCAGGGCGGTCTTGGCCTTTTCACGGGTTTCTTCCTGGTCTTTTTCCGTGGAGAGCTCCTTGTTTCTGGTCATCAGGGCGCCCTCCGGGAGACTGGCCGCCACCACCGCAATGAGCAGGATCCACATGGCCCGCTGGTGCAGTTTGAGGCTGCCGAAGGTGTCTCCGGGACTGGTGAAATTGACAGGCGTGAGGGTCATCAGGAAGGTGACCACGCCAATGACGAAGAGGGAACCGATGGCCAACGCAACGCCCTGCCGGTCCTGTGCCATCAGGGGACCAACCCCCTTGCGGCACATAAACCAGACACCTTCCAGCCAGGCCAGGTATCCGAACACGTAATCCGGATGCCATTGAATCCACTCGGCGACTGGAAACAGGAACATCATCCCCGGCACCACGAGGACGCAGAAGATGATGTCCCAAGCAAACAGGCGGTTTTTCACGGTTTAAAGGTCGTAAGCGGCGAATTCAATGTCCTTGGCGGCACGGGCCTTCAGATCCGGGTTCTTGTAGGCTCTCTCCAGGAAGGTCTTCATCTCGTTGACCTTGCCCTGGCGGGCGGCGACGATGGCCTTGAGGTACCAGACCTTGGGATCTCCGCAGTGGGCGCTCTCCATAGCCTTGTCCAGCTGGTCGGTGAGGATGTAGGCCAGGACGGTGTTGTGGCAGCAGCCGTCCACGTTCTTGAGCACCTGAGCGGCTTCTTCATACTGTCCGGTGAGGATGAGCACGATACCCAGGTTCTTCTTGGCTTCGGGGGTGCCGGCCTTGCGGAAGCACTGCTCGGCCTGTACGAAGTCCTCTTTGTGGAGGGCCAGGACACCCTTGGCGTTGATGACGTCGGGGTCGGCGGCATTGAGTTCAGCCATTCCGGCTTCGGCCTTGGCGTCCTTGCCTTCGCTCAGGTACAGGGCAACCAGGTTGTACTGGGCGCGAGGGGAATCGAAGCGCTCGATGGCCTTGCGGTAGATGCTTTCCTTCTGGTCGTTGTCCTGTGCCACGGAGGCTACGCGGAGGAGGGCTTCCTCGTCCAGGATGTTCTCATTGTTCTTAAGGATGTCCAGGAGCTCTTCGTTGGTGTAGTTCTTGGTTTCCACGTTGGCGATGAGGCGGGCGCGGCGGAGTTCCGGCAGAACCTCACCCTTGAGGGCGGTAAACACCTGGGACATGTTGCGGATTTCGTTTTCGCGGACGGCAGGGTCGCTGTACATGGAGAGGACGCGGAGGATGAGTTCCTTGTCTTCGATGTTGCTTTCGGATACCAGCTGCTGGAAGCCTTCCCAGTCTTCACCTACGCTGCGGACGGTGGGATCCAGGGTCTCGTGGCCCTTGGTGAGCTTGTCCCAGGCCTTGGAGGCGCTTTCGGAGCGGTTGCCGGAGAGCTTGTTGTTGAGCTTCTCGGCTCCTTCGGGGGAGGCGTAGGCTACAATCTCGGTGCTCTTGACGGTGGTGCGCTCGTCTGCATTGGCAGCATCCAGGGCGGCCAGGAATTCCTTCACGGAAGTTCCCTTGAGCTCGGAATTGCGAACCTCGGAGCTGTTTACCAGGTACTTGATCTGGCCTTCCTTGGAGGTTACGATCACATCCTGGTAGTTGTCCTTCTTGAAGGCAACATTACCGGCCTTCTTCACCAGCATGTAAGTGGTGTAGGCACCGTCTGCCACCTTCTTGGTGGGCAGGTTGATGCTCTTCTTGCCGGCAACCACCTTGGCGCGGAGCTCCAGGTGGCTCTTTTCCATACCGGGCACATAATCAAAGTGCAGGCGCTCGGTAACGCTCTGGCCGGCGGCGGCCACTACCTTGTAGTTGTTCTTAACTTTCTCGCCCTGGTATTTGAAGGGCTTCATGGCGGCTTCTCCGCCTTCATAGACGATCACGGGGGTAACCTCCATCACCACGTTGGGATTGAAATAATCCTTGGGGTAGGTTACGGTGACCACAGGATCCACGTTACCGGCAACCACTTCCAGAACGGCGGGTTCGCAGGTGACTTTCACGTTTTCGGCCATCTTGGCCATCTTTTCGGGGGATGCACAAGCCACGGTAAGAGCGGTGGCGGCAAAGAAAATCAGGAATTTTTTCATATGTCATTTAAACTTATGCGGGATTACAAATATAATAATAAAAATTAAAAAAACTCCCGGTCCGTAGGACCAGGAGTTATACTTACCGTTGCTTGTTGGGCTTATTCGGCCTCGGCCTCGGGATTCTGCTGGGTTACAGGGAAGTCCACGGTGGCGGCTTCCTCAGCGGCGGACTCGGCCTGGTTCACGATACCGGAACCGATGGCGTCGTTGGTGCCGCTCTGGGTGCTGCCGCGGTTCACGAACACGGTGATGATGGAAACCACCAGGATAAAGCTCACGAGATACCAGGTAGCTTTTTCCAGGATGGTGGCCGTCTGGCGCACGCCCAGGGTCTGGTTGGCAGAAGTGAAATTGGTAGCGAGACCGCCGTCCTTACCGTTCTGAAGGAGGACGACCGCAATCAGGAGAATGGCCGCAATAATAATGAGGACCAACAAAATTACAAACGCTGTTGACATATGTTATTACTATTTATATACTTGTTATGTATTTGTCTATACACCAGTTTCGGACTCCAAAGAGTCAATAAGGGTTGCAAAGTAAGCACTTTTTTCCGGAAAATCCAAAATCAGACGGGAATAAATGCGTTTTGCCTCGTCCGGACGGCCTTGTTCGGCGAAAATCCGGGCCAGCGTCTCGGTGGCGAAGCGGTCTGCCACGGGCGAAGGGTCCTCTCCCTGGGAAGGGGTTTCGGAGCGCACCTGCACGGCAAAGCGGGAGAAGATGTTGTCCGTTCCTTTCTTCACGTTGTCGTACTGGGCCTGGGAGAAATAGTCTCCTCCCACCACGTGGACGGGATGCGCGGGCTGGCTCATCTCCGCGGCAGCAGGCTCCAGGTAGGAAGCCAGGAGTTCCTGGGCGTCCTTGTCGGAATAGTCGGCCTGGCGGGACTGCTTCAGCAGCTTGACCAGCAGGCGGCGGTCCGGCAGGTACAGGGCCTCGGGGGCGTACTGGTCATCTTCCCAGGTGTTTCCCATCTGGGACATCCGGCGGCACAGCTCCAGGCGGGCGCCGCCATACCAGGGATACAGGTTGATCACCCCAACCAGGTCGTCCAGGCTGAGGGCGTGAATGTCTATGCGGGCAGGGCCTACCATTGTGCTACGGTTGCGTTGAAAATATCTTCTACCAGTTTGTCTATGATGGATTCGCAGAGGCCGGATTCTACGGAGTCCAGCGACAGGGTCGAGTCAAAGTCTTCGTATGCGCTGAAGCTCTGGGAGACATCGTCCTCCGGGTACTTGTGGTTGGTGAAGGTAATCTTCACACTTACGGTGAGGCGGCTCTGGGCAGCCATTTCATCGGCTGTCACGGCGGCGGCCTTGACGTCGTAGCCGGTCACTTCCACCACCAGCTCCAGGTCTGCGTCCTGGTCCACCTGCTCCAGGCGGGTGAGTTTGCGGAACTTCTCCTGCAGGGCGTCGGTAAGGTCACCGGACAGGCTGGGGTTCACGCGCAGGGCTTTGTACTCCACGTAAGGGATGGAGATGGTCTTTACGTCCGGCTGTATGGAAGTGCCTGTGAAAGAGTAAATTCCACAGGAGGCGACCAGCAGGGCCGAAGTCAGTATGACGGCGAGGCGCTTCATTTCTTTCGGTATTCGGGGGGCAGTTTGCGGTAAAGGGTACGCTCGCTCATGCCCAGTTCTTCGGCGGCTTTCTTGCGGTTGCCGTGGTATTTCTCCAGGGCCTGGCGGATGAGTTCCTCTTCTGACCGGCGTACGCTCAGGGACGGCTCCTCCACGGGGAGGGGCTGCTCTTCCTGGTCCTGCCATTCGGCCTCTTCCTCCACCGGGGCGGGGGCGGCTACGGCCGGAGCGGGCAGTTCCCGGCGGTCCATCCGGGCCTTGAGGGTGTCTACCTCCTGCTTGAGGTCCAGGATGGCCTTGAAGATGGCCTGGCGCTCATCGGCCCCCATCGAAGGCTGCTGCGGCTGGGGACCTTCGTACAGCATGGGAATGGGTTCCCCTTCTTCCAGCGGCATGAACGGCAGGAGTTCCTGGGCCGATAATTCAATGCGCTGAAGGGTAGGGGTTACCTTTTGGGAAAGCTGGGCGGTCAGGGACTGCGTGAAGCCCTGCAGCTGGCGGATGTTGCCCGGCCAGCGGTATTGCTCCAGCAGACGGATGGCGTCCGGCTTCAGGGATATCTTGCACATGCCGTTCACTTCCGAGAAGTCCGAGGTGAACTTGCGGAACAGCAGGTAAATGTCCGATTTGCGCTCCCTCAGGGCGGGGATGCGGATCTGGGCGGCGCTGAGGCGGAAGTAGAGGTCTTCGCGGAACTTGCCGCGCTTGACGGCCTCGTACAGGTGCACGTTGGTGGCGGCTACGATGCGCACGTCCGTGTGCTCCACCTTGTTGGAGCCCACCTTGCGGAACTCTCCGCTCTGCAGCACGCGCAGCAGCAGGGCCTGGGACTCCAGGGGCAGTTCGGCAATCTCGTCCAGGAAGAGGGTTCCTCCGTCGGAATCCTCAAAATAGCCTTTGCGGTTGTCCACCGCACCGGTAAAGGAACCTTTGACGTGGCCGAAGAGTTCCGAGTTCACCAGTTCCTTGGGCAGAGCGCCGCAGTTGACCACGAAGAAAGGTCCCTGCCGGCGGTTGCTGTACTGATGGATGATGCGCGCCACGTTTTCCTTGCCCACGCCGCTTTCTCCCTGAATGAGCACACTCAGGCCGGTGGGGGCAAATTTCACGGCCGTCTCCAGCGCCTCGTTGAGGGCGGGGTCGTTGCCTATGATGTCGTATTTGTTCTTTAGCGCTTGTAAATCCATAGTCTTGCAAAGATACGAATTATTTGGAATAAATCTGCCATTTTGTCAGTTTGTTGCAAGGGGAACAAAGATTGATGAAGGAAAAGGCAAAGGAGAAAATAGAAATATGGAACAGAACAACAGTAACTTTTTGGAACGCTTTGCCATCAACCTCAACGAGAGGGCGTCGCAAGGCAAGTTGGACCCGGTGATCGGCCGGGACGACGAAATCCGTCGTGTGCTGCAGATTCTGTCTCGACGCACGAAGAACAACCCCATTCTGGTAGGCGAGCCCGGCGTGGGCAAGACCGCCATCTCTGAAGGCATTGCCCAGAATATCGTAAACGGGCAGGTGCCCGAAAACCTGAAATCCAAGAAAGTCTATTCCCTGGACATGGGTGCCCTTATCGCGGGCGCAAAATATCAAGGTGAGTTTGAAGAGCGCCTCAAGGGCGTGGTCAAGGAAGTAGTTGACAGCGCCGGAGAGATTATCCTCTTCATCGATGAAATCCACACCCTGGTGGGTGCGGGCCGAAGCTCCGGAGCTATGGATGCCTCCAACATCCTAAAGCCCGCCCTGGCGCGCGGTGAACTCAGAACCATCGGCTCCACCACCCTGGACGAGTACCAGAAGTACTTCGAGGCCGACAAGGCCCTGGAGCGCCGCTTCCAGATGGTGATGGTGGACGAGCCTTCCCCCGCGGAGAGCATCGCCATCCTGCGTGGCCTGAAGGAGCGTTACGAGAACCACCACAAGGTGCGCATCGAAGACGACGCCCTCATAGCCGCCGTGAACCTGAGCCACCGGTACATCACTTCCCGTTTCCTCCCGGACAAGGCCATCGACCTGGTGGACGAAGCCGCTTCCAAGCTCCGCTTGGAGATGAATTCCGTCCCCGAGCCCATTGACAACCTCAACAGCGCCATCCGCCAGAAGGAGATCGAGCGCGAGGCCATCAAGCGCGAGGGCGTGAGCACCAAACTGGAGAAACTGGAGGCCGAACTCAAAGACCTGCAGGCCCAGCGGGAAGGGCTTATGAAGCGTTGGAATGAGGAAAAGGACATCCTGGGCGGCCTGCAGACGGCCCGTCAGGAGCTGGAAGACCTGAACCTCCAGGCCAAGACGGCTGAACGCAGCGGAGACTACGCCAAGGTGGCCGAAATCCGGTACGGCAAGATGGCCCAGACCCAGAAGCGCATTGACGAGCTCACCGCCAAGGCCGAGGCCATCAAGGACCCTCTGGTGACGGAAGCCGTGACGCCCCAGGACATTGCCGAGGTGGTGGCCAAATGGACGGGCATCCCTGTGAACCGCATGCTGGAAAGCGAGAAGGAGAAACTCCTGAGGATGGAATCCGAACTGCACAAGCGTGTAGTGGGCCAGGACGAGGCCATCCGCGCCGTGGCCGATGCCGTCCGCCGCAGCCGCGCCGGCCTCTCCAGCGAGAAGCGCCCCATCGGCTCCTTCCTCTTCCTGGGTACCACGGGCGTGGGCAAGACCGAACTGGCCAAGGCCCTGGCCGCCTTCCTGTTCAACGACGAGAATATGATGACCCGTATCGATATGTCCGAGTACCAGGAGCGCCACACCGTTTCCCGGCTCGTGGGCGCGCCTCCGGGATACGTAGGATACGACGAGGGCGGCCAGCTCACCGAGGCCGTACGCCGCAAACCCTACTCCGTGGTGCTGCTGGACGAGATTGAGAAAGCCCATCCGGACGTGTTCAACGTGCTCCTGCAGGTACTGGACGACGGCCGCCTGACGGACAACAAGGGCCGCACGGTGGACTTCAAGAACACCATCCTCATCATGACCTCCAACGCCGGGGCCGATATCATCCAGAGCTATATGGAGAAGCTCCCGGAAGTGAACGGAGTGGATATGCAGGCCATCGCCACCCGCCGGAGCCTGCTGGACGAGTGCCGCGGCAAGGTGATCGACGTGCTCAAGATGACGGTCCGGCCCGAGTTCCTGAACCGTATCGACGAGATCATTATGTTCGATCCGCTCACCAAGGCCGATATCCGCGACATCCTGCACATCCAGGAGGAAGAACTCCGCACCAAACTGGCTGAAAGCGGCGTAGAACTGGAGTTTACCCCGGCCTTCGAAGACCATATGGTGGACAACGGCTACGACCCTTCCTACGGTGCCCGTCCCATCAAGCGGCTTATGCAGCGTGAACTGGTGAACCTGCTGGCCAAGAACATCCTGGAAGGCAGTATCCGGAAGGACTCCACGGTCACGGTGGATGTGAGCGGCGGAGAAGTGGTCGTTCGCAATTAAAGAAAAATCGCTATCTTTGACTATGAAAAAGATAGCGATTTTTGTTTTTGCGCTGGCCGCTCTCGGCAGTGCAACCTATGCCCAGCAGGATACCCGGGCCCAGGTAATGGCCGATATAGCCCGTGCCGGCGGCGAGTATTATGTCTATCCCACCAACCAGCCCGCTCCCACCGCGGCTCCCAAAGGCTATGAGGCCTTCTATGTGAGCCACGTGGGCCGTCACGGCTCCCGTCACGGACTGGGAGGGTCGCTGTACGAGGAAATGCTTGCCACCTTCTCCAAGGGCCACGAAAAAGGTTGGCTCACTCCGGAAGGGGAAACGTTTTACCAGGCCTATACGGAGTTCTATCCCCTGATAGCCCACCGGGAGGGTAACCTCACCCACAAGGGCCAGGACCAGCACCGCTACATTGCCAGCCGTCTCTACAGGGACTATCCGTCCCTTTTCAAGGGCGCCACGCACGCGGAGGCCGTTTCCACCGTGTCCCACCGGGTAATCGTGAGCATGTTCTTCTTCCTGAGCCAGCTGGACAACACGGACCGGGATTTCACCTTCGAGGCAGACTACGGCCAGCCTTACCAGAGCTATCTGCTGCCCGCCATCATCGACTCTCCTATAGAGCGGGACGGTCCCGCCGAGGAAAAGTATATAGCCTTCCGGAGCGAGGTGCTGGACCTGGATGCCCTGCTGGCCAAATGGTTCACCCAGCCCGATTCCCTGGTCACCGGCGGAAAGTACAAGTTCTGCTATGACCTCCACACGATGGTGGCCACGCTGGACAACCTGGATGTGCCCGCCCCCAAGGAACTCTACAACGTGTATACCCCGGAAGAGCGGTACACTCTCTGGCGGGTCAAGAACTTCCGCGATTACCAGATTCTGGCCAAGTCCCCGGATACGCAGAACCTTCGCGTCCAGGCTATGAAGCCCCTCCTCCTCGACATCATAGAAAAGGCCGAGGCCGACTGGAAGGACGGAGTGCAATTGCGCCTTCGCTTTGCCCACGACTCCACCCTGATGCCGCTGCTGTCCCTGATGGACGTGAACGGAATGGGCGCCCGTGTGGAGAATCCTTACGAGGTGGAGAATTACTGGCGCATCTTCGACATCCCTATGGGCTGCAACCTCCAGCTGGTCTTCTTCAAAAGCAAGAAGAACCCGGACGTTCTGGTCCAGGTTCTTCTCAACGGTTTCGAGGCCACGCTTCCGCTTCCTATGGCTGCCCCCGGCAGTTTCTACCGGTGGAGCGACATAGTGGCCAAGTATGGGAATCTTTAGACTTCCGTAGCGGTAGCGAATTCCTGGAGGAAGCGCATATCGTTCTCGAAGTAGTGACGGAGGTCGTTCACCTGCCACTTGAGCATGGCGATACGCTCTACGCCCATACCGAAGGCGAAGCCGCTGTATTCGTTGGGATCTATTCCGCTGGCCTTGAGTACGTTGGGATCTACCATACCGCAGCCCATAATCTCCAGCCAGCCGGTGCCCTTGCAGATGTTGCAACCCTTGCCGTGGCAGATGTTGCAGCTTACGTCTACCTCGGCCGACGGCTCGGTGAAGGGGAAGTAAGAGGGGCGCATACGGATTTCGGTCTCCGGGCCGAACATTTCGCGGGCGAACAGCAGGATAGCCTGCTTGAGGTCTGCGAAGGTGACGTCCTTATCGATATAGAGGCCTTCTACCTGGTGGAAGATGCAGTGGGCGCGGGCCGAAATGGCTTCGTTTCTGAAAACGCGTCCGGGGCATACCACACGGATGGGAAGCGACTGCTTTTCCATGGTGCGCACCTGCACGGAAGAGGTGTGGGTGCGGAGCAGCAGCGGATTCAGGTGACCGGTGCTTACGAAGAAGGTATCCTGCATCTCGCGGGCCGGGTGGTTGGGCGGGAAGTTGAGGGCCTCGAACACGTGGTAGTCGTCCTCGATTTCCGGTCCTTCGGCCACGTCATAGCCAAACTTGCGGAAGATGTCCACAATCTGCTGGCGGACGATGGAAACGGGATGGCGGGAACCCAGCGGGAAGGAGTCTCCGGGCATGGAGAGGTCTTCTTTGGGGGCCGATGCCACCTCGCTCTCCTCTACCTTGAACTTGAGCTCCTCGATGCGGGCGTTGGCGGCTTTCTTGAGCTCGTTGAGCTTCTGGCCGTACTCGCGCTTGAGTTCGGGAGCCACGGTGCGGAACTGCTCCATCAGGGCGGTTACCTCACCCTTCTTTCCCAGGAAGCGGATACGGGCTTCCTCCACTTCTTTGGCACTCGCTGCCTTTAATTCGGCCAGTTCGGCGAAAATCTGTTCAATCGCTTCTTTCATGATTATTTCTTCTTTTTTCTCTTTTCTCTGGTCTTCCAAGCTCGCTCTGCACCGGACTTCCAGTACTTTTTCCACTGTTCGTCGGTGAAGAAACGCTTGTAACTGTCATCAATCTTCTGCATCCATTTGTCCTGGACGTCCTGGTACAGGTCTGCATTTTCCACTTTGGCGGCCTGCAGTTTTTCCAATTCTTCGGTGACCCCCTTGAGGTCGTGCGTCAAAGTGGAGTCTACATAGAACTCCTGCCAGTATTCCAGATCCAAAAGGGTACTCAGGCGCTGCACCTCCTTGTCCACATATTCCATCAGCTGTTTTTCCTTCTGCTCAGGCGTTTGCGGCTGCTGGTTCTGTGCTCCCGCCGTGAAAACCGACAGGATAAAAAGGGCGATAACGCACAAAAACTGATAAATTTTCATACCTTTGTAGTCTGATGTCAACCGACAAAATTACGCAATAAATCGAAAAAGCCCAAAATACGATGAGAAATTCGCTCCTGAAAGTAATCGTGGCCACCTCCGCCCTGCTCTTTGCGCTGGACGCCCGCCCCTGCACCAATGTCATCATCAGCCGGGGTGCCAGCCAGGACGGATCCGTTCTGGTTTCCTATGCAGCAGACTCCCACACCATTTACGGAGAACTGTATTACAAGCCCGCCCGGGACTGGAAACCTGGCACCAAGATCCAAATATATGACTGGGACACTTTCAAGCCCCTGGCAGAGATCGACCAGGTTCCCCATACGTACCAGACGGTAGGTAATATGAATGAGTTCCAGGTGATCATTACCGAAACCACCTGGGGCGGCCGTCCGGAACTGGAAGACAAGAACGGAGGAATCGACTACGGTTCTCTCATTTACGTGGCCCTTCAGCGCGCCAAATCGGCCCGTGAAGCCATCGACGTCATTGTGAACCTGGCCAACGAGTACGGCTATGCCTCCGAGGGAGAGACCTTCTCCATCGCTGACAAGAACGAAGCCTGGATTATGGAACTCATCGGAAAGGGTATGAATCTGCGCAACGGTGTCAACACCCAGAAAGGCATTGTCTGGGTAGCCATGCGTGTTCCGGACGGCGCCATCTGCGCCCACGCCAACCAGGCCCGCATTGGCAAGTTCCCCCTCAAGGACCCGGAGAACTGCCTCTATGCTCCCGATGTGATTTCCTTCGCCCGCCGCAAGGGCTATTTCGAAGGCACGGACGATGAGTTCAGCTTCAAGAAAGCCTATTGCCCCGTCGATTACGGCACGGTCCGCGGCTGCGACGCCCGCGCCTGGAGCGCCTACAACATCCTCACGGACGGCTGGTTCTCCTTCTACGACGAAGAAGGCAACGCCGTTACCCGTGACGCTTATTCCTACCTGGATTATGTAATGGGCCGCGACCTCAATGCCGATATGCCCCTGTTCGTGTTCCCCCGCAAGAAAGCCGGCGTCAAGGAAGTGGCCGACGTGATGAGAGACCACTATGAGGGCACCCCTATGGATATGACCCAGGATATCGGAGCCGGCGGTAACGCCCTTCCGTATCGCTGGCGTCCCATGGAGTTCACCGTGGAGGGAAAGACCTATATGAACGAGCGTGCCATCGCCACCCAGCAGACCGGTTTCTGGATGGTGGGTCAGGCCCGCAACTACGTTCCCGACGTGGTGGGCGGTATCCTCTGGTTTGGAACCGACGATGCAGCCACCTCCTATCTCACCCCCATCTACACCAGTGTCACCCGCGTTCCGGAGTGCTTCAGAGAGGGTAACGGAGACCGTCTGCACTATTCTCCCACCTCCTCTTTCTGGATTAACAACCGCATCTCCAACGCCTGCTACAAGATGTACAACCAGATGGCCCCTTACGTGCGCACTCGCATCGATGCCTTCGAGAGAGACCAGATGGAGCGCCGCACCCACACCGTGGACAGCATGGCTGTGGTGATGTACAACCAGGTGGTGGTGAAACTGCAGAAGAAACTGGAATCCAAGCGGGATGTGATGGTATCCAGCGCCCCGTTTGCCAAGATAGTCAAGTACATTACGGAATATTCCAACGAGACCGCCGACCGTCAGTTTGCTGCCTGGCAGAACCTGGAAGTGGAACTGCTGGTCAAGTTTATGGACGGCAACGTGGTGCCTCAGGACAAGAACGGCGCCTTTGAGGCCTCCAAGTACAGCAAGGGCCAGCCCGCCAGAATCGAGCAGCCCGGCTACACAGACCTCTGGAAGGAAACCGTGGCCCAGGAACATGGCTCCAACATCCAGGTTCCGTAGTGTTTTTTGTTGTGAAAAAAACTCTACAAAAACCCATCAGGCTAAAGAATAGCTTGTAGAGATTCCGAACATTTCCTACCTTTGGGTTAGCAAACTAACCGCAAGCGTATGAAAATGTTCGGATTATTCTCTGCAAACCGGCCCCGGATGTTCGCAGAGGCCGTAGAAAAACTCCTCAGTACCGTAGATACTGCACTCATTCTTTTCAAGGAGGGAGTGAGGAGCTACCTATACAACGACCCAGAGAGTTTTTCCCGCACCCTGTCGGCCATGGCCACTACGGAAACGGAGGCGGCTGCCCTCAGAAGGGACATTGAGAACATGCTCTACGCCCGCGGAGCCCTTATCCGCTACCGCGGAGACATCATGCGCCTGCTGGAGCGCTACGACCACATCCTCTCCACCCTTAGCAACGACCTTATTCAATTTGAAATTGAAGCCCCGCACGTTCCGGCTTCCCTGAACAAGGAATTCGTCAAGCTGGCCGAACTCGCAGTCATGGCGGTAGAGGCATCCATCCCCGGCACCAAGGCCTATTTTTCACAGCCCGACAAGGTAAGCGAAACCATCCACCGGGTGTACCTCTATGATAAGCAGGCCGTCAAACTGTCCCAGGGCATCAAGCGTACGGTTTTCCATGAGATGTCCCAGCTCAAGTTGAGCGAGAAGTTCCACCTGCGCTACTTTGCCCTCCACATAGAAGACCTCTCCACGGCTGCCGTCAAAGTGGCGGACCAGCTATCGGTTATGTCCATCAAACGAAGCCTGTAGCCATGGTCCTTCCCCTTCTTGCCGTTGTCCTGGCGCTGCTGCTGGTAGGACTCCCGCTCATCCGGCTGGAGTTTCCTTCCATTTTGGGCGTGGTACACGCCTCGGGCGCCGACGAACGCATCCTGGTGAAGCTCCTGGTCCCCCTGCTCCTTCTGGGCGCAGCGGTGGCCCCTCTATTCTATCCCAACGGGTATACGGACACGCTGCAGGATCTCCTTCCCTCCCAGGACCTGCAGAGCCTGCTGGCCATCTCCCTGAGCACCATTGTGGCGGTCTTTGTGGCTGCCATGCTGCACCGCTGGGCGGCGGTTCCCTACGCCTTCGTGGGTGCGGTCTTTGGCTGTTCGCTGATGATCAGCGGCCAGATGGACTGGCTGCGGATGGGCCGTATTGCGGCCGCGTGGGCAGCGGCCCCTCTCGTATGCGGGCTCCTCACAGCCCTTTTAACCCGCCTTTTCTCCTCGTACTCCACCAAGAGCGGCCGCCATCTGGCCTACTCGGACAGCCGGCTCCTGACCGGCTGCACCCTGGCCACCCTGCTGCTGGTAGCCGCCGCCGGGTGGAACGAAGGACAGATCCTGTCCCTGCTCCCGCTTCCCGTCCTGGGCGGCGGAGGGCTGTCCGCAGCCATTGTCGTGGCCGTGGCCATCCTCCTCTATATCCCGCAGGCCCGCGGCATCCACGTACGCGTGGGAGAAATGGCCGAAGACCAGCTGGACTTTGGAACGGGGCACACCCTCGCCATCCTGCTCTCCATGGCGGCCACCTTTGCCCTCTTCTCCTGGCCGGGAGGCCTTCCCGCCCCCCTGAGCGCCGGGTCGCTGCTCATATCGGCCCTGGTGGCCGGCAGCCTGGTGCGGCAGAAGGCGGCCCTGAGCGGAGACGACATCCAAAGGCACGTGGCGGCAACGGTCGTGGCCCCGGTGATGGGGATCCTGCTGGGATACTGCCTCAGCCTTATCCTGGGGGCCAGCGAGGTCCGCTCCGGAAGCGCCGGATGGAACGCCAACCCCGTACCCGTCTTCATCCTGCTGGGCATCGTACTGGTGCTGGCGGGGCTGTATATGTATAACCGCAACCGCCGGGAAGAAGCCCTGCACCAGCGGCTCATAAACGCCCGCGAAGAGCAGGTGGCCAGCACGCGGAAAGCCCTGTCGGCCCTGGAGGTCCGGGTGGAGACCAATGAAAAAGACTTGCTTAACAAGCTGGATATCAAGCGGAAAGAGCTGGTAGACTTTGCCGTGGGCGTGAGCGACCAAAAGGCCTTTATGGAAAAAGTCTACGAAGAACTTTCCCGCACCAAAGAGCTCCCGGACGGGTCGGAAAAGAACCAGTCGCTGGACGAAGTCCTGTCCGAGCTCAGGGAAAGGATGTATTTCTCCCGGGAAATGAGTGATTTCTATGCCCGGTCCGAGGTCCTGCACCGGGACTTTAACATGCGCCTGAAAGAGGCTTTCCCGGACCTCACGGAAGGAGAAAGGAAACTGGCCATCCTGCTGCGCCAGGGCTTCTCCTCCAAGTACATTGCCTCCCTGATGAACATCACCCCCAAAAGTGTAGAAATCGGCCGGTACCGTCTTCGCATCAAGCTGGGACTGGACCGTTCCGTCAACCTTGTACAATACATTAAATCAATCTAACCCAATTTTTACAGCTATGCGTAAACTAACCTCTGTGATTGCAATCGTGCTGCTGACCGCGTCTGCAGCCTTTGCGCAGAAAGCCGTCAAGTACAACCAGTACGGCGTGGCCGTAGAATCCGAAGTCCTGGATGCAGAATCCCAGGATGGATTCCTGGTCATCGGATCCCCCAACAGCAACTACAAGATCTGGTTCGACAACCGTGTCCAGGTAGACATGGGTGCCTTCTTTGGCGCACCCTCCTATGCAGACCCCATCGGCAACGGAATCAGCGTCCGCCGTGCCCGCTTTGCCATGAAAGCCCAGCTGGACGACAAGTGGTACGGCGAGTTTGATATGGACCTGGCCGACGGTCTGGTAGAGCTCAAGGATGCCATCATCCGTTTCACCGGCGTCCGTAACCTGGAGCTGCAGGCCGGTAACTTCAAGGAGAATTTCTCCATCCAGCGCAACACCTCTTCCCGTTACCTGATGTTCATGGAGCGTCCCATGGTGTGCTCGGCCCTCGCCCCTTCCCGCCACCTGGGCTTCAACGCCAAGTATGACAATCCCTGGCTGTGGGCTTCCGTAGGCTTCTTTGCCCAGGAAGGCGCCGGCGCCGAGGAAATCACCAACGTACAGGACAACAACAAGGATTTTGGCCGCGGCATCAGCTTCAAGAACAAGACCGGATTTGCCGTTACCTCCAAGATTGTCTTCCGTCCCCTGTTCAAGTCGGAGAACGCCGGACTGCACATCGGCCTGGCCCACTCCTTCCGCACCACGCTGGGCAGCGTAGCCACCGGCGAATGGGGCACCTACCGCGCCAGCGCCCGTAACTCCACCAGCATCAACCGCAAGAAGTACATCGACACCAACAACCTCAAGGACTACGAGTTCAACCACCTGTGGACCGTGGAACTGGCCGGTCACTGGGGTGGCCTGCGCTATGAGGCCGCCTACATCGGAGACAACGTCCACTACAAGGACACCAAACTGGTGAACAATTTCGGCGGCTGGTATGTACAGGCCGGCTACCTCCTCTTTGGCGGCAAGCAGCGTTACGATGCCAAGGGCGCCAAGTACACCCGTGCCGAGCGCGGCAAAAAGTGGGGAGACCTGGAACTCTGCGCCCGCTACGAGTACTGCAACCTCAACGATACCCGCAAGAATGCCAAGGAAACCGTTTACGGCGGCAGCGCCGAGGCCTATACCGTGGGCCTGAACTGGTGGGTCACCAACAACGTGCGTTTCCAGCTCAACTACCAGTACAACAACAACGACCGCTATGCCAACGGCAAGGACAAGCTGAATGTGGGCCTGGACGCCCTGGGCAATGCTACCAAGGACTACACCAAGGTGGTGGCCCCTATGGGCAAGGCCGGCGTAGACTACCATATGGTTTCCCTGCGTCTCGAAGTGGACTTCTAGTATAACGTAAAAACAGACTTTAGTCATGAAAAAGATATTTATCATTACCGCCGCAGCCCTGCTGGCCCTTACCGGATGCGTCAAGGACGAAGTATTCAAAGGCCCCACCAAGATTGAAAAGGTGGTCTATACTCCCGAAGCACCCACTTCCAACGATCAAGTGACCGTCACTGTTACGGTGAGCGGCCTCCAGGCCGTCACCACGGCCACCCTGTACTATGGTAACGCCGCCGTTCCCATGACCCCGGACAACAGCGGATACCAGTTCAAGGGCACCATCCCCGCCCTCCCGGACGGCACGGAGGTTTCCTTCAACATCAAGATTGTCAACGAGGCCGAATTCGAGACCGTCTCCGATAATTACACCTACAAGGTGGGAGACCCGGCCACCGACTGGACCAAACTCAAGATCAACGAACTGTATGGTGCCGGTGCCGACGAGGAGAAATTCATCGAACTCCACAACGGCAGTGATTTTCCCATCAAGCTCACCGGCGTCACCCTGAACAAGGACGAAGCCCTGTGCTGGACCGGTATTGACGGTGAAGTGGTTCCCGCCCACGGTGTATTCGCCATTGTAGGTGCCAAGGGTACCACGGAGCGCGGCTTCTCCAGCGGCTTCTCCTCCAAGAAGAGCGTGCTGGTGGAACTCTTCGACACCAAGGGCAACAAGATTGACCAGTTCCAGCGCGGCGAAAAGGGTTCCGACGGCAAGTGGGGCGCCAGCCTGCCCAACGTGACGGATTCCTGGCAGCGCATTCCCGACGGTACCGGCGCCTTCAAGATTGCCGCTCCCACCCAGGGTGCCAAGAACGCCACTTCCGGAACCGATGACCCTGACGTAAAATAGTAATATTTAATAACTTAAAAAATTATGGCAGAACTTAAGATTGGCGAGATATCCAAACCTCGCTTTGAATTCCGTAGCTTTGGACAGTGCTTCTGCGAGGCACACAAGAGAATGGCCCGCCTGAGCGCCCCCGTACCGGAGAAGGTCTGGGAACGCACCAGCGATGAGATTTACATCATCAGCGCCAAGAACGATATCAACAATACCAAGATCCGCGACGGCAAGATGGACATCAAGACCTATGTCCAGACCGTAGACGGCTTTGAGCAGTGGAACCCCCTGATGAAGGGAGAATTCCCCATCTCCAAGGAAGTCCTGGAGAAGGAAGTGTTTCCCGCCTTCATGGTGGAAATGCCCAAGCTCACCAAGGATACCTACACCTTTGACGAGTTCATCGCCATGGTGAAGGCCTGCCCGGACCTGGCCGCCGTGCGCGTGCACAAGCAGCGCTTCGGCTATATGGTGAACAACACCATCTGCGAAGTGGGCAACGTGCTCATCAACGGCGCCAAGGTGGTGACCATCAACTCCGAGAGCACGGAGATCGAAGACATCAAGAAGACTGTGGCCGACTGCCACCTGGAAGGCGTTGAAAACATCAACTACCTGCAGGCCATCAAGCGCGTTATCGGCATGAGTGACAAACCTTTAGCTAACGAATAAACCATGGCACAGGAAATTGAAAAGAAATTCTTGGTAAAGGGAGACTTCAAGGCCGAAGCCTTCAAAGCCACCCGCATTACGCAGGGTTATCTCTCTTCCGTTCCGGAGCGCACCGTGCGCATCCGCGTAAAGGGAGACAAAGGTTTCATCACCGTCAAGGGCATTGGCAACGCCTCCGGCGCCGCCCGTTTCGAGTGGGAGAAGGAAATCCCCGTGGATGAGGTGAAGGCCCTCCTGGACCTGGCCGAACCCGGCGTCATTGACAAGACCCGCTACCTGGTGAAGAACACCGACGGCAAGCACACTTGGGAAGTAGACGAGTTCTACGGTGACAACGACGGCCTCACCGTGGCCGAGGTGGAACTGGAGGACGAGAACGAGCCCTTCGACAAACCCGCCTGGCTGGGCGAAGAAGTGACTGGTGACCCCAAGTACTTCAACTCCATGCTTATGAAAAACCCTTATAAGAACTGGAAGTAATATGATGGACCCGTTAGACATGAACAACTACAAGGTTGAGAAGCTGCCCAAGATGCAGAAATCGACCTTTGAGATCTGGATGGCACGCCTGGGCGCGCCCCTGGCTTTCATTGCATTTGTCTGGATTACATGGTTCTGTCACATCGGGTTCATAGACCATCTGGACACCGGGCTGCTGGCCGCTTCGGCTCAGAAGCGGCTGACAGCCCTGGGTCTGGAAGGTTTCCTCCGTGCCAACTACGCCATGCTGGGCATCTTTGTGGCCAGTCTGATTCTGTGGATAACGGAGGCCATCCCCAATTACCTCACATCCCTCATCCTCATCCTGGGTGTGGTGTTGTTTAACGTAACCACCCAGAAAGAGGCCCTGGCCCAGCTGGGCCATCCGGTGATGTGGCTCAACATCCTCAGCTTTGTGCTGGCGTCCATGCTGGTGAAAACCCAGTTCGCCCGGCGCCTGGCCCTGGCCTTCGTGATCAAGTTCGGCCGAAGCGCCAAAGGCGTGCTGTGGAGTTTCCTGCTCATCAACCTGGTTCTGAGCGCCTTTATATCGGCCACAACCGTGAAGGCCACCATCATGCTGCCCATCTTCATGGTCATCTGCGCCATCTACGGGGCCTCTGACGGCCACCGCAACAACTTTGGCCGCAACCTGGTAATCCAGAACCTGTTCCAGGTGAACATCGGCGCCAACGCCTTCTACACGGGCAGCGGCGCGCACCTGCTGGCCATCTCCCTGATTGCCGGCTTCGTGGGAAGCTGCGACTTTGGCTACAAGGAATGGCTGGTAGCCGTGGGTCCCATGAGCATCATCATCCTGGTGGTGGGCCTGCTCCTGGGAATGTATGTGTTCTTCCCCATGAAAAAGGAAGAGCAGAAGCCCCAGCTGCCCGGCGGCCTGGACCGCCTGAAGGAAGAGCTGGCGGCCATGGGAAAGATGTCGGCCGAAGAATGGAAAGCCGTGGGCATCTTCCTGCTGGTGCTGTTCCTGTGGATTACCAAAGGCACCTTCCACCACATTGACGAGACCATCGTAGCCCTCATCGGCGCCATTCTGGCCCTGCTGCCGGGAATCGGGGTGGTCAAATGGAACGATGTGGACATTCCCTGGCACCTGATGCTGTTCAGCGCGGGCGCCTACACCCTGGGCAGCGGCCTCAACGCCACGGACCTGCCCAACACCATGGTGAACGCCGCGTTCAACTCCATGGGCATTACGGCCGATACCCCTTTCTGGGTACTCTATGTGGTCCTTACCTTCCTGATGATGTATTCCGGCCTGGTTTTCCAGAGTAAAACCATCCGTACGATGGTCTTCGTTCCCATCGCCCTGGGCGTGGAGAAGCGCTTCGGCTTCCCTCCCATGAGCCTGGCCCTGCCGGTTTCCATGCTCATCGAGCACTGCTACGTGCTCCCCTTCAACAGCAAACCCGCGGCCCTGCTGTACACCACCAACCAGTACAGCATGACGGACGCTTTCAAATATGGCATAACGATGATGACCTTCTCCTGGTTCCTCATCCTCCTGTTCGGCGAGACCGTTCTGAAATGGCTCCATATTACGCCGGGACTTTTTTAATAACATTTGTATCTTTACTCAAGTATGGTAGAATTTGACTGGATATTGATTTTCCGGCTGGTTGTTGCCGGACTGCTGGGTGGCCTCATTGGTATGGAGCGGGAATTCCGCGCCAAGGAGGCCGGCGTTCGCACGCATTTTATCGTGGCGCTGGGCAGCGCCCTGTTCATGATTATCTCCGAGTTTGCCTTTGGGTCGCGCCAGCATGACGCCGCGCGCGTGGCCGCCCAGGTGGTTTCCGGAATCGGTTTCATCGGCGCCGGCGTCATCATCTTTCAGCGTAATGTGGTGCGCGGGGTTACCACGGCTGCCGGCCTGTGGGTAGCGGCCGCCATTGGCCTGGCCTGCGGAGACGGGATGTACGCCGTAGCCGTAGCGGCCACCCTGCTCACGGTATTCTGCCTTGAGATGATGCACTTTGTGAACCTCCACTACAACGAAAAAGTGGTAGACCTCACCCTGGTTCCGGACAAGCCCTACGATCTCCCCACCCTCCCCTTGATCTTGAAACAGCATAAGATTAACGTAGAAACCTATTCCATATCGGACGGAAAAACCCGCCTGACCCTCCGTCTTCGCCAGAAAGACTACCTGACCACCATACAGAACCTGATGGACAACCTGGAAGGGTTTACCATCGTAGAAATGAACTAAAACAGAACTAATCACTAAACTATGACCTCTCTATTCTATCTGGTTCCTGCAGCAGCGGTGATTGCGCTGCTGTTTGCCTGGATTTTCTTCCGGCAGATGTTCAAGGAGAGCGAAGGAACCCCCACCATGAAGGAAATTGCCCAGTACGTACGCGAAGGCGCCATGGCGTACCTGAGGCAGCAGTATAAGGTGGTGATTATCGTATTTATCGTGCTGGCCATCTTCTTTGCCATCCTGGCCTACGGCTTCGGTGTGCAGAACCCCTGGGTCCCGTTTGCCTTCCTCACCGGCGGCTTCTTCAGCGGCCTGGCGGGTTTTGTAGGCATGAAGACGGCAACCTATGCCAGCGCCCGCACGGCCAACGCCACCATGCGCAGCCTCAACGCCGGCCTTAAGATTGCCTTCCGCAGCGGCGCTGTCATGGGCCTCACCGTGGTGGGCCTGGGCCTTCTGGATATCTCCATCTGGTGGATCATCCTCAATGCCTTTGTGGAAGAGGCAACGCCCGCCCAGACCCTGGTGGTCATTACCACCACCATGCTCACCTTCGGCATGGGTGCCTCTACCCAGGCCCTGTTTGCCCGTGTGGGCGGCGGTATCTATACCAAGGCTGCCGACGTAGGGGCCGATATCGTGGGCAAGGTGGAGCAGGACATCCCGGAGGATGACCCCCGCAACCCCGCCACCATCGCCGACAACGTGGGTGACAACGTGGGCGACGTGGCCGGCATGGGAGCCGACCTATACGAAAGCTACTGCGGTTCCATCCTGGCTACCATGGCCCTGGGGGCATCGGCCTTCTTTAACCTGGGCACGGACATCCAGATGAAGGCCATCCTGGCCCCGATGGTCATTGCGGCCATTGGCGTGGTCCTGTCCATCCTGGGCATCTTTGTGGTGCGCACCAAGGAAGGGGCCAACCTGAAGGACCTGCTGGGCTCCCTGAGCCGCGGTACCAATCTGTCGGCCGTGCTCATTGCCGTGCTGTCTTTCGGCGTATTCTACCTGTTGGGCTTTGACGGCCAGAGCGGGCTGCCGCAGTGGTGGCAGCTGTCCCTGAGCGTGCTCAGCGGCCTGCTGGCCGGCGTCATCATTGGCAAGGTCACGGAGTTCTATACCTCCCATTCGTACCGTCCCACCCGCAAGCTGGCATCCAGTGCACAGACCGGTCCGGCCACTGTGGTTATCAACGGGGTGGGCCTGGGCATGCGCTCCACGGCCATTCCGGTGATTACCATTGCCATTGCCATCCTGCTGGCCTACGGCTTTGCCACGGGCTTTGTTTACTCTACCGGCACCCTGAGCCTGGGCCTCTACGGCATTTCCATCGCAGCTGTGGGCATGCTCTCCACCCTGGGCATCACCCTGGCCACTGACGCCTACGGTCCCATCGCAGACAACGCCGGCGGCAACGCCCAGATGAGCGAACTGGATCCTTCCGTTCGCGAAAAGACGGATGTGCTGGATTCGCTGGGCAATACCACCGCCGCCACCGGCAAGGGCTTTGCCATCGGGTCGGCCGCCCTCACGGCCCTGGCCCTGCTGGCCTCCTATATCGAAGAGCTCAAGATTGGCTTCAGCCATATAGGCAAGTCCGTTCTGGAGGTAGGAGACCGCACGGTGGACACCCTTTCGGCCTCTATCACGGATATTGTTGAATACTACGATATTACCCTTATGAACCCCATGGTGCTGGTGGGCATTTTCATTGGCTCCATGATGGCCTTCCTGTTCTGCGGCCTCACCATGAACGCCGTGGGCCGCGCCGCTTCCAAAATGGTGGTGGAAGTCCGCCGCCAGTTCCGTGAGCTCAAAGGAATTCTGGAAGGAACCCGCCGTCCGGACTACACCAGCTGCGTGCGCATCTCTACCCGCGCCGCCCAGCAGGAAATGATTTACCCCTCCATCCTGGCCATTGTGGTTCCCATGCTGGTGGGCGTGATCCTGGGCCCTGCCGGCGTGATAGGACTACTGGCAGGTGGCCTGGGGGCCGGTTTTGTGCTGGCCATCTTCCTGGCCAACTCCGGCGGCGCCTGGGACAATGCCAAGAAGTTCGTGGAAGAAGGCAACTTTGGCGGCAAGAATTCTCCTGCCCATAAAGCCACCATCGTGGGTGACACCGTGGGCGATCCCTTCAAGGACACCTCCGGCCCCTCCCTCAACATCCTCATCAAGCTCATGAGCATGGTGAGCATAGTCATGGCCGGCCTGACCGTGATGCTGCACTAAGTTACACTATCGCCCAACCTCACGCTTCGCAACTTAGCTATACGTTACCCCCACCCGAAACCCCTCCCCTCGGGGGAGGGACTTGAAGGGCGTGAAATGTAAGTAGTTAATTTATTGTTAGTTGTGAAAATCCTCCTCCGCGATTTGCAGAGGAGGATTTCCGTAAAGAGCAATCACTCAGATAGTTCCATTTCACGGGCGGAAAGGAGGGAGGATATTGCGAGAAAATGATTATCTTTGTTGGCTATGAGTGCAAAGCAGGTTCTCTTATTCCTCCTGGGTATTTTTGCGGCGCTGGGCGTGCTGTGGCTGGTGTTCCCGGCCGACGGCATTGCCGCCGGGCCCGTTACGGTCCGCTACGCTTCTTACCGGCGGTCGCTGGCCGACGCCAAGCTGGCCAAGGTGAACGTGGACTCGGTGCTCCGCGGCGTGGATGCCCGCTTCCGGATGGAAGATGACACCCTGCACTATTATCGTACGTTCTTTTACGAGAATCCGGACCGGATTTATCTTCCGGAAGACGATTTCCGTTTCTTTGACCCGCTGTTCCGCCAGCTGGAGCAGGCCCGGGAGCACGAGAAAACCGTCCGCATCCTGCATTACGGGGACTCCCAGATAGAGATGGACCGTATCAGCCAGGACCTTCGGGACGGGCTCCAGGAGCGCTTCGGCGGTATGGGAACGGGCTTTTTCCCGGCCCTGAGCAATGTCCCTTCGGCCTCTGTTTCCAAGAGTGCCAGCGGCGCGTTCGTGCAATATACCATGTACGGGGACTCCACCACCGTGCGGGCGGGACACAACCGCTACGGCCTGCTGGCCCAGGTGGTTCAGCTCAGTGGCGGCGGCACCGTGACGCTCCGGGCCTCCAAGAGCAAGTATGCCAAGGAGCGGACCAAGGATTTCACCACCGTGGGGGTGCTGTATGGCCGCACCGGTCAAAGCTTTGAGATAAAAGTGGTGGCCGATACCCTGACTCCCCAGGTGGTTACGGAAAGCGGAGAAGACGGGGTGGTGTACCAGACCTGGCACTTCTCCCGTCCCGTCCAGAAGGCGGTGGTCCAGATTAAGGGCAGCGCCGAGATTTACGGGATCAGCGCCGACGGAGACGGCGGTGCGGCGGTGGACAACGTGCCCCTGCGCGGCTGCTCGGGAACCATCTTCACCCGTATTTCCAAGCCGCTGATGAAGGAGAGCCTGGCGATGACGGACACCCGCCTCATCATCCTGCAGTTCGGCGGCAACTATATGCCGGTTACCCGCAACACCAGGATCATTGAGCAGTACCAGGAGCAGATAGCGGCCCAGATCCAATACTTCCACGAGGTGGCCCCCCAGGCCAAGATCCTGTTCATAGGACCTTCCGATATGGGTAAGAGCGTGAACGGCCGCGTGGTAACCTGGCCCCGCCTGCCGCAGCTGGTGGATTCCCTCAAGGCTACGGCCCTCCGCAACGACGCCGCCTACTGGGACCTCTACCGGATGATGGGCGGAGAGAATTCCATGGTCCAGTGGGTGAGTCACAATCCGCCGCTGGCCGGTCCGGACTACATACACCTGACCCCCCTGGGGGCCCAGAAAGTGGGTGAAACCCTTACCAAGTCCCTGCTTACCTATTACGATTTTTACCAGCTCCGCAAGACATATCCCCAGGAGCGGCAGATGATGATGGAGAAATGATGAGAAAACGTTTGATTCTGTGCGTGTTGCTGTTGGGAATGCTGCTGCCCGCCGGGGCCCGCAGGCTGCCGTTCATGCGTCCGGACAAGAGCCAGATCCAGTATCCGGCCGGGTCGTCACCGGACTATGCCCTGTTTCTGAGGAAGCTGGACACCCTGCTTCTCTCCGGGGATACCGATGTGAAGGTGTTGCATATGGGCGGTTCCCACGTCCAGGGCGGCACTATGACCGACCGTCTCCGCAAGCATTTCCTCTCCCTGAGATACGGGATGGACGGAGGTCGCGGCCTGGTTTTCCCTTTCTCGGCCGCCGGCACCAACACCCCCTCCAGCTATATCTCTTCCTGGCAGGGCTCGTGGGAAAGCGCCACCTGCCTCAAGCCCCGGAATACGGACCTGGGCGTAAGCGGCATGGCCGTGACGGCGCAGGATACATCGGCCCGGGTGGTCATAGACCTGGTTCTCAAGGAAGCGCAGCTTCTCCAGCAGCATTATTCCTTCAACAAGGTGGATGTGCTGGGAGAAGGCTCGTTGGAGCCCGTCCTCATCCTGCACGGCAAAGACACCGTGAGGGGCGTCCATGGCACCCATCTGAGCCACTTTGACCTTCCGTACTATACCGACTGGCTGCAAGTGGCCTTCAAGGGCAAAGGGACCTATACCCTCCGCGGCCTGTACCTGGACCGTCCCACGCGGGGCTTCACGCTCAGCGAGGCCGGCGTCAACGGTGCCTCCACCCATTCCTGGCTGCAGTGCAGCCTGCTCTCGGAAGACCTCCGCCGCGTGCGCCCGGACCTGGTGATTTTCTCCATTGGCATCAACGACATCCAGGGGGCCGGTTTTGACGACACCCGCTTCAAGGCCAACTACCGCGCCCTCATCCACGAAATCCGCAAAGTGAATCCCCACTGTGCCTTCCTGTTCACCGGCATCAACGACAGCTGGCGCCACGGAAGGGGGGAGAACGAGCACACCGCGGAGGCCGAAAAGGCCTTCCGGGACCTGGCCGCAGAATACAAGGCCGTGTTCTGGGACTGGTATGAGGTGATGGGCGGCTACGGCTCCATGGCCAAGTGGCAGGACGCCGGACTGGCCCAGGCCGACAAAGTGCACTTTACCCCGCAGGGCTATAAAGAAGTGGCCGACCTCCTCTTCGAGGCCATTCTCTCGGATTACTACACGAGGAAATGACCTTCTGGGACCTCATATGGGATTTTATCAAGAACCTGTTCGCTTTTGACCAGGCGCATCCGCTGCTGTTTACCCAGTTCTACTTCTGGGCCTTCTTCGCCCTGGTATTTGCGCTCTTCACGCAGGTCCATTCCAAGCCCCTGCTCCGCAACGCATACCTGTTTGCGGTTTCCCTGTTCTTCTATTACAAGACCAGCGGCGTCTTCCTGGCCCTGCTGCTCTTTGTCATAGTCTATAACTTCTTTGCCGCCAAGTGGCTGCACCGGCTTAAGGGAGAAAAGGGCCGAAGCATCCTCACCGCCGTGAGCGTGACGCTGGACCTGGGCATCCTGGCCTATTTCAAGTATGCGTACTTCATCACGGACTTCGTGAACAAGCTCCTGGGCCTGTCCATCGAGGTGCACGACGTGCTGGGAGAATGGCTCAACGTGCTCACGGGGGCCGAAATCTTCCGCGTGGACGCCATCATCCTGCCGGTGGGCATCTCCTTCTTCACCTTCCAGGCGGTGAGCTACATCGTGGACGTGAAGCGCCGCAAGATTGAGCCGGTGCAGAACTTCCTGGACTTCGGCTTTTACCTGAGTTTCTTCCCCCAGCTGGTGGCGGGCCCCATCGTACGTGCCTCGGAATTCATAGCCCAGTTGCACAAGCCCTACAACCTGAGCCGCCGCTGGTTTGGAATCGCCGTTTTCTGGATTATGAACGGCCTTATGAAGAAGCTCATCCTGGCGGACTATCTGGCGGTGAACTTCTGCGACCGCGTGTTCGAGAATCCGCTGATGTACAGCGGGTTCGAGAATCTTTCGGCCCTGTTCTGCTATTCCCTGCAGGTGTATGCCGATTTCTCCGGCTATACGGACATCGCTACCGGCGTAGCGATGCTGATGGGCTTCTACCTGCCCAAGAACTTCGATTCTCCGTACAAGGCCGAGAATACGCAGCAGTTCTGGCGCCGCTGGCATATGACCCTGAGCCGCTGGCTCCGGGATTACCTCTACATTCCCCTGGGCGGCAACCGCAATGCCACGGCCGGTACCTATATTATTATAGCGGCGGTGGCCGTCATCGGCTCCTTCCTCAGCGGAAGCTGGTGGGTGGCGGTGGCCGTGCTGGCTTTGGCTGGTGGCATCGGCCTTTGGGCCTGGAAGAAACCGGCCGACCGCAAGCTCATCACCACCAACATCAACTCCATGAACACGATGCTGCTGGGCGGCCTCTGGCACGGAGCCAGCTGGAACTTTATGATCTGGGGCGGTCTCAACGGCCTGGGTATGATCATCTATAAGATTTGGACAGCCCGGAACCTGTACGGGAAGATGCTCATCATCAGCGTGGTCACGCTGGTTTGCCAGATCCTGGCCCGCATCACGCACTATCCGGTTTGGAACCTGTTCTTCATGTGGTCCCTGATTGTGTTCCTGGGAACGGCCGTCAAGGGCCTGTACGCCCTCTTCTGCACGAAGCGGCCTCCCAAGGAGGAGCATTTTACCTGGCTCTCCCGCAGCTGGGACATTTTTCAGACCTTTGTGTTCATCACCTTTACCCGCCTGTTCTTCCGCAGCGGCTCCAACCTGGATCCGGCCCTGGCCAACGAGCAGGCCTGGAACACGGCCAAGAATATGGTGAACCAGATTGGCGGCGCCTGGGATCTGGCCCTGGTACCCAAAATGGCCTTCGAGCACCGTGCCGTGCTCATCATCTTTGTGGTGGGAATGGTGATCCACTGGCTCCCGGAGCGCTTCAAGCGCCGCTACCGGGTGGTCTTCTCCCGTCTGCCGCTGGGCTGGATGGCGGCCCTGGTGGTGTTCCTCATCCTCTTCATCTACCAGTTCATCACCGCCGACCTCCAGAGCTTCATCTACTTCCAGTTCTAAAAAAGAAGCGCCCTGCATCTGCAGAGCGCTTTCTCTTTTATTCGGCCTTTACATTCAAGGCTATCTGAAGTTCATCCAACTGAGCCTGGTCAATCTGGGACGGGGAGTCAATCATCACGTCGCGGCCCTGGTTGTTCTTGGGGAAGGCAATGTAGTCGCGGATGGTATCCTGGCCACCCATGAGGGCGCACACGCGGTCAAAACCGAAGGCCAGGCCTCCGTGCGGCGGGGCGCCGAACTTGAAGGCGTTGATGATGAAGCCAAACTTGTATTCGGCTTCTTCCGGGCCGATGCCCAGCACCTCGAACATACGCTTCTGCATATCGGCGTTGTGGATACGGATGGAACCGCCGCCCAGTTCGTTGCCGTTGAGCACGAAGTCATAGGCGTTGGCGCAGACGCGCTCCAGGTCTTCCTTCTTGTTGCTGTAGAACCACTCCTCGTGCTCCGGCTTGGGGGCGGTGAAGGGGTGGTGCATGGCGTAGAAACGCTGGGTTTCGTCGTCCCACTCCAGCAGCGGGAAGTCCACGATCCACAGGGGAGCGAACTCCTGGGGATTGCGAAGGCCCAGGCGGCCGCCCATCTCCAGACGGAGGACGCCCAGCATGGTCTGAACCTTGCGCTTATTGGCGCCGCTCATTACCAGCATCAGGTCTCCGGGTTTGGCTTCGGCCTTGGCGGCCAGCTTGGCCAGATCCTCGGGGGTGTAGAACTTGTCGATGGAACTCTTGAAGGTGCCGTCGGCATTGACGCGCACGTAGATGAGGCCCTTGGCACCCACCTGGGGACGCTTGACCCACTCGGTGAGTTCGTCCAGCTGCTTGCGGGTGTACTCGGAAGCGCCGGGTACGCAGATGGCGCCAATGTAGGCGGCGTCATCCAGCACGCTGAAGCCCTTGCCCTTGGCCACATCCGTGATTTCGTGGATGGTCATTCCAAAGCGCACGTCGGGTTTGTCGGAGCCGTAGTTGTCCATGGCGTCGTACCAGCTCATCCGGGGCAGCGGGTTGGGGATATCTACATTGAGCACATTCTTGAACAGGGTGCGCATCATTCCCTCGAAGGTGTTGAGGACGTCTTCCTGCTCCACGAAGGACATCTCGCAGTCAATCTGGGTGAATTCCGGCTGGCGGTCTGCGCGGAGGTCCTCGTCACGGAAGCAGCGCACAATCTGGAAGTAACGGTCGTAACCGGCCACCATCAGGAGCTGCTTGAAGGTCTGGGGGCTCTGCGGCAATGCGTAGAACTGACCAGGGTTCATACGGGAAGGAACCACGAAGTCGCGGGCGCCTTCCGGGGTGCTCTTGATGAGGTAGGGGGTTTCAATCTCCATAAAGCCCAGGCTGTCCAGATAGTTGCGGGCTTCGTGGGCCACCTTGTGCCGGAGGGCCAGGGCGCGCTGCAGCGGACCGCGGCGCAGGTCCAGGTAACGGTACTTGGCGCGGAGGTCCTCACCGCCGTCGCTCTCTTCCTCGATGGTGAAGGGCGGGGTTACGCTCTTGTTGAGGATGCTGATGGCCGAAACCTTGATCTCGATGTCACCGGTGGGCATCTTGGCGTTCTTGGCCTGGCGCTCCACCACCTCACCTTTTACCTGAATCACGAATTCGCGGCCCAGGGCGGTGGCGGTTTCTACGAGGTCGGCGGGGGCATCGGCCTCCACTACCAGCTGGGTGATGCCGTAACGGTCACGGAGGTCGATGAACGTCATGCCTCCGAGTTTACGGGCTTTCTGCACCCATCCGGCCAGCGTTACCTGCTGTCCCTTGTTGGCAATGCGGAGTTCTCCGCAGGTGTGTGTTCTGTACATATTGTGTGTCCTTTATTTTCCAACCTGCAAAAATAGCAAAAAAATATGGTTATCTTTGCAGATACAAAGGTTTTTCTAGTATGGAAGTACGTGCCAAAAAGGCCCTGGGCCAGCATTTCCTCACGGACCAGAAAGTGGCCCGCGCCATTGTGGATGCCCTGCACGGGGGACTGCCCACCCTGGAGGTAGGTCCGGGTATGGGTGTTTTGACCCAGTACCTACTGGAGCGCCCGGACATTGACCTGAAACTGATCGAGATCGATACGGAGAGCGTAGAATACCTTCTCACGCATTTCCAGGGTATGCAGGGCAAACTGATGGAAGGAGACTTCCTGCGGCTCAGACTGGAGAAACTCTTCCCGGAGAAGTTTGCCATCATAGGCAATTTCCCCTATAATATATCCTCGCAGATCTTCTTCAAGGTGCTGGACTACAAGGACAGCATCCCCGAGGTAGTGGGTATGGTGCAGAAGGAAGTGGCCGAAAGGATAGCCGAAAAGCCCGGAAGCAAAACCTACGGCATCCTCTCCGTGCTGCTGCAGGCCTGGTACGATATCGAGTATCTGTTCACCGTGGGCTCCGGCTGCTTTGCCCCTCCGCCCAAGGTGGAAAGCGCCGTCATCCGCCTCACCCGCAACGGCCGCACGGAACTGGGCTGCGACGAGACCCTGTTCAAGACCATCGTCAAGACGGCCTTCGGCCAGCGCCGCAAGATGATGCGCAACCCCCTCAAGCCCCTGGCCCTGGCCCGCGGAAAGGCCGACATCCTCTCCCTTCCCGTCTTCTCCGAGCGCCCCGAGCAGCTCTCCGTGGAAGATTTTGTGGAATTGACCCAACTTTTTTCCTAGTTTCTGCAACAAATCCATTTTCGGCCCGTCTTTAAGATAGAAAGTGGAAAAATGACACGGCAGGAAATCACAGAATTCTATCGGCAATACCACCGGCGCGTTTACAATACCGCCTGGCGGATTCTCCAGAATTCAGACGATGCCGAGGAAGTGATGCAGGACACCCTCATCAAGTACATAGACAGAAAAGACCCCGCCCCGCTTTCCGACCCTCAGATTGGGGCGTGGCTGGTGAGAACTTGCGTACGGGTTTCCATCGACCGCCTTCGCGAGCGAAAGAGAAGGGCCGATTTCCTGGAACTCTACGCAGTGGACGAGACCGAGGTGCAGGAGGAAGAGATTCCGATGGAGGGCGTGGATGTGGCCACGGTGCAGCAGGCGCTGCAAAGCCTGGAAGAACCCTACCGCCTGGTTTTGAACCTGGTGCTGCTGGAGGGGCTGGACTACGAAGAAATCTCCGCTTTCACCGGTAAAAAGGAAGTAACGCTGCGTTCCATCTATTCCAGGGGACGCGCCAAACTGATAGAAAGACTTAAGAAATGAAAGAGCTGGAAAAATACATCCGTTCCCACGCCTGCCAATTTGATGGGATGGAACCCCTTCCGGGCCACGAGGAGCGTTTCCTCGCCCGCCTGGAGCAGGCTCAGAAGCCGGCCCGCCGCCCCTGGCGCGTAGTCTGGGGTGCCGTGGCGGTGGCGGCTTCCCTATCGGCCCTTATCCTTGGGACGGTCCTTTACAGAAGCAATCCCGAAACCATCTACCTGGCCTATATGGACGAGGTCTCCCAGCTGTACAGCGAGTGCCCGGCCGATGCCGGAGCTGACTGGGACGAAGCCCTGGCCTCCCTCACGGAAGAAGCCAATCCGCTCTTTCTGCAGCTCCCGGTAGAAATGCCCCGCCTTCAGAAGGCCCGCGTTCTCAGGGCCCATTACGGCTCTCTTCTGGAGGGCGCCAAACAACTTGTCAATCAATAAAACGTACTTATTATGAAAAAACTCTTTGTTCTTTTTGCCGCCGCTTTTGTGGCCCTGATGCCGGCACTGGCCGCCAACGAAACCCCGGCCGACGCCAAGATGGAAACCAAAGCTTACACTTTGAGCGGCTTTGACGGCCTGGACGTGTCCTGGATCTATCACGTGGAACTCACCAAGGCCTCCGGTTACAAGGTGGAAGTGGAAGCCCCCGATTTCGTGATGCCTTACCTGCAGGTGCGGGTGCGCGGAGGCAACCTGGTGCTGGGCGTGTCCAATTTACCCGGCGACGTGCGTCGCAAGATCGAGCGCGGCAATTACAGGGTGAATGCCGTTGTAACCATGCCGGAGCTTAACAGCGTGGAAATGTCCGGAGCGTCCCACCTCCTGTCTGTGGGCGAATTCGGGACTCCTCACTTTACCATGGAGCTCAGCGGCGCTTCTTCCCTCAAAGGCCTTCAGATGAAGACCAACCAGGCCGATATCCGCTGCAGCGGAGCCAGCAAATACCAGATGACCGGATCTGTGAAAAATGCCAAGATCAGCCTTTCCGGTGCCGCCAAGGGAACCCTGGAAAGCGACGGACGCGACCTTACAGTGGACTTCTCCGGATCCAGCAAGCTGGATTTGACCGGTGTCTATGACAACGCCGACCTGGAACTCTCCGGCGCCTCCCACATCCACATCCAGGGAGCCCTGGACACCGTCCGTCTCTCGGGTTCCGGTGCGGCCAAGGCAGACCTGACCGAGTGCCCCGCCAAGGATGTGAAGGTGGAGCTGAGCGGTGCTTCTTCGGCCCGTATCGTTGCCCTGGATAAGCTGGGCGTCCGCCTCTCCGGTGCCTCCACCTGCCACTACAAGGCCGGCGACAGCCTTCAGATTACCGAGACCGACGTGGACCGCGGCGCTTCCCTCAGAAAACTGTAAACCCAAGTTAAACATAAATTGACTTTCTCGGCAAGAATGCGTAAGTTTGCAAAAATGCAAACAATTATGAAAAACGAACTTTTATTGGCTTCTATGCTGCTGGTTGTGGCCTGCGCCCAACCCTCTGTTGAATGGATCGAAGGACCTACCGGTGAAAACGGGCTGGCCAGCCAGACGCTGGTGCTCAAGAACATGCCCGAAGGTGGGCGTGTCTGGTTCCAGGAACTGTTTGACAACCATAAGATTACGGAGGGTCCCGTGGATCAGATTCACCACTATCAGGGAACGAGTTTCTACCTGGACATTCCCCAGTCCGGTACGCTCACGCTTTCCTATGAGGGCCGTCCGCTGCCGCGTCATTCCTGGGCGCCGGAAGGCTTCGTGTTGCAGGTAATGGGCAAAGCCTCCAGGCTCCTGCCCATCGAGTACAAGTTCCTGGAGCGCGACGGATCCCCCATCAACGCCTCCTGGTTTGCCGCCAGCTATGTGCCCGGCCCGGCCGATATCCTGCCCAGGCCCAAACGCATCAACGAGCCCGGTAATGTTACGCCCGAGGAACTGCGCCCCCGCGGCTGGTACAAGATTGCCTTTGACTCCGAAGGAAAGGCCCAGGTAGAGTCCCAGGACGAGACCGGTGCCGTCTATGCCCAGACCACCCTGGACAAACTGCCCAAGGGCTCCAAGGATCTGGTCATCGAAGACTGGCCGGATTTGCGCCTCCGCGGCTTTATGCTGGATGTGGTGCGGGATTTCCGTTCCAAGGAAGAGGTCTTCAAGGTGCTGGACATTATGGCCTCCTATAAACTGAACCTCCTGCACTTCCACCTGGGAGACGACGAATCCTGGTGCCTGGAGATTCCCAAATTGCCCGAACTCACCGCCTACAGCGGCCATCACGATATCCCGGAATGGGATTTGAAGGAAACCAACGCCCTCAAGCCCACCGCCAACGGACGCATTGACAATACCACTTTCTATACGGAAGAGGAATACAAGGAGATACTTCAATACGCCGCCGAACGGCAGATTGCCGTGGTTCCGGAATTTGACGCCCCGGGTCACTCCCGCGCCGCCATCAAGGCGATGCAGGCCTATGAGGCCAAAACCGGAGACGAGCGTTTCCGTCTGCAGGACCCGGCCGATTCTTCCCGCTACTGGACGGCCCAGGACTTCACGGACAACGTGCTGGATCCGGACCTTCCGGGCGTTTACAGCTTCTACGGAGTGGTCTTTGACGAGGTCATCCGTATGCACAAGGAGGCCGGCGTTCCGCTGCTGGGCGTACACATCGGCGGAGACGAGGTGCCGGACGGCGCATGGAGCGGCCGGGACCGTAAGCGGGTAAAGGATACCTTCACCCGCGGTATGGTGAAACTGGCTCAGGAGCGCGACCTCAAACTGGCCGGCTGGCAGGAAATCGTGGAAAACATTGAGCCCGAAACGCAGGAGGCCCTTAAGCAGCAACTGCTGTTCGTCAATGCCTGGAGCACCCTGAACGAGCGGGCCGACCTTCCCGCCCGGTTGGCCAATGCCGGCATCCCGGTCCTGCTCTCCAACGTGCAGCACGCCTATGTGGACCTTGCCTACAGTGACGCTCCCACCGAAATCGGCCTCAACTGGGGCGGCTATGTGGACGAGCGCAAGAGTTACGCCCTGCCCGTCTACAGTTACCCCGGCCTTCAGAAGCCGGAGAATATCGTAGGGGCCGAAGCCCTGCTGTGGTCGGAAAACATCCGCAGCCTGAACGATGCCACCTACCAGATGCTGCCCAAGGCGCTGGGTGTCTGGGAGCGTGCCTGGAACTCCGGCACGGAGTGGAAGGACGAAGACGCTTTCCAGAAAGACTTCAACGAATTCTACAGCATCATCGTCAAGCGAGAAATGCCCCTTTGGGATGCCAAGGGCCTTAATTACAAGAAGCGATAAAGTATGAAACGCCTTTTCTTTCTGCTGGCCATCGGGATGGCGGTTGCCTGCCGGCCCGGAAGCCGGTCGGTCGAACTGATTTCCGGAGACTGGGATCCGCAGGTGCGCTGTGCCCTGAATGAACTGCTGGAGGCCAAGGGTCACCAGGACGCTTATGCTGTCTTTGATTTTGACAAGACCTCCATCACCCACGACGTGTCGCAGGCCCTCTGGGTATACCAGGTGGAGCATCTGCGCTATTGCGCCGCGCCGGAACACGCTTTCCTGGACGGCATTCCGGACACTTCGCTCCGCCTGGGCGATGAGACCCTGGCCCAGATAGGCTTCACCCTGCAGGAAGAGTATGCCCAGCTCACGGAGCTCCGGAAAGGGGGAAAGACCCTGGAGCAGATTCACGCTACGGATCTCTATAAGGACTTCCGCGCCCGGATGGCTGCACTGCTGGCCGGAATGGACGGCCTCTTCGGTTACGAGGTCTCCTATCTGTGGATGCCGGGCCTGCTGGCCGGTTATACCCCCAAAGAAGCCCGTGAGGTGGTGCACGATGCCATCCTGAACCAGATGGGAAAGGACAAACTGGCCGTGGAAGACTGGACGTCCCCGGACGGAAAGTGGAGCGAGAAGGTGGAGCGGGGCATCTATTTCCCGCCGGAAATGAAGGATCTCTACCGGTGCCTGGCCGCCAGCGGCATCAAGCCCTATGTCTGTTCCGCTTCCCTGGAACTGATCGTGGAGGTTCTGGCCTGTGACCCCGAACTGGGGGTGGGCCTGCCCCCGGAGCAGGTTTTCGGCCTGCGGTTCGTGCCCGGTGAAACCCTTGTTCCCCAATATGATCCCACTTATGTCCAAACCATCAAGGACGGAAAAGTAAGTTGCATCAACACCTGGATGGCTCCCAACCACAACGGTTCCGCTCCGGTCCTGGTGGGCGGAGACTCCAACGGAGATGTACCTATGCTTACCGCCTATCCTACTATGGTGCACGGCCTCATCCTGGACGTTGGCCGTAGCCCCGAATCCGCGATAGGCAAACTGGCCGCCAAGGCCCGGGCCGAAGGCAACAAGGGTCTATACATACTGCAGCCGGCCTTTGGAAAAGCCGGCGGCAGTATAGATGGGGGCGGAATTTAATTCTTACCAGCGAACCTGGACCTTCAGGGCCTCATTGGCTGAAGATTCGGGCAGCACTACGTGGGCCTCGCGGGAGGCGGCGTCGTAGGTGCACTCCAGGGCAACTCCGTTGAGGGTGGCCTTGGGGCAGCGGGCTGCGCCACCCAGGATGAGGGAAAGCTTGCGGGTGGGCATCATACCGGCGTAGGAGCCCTGCCGGGGATCAATTTCCACCGTCAAGGCACTTGCGGAGGCATTCTTCCGGATGGCGGTGGTGGCATAGGCCGAAGGATAGGCCTGGCTCTCGCCGTCGTCTTCATAATGCACATAACTGCTGCGGCCCTTGCCCGGAGCAATGTAGATGCGCCACTCGTTGGTGGGCGTCTGCAGTTCCTGGATGCCTTCGTGGGCCAGGGGGATGATGGCGCCGGCCTTCACGAACCAGGCGTTCTGGTCAATGCTGTAGCGGAGTTTCTGGACGGTTCCGCCGGGAAGCATCTTGTGGTGGGCCATATCGTACCAGTCGTTGCCGGCGGGGAGCCAGACATCTCGGTTGGACAGGCCGTCTGCCCCACGGGGTTCGCAGATGGTGGCGGCGAGGATGTTGTTTCCAAAGAAGTACTCCTGCTTCCAGGTGTAGGCCTGGGGGGCTTCCGGATACTCGTAGTAGAGCGGGCGGCACAGGGAGATGCCCGTCTCATAGGCCTCGCGGGCCATGTCATAGATATAAGGCGTAAGGGCATAGCGGAGCTCCAGGGCGGCCTTCATATATTCATAGTAGTCCGGGAACATCCAGATGCGGCGCTCGAACAGGGCGCTGCGGGTGCTGTGGGTCTTGAAGATGGGGGAGAACACGCCATATTGCAGCCAGCGGGTAAAGAGTTCGGGCTCGGTGGGAGCCTCGTTTCTCATCCAGTGACCGCCGAGGTCGTGGCCCCAGTAGCCGTACAGCACGTTGGAAGCCGTGGCGGTGAACTCCGGCAGGTAGCCCAGCACTTCCCACTTGATTTCCGTGTCACCGGAGAAGCCCAGCTGGTAGCGGTGGCTGCCCAGGCCGCCCCAACGGTGGTAAATCATAGGCCGGGGAGCCTTCTCGGGGGCTACGCCGCGGTTCATACGCACCTTGTCGTTGAAGAAGATATGGTTGATCCAGAAGGTGTTGCTGAGGCCTTCCACATAGCGGCTCTGCTTGTACTGCTGCCAGTCCAGCCACCAGAAATCCACGCCCTGCTTCTCCAGCGGGTGGATGATGGAGTTGAAGTAGGCATCGGCCCAGGCGCGCTGGTCCATACGGTAGGGAACGGAGGCGTGGTAGCCGGGCTTGGCGGGGCCGCGCCAGACATCCTCACCGCCCTTGTAGACGTAACCTTCCGGTCCGTCATAGTTGTCGGTGCGGGAGAGGTAGTCCTTCACGAAGGTCTTGTACACTTTCTCACGCGGGATCACGCCCACGGCCGGGTGCAGGTTGAGGGAAGTCTTGAGCTTGAGGCTGTGGACCTCGTTCAGAAAGCCGTCGGGGTCTCCGATCAGGTCCTGGTTCCAGGTATAACCGGTCCAGCCCAGGCCTTCGCCGTGGTCGTCCTTGATGCCCCGGATGGCGGCGCCTTCCCAGGTCTCGTGCCATTCCATATCAATGACCATCACGTCGATGGGGAGCTTGCGCTCGCGGAACTCATAGCCCAGGGCCAGGAATTCGTCGTCCGTGTAGGGCCAGTACTTGCTCCACCAGTAGCCGAAGACGTACTTGGGAGGCAGGGGCATCTTGCCGGCCACTTTGGCGTAGTCTGCCAGGGCGGCCTTATAGTCGTGGCCGTAGGCAAACAGGTACCAGTCCTTTACGTCGGGATTGGGACGGACGGCCACCCATTCGCCCCAGTCGCTGTCATCCTTGACTAAGAGGTGACGGGTGCTTTCGTCCACCAGGGCCCAGCCGTCGCGGGACAGCACGCCCTTTTCCATAGGGTCGGTATAGTTGATGTGGTCCGGTCCCGAGCAGCCGTCCAGGGTACGGGCGGTGCCCATCAGGTTGCCGGAATCATCGGCCCCGGGATACCATTTGACGGTTTTTCCGTTGAGGCGGAAGGAAACCTGCAGGTTGGAGGCGTCGAATGCTCCGCCCTTGTATTCCAGGGTGAGGGCCTTGGTCTTGACCACCAGTTTGCCGCCGGAGCGGGAAACCGTGAAGGCGGGAACGGGCAGTTCGCGGTTCACGATGGCCAGCGTGGCGTTGTCCTCGAATTGGGCGTCGGGGGCCCATTCCATACGGACCAGGCGGTCTGTGAGAATGGTGAAACGGGCATTTCCTTCAATGACTTGTGCCGCTTTGTTGGCTACGGGATTCTGGGCAAGGGCCGCTGCGAAAACCAGCAGCAGGGCCGTCAGGATGGTGAATGTTCTTTTCATAACTACGTGGTTGATGTACAAATATAAGCATTTCCTTTGGAAAAACGGAAAAATCGAATGTTGAGAAAAATGCGTATATTTGTATGCTATGATAAAAGTGTTGGGCATATTCGATTTTCTGAGCTTCGGCTGGGCAGACGTCCTGGATGTGCTGATGGTCGCTCTCCTCATTTACTTCCTCATCAGAAGCATCCGGGGAGACTCCTCCATCTTCAACATCGTGTTGCTGCTGGTTTTCCTGCTCATTCTGCAGGCCGTGGTTACAGCGCTCAATATGCGGATGATGTCGGCGCTGCTGGATGCCCTGCTGGATGTGGGTGTGCTGGCGGTCATCATCCTCTTCCAACCGGAAATCCGCCATATGCTCAACCGCTTTGCCGTCCAGTCCGGCCTGGCCCGCCGCAGCGGCCAGCTGTTCAACCGCCTGCTGGGCATCAAGGAAGAGGCTATGGGAGACCTGAGTGTAGACGAACTGGGAGAGGCCATCCGCGCCATGTCGGCAGAGAAGACCGGCGCCCTCATCGTCATCCAGCACAAATCCCTCCTGGATGAGTATATGAATACGGGAGACCGTTTTGAGGCCGATATCAACCGTCGCCTCATTATGAATATCTTTTTTAAGAACTCCCCTTTGCACGACGGAGCCATGATCATTGTGGGAGACCACATCGCCGCCGCCCGCTGCCAGCTTCCCATGACCAACCGGACGGACATCCCCGCCCACTACGGCATGCGCCACCGCGCTGCCATCGGCCTGAGTGAAGACACGGATGCGGATATCCTGGTGGTGTCCGAGGAAACGGGTGACGTGAGCTTCGTGCACGGAGGAGAAATACACACAGTACAGGATATGAAGGAACTCCGCCAGTTGCTGAGTTCCCTGATGACTATAGAGGAGTAAGGACAGATGGACGCGAGGCTGGAAGCGAAACTGGGGTTTGACAAAGTAAGGGCGGCCGTATCGGCCCGCTGCTCTACGGAGTATGCTGCGTCCCGGGTGGAGCAGGAGGATTTCTGCACGGACGGTGATCAGATTCATCGCCGGCACCTGGTCACGGACGAGATGCGCCTCATCCTGATGTTCGAGGAGAATTTCCCCACTTCCGGCTACATTGACGCCATTCCCTTCCTGGAGCCCATTGGAGAACACGCCTCCATCGACCTCCTTTCCCTGGGCAAACTCCGCACCCTGCTGGATACGCTCCGCAAGGCCCTGCACTTCTTCCATACGGTCAAGGAAGGCATCTATCCCAACCTCCAGCATATGGCTTCGGGCATCAGCGCCCCGGCCGAGGTAATCAGCCGCATAGACTCCATCCTGGACCGCCACGGAGAAATCAAGGACACCGCCTCCGACGAGCTTTACAAGATCCGCCGCAATATCAAGGAAAAGGAACTGGGCATCTCCCGCCGAATGAACGCCATCCTCCGCCAGGCGCAGCAGGAAGGCATCGTGGAGGCCGATGCCAGCGTCTCCATCCGAGACGGAAAGATGCTCATCCCGGTAGCATCGGCCAAGAAACGTTCCTTCCAGGGCTTCGTGTACGACGAAAGCGCCACCGGCAAGACCACCTTTATGGAGCCGGCGGAGATTGTGGCCCTCCAGAACGAGATTTCCGAACTCCATTTTGCCGAAACCCGCGAGATTGCCCGCATCCTCTACGAGTTTGCGGAGTTCCTCAGACCCTTTGTGCCGGAACTGCTGGCCGGCGCCACCTTTGTGGGAGAGCTGGACTTCATTATGGCCAAGGCGCACGTATCCCTGGACTACATAGCCGGTATGCCGGTCCTCTCCGAAGACGGAGAACTGCGGCTGCGCAAGGCCCGCCACCCGCTGCTGGAAAAGAGCCTCCGCAAAGAGAAGAAATCCATCGTTCCCCTGACCGTAACGCTTACCCCGCAGAAGCGCATCCTCCTCATCTCCGGCCCCAACGCCGGCGGCAAGAGCGTATGCCTCAAGACTGTGGGTCTGCTGCAGTATATGTTCCAGTGGGGTATGCTCATCCCCACCTCCGAGACCTCCGAACTCCCGGTCTTCGACCGCATTATGGTCTCCATCGGAGATGACCAGTCCCTGGAAAACGACCTTTCCACTTACAGTTCCTTCCTCACGGATATGAAGAAGATGCTGGAAGTGGCCGATTCCCGTACCCTCATCCTCATAGACGAATTCGGTTCCGGTACCGAGCCCGCGGCCGGCGGCGCCATAGCCGAGGCCATCCTCCACGAACTGGACACCCGCGGCGCTTACGGCGTTATCACCACCCACTATACCAACCTCAAGCTCTATGCTTCCGGCGCAGAAACCGGGGTGGTCAACGGCGCCATGCAGTTTGACGCTTCCACGGTAACCCCGCTCTTCGTGCTGGAACAGGGCCTGCCCGGCTCCTCCTTCGCTTTTGAACTGGCCCGTAAGATGGGGATGCCGGAATCGCTGGTCCACGACGCCGAACTCCGGGCCGGAGAACAGTACGTGGGCATAGAGCGCAACCTCCGAAAGATAGCCAAGAGCCGCCGCCAGCTGGACGAAAAACTTACCCGCATCCGCGCCACGGACAAGACGCTGGAAGGCCTTACGGACCGCTACGAGAAGGAACTGGAAGACATCAAGGAAATGCGCCGCCACATCCTGGACGAAGCCAAGGAAGAGGCCCGCAAGATAGTGAAGGACGCCAACAAGCAGGTAGAAAATACCATCCGCACCATCAAGGAGAACCAGGCCGAAAAGGGCTCCACCAAGGAAGCCCGGGCAGAGCTCCAGGGTTTCCTGGGCGCCCTGGCAGAAGGCCGCGGCCGCCGCGACGCCTACATTGACAAGAAACTGCAGACCGTCAAGGAGCGCAAGGAGCGTGAACAGGTGCGCAAAAAGAAAAGGGCCGACGGAGAAACCCTCCAGCAGCTGGAGCAGCGGGAACTGGAAGAGAAGAAACTGGCCGCCTTCCGCAACGCCCCCTTGAAGGTGGGCGAGAAGGTGCGCATCCTGGGCAACGGAATGGTGGGAGAGGTCTCCAAGATCAGCACCAAGGCCGTGAGCGTGATCGTGGGCAGCATTACCACCAAACTTCCGCTGGACCGCGTGGAGCGCATCACCGCCAACGAGTACAAGGCCGTGGCCGGAAAAGCGGCCGAAAAGCCCCGCCAGGTATACGACACCGGCATCAGCGAGCGGAAGGCCAATTTCAAACTGGAAGTAGACGTGAGGGGAGAGCGGGTCAATGACGCCCTGGAGATAGTGATGAGATATATTGACGACGCCATTATGTTAGGAGTCCCTTCGGTGCGAATTTTGCATGGGAAGGGAACAGGCGCGTTGCGCGAGGAAATCCAAAAGTACGTGCGCACCGTACCTGGCGTGAGCTCCGCACAAGACGAGCATATCCAACTGGGAGGCTCGGGCGTGACGGTAGTAAAATTTGACTAAAACCAAACCAATGAATGTATTAACAACCAGCAAAATCGGCCAGGCCGGAGAACAGATGGCCTGCGATTTCCTGGAAACCCAAGGCCACCAGATTCTGGACCGCAACTGGCATTCGGGTCATCTGGAGCTGGATATCGTTTCCGAAGCTCCTGACGGATTGCATTTTGTGGAGGTGAAGGCCCGTACGGCGCCGGTTACCACCACCGTCCTGGATCAGGTAAACAAACTTAAGCAGAAACGCATTTCGGCAGCAGCCGGACAGTACCTTTCCAAGAAGAATATGTCTGGGAAAGAAGTGTTCTTCGATGTGGTTTCCGTGCTCTTTGACGGAGAAGAGACCATAGTCAGATACTTCCCTCAGGCCTGGATTCCAATGTACGTTTAATTTATGGACCAACACATATATTGTGTCATTATGGCAGACGGTTCGGGAACCCCCGACCAGCTCCGGATGACGTATGACCGTTTCAGCCGTTTCATCCCCAAGGACCACATCCTGGTCATTACCCTGGAACGTTATGCCGGCACCGCCCGCCAGGTGCTGCCCTTCCTTGCAGAAGAGAACCTCCTGGTAGAGCCGCAGGCCCGCAAGACGGCTCCCTGTATGGCCTACGCAGCGTATTCCCTGCTGGTGCGGGACCCCGAGGCCGTGATCGTGGCCTCCCCGTGGGACCTTTACATCCGGGACGAATCCCTGTTTGCCCAGACCATTATGGATGCCTGCCAGTATGTGGAGAATAACGATGTCCTGATGACTTTGGGCATCGTCCCCAAGACTCCGGACGTCAACTTCGGTTACATCCAGGTGAAGGAGGGCCGCAACGCCCACCTTATGGCCGGCCCCCTGCAGGTAAAGACCTTTACGGAAAAGCCCTCCGCCGAACTGGCAGAGGTGTTTGTAAGGACCGGTGAGTTCTTCTGGAACAGCGGTATCTTTATTTGGAAAGCCGCCACCATCGTGGCCGAAATGGAGCAGTACCTCCCGGAAGTGACGGAACTGTTCAAGGGCTGGCAGGAGAACATAGGAGAGCGCAGTTTCGTGGAGCGCGCCTATGCCGAATGCCCCAAGATTTCCCTGGACAACGGCGTTATGGAGCACACCTCCCGCGCCTGGCTGTATCCTGCCAGATTCGGTTGGGCGGATATCGAGCGTCTATAACTTAAAACTTATACCCAAGGGATAAGTGAGTGGTCTGGCGGTTGCTGCCGGGCAGGATGGTTACGCCCAATCCGTGGAAGGTGGTGCAGCCGGCTTCCACAAAGAACTGCTGCCGGCGGATGGCAAAGTCGTAGCGGACGTTGACGGTCCCGCTCAGGCGCGTGCAGTCGTTGAACTCCTCTTCCATATCCCACCAGTCTACCAGGCGGAAAGGATAGGTAATCACGCCCTCATCGGCCTCGTCCGTGTCAATCACCTCGTGCTTTTCGGCCACCTCGGTCCGCAGGGCTATCTCGGCTGAGACGGTGACGGGACCTATGGGGATTTCTCCGTTCAAGGCCAGGTTGAGGACGGCGGATCCGTCCAAATCCAGGAAGGGATACATATAGGTGCCGCGGTCCGTGTCTATCTTGAAACTGGTGGCGGCGCCCAGTTTCCAACCGGCGTTGCTCTCGTATCTGTAAGAGGGGCCAACTTCCATACTGCGCTTGATGTAAATCCGGTTGCGGGCATATTCCACCGGGGTGACAGCCCCGCCATCCGGCGCGCGGTCAATCACGGATTCGTAGTTGTCTATGCCCTCCCAGTTCATATCGGCCCTTAGGGTGTGCAGGCCTTTCTTGCCGGAGATGTTCCAGAGGGCTTTGGCGCGGAAGACCTGGCCCGGGAAGCGGAACCAGGTGCAGCCCTTCTCGCCCACGTGGCCGCGGGTATGGCGGTACTCTACGTCGGCGTAGAAGTTCTCCTGCCGAGAGGTCTGCAGAGCCAGGCCCCAGATGGACTGTTTTACGGCCAGGCGGTCCAGACCGGGATCGGCCAGGTGGATGCCGCTGGCATTCCAGACATCGTAAATGCCGTAGCGTTTTCCCTTGTCCAGGAAGGCGTAATAGGTGTCCGTGGTGGGGTCTCCCAACTGTTCGGCCTTGACAAACTCGGCGTTGTTGTTCAGGATGAGGGTGGCGCCAAAATTCCAGCGGTCTCCTTTGTAAAGCAGGGACGGGGCAAAGTTTATCACCATCCGGTTGGTAATATGCCGGAGGTCATTCCGCTTGGAGTAGTTGACACCCTGGAATTCCAAGGTGAAGCCCGGAATCCAGCGGGACCGGGTAATCCATACCACGCCGCCGCCCACGCCGTAGGTCAGGCGGGTCTTGGGGCCCGGGGTGAACTCCAGTACGTCTATGGGATAGAATTCGGGCGTCGTGAACATGGAGCCCATCATATCGTGTCCGTGCTTCACGTCAAACTGAAGGGCGCCCACGAAGACCAGGTTTTTGTAATGCTTTTCGGCCTGGGCGTCCACACCGCCCTGCCAGAGCCTGGCGGCTTCCGAAGGGCGCCGGAAGTCTCCGGAGGTATACGAACTGCCCAGCTGTACCTGGGCCTCCGAGTCTTTGTAGAAGGAAAGGCCGGCTATATTGAGGCCCTCCCGCCACGCTTCCTGGGCGCTCAGGGGCAGGGCGCAAAGGACAGCGCCCACAAGAAGCAGGAATTTCTTACTCATGGATGGAAGGGACCAGATCTACTTCTACCGTCAGGTTTTCTCCGGATACCACCACCTTGTCCAGGGTGCCGCTTAGCAGACGGTCGCCTACGCGTTTCTGGACGGAGATGCTGTAGATGCCGTTGAGAACGTTGGTGGAAACCAGGCCGTCCTCTCCGGTGGTGAGGGCGTAGACGGCGCTGTTGGAGAGGCCTTTTATGGAAACACCGGCCCCGGCTGGCACGTCATAGCCCTGGGGGGAGACGGCGCGGATGGTGAGGACGTGGACGTCCCCTTCATACGGGGTGCCCAAGTTCATGCATCCTGTCAGAAGCGCGAAAACCAGAAGGAAAAATGCTGTTATTCTTTTCATAGATGATTCGGGCTGCAAAGTTAAACATTATCCCCGAGTTGTTGATAAAACTGTTGAAAATTTTTTGAAAATCAGGATTTTAATCGTATCTTTGCGGTCCGCAATTGTGCCCACGTGGCCTCCAATGCGTTATAAAACATTAAGTAACAATTAATTAACAAACACCAATGCCTGGTTTAATTGGAAAGAAAGTCGGAATGATTTCCGTCTTCGGTGCCGACGGGAAGAATATCCCGTGCACTGT
>ONCE01000007.1 GCA_900316245.1 uncultured Bacteroidales bacterium | reverse complement strand
GATCCTGAGAAGGCATCGCAGCTGGCGGCCGAACTGGGCATTGACCGGGTTCTGGCAGATCTCCTTGTCCAGCGCGGTGTGGAGACCTTTGAGCAGGCCCGCAGTTTCTTCCGCCCCCGCCTGGAAGACCTCCACGATCCCTTCCTGATGACCGATATGGACAAAGCCGTGGAGCGGCTGCACCAGGCCATCACCGGAGGAGAAAAGATTCTGGTTTACGGAGACTATGACGTAGACGGAACCACCGCCGTGGCCCAGGTATACTCCTTCATCCGCCACTTTACCCAGAAGGTAGACTTCTACATCCCGGACCGTTACGACGAAGGCTACGGCCTCTCCTACAAGTCCCTGGACTGGGCCGGAGACAACGGCGTAGACCTCATCATTACGCTGGACTGCGGCATCAAGGCCATTGACAAAGTGGAGTATGCCCGCAACAAAGGCATCGAGGTCATCATCTGCGACCACCATCTGCCGGAAGAAGTCCTTCCCAAGGCAGTGGCCATCCTGGATCCCAAGCGCGAAGACTGCCACTACCCGTTTGACGACCTCTGCGGCTGCGGCGTGGGCTTCAAACTGGCCCAGGGCTATGTACAGAAGTACGGCCTGGACTGGGAACTGCTGGAACCCCTGCTGGATTTGCAGGTGGTCTCCATTGCTTCGGACCTGGTTTCGATGACCGGAGAAAACCGCATCCTGGCCCACTACGGCCTCAAGCGCCTCAATGAGAATCCCCGGAAGGGTCTCCTGGCTATGATCAACCTGGCCAAGCTGGAGCCCGGCCACATTACCATAGACGACATCGTTTTCAAGATAGGCCCGCGCATCAACGCCGCTGGCCGAATGGAAAGCGGCCGCCTGGCCGTGGAACTGCTCACTGCAGCCGACGACCGCACCGCCTTCCGCATTGGAGAACAGATCAACGACAACAACAACGAGCGCAAGTCCATAGACCGCGAGATTACCCAGGAAGCCCTGGATATGGTCAAGGACGGCACCGCCCTGGCCACCGAGAACGTGACCATCGTGTACAACCCCACCTGGAACAAGGGTGTGGTTGGCATTGTGGCCTCCCGTCTGGTGGAAGCCTTCTACAAGCCCACCGTGGTGCTCACCAAGAGCAACGGTTTTGTCACGGGCAGCGCCCGCAGCGTGCAGGGCTTTGACCTCTACGCCTCCATCGAGAGCTGCGCAGACCTCCTGGAAAACTTCGGCGGCCACGTGTGTGCCGCCGGCCTCACTATGAAGGAAGAGCACCTGGAGGAGTTCTGCCGCCGGATGGACAGCTTCGTTTCCGGCAACATCACCCGCGAGGAACTCACCCCCGTGGTGGAGATTGACGCCCGGCTGGATTTCTCCCAGATCACGCCCAAGTTCACCCGCCTCCTCAAGCAGTTCCAGCCCTTCGGCCCGGGTAACAACAATCCGGTCTTCCTCACGGAAGATGTGTACGATGCCGGCAACGGCAGAAAAGTGGGCGCCGGCGGCCTCCACCTCAAACTGGACCTGATGCAGGAATCCCAGCCTTACCGGCAGATTGCCGCCATCGGTTTCAATATGGCCGAATATTTCGACCACATCAAGGCCGGCAACCCCATAGATATCTGCTATTCCATCGTGGAGAATTTCTACCGGGGTTCTTCCACCGTGCAGCTCCGCCTCAAGGACATCCGCGAGCGGGACGAACTCATTTAACTTTCTTATGAAAATCGTCCTTGCACCGGATTCGTTCAAGGAATGTCTTACAGCCGCTCAAGTGGCCCGGGCTATGGCCCAGGCTGTGCATCAGGCGTACCCCTCCGCCGAGGTCATTCCTATTCCCCTGGCCGATGGCGGGGAAGGCACTTTAGAGGTGCTGGTTCCGGCCCTGGGGGCGACCCTCCGTGAAGTTACGGTTTCGGATCCGCTGGGCCGTCCGGTACGGGCCCGATATGGTGTGGCCGGGGAAACGGCTATCATCGAAGTGGCCCGGGCCTGCGGGCTTCAGCTTTTGAAACCGGCCGAACGCAATCCGCTCCTAGCCTCCAGCCGGGGCGTGGGAGAACTGCTGATGGCCGCCTATGCCGAAGGCTGCCGGCACTTTCTCGTGGGCCTTGGCGGCAGCGCCATCTGTGACGGCGGTGCGGGTATGATGTCCGTTCCCGGCATCCGGGACCTGGCCTCCGTAGAACTTCTTTGTGATGTAAACGCTCCCTTTGTGGGCCCCACAGGCGCGGCGCGGGCGTTTGGTCCGCAGAAAGGAGCCTCGCCGGAAGAAGTGGAGGTGTTGGAAAAGCGTATGCTGGACCGGGCGGCCATTATGCAGGAAGAGACCGGCGTGGATGTGAGAGAGTTGCCCGGCGCCGGAGCGGCCGGTGGCCTAGGAGGCGCCTTCATGGCTTATTTCGGGGCCCGGAAGGTTTCCGGTATCGGCCGTATCCTGGAACTGGTCCATTTTTCCGATGCCGTGGAAGACGCCAGCCTGGTGATAACCGGTGAAGGCCAGTCCGATGCCCAGACTCTGCAAGGAAAAGTGCCCTACGGTGTGCTTCAAAACGCTAAAGGAACACCCGTAGCCCTTCTTTCCGGCCGCATCGTCGACCGTCCGGCTTTGGAATCAGCCGGCTTCCATCCCGTAGTGGAAGTTTCTCCCCGTAACCTTCCCCTTCGCGAGGCCCTCATCCCCTCCGTCGCCCGCCGCAACATCCAATCGGCCGTCAAGACCCTCTTCTAACCTATTACCCCTGCCACCCACTACGCATTAGACCCCCAAAATGCGTAACTAGTGGCTCAGGGGAGCCAGGCATTACGCACTGGGGGCCTAAAACGTGTAACGGGTGGCAGAAAGGGGAAAACTAGAACAGCGTAGGTTCCCAGTCTCCCATGTCTACGGGCTCGTCGGGGGATTCGCCGCCTTTCAGGAGTTCCGTGGACTGACCGGTCTGCTCAATTTCGGCCTGGGGCTCTTCATTCAGGAATTCGTCGGCCGAAAAATCCACGTCGATGGCATCCTCGGTGGCTATGGCTTCGGCCGGCACCTCTTCTTCCTCATCCTCTTCCTTTACCAGGGGCTCTCCGAATTCGGCCTTCTTTACGTCGTACGGGGAGCACTTCTTGCCCTTGGCGGTGATGCCTTTCTTGGCAATGAACTCTTCCACGTCTATGGTTTCGGCCTCGCGGTGCTCGTACTTGCCTCCGAAGGTGAGGACCAGCTGCGGGTGCCTGTCGGCCGAAAGGTCCACCAGGCGGGAACCCTTGGCGTCGGAGATGAACAGCACGGGTGTGTTGTTGCTCTCGGGGAAGCTGAACCGCTTGACGTAATAGGCCTTGGCGGCATTGTCCCAGTAGATTACCGTGTAAACGCGGCCCGGATCCAGCTTTTCAATGCGCACCACGTCTCCCTGGTACTTGTTCACCAGGTCGTAGGAAGTGGTGTAGTAGCTGCCGTCGGCGAAGATGGCCAGTACCTTGTCTTCTCCGGCAAACTTGCCCAGATGCTGTCCGCGGCCTTCTTCGTTGAGGCGCTGGATATCGGGGTCGTACCAGATGTCCTTGCCCTCCAGGGTGGTGACGCCCTTGGACTTGAGCTGGATCTTGGCAATGGCGTTCTTGGTTACCAGGTTACCGCGGGAACTGCGTCCCTTGATGGCCAGGCCGGCGAAGTCCCATTCCAACTGGGTCTTCTTGAGGCCCTTCTTGGGACGGAGATGGATTCTCACCGTTTCGGCCTCACCGTTGTGGTTCACCGTGAACCAGAGAATCTTGGATTCCGGGGCACCGGTGGTGATGTCGTACTCCTTGTCGCGGGTAACGGAGGTGATATTGAAGCGCTTGGCGTAGTGGGCCGGGCCCTTGCCGTCGCGGTAGATGACGTTGTAGATGGTCCGTTCGTCGCTGCGGTTGAAGACGCCGGCGTAGAGGAGGTCCTTGCCAAAGAAGGCCTTGTCGCTCACCTTAGTTACGCGGTACTTGCCGTCGCGGCCAATCACGATGATTTCGCTGAGGTCCGAGCAGTCTCCCACGAACTCGGCTCCCTCGTCACGCTTGAGGCCAATGCCCACGAAGCCTTCGGCCAGGTTGGCATACAGCTTGGCGTTGTTGGAGACCACCTTGGTGACGGTGATGTTCTCCAGGGAGGAGATTTCCGTGAGGCGGGGCCAGTCCTTGCCGTATTTCTTCTTGAGGTTGCGGAACCACTCGATGGTGTATTCGGTGATGTGCTCCAGCTTGTCCTTCACGTCCTTCATCTGGTCTTCCAGGGCGTAGATCTTCTCGTCCAGGGCCTTGGTGTCAAACTTGGAGATCTTGCGGACGGGCTTTTCCACCAGCTTGTTGATGTCTTCCATCAGGATGGGCCGGCGCAGGAGATCCTGGTACTGCTTCATCTGGGAGAGGATGTCTTCCAGCTGTTCTTCCCAGGTCTTCTGGTTCTGCTCCAACACCTTGTAGATGCGGTTCTCGAAGAAGATGCGCTCCAGGGAGCTGTAGTGCCAGTCGTTCTCCAGTTCTCCCAGTTTGACTTCCAGTTCGGCCTTCAGGATGTCCCTGGTGTGATACGTGTCGTATTCCAGAATCTCGTTGACCGTGAGGAAGGCGGGCTTGTTGTCCCGGATCACGCAGGCGTTGGGGGCTATCTTGGTCTCGCACTCGGTGAAGGCGTAGAGGGCGTCTATGGTCTTGTCCGGGGAAACATCGGCCGGAAGATGGATGATGATTTCCACCTTCTCGGTGGTCATATCGTCAATCTTCTTGATATTGATCTTCTTCTTGTCCTTGGCTTTGAGGATGCTGTCAATGATGCCCTGGGAGGTCTTGCCGTAAGGAATCTCCGTGATGGTGATGGTGGACTTGTCCACCTTGTTGATACGGGCACGTACCTTGACCATACCGCCGCGGCCGCCCTGGTTGTACTTGGAGCAGTCTGCGATACCTCCGGTAGGGAAGTCCGGCAGGAGGGTGTAGGGTTCTCCCTTCAGGATGGCTATGGAAGCATCCAGGAGTTCATTGAAGTTGTGGGGCAGAATCTTGGAACTGAGACCGGCGGCAATGCCTTCCGTTCCCTGGGCCAGCAGCAGCGGGAAACGCACCGGGAGTTCGGTGGGTTCCTGGTTGCGGCCGTCGTAGGAGGTCATCCAAGGGGTTACCTTGGGGTCGAAGACCACCTCCTTGGCAAACTTGGACAGGCGGGCCTCGATGTAACGGGGCGCGGCGTTGGAGTCTCCTGTGAGGATGTTACCCCAGTTTCCCTGGCAGTCAATCAGAAGGCCTTTCTGACCCAGGGTGACCAGGGCGCCCAGGATGGAGGCGTCTCCGTGCGGATGGTACTGCATGGCCTGACCCACGATGTTGGCCACCTTGGTGTAGCGGCCGTCGTCCATCGTGAACATAGTGTGCAGCACACGGCGCTGTACCGGCTTGAATCCGTCTACAATGTGGGGAACGGCACGGTCCAGGATGGTATAGGAGGCGTAGTCCAGATACCAGTCCTTGAACATACCGGAGAGCTTGAACTTCCGGCTGTCGCTGGTGAGCAGTTTGTCAAACTTCCCACTGGCAACGGCGTCTTCACCCAGTTCTTCTTCCTGTTCCTGCGGTTCAATATCTTCCCAATCTTCGGCCATAAAATAGCGTTCTTTTAAAATTCATATCCAAATCGGCGAAGTTCCTTGCGGCTTTCGCGCCAGTCGGGGTCCACTTTTACAAAAGTGGAAAGGAAGACCTTCTTCTGGAAGAAGTCTTCCATTTCCAGGCGGGCTTCGGTGCCCACTTTCTTGAGCATGGAGCCGCCCTTGCCAATGATGATGCCCTTCTGGGACTCGCGCATCACGTAAATGACGGCGCTGATCTCATACCGGTCTTCACCCTCGTGGAAGGCTTCAATCTCAACCTGACAGCTGTAGGGGATTTCCTCGCTGTAGTTTAGGAAGATCTTCTCACGGATAATCTCGGAGGCAAAGAAGCGGAGGTTCTTGTCCGTGAACTGGTCTTTGTCAAACCAGGCCGGAGCTTCCGGCAGGCGGCTGGAAACGGCTTCCAGGATGCTTTCCAGGTTGAATTTCTCCTGGGCCGATGCGGGAATGATCTCCGCTCCCGGCAGCTGCTCGTGCCACCAGTTCATCAGTTCCACCACCTTCTCCTGGGTGGAGAGGTCAATCTTGTTGAGGACCACTACCACGGGGCAGTCTACCTGGCGGAGTTTCTCGATGTAAGCCTCGTTCTTGTCTCCTTTCTCTACCGTATCCGTCACGTACAGGATGATATCGGCATCACCGATGGCGGTGTCCACGAAGGCCAGCATATTCTCCTGCAGCCGGTAATTGGGCTTGAGGATGCCGGGCGTGTCGGAGTAGACTATCTGATAGTCTTCTCCGCTTACGATGCCCATAATGCGGTGCCGGGTGGTCTGGGCCTTGGCCGTCACTATGGACAGCTTTTCCCCTACCAGGGCGTTCATCAGCGTGGACTTGCCCACATTGGGGTTGCCGATGATATTGACGAATCCTGCTCTGTGTGCCATTATACGTATGCTCCCATCTTGAGGATGTTCACTTCACCTTCCGTGAGGTAGCGCCAGTCGCTCTTCTTGAGGCCCTTCTTGGTAAGGCCGGCGAAGTACACGCGGTCCAGGGCGCGGACCTCGTAGCCCAGGCTCTCGAAGATGCGGCGGACGATGCGGTTCTTGCCGGAGTGGATCTCGATGCCCAGCTGGCGGTGGTCGTGGGCGTCGATGAACTCGAGTTCATCGGCGGATACGATGCCGTCACTCAGCTCGATGCCGGCCAGAATCTTCTGCTGGTCTTCGTCGCTGAGAGGAGCGTCCAGTACCACCTGGTAAATCTTTTTCTTGTTGTAGGAGGGATGGGTGAGGCGCTCGGCCATCTCTCCGTCATTGGTGAACATAAGCACACCGGTGGTGTTCTTGTCCAGGCGGCCCACCGGGAATACGCGGGTGGGGCAGCCCTTCAGCAAATCCATCACGGTCTTTTCTGCGTGAGGGTCGCTGGCGGTGGTTACATAGCCCTTGGGCTTGTTCATCACAATGTACACTTTCTCTTCGCCCTTGAGGCGCTGTCCGTTGAAGCGGATGTCGTCCGTGAGGATGTTCACCTTGGTGCCGAGTTCGGTTACCACTTCTCCGTTCACGGTTACCACACCGCTCTGGATGAGGGTGTCGGCTTCGCGGCGGGAGCATACGCCGGAGTTGGCGATGAACTTGTTCAGGCGTACTACCTCCTGGATCTCGGTGGGGGCGGTATCGTCGTCAGAGTAACGGCCGTTCACCTGGGGCTTGCGGCTGAGCATGGCTTTCATGCCTTCATCGGCCTGGTTGCGCTTGGCAAAAGGCTTGCGGCCACCGGGTTTGTTGCCGTAGCCCGGCTTGGAACCGAAGGAGGGTTTGCCGTAACCGCTGCGGCGGGGACGGTCTCCGTAGGACGTCTTCTCGCCGTACGGTCTCTCGGTGCGGGGTTTGTTGCCGAAGCTGCTGCGGTGCTCTCCGTCGGGCCGATGGGAGGAGTAGCCTCCCTCAGGGCGGGGACCGCGATGGCTGTTGTTACCCTGGGAGTGGCCGGCGCCATAGGGGCGGCGGGAACGGTCCTCGGAGGATCCGAAGCTGCGGCTGGTGCTGTAATCTACTTTTTCTGCTTGGCCTTCAGAGGCCTTTCGTACGATGCGTTTTCTCGTACCTCTTTTGTTGTCTTCCATAATACACTACTTTTCGCGACTCACGTCGTCGGTTTACTTAAGTTTGAAGATATACGTTATGGTTCCGGTTTGCAAGGCCGGAGCATTGGCGCTTTGATTGAAGTGAGCTTTGAGGGCGGCGCTACGCGCGGCGCTCCAAAGGTTTTTGTCTGTTACTGTTGTGCCTTCGGCTCCCGGGATGGCTTCCGTTACGGTGCCGTACTGGTCCACCTTCACCTGCACCACCACTATGCCTTCCGTCTGGGAGTTGTAGGAGGGTTTGGGCAGGGAACCCACCACGTTGCGGCCCTTGACGTGGGCGTTGGCGCTGCCTTCCGTTTTGCCTTCGGGGGTATTTCCGTCCGGCTGGCCGGCCTTGAAGCCTTCTCCGGCTTCGGTGGCGCTGTGCGGTGCGGTGGCACTGTCATCCTTCTTGGCCATACCGGGGAAGGAGGCCCGGGGGTCCAGTTTGGGTTCTTCCGGTTCCGGGGCGGGGACCTCCACGTCTCCGTGGGTGTCGGGAACGGTTTCGGGCGTGGTGTTGGGGCGGTCGTTCACGTAGGGCGACTGGGCCTTCTGCACCAATTCCACTGGTTTGGTTTTGTCTACCGTCTCTGCCTGGGGCTGCCGGCCCGTGCGGGTGGGCGTGGGCTTCAGGGGCTCCTGCTCCACCTCAAACTCAATGAGCAGGGAGGTGCGCTCCGGCGGCGGTGGATCCAGGTACTTGAGACCGCTGGTAAGCAGGACCACCAGCGCCAGGGCGTGGAAAACCAGCGTAACCAGGATGCCGGTCACGTTGGATGCTTTCTCTCCCTTGATTCTGCTGCGCTGGTAGGGCTGCATGGATTATTCCGGTTGCGTTGCCAGGATTACCTTGTAGTGGTTCCTCTTGGCAATGTTCATGATCTGTACTACTTCTCCAACGGGGACGCTCTGGTCACTGTAGATGGAGAAGGTGGGGTCTTCTTCCGCGGAGAGGAGGCCGATGAGCTCGTCTTCCACCTGCTCGTAGCTCACGGGGTTCTTGTCCCCGTTCACGTGGTAGGTGTACGTGTCGTTGCCCCAGTCCTTGATGCTCACGCTCACCGTAGCCTTGGCGCTGACCTGGCCCGTGGACTTGGGCAGCAGGAGCTTGAGGGCGTTGGGGTTGATGAGCGTGGATGTTACCAGGAAGAAGATGAGCAGCAGGAACACGATATCCGTCATGCTGGATACCGAGAACTGTGCATCTACTTTGGTATTGCGTTTCAGGGCCATAGCTTATTCCTCTTCGCCGGGTTCGTTCAGGACAATGTCAATGAACTCCAGGGTGGAGCTTTCCATCTTGTACACCAGGTTGCTTACCTGGGAGGTGAGCCAGTTATAGCCGAAGTAGGCGATGATGCCTACGATAAGGCCGCCCACAGTGGTGAGCATGGCGGTGTAGATACCGTCGCTGAGGAGGGTGATATCGATGTTATTGCCAGCCTTGGACATGTTGAAGAAAGCCTTCACCATACCCATCACGGTGCCCAGGAATCCAATCATGGGAGCGCCGCCGGCGATGGTGGCCAGCAGGGGAAGTCCCTTTTCCAGACGGGCCACTTCCACGTTGCCGATGTTCTCGATGGCGCCCTGGATATCGGACATGGGACGGCCCATACGGTGGATACCGGTCTCGACCATGCGTGCCACGGGATTGTCGTACTTGCGGCAGAGGGTGATGGCGCTCATGGTCTTGCCCTCGTTCATATAGTCACGGATGTCCTGCATGAAGTGAGGGTCAATCTTGGAGGCGTTCTTGATCATCCACCACTTGCGGCCGATGAGGTAAATGGCCAGGATGCTCAGGGCCAGGAGAACCCACATCAGGGGACCGCCCATAGTGAACATGGAGAAGAGGCTGGCGCTCATTTCCGTGGGCTGCACGGGCGTCTGGGAGAGCTGTTCCGCAGCGGCTGCCAGCGTGTCTGTTTGAAGGAGTTGGAATAACATATATCTTCTTTTTTGCGTTTTTTCTAACTAACCTACAAAGATACAAAAATTTCCGCTATTTTTGTGTAAAACAACGGTCGTGCGTATGAAAAAGTGTTTCCGGAGCCTGGCGGCTCTGCTTCTGCTGGTTACGGGGCCCGCATGGGGCCAGAACCCTTCCGCTTATGTGGACCCTTTCATTGGAACATCCGGCATGGGACATTGCTTCCCCGGGGCCTGCGTGCCCTTCGGAGGCGTCCAGGTGAGTCCGGATACAGATACCATCCCGCACAATGTGGGCGGCGCCTACGTGCCGGAAGTGTACACCCTCTGCGCCGGTTATCGCTATAATGATCCCACCATCGTGGGCTTCTCGCATACGCACCTCAGCGGAACGGGCCATTCGGACCTGGGAGATATCCTCCTGATGCCCACCATCGGCCCGCTGAAGCTGAATCCCGGCACGGCCGATGCCCCCGAAAAGGGCTACCGCAGCCGCTTTTCGCACCGGACGGAGACGGCCTCTCCCGGTTACTATGCCGTCACTTTGGAAGACTATGGCGTGAGGGCCGAAGTTTCTGCTACCACCCGCACAGCCGTCCACCGCTACACCTACCCGGCTAAGGGGGAGCGGCACCTGATCCTGGACCTTTCGCACGGCCTCTACAACTATGAAGGAAAGACCCTCTGGGCCAGCGTGAGGATGGTGGGGGACAGCCTTCTCACCGGCTACCGCATCACCCAGGGCTGGGCCCGCGAGCACTATACCTACTTTGCCATCCGTTTCTCCCGCCCGGTTAGCGGTTTTGGCGGAAAGGAGAGCGTAAAGTCCAACTATCAGGGCTTCTGGCGCAAGTTTGCCCGGGTTCAGAACTTCCCGGAACAGGCCGGCCGGGGCCTGGTGTGCTGGCTGGATTTTGACTGGGAAGGAGCCTCCGAACTTACGGTGCAGGTAGCGCTGAGTTCCGCTTCCGTAGAGGGCGCACTGGCCAATTTACGGGCCGAAGGAAAACCTTTCGAGCAGGTGCGGGCGCAGGCCACTAAGGCCTGGGATGTCGAGCTGGGAAAGATCAAGGCTCAGGGCACTCCGGACCAGTTGAAGATGCTCTACACCTCGCTCTATCACACGATGATCAACCCTTCCGTGTACAGCGATGTAGATGGCCGTTACCGCGGCCTGGACGGAGCCGTCCACAAGGCCGAAGGCTGGAACAACTATACCGTTTTCTCCCTGTGGGATACTTATAGGGCCGAGCATCCGCTGCTTCTGCTGATGCATCCCCAGCGGGCCCGCGATATGGTCCTCTCTATGCTGGAGCACCAGAAGCAGAGCGCCCACGGCCTGCTGCCCATCTGGTCCCTGATGGCCAACGAAGGGTGGTGTATGAGCGGTTACCACGCCGTCTCCGTGCTGTCCGATGCCTTGCAGGCCGGACTGGACCTGGATGGAGACCGGGTGCTGGAAGCGATGGTGGCCACCTCCACCGTTCCTTATTTGGAAGGACTGGGTTCCTATATGAAACTGGGCTACGTGCCGCTGGAAGATTCTTCCACCGGCGCTTCCACCACCCTGGAGTATGCCTACGATGACTGGACCATCTACAAGGCGGCCAAGTTCCTGGGCCGGGATTCCCTGGCCGAAGAATACCGGAAGCGGGCCTTCAACTACCGTCCGCTCTTCCCTTCCGGGGAGCCCTTCGCCCGGGCCCGCTATAGGGATGGCCGCTGGAAGAATCCCAGCGACCCCAGACAGACTTACGGGGAAGGCTTCATCGAAGGCAACTCCTACAACTTCTCCTTCCACGTGCCTCAGGATGTGGAGGGGCTTATCGGCCTGATGGGCGGAGAAAAGCGCTTCCTGCATATTCTGGACACCCTTTTCTCCCAGCCGCTGGATCCCAAGTATTACGAGGATAACGAAGACATCGAGGCCTCCTGCCTCATTGGCGGTTATGTCCACGGCAACGAACCCTCGCACCACATTCCGTACCTGTTCCAGTGGACTTCCGAGCCCTGGAGAGGGGAGTACTGGCTCCGCGAGATTATGGAGCGGATGTACCGGCCGGAGCGGGAAGGCCTGGGCGGCAACGACGACTGCGGCCAGATGAGTGCCTGGTATGTCTTTTCGGCCCTGGGCTTCTATCCCGTCTGCCCCGGTTCCGGTGAATTTGTGTTGGGTGCCCCTTATCTGCCCGAGATGACCTTAACCCTCGAGGGCGGCAAAACCTTCACGGTCCTGGCCCCGAACGTGAGTTCCAAGAACCGTTACGTCCGTTCCGTCAAGCTCAACGGCCGCCGCCTCACCCGCCGCTACCTCACCCGCGAGGACATAGTTGACGGCGGTACCCTGGAGTTCGAAATGACCTCCAAACCGCGGAAGAAGTCCATTCCTTCCCCGGCCGATCTTCCGTATTCCCTGTCCCGGGATTTTTAGATTACCTCGATATCGGCGGCGGGAATCCAGCCCTGGCGGCCGTCGCCCAGTTCGATGTTGGTGTAGGAGCCCACGTTGTCAAGGATTTTGACGCGGGTGCCTTCGTGCAGGATGAAGAGGTCTTTGGCGCTTTCGGCCGAAGGCGAACTCTTGACGGAGGAGACGGGCCGCATCACGATGGCGCGGTCCTGGGCCAGGGCCTCCTTGCGCTGCCACTGGGCAAAATCCCAGCTCATGACTGCAAGGATGAGGCAGGCTATTCCCACAAAGAAACCTACGCGGCGACGTCCGGCCGTGCTGCCCAGCAGGTAGAGGAGGGCCAGGGCAATGGTGGCGGCCAGGAACACCAGGCACAGGACAGCCCAGGTGTTGGACGGCAGCAGGTAGCACAGGGCGTGGCCCCACTGCCGGAGGAAGAACTCAGGGACCTCCTCAATGCGGTCCTGCGTGAGGCTGCGGGTGTACTCCAGGTTGTGGCGCACATCGGCGTCGGACGGGTCCAGTTTGAGGGCACGCTCGTACCAGAGGATGGCCGGGGCAATCTCCCCGTTCTTGAAGTAGGCGTTGCCCAGGTTGTAGTAGAGTTCGCGGGACATAAGCCCGGCGCTGCGGACTTCTTCCCAGTCTTTAAGGGCCGATGCAAAATCGCCTTCCGTATAGGCCGCCACACCCGCATTCCAGAGGGAGTCAGGGTAGGATTCGGCGGCGCGGGCCTGGCTCAGCGGCAGGGCCAGCAGCAGCAAAAGGGCTAGCACAGGGGCCTTGGAAGGAGTTTTCTTCATAGAGGCATCGATAGCGGTAATGGTAGAAACGGCTTTCTCATAGTGGGCGTTCATAGCGTCGTGTCCGGCGTCGGGGGAGTAGCGGGCAAACTCGCAGGCATCCAGGAGTTCGGTGAAGTCCTGGGCCACGCTCTCCGGTACGCCACCGGCAATGAGGGAGGCCGAAATATTCTCTTTGTTCTGGTCTGCCATATCCATGGCCAGCTTGTCTCCCACAAAGCCAATGAGGGAGCGGTGCAGCTCTTCATAGAAGGCCGTATACAGGTTCTTGTCCAGGAAGTCCTTGGCCTGGGCCAGGCGCTTCAGGGCCTGACGCGTGGCGCGGCGGTTGCGGGTTCCGGTGACATCGGCCCTTCTGGCGGCTATCTTTCGGAAGGCCAGCCAGATACCTACGCCGATGGCCAACAGGATGAAGATGGTGCTGATCCAAAGCGGCGAGTACACGAAGAAGCCCTTGTCCGTACCCAAAGTGGTCTTGGTGCGGATGAAACGGATGTCTTCTCCCAGGTTCTTGACGCCCTTGCGGTCCACCACCAGGGTGTTGCCCTGCTGGGGGGCGCCGGCTGCGGAAGAGGCCGAACGGGCCACGGTGAGCGGCAGTACACCGGTAGAGACGGTGTGGTAGCGGCGCTGCTTGACGTCGTAGTAACTGTACTGGACGGGACCTATCTCGAAGTTCCCCGGACTGCGGGGAATGAACGGGTACTCAAAGGTTTTGGAGCCGGAAGTTCCGCTCTTGTCCGTATTCACGCTGGTCTTGACGTCGTAGGCTTCAAAGTCCGGCGGAAAACTGATCTTGGGGGCTTCCAGCAGGGCAATGTTACCCTTGCCGGAAACGGTGAGGATGAGGGAAGCGGCATCGTGCGTCTTGATGGAATCCTTGCTCAGACGGGCCTCTACCTGGAAATCACCCACGCCGCCGCCGAAGGAGGCCGGGGCGCCGCCGGGCAGGGGGGATACGTGCAGCGGACCGGCCTTGGCGGTCACGCGCTGCCGGGTGGTCACATAGTCACTGCCAAAGAAATCGTCAAAGATGGAGCCGGTAGAGCGGCGCTGCTGGACATTGACCAGGCACACAATCTCGGCCGGTTCTATGGCCAGGTCTCCGGCCTTCTGCGGAATCAGGACCCAGCGGCGGAGGACGGCGCTGTTGTACATAGTCCCGTCTACCTGTTCGCGCTGGAATTCAATGTTGGCGGGGCTTTCCACCTCCTGGCTCCAGAAGCCGTTGAAGGAAGGGAAGCGGACGTTCTCAAAGTCCACCAGATTGGTCCTGTGGTAAATCTTGAGAGTGGCCGTCACGGGCTCTCCCACCACTACGGAATTGCGGCTCAGGGTGAGGCGCATAAAAATGTCGGACTGGTTGTTGGAAGTTGTCCGGGCCGATGCATTGCCGCCCTGCCGGTCTTCGCTGCCGCCGGTGGAACCGGCCGGAGCGGAGGCGGAACTGCCGTCATCCACTACTTGGATGGTGACGGCCCTGGAGCGGATTTCGTCTCCCTTCACCTTGGCCGTGGCGGCCGGAATGGTGAGGTTGCCCGTCTTGCGGGCCTGCAGGATGTAGGTGTATGAAGTCTGGGTGGAGCGGGAGGTTTTACCGTTGATCATCTGGATGCTGGTAGAGGTGCCCTTCTGAGGGCCCCACACAACGGTAAAGTCTTCGGGCGCATCCCACCGGAAGTCCGAGAGGTCGTGCTGGCCCTCGATGATGAATACCAGGTTGAAACGCTCGGAGAGTTCAACGATATTGTGTACTTCCACACGGATGCTCTGCTGGGCCCAAACGGCCACGCTGCCCAGCAGGGCTATGAGTATAGCAAACAGTTTCTTCATACGCTACCAATTCTTATCCTTCTTGCGGGACTTGAGGGCCTGGGCCTTTTTCTCGTCCACCTTTTCCTGGGTCTGTTTTTCCTTGTCCTGAATGGCCTGCAGCAGCTGCTGAGCCTGTTGGGGGCTTATCTGGGGCTGCTGTCCCTGCGGCTGTTGCTGCTGGTCTTTCTTGTTATCCTGATTCTGATCCTGATTCTTCTGGTCCTGATTTTGGTCCTGATTCTGGTCCTGGTTTTGGTTCTGATCCTGATTTTGATCCTGGTCCTGATTTTGGTCCTGATTCTGGTCCTGGTTTTGGTTCTGATCCTGGTTTTGGTTCTGATCCTGGTTCTGCTGCTGTTCCTGGAGCTTGTTGCGGGCGTAGAGGTAGTTCTCCTTGGCGTCCAGGTCTCCGGGGCTGCGGCGCAGGGCCTCCTTGAACATATTCACGGCCGTCTGCCAATCCTCCTTGGCTATGGCCACGTCTCCGCGGTTGTAGTAGTAGTCGGAGGCAAAATCCACTTCCGAGGCCGTGAGCTGGCAGTCGTCCAGCTGCTTGGCGGCTTCGTCGTAATTCTCCTGGCGGTAGAGGTTGTTGGCCAGGTTGTAGCGTGCCGCCACGGAGGACGTGTCCAGCATAATGGCCTTGCGGTAACTGATATCGGCCTTGGCGTACTGGCCTTTCTTAAACTCCCGGTTGCCGCGGCGGAGGTCTGCCTTCTGGGCAAAGGCTACGCTGTAGCTAACCATAAGCATCAATATGCAGAGGAACTTTCTCATACTTCAAACAGTCTGCGGCGGGGCTTTCGCTCGCCAATGAGCATTTCCAGCACCAGGAAGAAGAGGGCGATGCCAAAGAAGTACATATACTCCTCGTCGTACTCTTCAAAGACCAGGGAGCCAAACTCCTCGTCTTCCATTTTGCGGATGTCGTCCACAATGGGATTCAGGCCGAATTCTTCGCCTCCGGCGTGGATGTACGCCCCGCCTCCGGCGCGGGCTACATTGCGGAGGGTCTCTTCGTCCAGGCGGGTAACCACAATCTCTCCGTCCTTATCCCGCAGGAGGCCGCCTTCCACGGGAATGGGCTGGCCTTCGGCCGATCCCACACCGATGGTGTAGACCTTGATGCCCAGCTCTGCCGCCTGCTTGGCAGCGGCTACAGGGTCGTCTTCGTGGTTTTCACCGTCGGAGATGACCACGATTACGCGGCTCTTTTCGCTCTGGGCGCTGAAGCTCTTGATACTCAGGTTAATGGCGTCTCCTATGGCCGTTCCCTGGACGGGAATGGACCCGGTGTCTATGCTGGAGAGGAACATCTTGGCGCTCACGTAGTCCGTGGTGACGGGCAGCTGCACAAAGGAAGTTCCGGCAAAGATGACCAGGCCGATGCGGTCGTCCTGGAGTTTGTCCGTGAGGCGGGAGATGGCCAGTTTGGCGCGCTCCAGGCGGTTGGGGGAATAGTCCTGGGCCAGCATGGAGTTGGATACGTCCAGCGCCACGATGATTTCTGCACCGCGGGTGGTATGCTCCGCCAGTTTGGCGCCGCTTCTGGGACGGGCCAGGCCCACCGCGAAGAAGGCGAAGGCCAGGCACCAGAAAGCCAGGCGCACCCATCCCTTGGAGCGGGAACGGGACGGCATCAGGGCCTCGGTGAGTTCAGGGTCTCCGAAGGCTTTGACGCGGCGGCTGCGCAGGTAGCGCAGCACGGCATAGCCCACCAGCACCACGGGAATGAGGAGCAGCAGGTACAAGAATTTGTAGTCGGCAAACATCAACATCACGGCATCCTCCTTAAAGCGGCGCTCAGCAGCAGTTCCAGTAACAGGCAAACCAGGGCTGCCAGCGCGTAATTCTTAAACAAATCCTTGTATACGGGGAAGGAATCCACACTGGTGCGGGTCTTCTCCATTTGACCGATTTCGGCGTAAATTTCACTCAGTTTGGTATTGTCGGTGGCGCGGAAATAGCGGCCGCCGGTACCGTCTGCTATGTTCTTCAGCAGGTCTTCGTCAATCTCCACGGGCATATTGCGGAGTTCAATGCCCCAGGGCGTCTGCACGGGGTAGGGAGCCGTTCCGTTGGCGCCCACGCCAATGGTGTAGACGCGGATGCCGTAGGTCTTGGCAATCTCCGTGGCCATACCGGGGTCTATCTCACCCATATTGTTCACACCGTCCGTGAGCAGGATGACCACGCGGCTCTTGGCGTCGGAGTCCTTCATACGGGCCACGGCGGTGGCGAGGCCGTTGCCGATGGCGGTTCCGTCCTCTATCAGGTCCGTCTGCACCTCCTTCATCAGGTTGATGAGGGTGGCGCGGTCCGTGGTAAGGGGACACTGGGTGTAGCTTTCTCCGGCAAACACCACGATACCCATACGGTCCGAGGGCCTCTGGGCAATGAATTCTATGGCAATGTCCTTGGCGGCGCTCAGGCGGTCGGGCTCGAAGTCGCGGGCCAGCATACTGGTGGACACGTCCATCGCAAAGATGATGTCGATGCCTTCGGTATCAATCTTTTCCACCTGCGAGGAGGAGCGGGGACGCGCGATGGCGATGATGATGAGCACCAGCGCAGCCGTGCGCAGCACAAAGGGAATGTGCCTTACAATTTCCATGGCCGACCGGCCGCCGGAAGTCCAGGCCTCCAGCTTGGATACGCGCAGATGCGGCCGGCGGTCCCTCAGTTCGATATAGAGGTATCGGCCCACCAGGAGGAGGGGAATGATGAGCAGGAAAAGAAGCTTGGGATACTCAAAGAACATGGCTTACTCCTCCTTCATCTCTTCTTCCAGTTGGACCTGGTAGGTGGTGGTGACAAAGTTCACGGCGCGGGGGAGGACGGTGGCGTTCTCCTCGTCGGTGGCGGTGAACTTGGCGAATTTGACGAAATCGGCCCTTTCAAAGAGGTCCTTCATCTGGGCGTAGAGGTCTTCGGGGATGTCGCTTCCCTTGAGGCCGTCAAATATCTCGGCCGTGGTCATTTCCATGGCGGCCACGCCAAAGCGGGACACGATGTATTCCCTAAGGGCATCCGTGACGCCGGAATAGAAGGTCTTCTGGTTTTCGGGCTTCCAGTACTTGTCTGAGCGGTACTTGTCCAGCTTGCGCAGGGCCTTGATATGGGCCGGTTCGGCCTTTTCCTTTTCCTGTGCAGCCTTTCTCCGGCTCTGGATGAAGCGGACCAGGAGATAGACCAGGCCGATGAAAACCAGCACGCCCAGCACCCAGGGGAAGATTTCCTTGAAGGTGTAGGGGAATTTGACCTGGGGCTTGATGTCGTGGGCCTGGAAGGTCTCCATATCGATGGGGAGTTCCTTCACTTCCAGGGGCTCCTCGGGGCCGTGGAACACCAGGGTGTCTCCGTCCATAAGCACGGGGATGTCCGGCAGCTCGTAGATACCGCCGTCAAAGGCGGTAAGGAGGATGGAGGCCTTGATGTTGTAGCGGGCGGGGACTTCCTTTTTCTTGCTGATGCGGGTGGAGTCCAGCTGCCACTCGCCCAGGATTTCCAGCGGGCTGTCTTTCTCCGGTTTGAATTCGGGGAAAGCGAGCGGCGTTCCTTCCGGTACGTTCTCCAGGATGATGCCGTAGCGGAACTGGTCTGCGATGAGCACCGAATCCCGCTTCTGGAGGGGTTCCAGGAAGGTATTTCCGGCCTCTTTACGAATGCCCTGGGCGCCTAGCAGCGTCGTGAGGAGAAGGGCCGGTATGATCAGTTTCAACTTCATCTTCTGTGGAATAAGGACAGCAGGCCGCGGACATAATCCTCGTTGGTGGAAATGTCTACGTGGTCTACGTGGTAACGGAGCATCAGGCGGTCGGCGGCCTGGGTGCTGGTGCGGAACCAGTTCTCATAAGCGCTGCGGACGCTGCCGGAGGCGGTGTTGATCCAGCGGGAGGCGCCGGTCTCTGCATCTTTGGCGTGGACCAGGCCCACGTTGGGAAGGCTCTTCTCGCGAGGGTCGCTGATGCGGATGACGGACACGTCGTGCCGGTTGGCGGCTACCTTCAGGGCTTCCTCGTAACGCGGGGTGCCATCGGCCTGAACGTCCAGCATATCGCTGAGGATAAAGGCGGTGCACTTTTTCTTGATGGCGCCCGTGAGGTAGCGGAGGGCTTCTCCTACGTCGGTTCCGTTGGACTGGGGCTGGTACTCCAGAATCTCGCGGACTATGTGCAGGAAGTGGGTGCGGCCCTTGGCCGGCGGGATGAACTTCTCCACGTGGTCGCTGAACAGGATGCAGCCCACCTTGTCGTTGTTGAGGATGGCGCTGAAGGCCAGCGTGGCGGCAATTTCTGCAATCTGCTCCCGCTTGGTCTTGACGGCCGTTCCAAACAGGCCGGAACGGGAGATGTCCACCATCAGCACCACGGTGAGTTCACGTTCCTCCTCAAAGACCTTTACGTACGGGGCGCTCATACGGGCCGTCACGTTCCAGTCCATATTGCGGACGTCGTCTCCCCACTGGTACTCGCGCACCTCGCTGAACGCCATACCGCGGCCCTTGAACGCGGAGTGGTATTCTCCGGCAAAGACCTGGTGGCTCAGCGCCTTGGTGCGGATCTCAATTTTCCGGACCTTCTTTATTAACTCTTCGGGAGTCATTTTTTCAAAATGACCTAATTCGTTTAAACATACTGTGGGGCTACCCCCCCAGACCCCCTGGGTCGCTTCGCTCCGGATTACGGAACAATGACGGCGTTGATGATCTTTTCGATAATCTGCTCAGGGGTGACGTTCTCGGCTTCGGCCTCATAGGTAAGGCCGATACGATGACGCAGGACCTCGTTGCAAACGGCACGGACGTCTTCCGGAATCACATAGCCGCGGCGCTTGATGAAAGCGTAGGCCTTGGCCGCCATCGCCAGGGAGATGCTGGCACGCGGGGAGCCGCCGTAAGAAATGAAGTTCTTCAGTTCCGGGAGGCCGTATTCTGCGGGAGTACGGGTGGCGTTCACGATGTCCACGATGTAACGCTCAATCTTTTCGTCCATATAGACGTCACGCACCACGCTGCGGGCGCGGATGATGTCTTCGGGCTTGACCACGGCCTGGGCCGAGGGGAACTCTCCGGTATTGTTCATTCGGATAATCTGGCGCTCCTCGTCCTTCTTGGGGTAGGAGACCACCACCTTGAGCATGAAACGGTCCACCTGGGCTTCCGGCAGGGGATAGGTGCCCTCCTGCTCGATGGGGTTCTGGGTGGCCATTACCAGAAAAGGCTCCGGCAGCTTGTAGGTATTGTCGCCGATGGTGACCTGATGCTCCTGCATGGCTTCCAGCAGGGCGCTCTGTACCTTTGCCGGGGAACGGTTGATTTCATCGGCCAGTATGAAGTTGGCGAAGATGGGGCCCTTGTGCACCTCGAAGGTTTCTCTCTTCTGGGAGTAAACCAGGGTACCCACAACGTCTGCAGGCAGGAGGTCAGGGGTAAACTGAATACGGCTGAACTGGGCATCCACGGCCTTTGACAGGGTGTTGATGGCCAGGGTCTTGGCCAGACCGGGAACGCCTTCCAGCAGGATGTGGCCGCCACTCAGCAGGCCGATGAGCAGATTGTCAATCAGCTGCTTCTGGCCCACAATCACTTTTCCCATTTCCAGGGTCAGGAGATCTACGAAGGAGCTCTCCTTCTGGATGCGCTCGTTTAATTCTCTGATGTTAACAGATTCCATATAAATTGTTAATTTTGCATATGCGTTATTTCCTTTGCCTCTCTTACGACGGTTCGGCTTTCTGCGGCTGGCAAATCCAGCCCTCCGCGCCCTCCGTTCAGCAGTGTCTGGAAAGTGCCCTTTCCCGGCTGCTGGGCCGTCCGGTTCCGGTTACCGGTGCGGGCCGTACGGATACCGCCGTCAATGCTTACCACTACGTGGCTCACTTTGATTGGGACGGTATTTTTCCCTTTGAGGCATCCGACTTTACCTACAAATTAAATGCCATTTTGCCCCACGGCGTGGCCGTTCATTCGGTCTCTCCGGTGGCCGATGATTTGCACGCCCGCTTCAGCGCCAAACGCCGCGAATATACCTACTTCATCCATAGGCAGAAAGACCCTTTCGTACGGGCCTTTTCCTGGCAATGCGGTTATCCCGGTCTGGACTTCGAAGCAATGAACAAAGCCTGTCAGTTCCTCCTCGGAACCCACGACTTCTCCTGCTTCGAAAAAACGGGGACTGACAACAAAACCTCCATCTGTACCGTCTACGAAGCCTTCTGGGCTCCCTATACTCCCTCTCATATCCAAGTGATGGATTCTGAGGTAGGGAATGCAGTCCTGGGGGCTTGTCCACCCCCGCTGCCGGAGGCAATGGGAGGGGCCGGAGTGGAGCGAAGCGGAACGGAGTCCCCCAGGACTGCATTCCCTACCTCAGACTCTTCTTATTGGTACTTCCGGATTGCTGCGGACAGGTTCTTACGGAACATGGTTCGGGCTACTGTTGGGACGCTTATTGAAGTGGGTCGGGGCAAGCACGCTCCGGAATGGGTGGCGGAACTCATCGAGAGCGGTACCCGCGGTGACGCCGGCGAGTCCGTCCCCGGCAACGCCCTGTTCCTGAACAAGGTGGAGTATTAATAATCCTCCTCCGTAAATAGCGGAGGAGGATTTTTATAAATTGTTGTCAGTCAGAGACTTCTGTCTCACGGCTGTTAATAGCGGTTGAGCGGGCGACCGGCGGTCATCATATGGACCTTGCGCTTGACCTCTTCCAGAACCTGCTGGTGAGCGGCCAGTTCTTCGGCCTGCTCTGCAGTGGGTTCCTTGGCGGTGAGGGCGGCGAAGTGCTCGTTGGACGAAGCCAGAACGGTGTCGATGAGTTCCACTATGGCCAGCATATCCTTCTGCTCGAAGCCGCGGGAGGTGATGGCCGGAGTGCCGATGCGGAGACCGCTGGTGGCAAACGGGCTGCGGCTGTCGAAGGGAACCATATTCTTGTTCACGGTGATATCGGCCCTGACCAGCTCCTTTTCTGCCACACGGCCCGTCAGATCCGGGAACTTGGTGCGGAGGTCAATGAGCATAAGGTGGTTGTCCGTTCCACCGGAGATGATCTTGTAGTCCTTGTCAATGAAGGCCTGGCACATAGTGGCGGCGTTGGCCACTACCTGCTTCTGGTACTCCACATACTCCGGCTGGGAGGCCTCGAAGAAGGCCACGGCCTTGGCGGCAATCACGTGCTCCAGCGGACCGCCCTGGATGCCGGGGAAGACGCTGCCGTTGAGAATGGCGCTCATCTTCTTGATCTCTCCCTTGGGAGTGGTGAGGCCCCAGGGGTTGTCGAAGTCCTTGCCCATCAGGATGATGCCGCCGCGCGGTCCGCGCAGGGTCTTGTGGGTGGTGGAAGTGACGATGTGGGCGTATTTGACGGGGTTCTTGAGCAGACCGGCGGCAATGAGGCCGGCGGTGTGGGCCATATCGATCCAGAGGATGGCACCTACCTTGTCTGCGATGGCGCGCATACGCTCATAGTCCCACTCGCGGGAATAGGCCGATGCGCCGCCGATGATGAGCTTGGGCTTGCACTCGAGGGCCTTGCGCTCCATTTCATCGTAGTCTACGCGTCCGGTTTCCGGATTGAGGCCGTATGCCACGGGGTGATAGAGCAGACCGCTGGCATTCACGGGAGAACCGTGGGTAAGGTGACCGCCCATGGACAGGTCCAGACCCATAAAGGTATCTCCGGGCTTGAGGATGGCCATGGTCACGGCCATATTGGCCTGGGCGCCGGAGTGCGGCTGCACGTTGGCATATTCTGCATCGAAGAGGGCGCAGAGACGGTCAATGGCCAGCTGCTCAATCTGGTCCACCACCTCGCAACCGCCGTAATAGCGCTTGCCGGGATAGCCTTCTGCATACTTGTTGGTGCAGACGGAACCCATGGCGGCGAGAACCTGGTCAGAGACATAGTTTTCGGAGGCAATCAGCTCCAAACCGGAAGACTGGCGTTCCTGCTCCTTCTTGATGAGGTCAAATACTTGAAGATCGTTTTTCATGAATAATATGATAGTACCTTATATAACTTGGATATCCTTTTGTTGAAAGGACTTACAAATATACGCTTTTTTGTTGGAAAAGCCTTACCTTTGCAGACGCATGTCGCGCTTTCTGGTGAAATATCGAAAAGGGATCTTTGCCCTGATGACCATCCTGGTGGTGGCCAGTGCTCTTATGATTCCCAGTATCAACATCAACACGGACATGACCCAGTACCTGCCGGACAGTTATCCGATGAAGCAGGGACTGGACATTATGGAGCAGGAACTGCCCTCCCTGCAGGGCAGGATGCAGGAATTCGGTTCCCTGTTTGCCGACGGAAACGACCTGATGCCCACCGATCTGCCCCGCATTCTGGCCATAGGCGTTGCCATGCTGTTCGTGGTGCTGCTGATTATGTGCTCTTCCGTGATGGAAGTGGTGCTGTTCCTGCTGACCACCGGTTTTGCCGTGGCGCTGAATATGGGCACCAATGCCTTCCTGCCCAGCGTCTCCATGATGACCAATATGCTTTCGCCGGTGCTGCAGATGGTGCTGTCCATGGATTACTGCATCATCCTGATGAACCGGTACCGGCAGGAAAAAGCCCTGGGGAAAGACAAGGAAGCGGCTATGGAGGGGGCCATCCGGGGAGCGGCGTCGTCCATCCTCAGCAGCGCCTTCACCACCATCGTGAGCCTGCTGATGCTCTGCTTCATCAAGATAAAGATAGGGGCCGATTTGGGACTGGTGCTCTCCAAAGGCGTCACCTTCTCCCTCATCTGCATCTTCACCGTCCTTCCTTTCCTCATCATTGCCGGAGACCGGGCGGTGGAAGCTACCAGAAAGAAGATTCCCCGGCTGCCCTTCGGCCCTATTGCCCGCTTCCAGCATCAGTTCCGTTATCTGCTGCTGGTGCTGTTTGTGGCCATCTTTGCCGGCTTCGCTTATTTGAAAAACAAGACCGTCCTTTCCTTTGCCCCCACCTGGAGCAGTACCGCCCTGGACCAGAAGGACGCCACCAGCAACGCCTCCCTGCTGCTGTATTCCAATGCGGATGAAGATTCCGTGACGGACCTGATGGATACGCTGAGTACGGTTCCGGGCGTTACCCGGACCCTGAGTTACCCTTCGCTGGTGCTCCGGCCCCGGACGGTGTCCCAGATGCTGGAACTCTTTTCCGATTTTGCTCCGGACGAAGCCGGCGCCCTCCCCGAGGAGATGCTTTCCCTGGTGTACTATGCCCGTTTCCATCCCCAGCGCAGCGAAAGGATGAGTTTCCAGGAAATGATGGACCTGGTGGAGGAACTGTCGGCCCAGGGGCTGGTGCCGGAAGGATTTGATCCCAAGGTCCTGTTCCCGGAACCGGAACTGGAACCGGAGCCCGAGCCGGAACCCGAACCTGAACCCGTAATTGAACCGGAGCCCGTTCCCGTACTGGAAGATACTTTAAAAGTTCAGGCCGATACCATCGTTTGGGTACCGGTCCCGGACTCCCTGGCCGTGGCCGCTCCCGTTGACACGGTTGCCGTGGCCCCCGCTCCCGAAGAAGAAGATTTCCTTACCTACGAGCAGCTCACCGCGCCCCGCACGGCAGCGGAGATGGCCGCCCTTGTGGATATGAACCCCAGCCAGGTGGCCACCCTGTACCGTCTGGCCGGCCGGCGCGGCCAAACGATGAGCGCCGCCGAAATGCTTACCTACGTACGGGAAAAGATTCTCACCAACCGCCGTTATGCCGCCTTCATTCCCAAAGATGCCAAGGCGCAGATGGAGCAGATGGCCCCGCAGATAGATTCCATCCTGGCCGCCGGACCTCGCCGGACAGCCCAGGTGGATACGGTTTCCATCGTTCCCGTCGAGGTGGTTCCGGTACAGGCCGATACACTTGTAGCCGTGCCGGTAGAAGTGGTAGAAGTGGCAGAACCGGTTGCCCTGGTGGAGCCGGTTGTTGAGGAAGAAGCGGCTCCCACTCCCTTGGAGGTTTTGGCAGAGATGGCTTTTTCTTCTATGAAATACTCATCGGCCCGGGTCTATGGAGCCCTTTCCGCCGCCGGCATTTCCGTTTCCAAAGACCAGCTGGACCTGCTGTTCCTGTATTCCGGCGCCCAGAAGGGAGCCGATCCCAATTGGAAGATGTCTCCCGGCGAACTGCTGGACTTCGTGGCCGATACGCTGCTGACCAATCCCACCTTGAGCGCCTTTGTGCCCGACAGTTCCCGCACCCTTATCACGGAAGCCCGCGAAGAGCTTCTGCTGGGTCTGGGTCAGCTCAAGGGCCCGAACTATTCCGGCGCCATCGCACTCAACCACCTGCCGGTAGAGGGAGACAGCACTTCCGTGATGGTGGCGCAGATCAGAAAGCTGGCCGATGAAGGCCTCCAGGGCCCTCACTACTGGATCAGCGAGGCCGAAATGTACAAGGAACTCCAGGACGGTTTCCCTTCCGAACTCCTGCTTCTGACCGTCCTCACCGTGCTGTCCATCTTCCTGATCGTGGCCTTCAACTTCCGCTCGGTGCTGGTTCCCATCCCGCTGGTGATGACCATTATGGCGGGCGTCTACGTGAATATCTGGGCCAGCGGCCTGGGCGGCAATACTATGTATTACCTGTCCTACCTCATCATCCAGGGTATCCTGATGGGCGCCACCATTGACTATACCATCCTCTTTACACACTATTACCTGGAGTATCGCGGGAAGGCCGATATCCCTTCGGCCCTCTCCAAGGCCTACCAGGATTCCTCGCACTCCATCCTTACCTCCGGGCTCATCCTTACCATCGTACCTTTCGTGATGCACATCATCATGAAGGATCCCATGATCTCCGCCATCCTCCGGAGCCTGTCCATCGGCGCTCTTGCCGTGCTGATCCTCATCCTCTTCGTGCTGCCCGGCGTGCTGGCCGCCCTGGACCCGCTGCTCGTGAGCCGTCGGAGCCATTAGTCCATGTGACGGTTTTTTTATACCTTTGCACCCGCTATGAAAATACTTTTTGTAATCAATAACTATTATATTCCGGGTAACGGGATATCGGCATCGGCCCGCCGCACCGTGGCAGCCCTGAAAGCCATTGGTGAAGACGTACGCATCCTGGCCGGTCCCAATCCGGACCCCAAGGGTCCTCAGCCCGATTTTCCGCTGAAAGAATTCAAATTTCCCATCTTCCAGCCCATCATTGAATCCAGCGGCTTCTCCTATGCCGACGGAGACATGAAGGTGATAGAGGAAGCGGTCCGCTGGGCCGATGTAGTACACCTGGAGGAAACCTTCGTGCTGCAGTGGAAAGCTATCAAGGCGGCCAAAAAAATGGGCAAACCCCTTACGGCCACTTTCCATATGTTCCCCGAGAACCTGATTTATTCGCTGGGAATTGGTCCGCTCCGCAATTGGAAGTGGATCAACCGTACCCTCCTCAAGGCCTGGAGAAAACATATCTATAACGAATGCTCTTTTGTGCAGTGCCCCACCGAAACGGTGCTGGACCGCCTGCGCCGGTATCACTTCAAAGCCAAGCTGGGGGTCATTTCCAACGGCATCATCCCGGACAAGTGCCTACGGCCGCAGACGCCCCCGGAAAGCTATCTGGATCCGGAGCGCGTCTTTGACATCCTCTACATTGGGCGGCTTTCCCATGAGAAAGACCAGCCCACGCTGATGGAAGCCATGCGTTACAGCAAATACGCCAAACGCATCCGCCTGCATTTTGCCGGCAATGGCCCCCAGGGCAAGCGTTACAAGAAATTGGCAAAGAAACTGTATCAGGAAGGCGTGCTTGCCTATGAGCCCGTCTTCAGCTTCAACACCCGGGACGAACTCCGCCAGATGGCCGCCAAGGCCGACCTGTGCCCCCACTGCGCCCCCATCGAGGTAGAAGGCCTTTCCATTATGGAAGCCATGCAGCAGGGTGCCTGCCCCATCATCGCCGTCAGCCCGTACAGCGGTACTTCCCAGTTTGCCCTGGACCGCCACTGCAAGTTCCCTGCCCAGAACCCCGAGGCCCTGGCCGAACGCATAGATTTCTGGCTGGATCATCCCCAGGAGCACTGGGAGATGGGCCTTCGTCACGCCCAGTCCATGGAGCAATACGACATTGAAAAGTCGGCCATAGCTTTCCGGGACGCCCTGGCCGCTACGCTGAAATAAGAATGAAAGACCGCAAACTGCTGAACATAGAACTGGGCCGGATGTCGGCCGATGAGTACGTGCATGACCGCCCGGAGAGTGGCGTGGTGCTGGTGCTGGACAACATCCGCAGCGCCCACAATGTGGGCAGCGCCTTCCGCACGGCCGACGCCTTTGGCGTGGACAAGGTCTACCTGGGCGGCATCTGCCCGGTGCCCCCGTCCCCGGAACTCCGCAAAGTAGCCCTGGGGGCCGAAGAAGTGGTGCCCTTCGAGCACGTGCAGGATGTAGTGGCGCTGGTGAAAAAGTTGAAGGCTGATGGCTATACCCCAGTGGCGGTGGAGCAGACGGTGAACTCCGTCAAACTGGATGCTTTCCGGCGGGATCCTTCGGCCCGTTATGCCCTGGTTTTCGGCAATGAGGTGGACGGCGTGCAGCAGGCTGTAGTGGATGCCTGCGACTTTGCCCTGGAAATTCCCCAGCAGGGAACCAAGCATTCCCTCAATGTGAGCGTTTCCGTGGGGGTTGTCCTCTGGGGTATTCGAAAGTAAAAAAGCCTCCCGGCCGGGAGGCTTTTTCGTTTAGTCAAGACTGTGAATGGCCAGGCCACTTCGGAGCTTGGGCTCGAACCAGGTGGTCTTGGGCGGCATGATATTGCCGGTATCGGCAATGTTGATGAGCTGCTGCATGGACACCGGGTACAGGGCAAAGGCCACCTTCATCTCTCCGGAATCTACGCGGCGGGAGAGTTCCCCGAGGCCGCGGATACCGCCTACGAAGTCGATACGGTTGGAGGTGCGGAGGTCCTTGATGCCCAGGATCTTGTCCAGGACCAGATTGGAGAGGATGGTCACATCCAGGACGCCGATAGGGTCGTTGTCGTTGTAACGGCCGGGCTTGGCGGTGAGGCTGTACCACACTCCTTCGATGTACATCGAGAAGTTATGCAGGCCGCAGGGATGGTAAATCTCCGGGCCCTTGCCTTCAATCACGAAGTCTTCCTCAAGGGCCTTGAAGAAATCCTTGGTGCTGAGGCCGTTGAGGTCCTTCACCACGCGGTTGTAGTCGATGATGGCCAGCTGGCTCTGCGGGAAGCAGACGGCCATGAAGAAGTTGTATTCCTCGTTGCCGGTGTGGTGGGGGTTCTGGGCTTTCTTCTCCGCTCCCACGCGGGCGGCCGCGGCGGTGCGGTGGTGGCCGTCGGCCACGTAGAAGGCGTCAATGTCCTTGGTGAAGATTTCCGTGATGCGGGCGTTTACGGCGTCATCGTCAATAACCCAGAAGGTATGGGTGAAGTTGTTCTCGTCCACAAACTTGTACTCGGGTTCTCCGGCGGCGGTTTGTGCAATGATCTCTCCCAGTTCCTTGTGGTCCTTGAAGGCAAAGAAGACGGGCTCGATGTTGGCGTTCTGGATGCGGACATGGACCATGCGGTCGTCTTCCTTTTCCTTGCGGGTGAGTTCGTGCTTCTTGATGATGCCGTTTGCGTAGTCGTCCGTATGGGCACAGAGGACAATTCCGTACTGGGTGCGGCCGTCCATGGTCTGGGCGTACACATAGTACTTTTCCTTGTCTTCCCGTACCAGCCAGCCGCGCTCTTTCCAGAGCTTGAAGTTTTCCACGGCTTTGTCGTAGGTTCGCTGTTCGTGTTCCCCGGCAATGGGCTCAAAGTCAATCTCCGGCTTGGTAATGTGCAGGAGGCTCTTTTCTCCAGCCATGGCCTTGGCTTCCTCGGAGTTGAGGACGTCATACGGCGGGGCGGCTACCTCGGTAACCAGGTTCTTGGGCGGGCGGATGGCCGCAAAGGGTTTTACGCGTACCATATTACTTGTTCACTTGGAATTTACAGTTGCCGGTGGCGAAGAAATCCACAATCTGACGGGCGGCGGCCAGGCCGGCGTTCACGTTGGCTTCTGCCGTCTGGGCACCCATCTTCTTGGGCGTGGCGAATACGCGCGGGCCAAATTTCTCCTGCAGGGCGGCGTAGTTGTCGGGCATTACGTCGGCTACGTACTTGAGGTCCGGACGCTCTTCGAGGGCGCGGAACAGGCCGTCTTCGTCAATCACTTCCTTGCGGGCGGTGTTTACCAGCGTGGCGCCCTTGGGCATCTTGGTAATTAGGTCGTAGCCAATGCTGCCGATGGTGCTGGGCAGGGCCGGGATATGGATGGAGAGGTAGTCGGACGATGCGTAGAGCTCTTCCACGGAGTGGACGGGCTGGGCGCCGCCGGCGATGATCTGCTCGTCGGTGAGGAAGGGGTCCAGGGCGCAGATTTCCATCCCCAGGGCCTTGGCCTTCTGGCCCACAAGACGGCCCACGTTGCCATAGGCCTGAACGCCCAGGCGCTTGCCCTGCAGTTCGGAACCGGTGGCAGGGGTGAACTGCGTACGGGCCATGAAGATCATCAGGCCCAGGGCCAGCTCGGCCACGGCGTTGGAGTTCTGGCCAGGGGTGTTCATAACCACGATGCCGCGTTTGGTGGCGGCTTCCAGGTCTACATTGTCAAAGCCGGCTCCGGCGCGCACCACAATCTTGAGCTTGGGGGCGGCGGCCATCACTTCCTCCGTGATTTTGTCCGAGCGGATGATGAGGGCCTCGGCGTCTGCCACGCTGGCAAGCAGGGCTTCCTGGCTGGCGTAGTTTTCCAATTTCTCTACCTGGTGTCCGCCTTCGGTGAGGATGGACACAATGCCTTCAACGGCCTTGGCGGCGAAGGGCTTCTGGGTGGCAAGTAAAACCTTCATTATTTCTTCAGTTTTTCAAATTCTTGCATGCAGTCTACCAGGGCCTGGACATCCTCTACGGTGCAGGCGTTGTACAGGGAGGCGCGGAATCCGCCCACGGAACGGTGGCCCTTGATGCCCACCATACCGCGCTCCTTGGCAAAGGCGAAGAACTCGTCCTGGAGGTCTTCCTTGCCGGGAGCCATCACGAAGCACACGTTCATCAGGGAACGGTCTTCCTTGGCGGCGGTGCCCACAAACAGGGAGTTGCGGTCAATTTCTCCGTAGAGAAGGTCTGCCTTCTTCTGGTTGATCTTCTGGATGGCCTCTACGCCGCCCATGCTCTTGATCCACTTGAGGGTCTCGTTCATCACGAAGATATTGAACACGGGAGGGGTGTTGAACATGGAGAGTTTGTCAATGTGGGTGCGGTAGTCCAGCATGGTAGGGATGTGGCGGGTAACCTTGCCCAGGGCGTCTTTCTTGATGATGGCGAAGATGACGCCGGCAGGACCCACGTTCTTCTGGGCGCCGCCGTAGATGAGGGTGTACTTGCTCACGTCCACCGGACGGGACATGATGTCGGAGGACATATCGGCAATCAGGGGGCAGGGGCAATCCATATCCTTCTTGATTTCCGTGCCGTAGATGGTGTTGTTGGTGGTGATGTGGAGGTAATCCAGATCCGCAGGAATTTCAAATCCCTTGGGGATATAAGTGTAGTTCTTGTCTTTGGAGCAGGCAATGGCATAGGCCTCGCCAATGCCCTGGGCCTCTACGAGGGCCTTGTGGGCCCATACGCCGGTGTCCAGATAGGCGGCCTTCTTCTCCAGATAGTTCATGGCCACATAGAGGAACTGCAGGGAAGCGCCGCCGCCCAGGAATACCACCTCGTGGGTGTCCGGGATGTTCAGGAGTTCCTTCCAGAGGGCGCGGCACTCATCCATCACGGCATCCCACTCCTTGGTACGGTGGGAGATGGAAAGGACGGAAATGCCGGTGCCGCTGAAGTCTTTCAGGGCAGCAATGGCGTTGTCAATGGCCACCTGGGGCAGGAGGCAGGGGCCGGCGTTAAAGACGTGAACTTTTTTAGACATGGTTATTAAATAGTTAAATTTTGTTACTAGTTAAGTTCCGAAAGTTAATAATTATTATTGATAAAACCTATATTTCTTCCAATTTTGCAATATTCTTCGTTCTTTCCAAGAAATCTTCAACCGAAGCCAGCCTGACGCGGGTCTCCAGGCTGCACTCCTCGGCGAAGTTTTGAGCCGTCTGGGGCAGGTCCATATCCTTGAGTACCTTCATCACGGCATTCATGGAAAGGTAGTCAAAAGTGACCCGGAAGTGCCGGGAGGCTACTTTTTCAATGATACAGGCCGATGAGAGGGCGTCGGCCGTGGAGGTCTTGTACGCCCGGATGAGCCCCGGAATGCCCAGTTTGATGCCGCCGAAGTAGCGGACCACCACCACCAGGATATCGCTCAGGCCGATGGAATCGATCTGCCCCAGGATGGGCCGGCCGGCGCTCCCGGAAGGTTCTCCGTCGTCGGAGGCTCTCCAGACGTCTCCTTTGTAGCCCAGGCGGTAGGCGTAGCAGTGGTGACGGGCATCGTGATACTCCTTGCGGAGACCGGCCACGATGGTCTTCACCTCTTCCTCCGTTTCCACCGGATAGGCCAGGGCGATGAAGCGTGAACCGTTGTCCTTGAAAAGGCCTTCGGAGGGGGCTTCAATGCTCTTGTATTGGTCGTTCCATTCCATCTGTACGAAAGTAGTGTTTTTTAAGATAATTTGCAACGGAACCGGAAAAAAGCAGTATATTTGAATTATGGTATTCAAGTTAAGAGTAACCCTCTCAGGTATCAAGGGTTTTTACAGAGTTTATCACGTGAACGGTGCCACCACACTGTACACTCTTCATAAGCAAATCAGGGCAGACCTGGAGTTTCCCCAGGATCAGCTCATCATGTTCAAAGGCCTGGATATAGAAGGCAACGTTGTGGGCCGCTGGGGTCTCTTTGACCTGGGTGCCGGTACCGTGGACCAGATTTCCCTGGAAAAAGCCGTCAAGGCCGGAACGGACAGTTTCGTCTATTTCTACGACGTTACCAATAAAAAGAGCGTCAACATCCTCGTGGAAGGAGAGGCCGAAGGCGTGAAAGTCCAGCCGGACTTCCCCGTTCTGGCAGAGACCAAGGGTCCCAATCCCATCGAGTTTGAAAACGGCTACGTAGCCTTTGAAGACCTTCCCGAAACCCAGCGTCACCTTCCCGGAGAAGGAGAAGAGGATGACGAAGACTTCGACGACGAAGACCTGGAAGAGGAGGAGGAAGAAGAGGAAGACGAAGACGGCAAAGAAATCTACGACGAAGGCGAAGAATAGTCTATGCCCCGGCGCCTTGAGATCATACTGGGTCCCACCGCTGTCGGAAAAACCGGCTATGCCATCAAGCGCGCCCTGGAGGTAGGTTCCCCCGTTATCTCCTGCGATTCCCGCCAAATTTACAAAGAACTCAGAATAGGCACGGCAGTACCCTCCCGTCGGGAGCTTGCTGCCGTGAAGCATTATTTCATAAGGTCGGTTCCCATCACCCGCAACTACACCGCGGGAATCTATGAGGTAGAAGCCCTGAACCTGGTCAACCAGCTCTTCGACCAAGGCCACGAGACCCTGGTGATGTGCGGCGGCTCCATGCTGTACATAGATGCCTTCTGCTACGGCCTGGACGATTTTCCGGAAGTGCCGCTGCAGCTAAGGGAGCACCTGATGGAATGCCTGAGGGACGAAGGCGTGGAAGTGCTGGCCAATGAGCTCAAGGAACTGGACCCCGTCTCCTACGAAGAACTGGACCTTTCCAACGGCCAGCGTGTCATCCGTGCCCTGGAGGTGAGTATGTACACCGGCAAGCCCTTCTCCTCCTATAAGACCCGCCAGTTCAAGGAGCGGGACTTCGAGATTGTGAAAATCGGCCTGGAACGGCCCCGCGAAGAACTTTACGAGCGCATCAACGCCCGTGTGCTCAAGATGGTGGACCAGGGCCTGGAGGCCGAAGCCCGTAAAATGCTCCCGTACCGGAACCTTCCCGCCCTGCAGACGGTAGGGTACAGGGAAATGTTCGAGTACTTTGACGGAAAGTGCGACCGGGATACCGCCGTCCGCCATATCCAATCCAACACCCGCCACTACGCCAAGCGCCAGCTAACCTGGTGGCGTAGGGATAAAGAAATCCGCTGGATTTCTCCAGCGGATCTGTAACCGTATTGAAAGGGATTAACCTATCTGGGCTCCGTTGGTCACGACCTCCTGGGGCGTGATGAAGCGCATCTTGCCGTCTCCCTGCTTGGCCATCAGGATCATGCCCTTGGACTCGATGCCGCGGATGGTGCGCGGAGCGAGGTTCGCGAGGATGCAGATCTGTTTGCCCAGCATGTCTTCGGGGCTGTAGTACTCGGCGATGCCGGAGACGATGGTGCGGGTGTCAATGCCCGTGTCGATGGTGAGCTTGAGGAGCTTGTCCGTCTTGGGTACGCGCTCGGCGGCCAGCACGGTGGCGGTGCGGATGTCCATGGCGCCAAACTGGTCAAAGGTGACTTCGGCCTTCTGGGGCTCCACCTTCTTGGAGGCTTCCTCGGCGGCCTTGGCGGCTTCGGCCTCTTCGCGGGCCTTCTTGATGGCTTCCAGCTTGGCAATCTGGGCATTCACTTCCTCATCTTCAATCTTGCGGAACAGCAGCACGGCTTCTCCCAGCTGGTGACCGGCGGGGAGGAGTTCGGCGTTGCCCAGCATGTTCCAGTCCAGGATCAGATCCCCGGTCGGAGCCGGGGATGACGGGGCCGTATGGACGGCCTTGCCTTCCTCGGGTTTGAAGAAGTTCACGGTGGGGGTTCCTTCTCCGGCGCGGTGGTCGGTTCCGGCGTTGAGGCCCACACGGAGGATGGTGCGCAGCTTTTCGGCGCTGAAAGGAGTGAAGGGCTCGAAGGCGATGGCGAGGTCTGCGCAGATCTGCAGGCAGGTGTAGAGGATGCTGGCGCAGCGGTCCATATCTTCCTTGGCCACCTTCCAGGGCTCCATGTCGGAGATGTACTTGTTGCCGATGCGGGCCATGTTCATGGCTTCCTTGAGGGCTTCGCGGAAGTGGTAGGTCTCGATGTATTTCTCCAGGGCTTCCCGGCAGGGCTTCAAGGCCTCCAGGGTCTCCTTGTCAATGGCCTCCGGCTTCTTGTTTTCCGGAACGGCGCCGCCAAAGTACTTGTGGGTAAGGACTACGGCACGGTTCACGAAATTGCCGAAGACGGCCAGCAGTTCGCTGTTGTTGCGGCTCTGGAAGTCTTTCCAGGTAAAGTCGTTGTCCTTGGTTTCGGGGGCGTTGGCGGTGAGCACGTAACGCAGCACGTCCTCGCAGCCGGGGAATTCCTGCTCGTATTCGTGCACCCAGACGGCCCAGTTGCGGGACGTGGAGATTTTGTCTCCTTCCAGGTTGAGGAACTCGTTGGAGGGCACGTTGTCCGGGAGAATGTAGTCTCCGTAGGCCTTGAGCATGGACGGGAACACGATGCAGTGGAACACGATGTTGTCCTTGCCAATGAAGTGCACCAGCTTGGTCTCGGGGTCTTTCCACCATTTCTCCCAGCTTTGGGGCAGCAGCTCCTGGGTGTTGGAGATATAGCCGATGGGGGCGTCGAACCACACGTAGAGGACCTTTCCTTCTGCTCCTTCTACCGGAACGGGTACGCCCCAGTCCAGGTCACGGGTGACGGCGCGGGGCTGCAGGCCGCCGTCCAGCCAGCTCTTGCACTGGCCGTATACATTGGTCTTCCATTCCTTGTGCTGCTCCAGGATCCAGTCTCGGAGCCAGGGCTCGTACTGGTTCAGGGGCAGGTACCAGTGCTTGGTCTTTTTCTTGACGGGGGTGCTGCCGCTGAGCTTGGACTTGGGGTCTATGAGCTCTTCGGGGCTAAGGGTGCTGCCGCAATTCTCGCACTGGTCTCCGTAGGCGTGGGGGTTGCCGCACTTGGGGCAGGTTCCCTCGATGAGACGGTCCGTAAGGAACATCTTGGCCTCTTCATCGTAGAGCTGCTCGCTCTCCTGGGTAATGAAGTTGTCCTGGTCGTAGAGTTTGCGGAAGAACTCGGAGGCGTTCTTCTCGTGCACGGCCGAAGAGGTGCGGGAGTATATGTCAAAGTTGATTCCCAGACCCGCGAAGGCGTCTTTCATTACCTTGTGGTACTTGTCCACAATGTCCTGCGGGGTTACGCCGTTGGCGCGGGCCTTGATGGTGATGGGCACGCCGTGCTCGTCGGAGCCGCAGACAAAGACCACATCCTCCCCGCGCATACGCAGGTAGCGGACGTAGATGTCTCCGGGAATGTAGGCGCCGGCCAGATGGCCAATATGGACGGGACCGTTGGCGTAGGGAAGCGCGCAGGTCACAAGGGTTCTCTTGTAGCTCATTTCTTCAGTCTTCCAAGTTTGATATTGAGTTTCTTTTTGAATTCATTGAGTCGGGTGAGTCGGGTCATCAGTTCCTTGGCCTCCTCTATGCTTACATCGGCTTTCAGTTTCCGGGCAATATCGGCCTGCTGGGCCTCTATCCTTTTGTCGTGATAGACCAGGATGGCTCTGGGAACATAGGTTACCAGCCAGGAATCCGTGGTGGTAAGGGCGTCCGTAAAGTTGTGGACGGTGAGTTCGTATTTCTCGGACGAAAGCTCTGCGGCCACCCCGGCCACAACGCGGTCTTCCCCATTGAGGAGGGCCAGGACAATGTCATCCTGTTCCAGGCCCTGGTCATACAGGGCGAAGTAGGCATTGTAAGTTGCCTCGTAGGCCTTGTTGCCAAAGTGGATATCGTCTGAGGAGAGGGCCGAATCTATGAAATCCGCCACCGTCTGGGAACCTTCCGGATCGTAGAACTCGGAGTCGGTTTCAAACTGCAGGGGATTGCGGCCATAGCGAAGGATGAAGCCCAGGAGTTCCCGCTCGGCGGGAGCCAGAATCCGGTCTTCTTCCAGAATCCTCCGCTCTGTAGATGGCCGATCGGTGTCGGCCATGACGTTTTGGTCCGGCCCGGCACTCCTTCCGTCCGGCCCGGCACTCCTTTCGTCATGCCCGGCTCGACCGGGCATCTCCCGGCGGTTCTTCTCGCGGGTCTTGCGGACGCGGTCCTGGATAATGTCGGACTCTATGCCAAACTGGCGGGCCACGGTGTCCACGTAGACCTGGCGCTTGATGGCGTCGGGAATGTCGGCCACCGTATCGGCTATCTCGTTGATGAGGTTGGCCTTCTTGAGAGGGTCGTCTCCGGCTTCCTCCAGCAGGAGGTTGGTCTTGAAGGCTATGCCGTCCTGCTCGTTGTCCTTGATGTAGTCCTGGATCTCTTCCAGCGTATGTTTCTGGGAGAAGGAATCAGGGTCGTCCCCGTCGGGCAGGAAGACCACGCGGGGGTTCATACCCTCTTTGAGAATCATGCCGATGGCACGGATGGCGGCGTGCAGGCCGGCGGCATCTCCGTCGTACATGATGGTGACGTTCTCCGTGAACTTCTTGATGATGCGGATCTGCTCCTCCGTGAGGGAAGTGCCGCTGGAGGCTACGCAGTTGAGGATGCCGGCCTGGTGCATGGACAGTACGTCCAGGTAGCCTTCCATCAGGTAGCAGCGGTCCTGTTTGGCCATCTCGTTCTTGGCAAACCAGATGCCGTACAGGGAGCGGGACTTGACGTAAATCTCGCTTTCCTTGGAGTTGACGTACTTGGCTATCTTGTCGCTCTTCTCCTTGAGGAGGGTACGGCCGCCAAAGGCTATGACGCGCCCGCTTACCGAGTGGATGGGGAAGATGACGCGGTCGTAGAAGCGGTCGTGAAGGGAACCGTCTTCCCACTGGCTGCAAAGGCCGGTTTCCAGCAGATACTCGTCTTTGTAACCGGCGTTCTTGGCCGCCTGCGTAAAGGCTTCCTTGGATTTGGGAGCCCAGCCCAGACCGTATTTCTCAATGGTCTCCGGAAGCAGGCCGCGGCTGCGGAAGTACTGGTAGCCTATGGCCTTTCCTTCCGGCTGCGTGAGCTGCTCCTTGAAGAAGTTGAAGGCAAACTCCGAGGCCGCCATCAGGCTTTCGCTGCGCTGGCGGGCGGCTATCTGTTCGGCCGTTTCTTCCTCTTCCTTGACCTCGATGTTGTATTTTTTGGCCAGGTAACGCAGGGCTTCGGGGTACGTCATATGCTCGTAATCCATCACAAAGCCCACCGCACTGCCGGACTTGCCGCAGCCAAAGCATTTGTAGATGCCCTTGGAAGGCGTTACGGCAAAGGACGGGGTTTTCTCGTTGTGGAAGGGACAGCAGGCCCAGAGGGAGGCCCCGCGGCGTTTGAGCGTCACGTAGTCTCCCACCACCTCTTCTACACGGGCGGTGTCCAGGATGAGGTCTACTGTCTCTTTAGGAATCATACGTTATTCCTTCTCATAATCCACCTCTTTGGCGTCCCGGGTAACAGTGATCTTTCCGTCGTCGGGCGTTGTGGTGGGACGGGAGATGGGGCTGTCCTGGGGGATATAGTGTTTCTCCTGCCACAGGACCTTGATCTGGTACCAGGCGTCACGGCCGTACCAGAGCAGGGCGAATACGCCCAGCAGGGTGGAAAAGAAGCCTCCCCGCCATACGAGCCAGGCGCCCACGGCGGCAAACAGAAGGTCTTTGACCATCCGTACCCATCTGTTATTGAAACTGATATTTGTCATAGTTCGCAAAGATACAAAAAACCTTCGGGAAAAGCCGAAGGTTTTTTAGTGCTTAGAAGGGGAGGTCGTCTTCGGGACCGCTGTCGGCTGGCATGTCGTCCAAAGTGGGTGCCGGAGCCATGGGAGCCGGTGCCTGAGGGGCGGCCGGTGCATAGGCGGGAGCCGCAGCGGCGGGCTGGGCTTCTCCGGCGGGGGCGATGCGCCAGATTTGGAGGTCGTTGTACCAGCGGCCGTTGAATTCACGGCTCTTGAGGTTGAAGGAAACCTTTACGCGGTCTCCCACCTGGTACTTGTCCAGTTCGGCCACCTTGTCCTGTCCCCACGCGGTGAAGCAGGCCTGGGAAGTGAAGTTGCCGTCCGGGAACTCCACAATGAATTCCTGCTTGGCCCAGGGGCCGCGGGCCGAAGTGCCGGACTGTACGCCCAGCTTCTGGCGAAGAGTGCCTTCCAGTTCCAGTGCCATCTTACTTCTTCTTGATGGGGGTGACGGTCTCGGCGACGGGCTCCTTGTAGGGGTGAACCTCCAGGAGGTCTACGTCGAAGATGAGGGTGGAGTTGACACCGATCTCACGGGGTCCACGCTCGCCGTAAGCCAGGTTGGCAGGGATGACGAGGGTGATCTTGCCACCTTCGCCCACGAGCTTCATACCCTCGGTCCATCCGCGGATGACGCGGTTGAGGGGGAACTCGATGCCTTCGTTCTTGTCAAACTCCTTGCCGTCGATGAGGGTACCGCGGTAGTTCACCTTCACGGTGTCGCGGTCGTCGGTGGCGCGGACGTCGTTACCGGAATCCTGGATCAGGTAAACGATACCGGAAGCGGTGGAATCTGCGCTGTTCTTTACGGCGAATTCCTTGCGGAACTTGTCACCCTTTTCCTTGTTGAGGGCGCCTTCGTAAGCGGTAACCTTCTGGAGGTAACCGTTGATAACCTCGTTCATGGTGCTGGGGTTGATCTTGAACTGTTTTACGAAAGCGGAATCCATGGGCTGGCCTTCCTTGGCGTTGAGGGCGTCTTTCATACCCTTTTCTACCTGAGCCATGTTGAGTTCGCCAAAACCGTTCTGGGTAATGACCAGGCCGAAGTTGACACCCAGGAGATAGGAAGTGGAGTCGGTTTCACCCTTGGTGGGGTAGAGGGACTGAACAGCCTTGGAACCCTCCACCTTGGGAGAGCCACAAGCAACCACCAGCAAAGCGGCGGAAGCGGCAAGAAGGATTTTCTGAAGTTTCATTTTCTTATGTTTTTGATACTTAAATATCAGGTTTGGGAGCGCTCGAGCGCTCAACCTGCAAATATACGCATTTTTTGTCAGATTACATAAGGTTCCATCATCGTTTGTTTTTTCGATTTAGATTTGTTATATTTAACCCCAGCAAGCGAAAAAACTGATAGCGGATGGACGCCCCTACTGTCATATTGCACGAAAAGTTGAAGACTTTCTTCGGTTACGATGCGTTTAAAGGCGACCAGGAGAAAATCATCAAACACCTCATCGCGGGCAACAACGCTTTTGTGCTGATGCCCACGGGAGGCGGCAAGTCCCTGTGCTATCAGCTTCCGGCTCTCATTATGGAAGGAACGGCCATCGTCATCTCGCCGCTCATCGCCCTTATGAAGAATCAGGTAGACGCCATCCGCGGTTTCGAAGCCGGAGAGGCCGGAATAGCCCACTTCCTCAATTCGTCCCTGAACCGCATCCAACTGGCAGAGGTCCAGGAAGACCTCCGCCGCGGCGTTACCAAACTGCTGTATGTGGCACCGGAGTCCCTTACCAAGGAAGAGAACATAGCCTTGCTGAGGGGCGTGAAGATTTCCTTCTATGCGGTAGATGAGGCCCACTGTATTTCTGAATGGGGCCACGACTTCCGCCCGGAATACCGGAAAATCCGCTCCATCGTAGATGAAATCCAGCCCGCTCCCATCATAGCCCTGACGGCCACGGCTACGCCCAAGGTGCAGAGCGATATTCTCAAGAACCTCCGCATCCAGGATGCCACGGTCTTCAAGTCCTCCTTCAATCGGCCCAACCTCTATTACGAAGTGAGGGACAAGGTGGAACCGGAGAAAGACATCATCCGTTTCATCCGCCAGAACCCCGGCAAGTCCGGCATCATCTACTGCCTCAGCCGCAAAAAGGTGGAGGAGATGGCCCAGATGCTCTCCATCAACGGCATCAAGGCCCTTCCGTACCACGCTGGCCTGGACACCAAAACCAGGGCCGAAAACCAGGACAAGTTCCTGATGGAGGAGATTGACGTCATTGTGGCCACCATCGCCTTCGGGATGGGCATCGACAAACCGGATGTCCGCTTTGTCATCCACTACGACATCCCCAAGAGCATAGAAGGCTACTACCAGGAAACCGGCCGCGCCGGCCGTGACGGGCAGGAGGGCCGATGCATTACCTACTACAGTTACAAAGACATCCAGAAACTGGAGAAGTTCATGCAGGGCAAGCCCATAGCCGAACAGGAGATAGGCAAGCAGCTGCTCAATGAAACGGTAGCCTACGCGGAGTCCAGCCAGTGCCGCCGCAAGCTCCTTCTCAATTACTTTGGAGAAGACTATACCCCGGACAACTGCTGCGCCTGCGACAACTGTCTCCATCCCAAGAAGCGCTTCGACGGAAAGGAAGAGCTGTGCCTCGTGATCGAACTGATCCAGTCCCTGCCGGAACGCTTCAAACTGGAGCATCTGGCCGCCATCCTGGCCGGTGTTTCCACCGCCATGATTAAGTCTTACAGGCACGATGAATTGCCCTTGTTCGGTGCCGGAAAAGACCACGATGTCCGCTTCTGGTCCACCGTCATCCACCAGGGTCTCATCCTGCATTACCTGGATAAGGACATAGAAAACTACGGCCTCATCTTCGTCACCGGAGCCGGAGAAGAGTTCATCAAGAACCCCAAGACGGTCCTGATGGTAGAAGACCGCGTATTCTCGGAAGGTGTAGACGAAGATGATGATGAAGCCGGTGCCGCCGCCCGCGGTGGCGGCGGGGGAGACCCTGTGCTGCTCTCCATGCTCAAGGATCTCCGCAAAGACGTGGCCCGCAAGCTCCGTCTGCAGCCCTGGGTGGTGTTCTCGGACCCTGCCCTGGAGGATATGACCATTGTCTATCCGCTCACCCTCAAGGAACTCTCGGAAAAGTGCCAGGGGGTGGGAGAAGGTAAGGCCCACAAGTTTGGAAAGCCCTTTGTGGACCTCATCGCCAAGTACGTGGAGGAGAACGAGATTGAGCGCCCGGACGATTTCGTGGTCCGTTCCGTAGCCCCCAAATCGGGCAACAAGGTTTATATTATCCAGGCCATAGACCGCAAGCTGGATTTGGCCGACATTGCCTCGGCCCGCGGTCTGGATATGGGGGATCTTCTCACGGAGATCGAGGCCATCGTGGCCACCGGTACCCGCATCAACATCAACTATTATATAGAGGAAGAACTGGATCCGGACGTGGTGGAAGAAATCTTTACCTGGTTCAAGATGGAAGCCACCTCAGATTCCCTTCAGGATGCCATCGCCGCCCTCGAAGACGAATACGAGGAACTCGAGATCCGTCTGGTTCGAATCAAATTCCTCTGCGAGGTAGCGAACTAGAGATACACCAAAGAAGACAGCTGGTCGGGGGCGAAGAGCCTTTCGGCCATTTTTTGTAGGTCTTGGGCCGAAATGGCCTCCAGCTTGGCGCGGGTTTCGGCGGGGGAGAGGATGGTACCCCAGGAGAGCATGCTCTTGCCCATGGAGAGGCACTGGGCTTCCCCGGCCTCGGAGCTGATGGCCAGCTGGCCCAGGAGCTGTTTGCGGTAGGCCTTGAGCTGGCGGTCCGTGAAGGGGACTTCCCGCAGGCGCCTCAGAATCTTGTCAATGGCGTTCAGGCATTGGTCCAGGTTGGGCCGGTCACAGCCGAAGGAGATGGCCAGGATGCCGGTGTCGGCATACTGGGTGTAGGAGCACTCGATGCCGTAGACCCAACCGTGTTTTTCCCGAAGTTCTGCGTTCAGGAGCGAGTTGGATGCAGGACCGCCCAGGATGTTGGCCAGCATGGCACAGACCAGCCGGTCCGGCATTTCGTACAGGGAGGGCGCCTTGCACCCCACCACGGCGTTCACCTCGTGGTGCCGCTTATCTACTACTTTGTGGAAAGACATGGTCAAACAGGTTTAATACGCGCTTTTCCAGCTGCTTTTCGGGGATATCGGCCACCACCGTAAACACCATCTTGGAGGGAATGAACTTTTCGGCCACAAACTGGCGCAGCATTTCCGGGGTAATCGTTTTCACCGAGGTCCGCGTTCCCAGGATGGGGCGGTCCAGGGGGCTTCCTTCAAACAGGAGGCTCTCGAAGCGGTCGTAGACATCTTCGGCCGGATTGTCCTTGTAGGAGATGATCTCGTCCAGGACCACGCCGCGTTCGGTCTCAATTTCCTTGTCGGGGAAGGTGGATTCCGTGGCCAGTTCAAAGAGGAGTCTGGCAGCCTTGGGAAGGTCTTCCTTGAGCACGGTGGCGTGCAGGACAATCTCTTCCTTGGTGGTATAGGCGTTGAGTTCTCCGCCCAGCCTTTCCAGGTACGAGGAGATGACGGAAGCACTCTTTCTGCGGGTGCCCCGGAACAGGGTGTGCTCTACAAAATGGGCGATGCCGGCGGGATAGGGGGCTTCGTCGCGGGTGCCGGCTCCGATGGTAAGGGCGCAGTACGCCACGGCGCGGCCGCTTTGGCGCACGGCATAGCGGATTCCTTGGGGAGAGGTTCCTGTAATCATTTACCCAGGGATTTGAGTTCGGAAGGGAGGAACCCTTCGCTCTTCTTGTCCGTGATTTTGTGGCGTTCCAGGTAGCAGAGCCGGTGCGTATCGGCCTCGAAGAAAAGCTTGTAGCAGAGGGAGCCCGGACCCGGGAGGAAAGGGGCGATCACATAGCCTACGAGGGCGCCTGGGGTGCCGTTGCGGTATACTTCATCGGCCTCATCGGCCTCTACCAGATGCAAGCGGGGGTTGCCTTTGAGCTTCTCCAGGTCTTTGGGGCTGCAGGCCGAAGAGAGGTCTTCCTGGGCGATATAGATTTCTTTGCCTTCGGCGGTCTTGCGGAAGCCGTCGTTGAACCAGGTGCTCATTTTGTAGGCCACGGCCTCGGACTTCATCGCTTCCTGGGTGAAATCCTGGAAGGCCTGGATCAGGGCTCCCAGATACAGCAAATCCCTTTCGGAAGTGCCCATGGCGGCTCCTATGGGAAGGCTTACCACCTCGTGCATTTCTCCTATGCCTTTGGCGGCTTCGGGCCCGCCCTTGACCAGGGTGAGGAGGGTTATGCCGGGTTCTTTCTCTCCCTTGAAACGGCTTTCTACGGGGACGAGGAAGTAATACTTGTCACTGGTTTTGAGCTTCTCAAATTGCTCCAGGGTGCAGAACTCGAAGGTGGTGGCTGTCCAGACATTGATGACTTCCTGCCGGAGGGCGGCCGAAAGGACCTCGTTCTCGCTCAACACCACCATGGTCATCTTGTCCGGGAAGTCCAGTAGCCGGTGTTTGCGCGTGCTCACTTGCCCCTGGGCAAACAGGGACAGGCTAACGACCAGGGTCAGGAGGCTGAGTATAATCTTTTTCATTGGGCAATGAATGCGTAAGTAATGGTTCCCATCTGCCGGGCGGGGGCTGTGGCCGATGAGGAGAATTTGGACAGGCGGGCGGCCCGGACGGCGAAGTTGCGCAGGCAGCCGTCGTTGGAGGAGCGTTCTTCGTCAACCTTGGCGTTCACTACGTCTCCCCGGTTGTTGACCGCTATGATCACCGTAACTTCTCCGGCTCCGTAGCAACGGTAGGCCGGAATGGGAAGGTGGGTGGCCTTGCGTCCGTCCAGGCTCCAGGAAAGGACGGAGGGGCCGCTGTAGGGCTTGGCCTTCTGCTCTTCCTGTTTGGGCTTGACGGGTTCGGCGGCTGCGGCAAAGGCTTCCGGATCTTCCACCTGCCGGTTCTGTCCGTCCTTCAAGTCCTGTGCCAGGCGCTCGGCTTCCTTGTACAGTTCGTCGGCGTTGGTTCCGCGGTCATCCTTGAGGGAGGCACGGTCTACGGTCACATTGCGGATGGGGGTGGACTCGGCGGCGGCAATGAGCTCTTCCAGCCTTTCGGCCGTCATCTCCTGCAGGCGGGCCTGTTCTTCCCTTCTCTCCATCTCTTCCTGCTGGGTGAAATCCAGGACAAAGCTGTTCTCGCGCTGGATTTCCTGGCCGATTCGGATCAAAAGCAATACGATAATCACCGCGAGATGGACACTCACGGTGATGTAGATTCCTGCTTTTTGATCCGGGGTTAATTTCATTTCTTGTGCTTGGCCTTCTTCTTCTTTTGGCTTAAGGCCTTTTCTACCGTATTGGTAATGATGTCAATGGCTACTTTGTTGTGTCCTCCCTGCGGGACAATGACGTCTGCGTAACGCTTGGACGGTTCGATGAACTGCAGGTGCATGGGCTTGACGGTGTTGCAGTAGTGCTCGATGGCGGTTTCAATGGTTCGGCCTCGCTCTGCTATGTCCCTTATGATGATTCGCATAAGGCGGTCGTCTCCATCTGCATCCACGAAGATCTTGATGTTCATCTGGTCCCGGAGCTCCTTGCAGGTGAAGATGAGGATGCCTTCCACGATGACTACGTCGTCCGGTTCTACCGTGATGGTTTCGCTGGAGCGGGAGCAGGTGATGTACGAGTAAATGGGTTGCTCAATGGCCTTGCCGCTTTTCAGCTCCCGGATTTGCTGGCACATCAGTTTCCAGTCAATGGCATCCGGGTGGTCGAAGTTGATGTTTTTGCGCTCCTCCGGGGGCACATGGCTGGAATCCTTGTAGTAGGAATCCTGCGGGATCACCACCACTCGGCCCTGTAACTGGTTCACGATGGCCTTTACCACCGTTGTCTTACCTGAACCGGAACCACCGGCAATACCAATGACTAACATAATGCATTATCTTTTTCTCCCAAGTCCTCCCCTGCGGTCAGGGGAGGATCTGAGAGGGTTAAGTGCTAGAACTCAGCGTTCTTGGGGGTTCTCGGGAACGGGATCACGTCACGGATGTTGGACATGCCGGTGACAAAGAGCAGCAGACGCTCGAAGCCCAGGCCGAATCCGCTGTGCGGAACGCTGCCATAGCGGCGGGTGTCAATGTACCACTCTAGGTTCTTGCGGGACATGCCCAGCTCGTCGATGCGGGCTTCCAGTTTTTCCAGGGAAGCTTCACGTTCCGAGCCGCCGATGATTTCTCCAATCTTGGGGAAGAGGACGTCCATGCCGCGGACGGTCTTGCCGTCTTCGTTCTGCTTCATATAGAAGGCTTTGATGTCCTTGGGGAAATCTATGAGGATGACGGGTTTGCCAAAATGCTTTTCTACCAGATAACGTTCGTGCTCGCTCTGGAAGTCCGTGCCCCAGTGTACCGGGTACTCGAACTTGACACCGTCTGCGATGGCTTTTTCCAGAATCTCCACGGCTTCCGTGTAGGTGACTTTCTGGAAGGCGATGCCCAGTACGCTCTTCATACGCTCGATGAGGCCATCGTCGTACTTGTCGTTGAGGAACTGAAGATCGTCCATGCAGTGGTCCAGGGCCCATTGAACCAGGAACTTTACGAATTCTTCGGCCAGTTCCATGTTGTCGTTGATGTCGTAGAAGGCCATTTCCGGCTCAATCATCCAGAACTCTGCCAGGTGGCGGGGCGTGTTGGAGTTTTCTGCACGGAAAGTAGGGCCGAAGGTGTAGATTTCACCAACGGCGGTGGCTCCCAGCTCACCTTCCAGCTGACCGGAAACGGTGAGGGAGGTCTTCTTTCCAAAGAAGTCTTTGGAGAAGTCCACGTTGCCCTTCTTGTCCAGCGGGATGTTCTTAAGATCCAGCGTAGTTACCTGGAACATATCTCCGGCGCCCTCTGCATCACTTTCCGTGATGAGGGGAGTGTGGAGGTATACGAAGCCCTTCTGGTTGAAGAAAGTGTGGATGGCGAAGGCCATCTGGTTGCGGATGCGCAGGACAGCACCGAAGGTATTGGTTCTGAGGCGCATATGAGCCACGCTGCGGAGGAACTCCAGGGTGGTGTCCTTCTTCTGGAGCGGGAAGCGCATAGGGTCGCATTCTCCCAGGACCTGGATATCGGTGGCCTGGATCTCTACGGCCTGGCCGCTGCCCATAGACTCCACCAGCTTTCCTCTTACGCAGACGGAAGCGCCGGTGGTGATTCTCTTGAAGAGTTCTTCGTCAAAGAGTTCGGCGTTGGCTACGACCTGAATATTATTGATGGTAGAACCGTCGTTGAGGGCGATGAACTTAACCTGTTTGTTGCCCCTTTTGGTGCGGACCCAGCCTTTAGCCAGGACCTCGACACCCGGCTGGGTGGCCAGGAGAGCCTTGATTTTGGTTCTTTTGAGAGTTTCCATACGATGCTTTGCTACAATTATGCAAAGATAGCATTTCTTTGCCAAATCGGCAACTGCCGCTGGGGCAGGAGTTCCAGATATTCAAATTTGTTGGGCGAGGACAGTTTCAGGAATGCATCTTTCAGGCGAGACTTGAGCATCGTTGCATCTTTGGTCGTTGGAAGGTCGGCCAGATGGGCCACCAGCTTGTTGTCAAAACCCGCGGCAAAGTACGAGAACGCATAGAAGTGTTTTTCCGGGAGAAAGGGCATATCCTCCTTGAGCCGTGTGAGGATTCCGTCCATTTCTTTGTCCATCTTTTTCTGCAGTTCCCCGTACCCGTATCCGGGACCGCCCAACATCTTGTACCTTCCTTTTTTCCAGCGGTAGATCAGAAAGTCCTTGTCTTGATAGGGTTTTGCGTTTTTCATCTCTTCGTTTTGCCAGAACCATTCCGAAAGGAAGGGCGCAAGACAGGCCAGTTCCATCTGCATTTGGGTTCTTTGCTCGCGTCTTTTTTTGATCAGCGGTGCGCTGCTTTTGGGAGTAATCTCAAGATTTTTTTTCATAATCTCTATGATTTGTAGTTATTATTAATGATAAACCGCTAAAATTAGGTAACGGTTTTAAGACTATGAAAAACCTGAGCGCCAAAAAAATTATTGCTTAACAGCCTGTTTATCAGCAGGCTAAATAGCGGTTGTATTTGAGTCGTTCTTGTAATGATCTGGTTGTCAGGGCTTTGTCTGTCAATATATTTGGAACGAATAAGAACAAAAGAAGCAACCCCGAAAGGCTGCTTCTTTTATAGAATGTGTGCGTGAAGATTAGTCCTTCGCAGGTTTTCTGGCGGCGTACATAATCTTCAGAGCGGAGCAGCGACGCAGCTCCTGCTTAACATCGGACACAATACCCATGCGGACGTCTTCGTCTACGCGGAGGTTCACGGTCATCTGAGAACGCTCTGCCTCGGACATAGCGTCACGCTCGGCGGCGATGAAGTCACGGATGTCGGCGATACTCTTGAAAGAATCGTTGAGCTGAATGCGGGCGTCGGTACCGAATTTAGCCTGGTACTGAAGGGTAGGGCTACCGATATTGACGTTGGCACTCAGGTCCTTGCGCTCCAACTTGGCAACCTCGGATGCGGCGGGCAGGGTGACTTTCACCTTCTGCTCGGTTTCACGCATCTGGGTGGTTACCATGAAGAAGAACAGGAGCATGAACACGATATCGGACAGGGAGTTGGATGATGCCTGCGGGACTTCCTTCTTATTGCTGGAATTTCCAAATTTTGACATAATTCTTACCTCCTATTATTTCTTACCGGTATCCTTAGGCTCGGCCTCGGAAATGTTCTGAGGGACGGCCTTCTTCACAATTGCCTGCTCGTCTTCGTTGAGGCGAGAGAACTTCTTGCCGAAGTTGGCTCTGGAGAACTCGTCTCGGAGTTCGTTCACGGCTTTCACCAATTCGTTCTGGACGGCGATGTAGGCCTGGTAGGAAGTACCACGGTCGTTCTGCAGGGAGATAACGCCCTTGGACTTCATATAGGTCTTTCCGTCAATCTCAATGGGCTCCTTCTCGGGGAGATTGGGGTCATTGGTGGGGTTGGTGAGGAACTCTTTGATTTTGTCTTTCAAGAGGGAGATATCCATGGCTTCGCTACCGGCAAACAGTCTATCGGCAGAGTTGATTCTGACGATGATGATGTTACGGCGGTTCACCTTCTGGTCCTGTGCCTGCTTTTCATCAGGGATAGGGGGAAGGAGGCGCTGCAGACCTGACTGATCACCCATGGTTGTAGTCATGAGGAAGTAGCACAGGAGCAGGAATGCAATGTCAGCCGTCGAACCGATTGCTTCAAATTTTCTTCTTGCCATGGTTACCTTTACTTTTTGCGGATGGTCATGAACACCTCAGATACGATGATGGACAGGATAGCTGCGCCACCAACGAGGTATGCGAGGTTGAGGATGGTGTCGGTCATCTTGAGTTCGGTAGCAGTAGGTTGCTTGGTGCCGGTGTAACCGATAGCGGGTGCGCCGGAAGCAACCAGGTAGCAGACGCCGAACAGGACGGCTGCGGCCACAACTGCGATACCGATCTTGACAAGGCCCTTGGGGTTGGTGGTAGCCGTTACATACAGGCCCACGCAAATCACGGATACGAGAGCGATGCCCAGGACAATGTATGCCCAATAGAGCAGCGGATCTACGGTGCCATTATCTTCGGCAACGGTAGCCGGATAACCCTTAATCATACCCCAGAGCAGAACCGCCACGCTCAGTATCATCAAAACCCAAAGGACGATCTTGACTATTTTGGCGTATTTCTGGTTTTCCATTTTAAAGGGAATTAAAGGGGTTGATTATTTCTTGTTGTATTTGACCATAGCGTCCACGAAGCGGATGGAAGAGTCTTCCATATCGATGGACAGAGAGTCGATCTTAGCAATAATGTAGTTGTAGAAGATCTGGAGAATCATAGCTACGATAAGACCACCCACAGTGGTGATGAGGGCCACCTTCATACCGCCAGCCACAACGTTCGGGGAAATATCACCGGCAGCCTGGATAGCGTCGAAGGCCTGGATCATACCGATAACGGTACCAAGGAATCCGAGGGACGGGGCGATGGAAATGAACAGACCAATCCAGCTGAGGCCGTTCTCCATGAGGCTCATCTGAACGCCGCCGTAGGAAACGATGGTCTTTTCTACTACGTCAACACCCTGGTCGGCGCGGAGGAGGCCCTGATAGAAGATGGAGGCAACGGGGCCACGGGTCTCACGGCAAACCTTCTTGGCTTCTTCGATACCACCCTTGGCCAGAGCAGCCTCGACATCTTCGAGGAGCTTGGTGGTGTTGGTCTTGGAGAAGGCCAGATAGAGGATACGCTCGATAGCGAGAGCCATACCAATGATCAGGCAGATGATGATCAGGGACATAAAGCCTGCACCACCTTCGATGAACTTGGTCTTGAGGGCCTGGTGGAGCGGAACTTCTTCACCGGAACCGGCGAACAGATCCACAACCTCTTCCTGCTCATCGGCGGGAGCGGATGCTTCCTGGGCGGAGACAATGCTTGCAGTGAAGGTCAGAAGACCGGCGACTGCCAAAAACATGAAAAACTTTTTCATAATCGTTTTTGTGTTGTTAGTTATAAGTTGAATTAGTTAAAAAATAATTTTTCCTATTTGGTCGTGCAATTTAGGAATAAAAAATGGAACTGCCAAAGATTATTTGCTTAATTCGCCACAAAGGTCCTTTTCCAGGAGGGTTTTGACCCGTTTGTTATCCTCGGTCCTTCCCAGCAGGCAGAACAGTTTTCCAAGGGCCGCTTCCGTGGTGATATCCCCTCCAGAGAGCACTCCGGCCTGCTTGAGGCTGGCTCCGGTGGCGTAAAGGTCCATATTCACCGTTCCGGACTGGCACTGCGTTACGTTGAGAATGATCTTCCCGCCTTCGCAGGCTTCTTTTAGAATATCTATAAACCAGTCCTTGGACAGGGCATTGCCGGAACCGTAGGTTTCCAGGATCACGGCGCGGGTGCCGGGATCCGTCACTATCGAGCGCATCACCTGGGGGGTCATACCGGGGTGAACCTTGAGGATGGAGACCCTCGTGTCCAGGTGGCTCTGTACCCGCAGCTGGGCGTCCCAGTAGACGGGTTTGCGGATCAGGTCCGAATTGTAGCGGATATTGATGCCGGCCTGGGCCAGGGGAGGGCAGTTGGGGGATGCGAAGGCGTTGAAGGCCTCTGCACTGAACTTGGTGGAGCGGTTGCCCCGCAGCAGTTTGGAGTCGAAGAAGATGCACACTTCCGGGACGCGGGCGTGTCCGGTTTCGTCCTTGGCGGCGGCAATTTCTACGGCCGATATGAGGTTCTCCTTGCCGTCGGTACGGGGTACGCCGATGGGCAGCTGGCTTCCGGTGAACACCACGGGCTTGGCCAGTCCTTCCAGCATAAAGCTGAGCGTGGAGGCGCTGTAAGCCATGGTGTCGGTTCCGTGCAGGATTACAAAACCGTCGTAGTCGTCGTAGCGGTCGTGGATCAGTTCGGCCAGGGAGACCCACAGGGACGGCTCCACGTCGGAGGAGTCGATGAGGGGGTCAAAAGTGTAGGAATCCAGCCGGACGGCGAACTTGTTGAGCTCCGGGACTTCTTCCTTGATCTGGCTGAAGTCGAAGGGCTTGAGGGTGCCGTCGGTGGGGTCTTCCTTCATACCGATGGTACCGCCGGTATAGATGATTAATACGGACGAAATCATATCTGGAATAAAGTTTCTGCGTTATGGGTGGTTATCCGGGCTATATCCTGGATGCCAAGGCCCTTTACCTCGGCTACTTTTTCGGCGATGATGGGGAGATAGGAACTTTCGTTGCGGCGGCCCCGGTAAGGGACGGGGGCCAGATAGGGCGCATCGGTTTCCAGGAGGATTTTCTCCACGGGAATGCGCTCCAGGGTCTTGGCCAGCGAGGCGTTCTTGAAGGTGACCACGCCGCCAATTCCTACGGAGAAATCCCCGTACTTGTTGGCCCGCTCGTAGATTTCATAGCTGGCGGTGAAGCAGTGCAGGTTGCCCCGCAGGTGCAGGTGTTTGCAATCGGCCAGGATGGTGAAAAAGTCTTCCCAGGCATCCCGGAGGTGGAAATTGACCGGCAGGTCCATCCGGGCCGCCATCTCCAGCTGGATCCGCAGCACTTCCTTCTGCTCCTTCACGAATTCTAGTCCCTCGTGGTAGTCCAGACCAATTTCACCAATGGCCACTATACCCTTATCCTTATAGGGTTCCAAGGCATCCAGTTCCTCGCGCCAGTCGTCTTTGACGGAGCCGGGATACAGGCCCAGCATCTGGTAGACAACGCCCGGGTACCGGTTGCCGATGGCCCACATATCCGGCCGCTCGTGGCTGTCCACATCGGCCTGGATCATCTTGTCCACTCCGGCATCCAACGCCCTCCGGACGGCCGCATCGGCGTCCTCCAGCAACCACTCATCGTAAAAGTGCGTATGCGTGTCCACAAACATATCCCACAAAGTTACGCAAAAAAACGAAATCTTGGGCCAGGTGGGATTCAGATAAACGGAAGGGTGAGGGAGCAGCGGCCCAGGAGGTCGGTGGTGACGATTCCGTCGGCCTCGAGGGTGCCTACGGAGGAAAGGATTTCGGAATAGGGCCGATGGAGGCGGGCCGAAAGGGCCTCGGCGGAAATCCCCCGGTCGGCCTGGATGGCCAGGGCCAGCGGAATGAGGGGGGAACTGGGACCGTAGCGTTTGGTGAGGCGGGCCCGGAGAACCTCTTCGGGCGGATCCCCGGCCTGGTACGTGACCCAGGAGCCACCCTGGCCGCGGTAGCGGCGTGTCCCGCCCAGCCCCAAAGCGTCTGCCAGCTGTTCCGGCGAGGTGATAATGTGTGCCATCTGGGCTTCAATCAGCGAGTTGCATCCGGCGCTGCGGGTGTCGTCCAGCCGGCCGGGGACGGCATATAGGTCGCGGCCGTAGTCGTTGGCATAACGGGCCGTCATCAGCGAGCCGCCTTTCGTTTTGGATTCCACCACCACCACGGCCCGGGCCAGGCCGGCGATGATGCGGTTGCGGCGGATGAAGTTCCAGGCCATGGATGTGGTGTGCATGGGGTAGTCGGTGACAAGGGCGCACCCCGGGCTGAAGACCATCTTCCGGGCCAGCGACTCGTGCTGGCGGGGGTAAATCTCTTCAATCCCCGTAGCCATGACGCCTATGGTGGGAAGACCGCACTCCAGGGCCGTCTGGTGGGACACCCCGTCAATGCCCAGGGCCAGTCCGCTCACGATGGTGGGCGGCACGTGGGCATCGGCCAGCCCTTTTACCAACTTTTGGCACCAGGCCCTTCCGTAAGGGCTCAGGTCCCGGGTTCCCACAAAGGCCACCATAGGCCGAAGGTTGAAAATCTCGGTGGGAGAAGAACTGCCGTTCAGGTAAATCCCAAAGGGCGGATCGGGCAGGTCCCGCAGCGAAGGCGGATAGTCTTCGTCAAAGAGGGACAGGAAGCGGAACCCGCCTTTCCGGACGTTTTCCAGTTCCTTTACCGCCCACTCCAGTTCGGAGCGGTCCAATTGATTGTCAAACAGGGCCAGGGCGCTGCCGGCCTCTTCCACCTGCGGGAGGATGGACTTGGGGTGATCTCCAAAAAGCTTGTTCAGGGCACAAGCTGCCACGGTTTCGTCGTATGTACTCATACCCGCAAGATAGGGTACAATAACGAAAAACAACACAATCGTAAAAAAGATTGTGTTGTTTCAGACGGTATTTTGTGTGTTTCTTACGATTCCTACACAATTAAGAGGGCGTCTCCGTAAGGGCCGAAGCGGTAGCCTTCCTTCAGGGCTTCCTCGTAAGCGGCCATCACTCCCTTGTATCCGCCGAAGGCGGCCACGCTCATAAGCATGGTGCTCTGGGGCAGGTGGAAGTTGGACACGATGGCATCCGGGACGGAGTAATCGTAAGGCGGGAAAATGAACTTGTTGGTCCAGCCGTCAAAGGCGTTGACCTCGTGCGTGGTGGTCACGTAGGTTTCCAGGCCGCGCATCACGGTGGCGCCTACGGCCACTACCTTCTTGCCGGTACGCTTGGCCTTGTTGATGACGGCGGCGGCCTCCTCGGTGATGATGAGGCGCTCGGAGTCCATACGATGCTTGGAGAGGTCTTCCACATCTACGGTGCGGAAATGGCCAATTCCCATATGGACGGTGATGAAGGTCTTCTCGATGTCCTTCAGGATCATGCGGTTGAACAGTTCGCGGCTGAAGTGCAGGCCGGCGGCGGGGGCGCTCACGGCACCCTCGTGGGCGGCAAAGATGGTCTGGTAGTTCTCCACGTCTTCGGGGGTGGTTTTCTCTTTCACCCATTCCGGAACGTAGGGTTCGCCCAGGCCGAAGAGGGTTTCTTTGAAATCCTCGTAGGTGCCGTCGAACAGGAAACGGAGGGTACGTCCGCGGGAGGTGGTGTTGTCGATGACTTCGGCCACCAGGGACTCGTCTTCTCCGAAATAGAGCTTGTTGCCGATGCGGATTTTACGGGCGGGATCCACAATCACATCCCACAGGCGCTGCTCGCGGTTGAGTTCGCGGAGCAGGAGGACCATAATATCGGCCCCGGTCTTTTCCTTCTTGCCATAGAGGCGGGCGGGGAAGACCTTGGTATCGTTGAGGACAAAGGTGTCTCCTTTGCCAAAGTAGTCGATGATGTCTTTGAAAATGCGGTGCTCGATGACGCCTGTGTCTTTGTGGAGGACCATCAGACGGGCTTCGTCACGCCAGCGGGGAGGTTCCTGGGCAATGCGGTCTGCCGGAAGATCAAAGTTGAATTGCGAAAGTTTCATTACACGCCGTAATATTGATACTCTTTATATACGCCCTTTATTGTATAAAAGTTTCACGAAGTGACAAAAAAAGTCCCTCCCCCGAGGGGAGGGGTTTCGGGAGGGGGTAACGTGGACAAAAAAAATGAGGGTGGACAAAAATGAAACTTGTTTCACTTTTTTATAGCGAACGCATCCAATCTTGCCTGGGCACTGGCGCGGTCGGTCTCGGTTTCGCCGTTACGGGCCATCTGGGCCAGGTATTTTTTCTCCAGGTTGAGGTCCTTTTTGCTGCGGGCCATCAGGATGCAGTTCTTGAGGGCGGTGCTATTGCCGGGGTCTTTCTTGAGCACCTGGTCAAAGTACTTCTGGGCTTTCTTGAAATCCTTTTTGGTAAGGTAGTAGCTGCCCAGGTTGTTTACGTACAGGGGGTCGTCCTTGCAGTAAGTGAGCAGGTACTCGGAAAAGCTTTTGAAAGCCTCGGAGCCGCCGGGGGTGCCCAGGCGGAAGAGGGCCACGCAGTAGTCCTGCATAAAGGCCTTGAACTGCTCGTTGTCTACGGACTCCATACCGCCGTATTCCCAGGCCGGGTGCTGTTTGAAATGAACGTCGGCCAGGGCTTTGAGCTGCTGGAGGGTCATATCCGGAGAGCCCTTCTCGAAGGCCATCATGGCGTCAATCTTGACCAGGCGGTAGTCCAGCTGGTTGGGCTTGGCGGCAATGGCCTGGTCAATGGCCAGGTTGGCCAGGGCGTACAGTTCCTCGTCGTAATCGGTTACCTCGAAGTAATTGCATTTGTTGCCCAGCGAGTCCGTCATAGGGAGGATGGGCTCGCGGCCCAGATAGCGGTCCTGGGCCATCTGCTCCAAGTGGGAGGTCTGGCAACGGGTGAAGTAGAAGCTGAAGTGGGCCAGCATCTGCTGCACGTCTTCGGGGTAGGCGGCTTCCCATTTGTTCAGGAGGGTTTCCACGCCCACGCCGGCCGCGCCCACACGGTCCGTGAGGTTGTTGTAACGGCGCAGGAACTCTTCTTGGGTGTAGGTTTCCTGGGCGGCGGCGCAAAGGGCCGACAGGGAGAGAAGGAGGACAAGGATACGTTTCATCGGATATCCATTTTAATTCGTTTGGCTTTGGGATAAAGGTTGTTGCAGCGCTTTCCCAGGTTCTTGCCCGGGCCCAGGGGCTGCCCCTGGAAGCAAAGGGTGACGGGCCCCAGCGGGGCGTTTTCCGGCAGTACCACGGCATCTCCGTGCAGGTAGCGGAGCGCCGTTTCACGGTCCACTTCCACCTTCTGGGCATCGCTCTCCGGTGCCGAGGGGCACTGCGCCTGGAAGAGGCGGAAAACATCGGCCTGCCTTACTCCGGACGCCTCTCCGTGTTTGCGGAGAGCGGCTACGTACTGCCCTTCTCCGGGCACCAGCCCCGGGAGGAGCACCTGGCCGCAGCGGGTGGTGACGGCCGGCGGGAAGTCCTGGGGCGGGAGGATATCGGCCCCCAATTCGGAGGCTATCCACTCCACGGTATCGTCGTTTTCAAAGTGGTTGAAGGTGCAGGTGGAATAGACCAGGAAGCCGCCCGGCTTGAGGGTGGGCCAGATGTCGCGGAGGATGCGGCGGCTGCGGGCTGCGCAGAACTCCACCGTCTGGAGCGACCACTCGGCCACGGCCTGGGCGTCCTTGCGGAACATTCCCTCGCCGGAGCAGGGGACATCGGCCACGATGGCGTCGAACAGGGGGCTGTCTCCAAAGGCCGAAGGATCCCGCGACACGCAGCCGGTACGGGGGTCTCCCCAGGTGTCCAGGTTGCTGCGGAGCACGCCGAAACGGTTTCGCATAACCTCGTTGGCCAGCAGGGTGAAGGCGTTCCCCCAGCGTTCCCGCAGGGAGGCGGCCAGGTCCGTGCTCTTGCCGCCGGGAGCGGCGCAGAGGTCCAGCACCGTGGCTCCCGGTTCCATCAGGGGCAGCAACTGGCGGAATACGTGGCCCACAAACATGGCCGAAGTATCCTGCACATAGTAGCAGCCGGCGTGGAAAAGGGGATCCAGCGTAAAGACGGGGCGCTCTTTCAGGAGATAGCCGAAGGGGCTCCAGGGAACCGGTTGGGCATCCGGGAAGGGGCACTCGCGGAGTTTGGAAGGGTTCAGGCGGATGGAAACGGAAGGCGCTTCACCGAGCGCCTCCAGCACTTTCTCCGCCGGGCCCACGGAGGCCTTCAGCAGATTTATGAAATCTTCCGGGAACACTACTTCCCAGCCCATTTCTCTACGTCGAAACCTTCCGGCATCTTGCCGTTGGAAGCATCCACCAGGCCGTCGACCATCTTGTCCAGGGCCTCCTGGATTTTACCGGAAAGCATCATTTTCATCATCAGGTTGAGGTCTGCCTCTATCTCCACCCAGAAATCCGTCTTGTAGGGATCTTCGTGGGCGGGCTCGAAATGGACCAGGATGTGGAAGGCGAACGGGGCGCCGTAGTCTACCAGTTCAATGCGGGAGTAGGGCACTCTCTGGTGCACCTTGACGCCAATGTTGAAGCCCTGCACCGTGGCGGTGAGGGTGTCCATATCGGCCGTTATCATCTCCCTTTTGTCTTCCGGGAGCATCTTCACGAAGTTGCTCAGGTCCGTGAAAGACATATAGAGTTCGTAGGGCTGGCGGGATACGATGCCGTGTTTGCTTTCTATATTGGTCATAATTTTCTATCTTTGTGCGCTGCAAATATAGCAAAAACCATGCACAAAATCTACTTCGAAAAACGTTGCATCATTATTTGTTCTCCGGACGACGAAGCCCTGTCGGACCCTAACTGCGTGGAATTCCATATGGGAGAGCGGCTGGATATTGGCGCACTGGTGAGAATGTTCGAAGTGCAGGACACCCTTTCCCGCATCTACATCCCCTCTACGGATATGGAGCAGAGCTACAGGAGGATTTGTGCAGAATTCAAGGAAGTGAACGCCGCCGGGGGGCTGGTGAGCAACCGCCGCGGAGACTTCCTCCTCATTTCCCGAAACGGGCTCTGGGACCTTCCCAAGGGCCATCAGGAACCCGGAGAAGACATTGAAGTGTGCGCTATGAGAGAGGTGCAGGAAGAAACCGGCGTGGACCAGCTGGACCTCCGCCGCCTCATCTGCATCACGGACCACGTGTACTTCCGGAACAACCTCTGGCATCTCAAGCACACCTGGTGGTACGATATGCTGTACACGGATCCCACCAACCTCACGCCCCAGCGGGAAGAGGACATCACCAAAGCGGCCTGGGTGGCCAAGAGTTCCCTGCCGCCTTTCCTTAAAAATACCTATCCTTCCATCCAGGAAGTGTTTAGAGAGGCCCGAATTTAGGCCTCTTTTTCTTTCTGGTACAGTTCCCAGGAATTGTAGAGATTCTGCCAGATGGCATAGAGGCCGCCGGCCACGGAAGTGACGGGGGTCATATAGTTATAGCCCAGCCAGATGAGGAAACCGGTGTTCTTCTGGCCCAGGGCCTGTCCGGCGGTGGTGTTCTCCACCTTTTCACGGTGCAGGCGGTGTCCGGCGAAGAACTGGACGAAGCAGGTGAGCAGGGAAACCACCACGATCCCCGCAATGGCTCCCATTCCCAGGCCGCTCAGCAGGAGCGCACGGGTGGCCAGCACCAGGGCCAGCGTAAGGCCCACACCCCAGATATAGAAAGAGTTGGAGGCCCAGCGCATCAGGCTGCGTTGGAGCCGGTGCGTGGTATAGCGGATGAGCCAGGCCAGCAGTCCGGGCAGGATGAGGACGGGGAACACCTTCCAGGCAATATGTCCCACATAAGCCCAGAACCCCATATGGGCCGATGGATTCACCAGCGGAATTACCAGCGGAATGAGGAAGGTGCCGGCCACGTTGATCATTGCCAGGTAGGTGACGGTGGAGGCCAGGTTGCCGCCCAGGCGGTCGGTGATGACGCCGGCGGCCGATGCGGTGGGGCAGATCATACAGAGCATCGCGCATTCCAGCAGCATACGGACGGGGCCGGGCTCCAGCAGATAGACGGCCAGGGCCAGCAGCAGGAAAGAGCCCACCTGGATGCCCAGGGCCTTGAAATGCCAGCTCCGGAACTTGAGGTCGTGGGGCGAAATCTTCACAAACTGGAAGAACAGGAGCGCGGCAATGACCAGCCGCTGTCCTTCCGAGGCCGCCAGATGCAGCCACTTCCCGTACGGATGCAGCGCCGGCCAGAAATGGTACGTCAAATAGAGGCAGATGCCCAGCACGATGGCGGCGGGCAGCATCCACTTTCTTATGAGGGAGGCCAGGTTATTCATCGCGGGGAACCAGCGGGCCGAAGAACCGCTCTACGTAACGGTCCGTGAAGCGCATGCAGATGCCGGTGAGGAGGGCCAAGATGAGGGTGCCCTCGCGGATGACCACCGTGGTGCCGTTGCCGGTGAGCAGGCCGAAGGAGAACCACGCAAAGGCGGCGGTGAGGGCCACCAGGGTTACATCCACGATGATTTTTATGGTGCTGAAGGGCTTGCGGAGGACATCGGCCAGTACGGCTACTATCTTGTCGCCGGCCAGGATCCAGCCGTTGCCCACCACTTCCAGCTTGATGCCGATGGCGGTAAGCACCACGGAAGCCAGGCTCAGGAGGAGCTGGACGGCGTAGCTGGTGGCCGGGTTGGAGATGGCGTCAAAGAGCCAGATGGCGGCATCGCACATATATCCGAATACGAAGGCGGCCGGAATTTGCATCAGGAAACGGAGTTGGAAGCGCTTGCCCAGGATCAGGGCCTGGGTGGCGATGAACACCAGGTGCATCATCCAGGTGAAAGTGCCCACGCTGATGCCCGTCCATCTCAGATTGAGGATGGTGGGAGGGCAGGAAGGCGGGGCAATGCCCAGATTGGATTTGATGGAAATGCCCACGCCCAGAGCCACGATGACCAGGCCCAGGGTGGAGATTCCGTAACGTATGGCTATATTCTTAAGATTCATTGAAAAACTTCCTGTATGGGGATGCAAATATCCGCATTATTGTGTAATTTTGCAAACCGTATTCTTACTACTTATTTACCAAGTCCTATGAAAAAAGCACTTATTATTATGATGTCTGCCCTTTCCTTTGCAGCCTGTGCCCCCAAGAGCGGCGCTCCCGCACTGGACCTTACAGACCTGGACACCACCGTCAGCCCCAAGGCCGATTTCTATCAGTATGCCACCGGCGGCTGGCAGGTGAAGAACCCGCTCAAGCCGGAGTTCTCCCGCTACGGCAGTTTTGACGCCCTTCGCGAGCAGGCCCAGGAGAACCTGAATGCCCTGTTCCAGAGCATGACTTCCACGGAAGCCGCCTTCGGCACCGTAGACCAGAAAATTTCCGACCTCTACAAGATGGCTATGGACTCCACCACCCGCAACGAACTGGGTGCCCAGCCTCTTCAGCCTTATATCGCCGAGATTCAGGCCGTCCAGTCCAAAGAGGAACTGGCCACCCTTCTTGGCAAGATGAACCTCTACGGAGACGGCGGCTTCTTTGGCGCCGGTGTAGAGGCAGACCTTACCAACAGCGACCTTCAGGTCCTTTACCTGGGCCAGGGCGGTCTGGGTATGGGAGACCGTGACTACTACCTGCTGGAAAGCAACAAGGCCCTCAAGGAGGGTTACGAGGCTTTCCTGGTGAAGGTGCTCAACCTCTGCGGCATCCAGAATGCCGAGGCCATCGCCGCCCAGGACCTGGCCATTGAAACCGCCATGGCCCAGATTGCCTGGCCCCGTGAGAAGAACCGTGATATGCAGGCCATCTACAACCCTATGTCTTCCGAGCAGATCTGCAAGGCCTGGCCCGAACTCCGCTTCAACACCCTGTGTGAAGCCGTGGGTATCACTCCCCAGGAGAAGATCATCGTCCAGCAGCCTTCCTATTTCCAGGGCCTGAACGACCTCTTCGCCAAGACCAAACTGGAAGACCTCAAGTCCTATCTGCTCTGCCAGTTCGTTTCCGGCCAGACCGGCGCCCTCTCCGATGAGTTCTATACCGCCTCCTGGGAGTTCTTCTCCCACCAGATGGCCGGTGCCCAGGAAGAGACTCCCCGCTGGAAGCGCGCTATGAGCGTTCCCAACAGCCTGCTGGGTGAAGCCGTGGGCAAGATGTACGTAGAGCGTTACTTCCCCGAGAGTTCCAAGCAGAAGATGGTAACCCTGGTGGAGAACCTCCGTACCGCCCTGGGTGAGCACATCGACCAGCTGGAATGGATGAGCGACGAGACCAAGGTCAAGGCCCGCGAGAAACTGGCCGCCTTCACCGTGAAGATCGGTTATCCCGACAAGTGGAAAGATTACAGCACCCTGGAGATCAATCCTGAGAACTCCTATTTCGAGAACCTCCGCAACGCCAGCGCCTGGTATGTGAAGGACAACCTGAGCAAGATGGGCCAGCCTACGGACCGTACCGAATGGGGTATGACTCCCCAGACGGTGAACGCCTACTACAATCCCACCACCAATGAGATTTGCTTCCCGGCTGCCATCCTCCAGAAGCCCTTCTTCGATCCCAATGCAGATGAACCCGTGAACTACGGCGGCATCGGCGTGGTCATCGGCCACGAGATGTCCCACGGCTTTGACGACCAGGGCTCCATGTTCGACGCCAACGGCAATATGGAAAACTGGTGGACCGCCGAGGACAAGACCAAGTTCGACGCCCTCGGAGACAAGCTGGTGGCCCAGTTTGACGAGGTGGAAATCCTCCCCGGCGTACACGCCAACGGCCGTTACACCCTGGGTGAGAACATCGGCGACCACGGTGGCCTTTCCATCGCCTTCACCGCTATGGAGAACGCTACCGCCGGCAAGAAGGACCCTATGATTGACGGCTTTACCCGTGCCCAGCGCTTCTACCTGAGCTACGGCGCCATCTGGGCCCAGAACATCACGGACCAGGAGAAGGCCCGTCTGACCAACCTGGATGTCCACTCCCTGGCCAAGAACCGCGTGAACGTATCCATCCGCAACTTCCAGAGCTTCTTCGATGCCTTCGACATCCACGAAGGAGATCCTATGTTCCGTCCTGAGGCAGAGCGCGTCCACATTTGGTAGCGGATCGCTTCATATCCAGGAAACTTACTTTTCAAGGAAACGTGGCGGCGGTAGCTATCGCCGTCAGTTTCTTTGTCATCATCGTGGCAGTGGCCGTCAGCTCCGGTTTCCGGTATGAAATCCGGAAAGGAGTGGCGGCCATGGCCGGCGATGTGACCATCTCCCCGTTCCCGTCGGGGACCGATGACCCCGAATCCCTGCCCGTGCACCTTCCCGAGGAAGAGGCCATCCGGGCGCTTCCCGGGGTCTCGGACATCCAGCCCGTAGCCGTGCGGGCCGGCATCGTGAAAAACGGGGAAACCGTGCACGGCGTCATCGTGAAGGGGATCCCCGATCGGGTCGGGGATGACGGAGCCGATCGGCCCTCCCTTCAGGTCTCCATCCCGCAGCGCTTGAGCGAGATTCTGGGCGTAGGGGTAGGGGACGACCTCACCACCTATTTTGTGGGAGAGAAACTCCGGGTGCGCAAATTCCAGATCGGGGAGGTCCACCGGGACCTGCTGGAACTGGACGACAACCTGCTGGTATATGCCAACCTGGAAGACATCCAGCGCCTCAATGGCTGGACGCAGGAGGAGGCTTCCTCCCTGGAAGTGACCCTCCGGGAAGGGGCCGATGCCAACCGCCTGGCCCTGAATATCGGCTCGCTGTTGGAAGACTATTATGTGACTTCTTCCCGGCAGCGCTATCCGCAAGTTTTCGACTGGCTGAACCTGCTGGATTACAATGTGGTCATCATCCTGATCCTGATGACGGTGGTGGCCGGTTTCAATATGGTGAGCGGCCTTCTGATCATGCTCCTGCGGAACATTTCTACCGTGGGCACCCTCAAGACCCTGGGGATGGACAACCGTTCTATAGGCCGCCTTTTCGTGCGCATCGGCGCCAAGGCAGTGCTCAAAGGTATGCTCATAGGAAACGCCGCCGCCCTGCTTTTCTGCCTGCTTCAAGGCACCCTGCATCTGATTCCCCTGGATCCGGTCAATTACTTCGTCTCCTGGGTCCCGGTGCGGGTAAATATCTTATGGATTCTGGGGGCCGATGCCGCCGCTTTCCTGGGCATCCTGCTGCTTCTCTGGGCTCCTACGCGGGTAATTGCCCGTATCGATCCCGCCCAGACGGTCAAGGCCGACTGAGCCTATCTCGGATAGAGTTTACTGTAATAAGAATAAGTGTTGAGGACATTCTCCACGTAGGCGCGGGTGTGATGTCCTTCGGGCAACATTGTCTTCAGGTTGTCCCAGCGGGAGGGGTCCATCCCTTGTTCCTGCGCCTGTTCTATGAGCTGCACCAGTTTGCCTTCTCCCATATTGTAGGCGGCCAGGGCAAACTTGGTGGCTTCTACGGGGTCTGAGGCGGTGTCTGAGAACATATTCTCCAGCTTTTTGAGGTAGCGGGAACCCACGGTGATATTGGCCGAAGGGTTGAGCAGCATCTCGGCCGTATAGCGCTTGCTGCGGATCTGCATCAGGCCCAGGGCTCCCTTGGAGGAGTTGGCGTCGTTGTGGAAGCGGGACTCGTGGTACACCACGGCGGCCAGCAGGCGCCAGTCCCAGCCTATGCTGTCGGCACTTTGGCGCAGGATATTGTCGTACTGGCTGATGGAGGTGAGGCTCACCGTTTTCCCGGAGAAATAGCGCTTCTGCATACGGTTGAAACGGGCCGATGCCGTGAGTTCGGTGATCCACTGGTTGATGTGGCGGAGGGCTTCCACTTCGTCTTCCCGCACGGCCCATACGCTGCCGTCGGCAAAGGCGCGGGAGGTAGCCAGGCCGTCCAGGAGGCTGTCCGGCGGGTCATTGGCTACCACCAGGTCCAGGTTCCCGTTCCGGAGGGAATCCAGCACGCTGAGGTCCCGGCAGAGGACAATGTTCATATCCAGACCTTTGTCGTCTGCATATTTCTTGACCAGGGAACGGTGGAAGGCGTCGTCGTGGGTAGGAATGGCGCAGCGGAGGCTTCCTTCGGGCGGGGGGGCTACAACATTCTTGGTACTTCTGATGGGGATGAGCAGAAGTACCAGTGCCAGCGCGGCTGCGTATGCCAGGGTTCTGCGATCCATATCATTAGAAGTTTAAGCCACCGAAGTTGGAGCCGGAGCCTCTGCCTCCTCCGCCGCCGGAGCCGCTGCCGCCTCCCAAGGAGGAACTGGCTCGGGATGAAAGGGTCTTGGCTACACCCAAACGGGGGTAGAAAGGCCAGCTGATGCCCACTTTGAACATCGCAGGTGCCTGGATGTAGTGGTGGGCCGTGAAGTAATCGTGTGCCGTCATAGGCCAGCCCTTGCCGGCATTTTCCATCTTGATGAAGATGCAGGCTTTCTTCCACTGCATATTCACGAAGATGTCAAAGATGGGCGTGTTGCCGTATTGCTCTTCGTTCTGTTGGTGGAAGACCCCGGCTACAGGGTTGTAGGCAGGGGCGAACCACTTGGTGTTGTACCGCACGTTGGCGCCAATCTGCATCTGCAGGGTCTTGGGGTCTACGATATTGAACTGCACATACCAGCGCAGGTTGAGGGCCAGCAAGGGAAGCGGAACCACGTCCTTGTTGGAGGAGAACTGCAGCAGGGCCGAATTCTCCAGATGGACGGGCCCGAAGACGAAATCCTTGGTAAGGCCGGCTGTGAGCACGCTCATAGGCTCCGTGTTCTGCCTTACGATGGCCAGGGTATCGTAGTATACGTTGTTCTTGAGCAGGGCGTATCCCACGTGGGCGCGCAGTTTCCAGCGGGGAATGTCCAGCTGGCCCTGGATGCGGGTGGTGGAGACTTTGGAGAAGTCGTTCTCCCACTTGAAGTGGTTGGAATAGAAGTGCTGCTCGTAGAATTCCGGTTCCTGCAGGCGGGTCTCGAAATGGGCGCTTAGGGAGATGGGGCTGCTGGGATCCCTTCGGAAGGGATACAGGCTGACCTTGGCGTTGGCCTTTACGAAGAAGTCTCCGGCTTCGGCCCCGGCAAAGTTGATGAGGCCGGTGGCGTCCCACTGGAGGTATCGGCCCAGAAGGCCTTCGGCTCCTACATACGTGTAGAAACTGTTCCACTTGTGGTTCTTGCTCTTGTAGAGGACGTCGTCGGGGGTCTGGAGGTAGAAAGTCTGGAACCGGTTACCCACGCCGCCTTCGATCTTGGAGACCAGGGCGTCCTCCTTCCAGGGTTGGAAACGCAGGAAAATGCGGTTGTCCAGCCGCATGGTGCGGAGGGAATCGACGCTCTTGTTGGGATTGATGAAGAACTGGTCCCGGTAGAACTGTTTCAGGTACTGGTCCGTATTGTCTGCGTACTTCTTGGAATAGGTGGAGTATTCCGAGGAGGTTCCTATGTAGCCCGTGGTGATGTTGGTGTTCACCGTATCTGACGGCACCCAGGTGGTGTCTCCGCGGTGGCGGAGCTTTTCTATGAAGTCGAAGGGAATGCGGTAGCTCTGGTCATAGAAGACGGTCATCTTCCGGAAGCGGTTGCTGGCGGCGGCCAGGTTCACGTCCACTTCCCTAACATCCACCAGGGTATCCAGAATCCAGTAATTGTCTCTGGCACCGCCGCTCTCCGTGCGGGTTCCGTGGTCATAGATGAAGCCGCCGTGGGCCAGGTATTTCTTGCCCAGATAGTTGCCGCTCACAAAGTAGTTGCGGTTGTCCGTGTGCTCGTTCTTGAGGATACCGGCACCGCCGTAACGCTTCATTTCGGCCGTTACATTGAGGGCCGGCAGGATGTTCTGGGTGGTGAGTACGCGGAAGGCATCGGCCGCCAGGCTCTCGTTGGAGAAGAGGTTGCCGTAATATTCCAGTTCCGTGTAAGGGGTCTTGGTATTGAACTGGGGCAGGTTTTCGGGCGTATAGGTCCAGGTTTCGAGGGCGCGGAAGAAGGAGGTCGATGTCTCCTTGTCCCGGAGGAACCAGTTGTACGTCTGGACGGCCGAACCCGGCATGCCCAGCCAGGTGGCTCCCACGTCTTCCCGCATAAAGGGATAGTCGTAGAAGCGGTAGTTGTAGGTGGTATCCCACTCGAAGAGGGAGATGCTGTTGTAATAGCGGTCGTGCTTCCAGGTTACCAGGCGCTTGTACTGCAGGGAATCCGGCAGGTAGGAGGTTTCCAGGATGCGCGGGGTATTCTGGGTGATGCTGTCCTTGATGTGCTTGATGCTGTCCTTGCGGTGACGGATGGAGTCCTGACGGCGGCGGATGGCCGGAATCTTGATGTTCTCGTTGGTCCAGCGCTTGCGCTCGGCCTTGGTCATCGAGGCCCATTTCTTATCCCAGGCGGCCTTGGCGGCGGCGGTGGAATCGGCCAGGTACAGGGAATCGATGCGGGGCCAGATTGCGCTGTCTCCGGCGGCCTTCAGGGAATCCACTACCCAGTGGTGGGTGTAGCTGTCCTTGGTGGCCACATACCACTCGTAAAGGAAGGGGTTGGTGTACTTGAGGCTGTCCGGCACCCGCATGGTGTCCCGGGCAAAGACCTTGGGCAGGGTGTCCGGCACGTCTCCAAAGAGGTCGAACTCCTCTTCTTCCACCAGCACCGAGTCAATCTTGGGTTTCTTGACTACGGTGTCCGGTACAACCACCGTATCCCGTACGGCCTTGGGGAAATAGGAGTGAAGGCGGGATGCCCGGGAGGCTTCAACCCCCACGGTCTGAGCCGCCAGGCAGCCCGCTATGGCCAGCGGGACCAATATGTCACTCCATATCTTTGCCATATCCCCACAAAGTTACGAATAATATTCTTATATTTGTAAAGTTAAAACAATTACAACTTTTATGGCTGATTTCAAATACGCGCCCATGTTCCAACTCGGCGCCGATACTACAGAGTATTACAAGATTCCCGGCTCCGAGAAGCTGGTTTCGGAAGGGGAATTCGAAGGACACAAGATGCTGAAAGTGAGCCCTGAGGCCCTTACGCTGGTGGCTCAGCAGTCTTTCCACGACTGCCAGTTTATGCTGCGCCGCGCCCACAACCTTCAGGTGGCCCAGATCCTCAGTGACCCTGAGGCCTCCGACAACGACAAGTATGTGGCCCTGCAGTTCCTTCGCAATGCCGAGACTTCCGTAAAGGGCGTGCTTCCTTTCTGCCAGGATACCGGTACCGCCATCATCCACGGCGAAAAAGGTCAGCAGGTCTGGACCGGCTTCGAAGACGAGGAAGCCCTGAGCCGCGGTGTCTTCAACACCTACACCCAGGAGAATCTCCGCTACAGCCAGAATGCCCCTCTGGATATGTACAACGAGGTGAATACCAAGTGCAACCTCCCGGCCCAGATTGACATTGAGGCCACCTGTGGCAATGAATATCACTTCATTATGGTGGCCAAGGGCGGCGGCAGCGCCAACAAGACCTATTTCTATCCTATGACCAAGGCCACCATCCAGAACGAAGGAACCCTTATCCCGTTCCTGGTGGAGAAGATGCGTTCCCTGGGAACGGCTGCCTGCCCTCCCTATCACATCGCCTTTGTCATCGGCGGCACATCGGCCGAAAAGAACCTCCTTACCGTGAAGCTGGCCAGCATCAAGTTCTACGATAACCTGCCCACTACCGGTGACGAGACCGGCCGTGCCTTCCGCGATGTCGATCTGGAAGAAAAGCTTCTGAAGGAAGCCCAGAAGATTGGTCTGGGTGCCCAGTTTGGCGGCAAATACCTGGCCCACGATATCCGCGTGGTCCGTCTGCCCCGCCACGGTGCCAGCTGCCCCATCGGTATGGGCGTAAGCTGCAGCGCAGACCGCAACATCAAGTCCAAGATCAATGCAGACGGCGTCTGGATCGAGAAGATGGACACCAATCCTTCCGAACTTATTCCCGAGGCACTCCGCCGTCCCGGTGAGGGTCCCAAGGGCATAGAGATAGACCTGGACAAGGGCATCGATGCCGTAAGGGCAGAACTCACCAAGTACGCCGTAGGTACCCGCGTCAACCTGAAGGGCACCATCATCGTGGCCCGTGACATTGCCCACGCCAAGCTCAAGGCCCGCCTGGATGCCGGCGAGGAGATGCCCGCTTACTTCAAGGACCATCCCATCCTGTATGCCGGCCCGGCCAAGACTCCGGCCGGTATGCCTTGCGGTTCCATGGGTCCCACCACGGCCAACCGTATGGATCCCTATGTGGATGAATTCCAGGATCACGGCGCTTCCCTGGTGATGATTGCCAAGGGCAACCGTTCCCAGATGGTCACGGACGCCTGCAAGAAGCACGGTGGCTTCTACCTGGGCACCATCGGTGGCGTGGCCGCCGTCCTCTCCCAGAGCAGCATCCGCAGCATCGATTGCGTAGAGTACCCCGAACTGGGTATGGAAGCCATCTGGAAGATTACCGTGGAAGACTTCCCGGCCTTCATCCTCGTGGATGACAAGGGTAACGACTTCTTCAAGACCATCGGCCTGTAGTCAGTTTCCCCGAAGCACCCTTTAAGTCCCTCCCCCGAGGGGAGGGGCTAATTTTTAACCACTTTTATAATAACATGAAGTACGTATGTAACATTTGCGGGTATGTTTATGACCCGGCTGTGGGGGATCCCGACAGCGGCATTGCCCCCGGAACTCCTTTCGCAGACATCCCCGCCGACTGGGTATGCCCCGTGTGCGGCGTAGGTAAAGATGATTTCTCCCCGGCAGAATAAGTCTGTTTCTGTAATTTAGCCCCGGATCTCAGGACCCGGGGCTTTTTTATGCAAAATATTTATGAAAATTTTAGTACCTTTTATTGCAAAGTACCAAAAAAAATTTATATCTTTGCATCGGAAAATAATTTTAAAACGATAGAACTCATGAAAAAAGTTGTGAATGCTTGCCTCGGAGGGCGTAACTTCACCCTCGAAGATGATGCTTACGAGCGTCTGGGACGCTATCTGGATCACTTCAAGGCCCGTCTCACCGTGCCGGAGAGCCAGAAGGCCGAAGTGATGGAAGAAATTGAAGGCCGCATCGCAGAACTCTTTGCCCAGGAAGTAGGGGAGAGCGGCCGGGTGGTAACCCTGGAAAAAGTGGAGAAAGTGGCTGCCACGCTGGGTATGCCGGACGGTTCCCGGGACAATGACAATACCACCGCCAACGGTCCCACCATGGTGGTGCGCCCGGACCGGAAACTCTACCGTGACCCGGACGAGAAGAAGGTAGCCGGCGTCTGCTCCGGCCTGGCCCTCTACCTGGATGTGGACGTGACCCTCATCCGCATCTTTATGCTGGTGGCGCTCGTCTGCGGCAGTGCCGGTTTCTGGATTTACGTCATCTTCTGGATCGCCGTTCCGCTGGCCGATACGCCCGCCAAGAAGTGCGAGCTCCGCGGCCTGGCCCCCACGGCAGAGAATATGTCCCGTTTTACCACTTATAGAAGCTAATTATGGAGAACAGTAACGACAACGTACGCGCTCAAATGCGCAAAGGCGTGCTGGAATACTGTATCCTCTGTATTCTGAGCCGCAAGGAAGCCTACGCTTCCAGTATTCTGGAAGAACTCAAGACCGCCAATATGCTGGTGGTGGAAGGCACTCTGTATCCCCTTCTGATCCGTCAGAAGAACCAGGGCCTGCTATCGTACCGCTGGGAGGAAAGTCCCCAGGGCCCGCCCCGCAAATATTATGTGATTACCGAAAAGGGCCGCGCCCAGTTGGCCGAAATGGATGCCGCCTGGCAGGAAATGGTGCAGAGTATTGAAACCTTAAAACAGTCTTAACCGATGAAAACTACAGAACAGATCAGTGTGGGCGGGTACGCCTTCACCCTGGAACAGGATGCCTCCCAGGCTCTGGGAAAATATATCTCCGAGCTGGAAGCCCACTACCTTCAGCAGGAAGGCGGCAAGGAAATTATGGAAGGCATCGAGGAGCGCGTGGCCGAACTGCTGCTGGACAAATGTGGCAACGGCCGCGTAGGAACCCTGGCCCACGTGCAGGCCGTGATTGACGTGGTAGGCCGTCCTGAAAGGATTGAGGCCGATGACCCTGCTATGGAAGACCCCGCGGGTCAGAAGCAGCAGAAGCGCCTTTTCCGTGACATTGCCAACAAGAGCCTGGGCGGCGTCTGCAGCGGTTTGGCCGCCTATTTTGACATAGAGGTGGCTTGGCTGCGGTTGGGTTTTGTGGTCCTGGCCCTGGCCAACTTCCTGGGAGGAATGCACTCCGGAGCGTGGAGCCTGACCGTTCCGGCCATCTACTGCGTACTCTGGCTGGCCATGCCGGCCGCCCGCACGGCCCAGGACCGCTGGGCCATGAGCGGAGAGAGTGGAACGGCCGATGAAATCCGCCGCAACGTGCAGTCCGGTATCCGCGAGATGGGAGACACAGCCCGCGAGGTGGCTCACTCCGATTTCTTCAAGCAGTTTGGCCGCATCTTTCTGATCATCATCGGCCTGGTCCTTCTCATTACTGGCACTTCCGGCCTGGCCTCCATCTCCGTGCTCAGCCTCAAGGGGGAGGATCTTTTCGGGGTTCCCTATATGGAGTTTATGGAGGAACTGTCCGAACACGCCCCGGTTTTCCTGGACCTGATGGACACCACTTGGGTGATGGTGCTGGTGGCCCTGGCTGTCATTCTTCCCTTTGTAGGAATTCTCTACGGGGGTATTCAGATGATCTTCGGCTTCAAATCCCCTTCCTGGAAACCCGGACTGGTGATTTTTGTGCTGTGGCTCATCATCCTGGTGGTCCTGGGTGTGCTGGGATTTGCCGGAATAATCTCAACCGAAGGTTTTTAGTTATAAGTTATTTTTCCAGGCGGCCTTTCACCAGTTTCCACTTGCCGGCTGCAAAGTCGGTGGCGGAATATACCAGGTGGAGGGCCGTTTCTTCCGGAAAATGGAGTCCGGCGGTGCCGGAAGCAATCCGGAGCAGTTCCACCTGATCAGGGGAGGAGGAACCCAGCAGGCAGGCGCCGCTGTCCGCTCCCTTTTCAAAGGTCATCTTGAGGGCCGGCTGCGTGAGTGGCCGGTCCTCGTCGTCTACCAGGATGGCGCTGCGGAAGGTCTCGAAGTTGATGGACTTGGTGTACTTGACGGCCACCATCTTCCGGGGCCATTCTCCCGGACCGTTGTGGAAAGGGCTCTCAAACTGGTCCAGGTACTCGTCCAGGCCGGCGAAGATGTAGAACATACCCTGGTGGGGAAGCTTTCCTTCCGGGTCCAGCGGGGCCAGGTCTTCGCAGTCTATCTGGCATACGAAAGTGAGAGGGTAGTCGTAGGTGCCGTCTTCGTCCGTCACCTCCACCGTGGGGTATTCCATATCGGCCGGTAAATCCGGGTCCCCCCACCATTTGGAGGAGCAGAAGAGCTCGGCCTCGCTTTCCTGAACTTTGATGGAGATGGGCATGGCTTATTCGTCTTCTCCGGTTTGTTTGTACTGGTCCGTTATCTTGATGCCGTCGTCGTAGTAAGTAAACTCCACCACGGTGACGGGAGAGGTGATTTCTCCGTCTTCGGTGGCGCCGGCAACCAGGGTATACGCCGTTCCATTGACGAGGTGGTCTGCCTTCAGGTTATAGGACTCGCCTCCTTGGGAATACATTTCTCCCATAAACCCGTATTCATCCAGCATGTCCAGCAGATGGTAGAAGTATCCATAGGACCACAAATAGTTGTCGTAGATACGTGCAGAGAGGTCGTAGTCCCAGTAGTAGACCCGGTTGGGATCCGAGGGGACAATTTCAAGGATACCGTTTTCCATCTTGACGGCAAAGTCCATGTCCTCACTGTCAACGGGAAGGGTATGGAGGGTGGCGGACTGAATGTTGTCCATCACCTCGAAGGTTTTGGGATTTATCTGATAGACGACGAGCCTGTATTCGGTATCGGGCCCAAGGGTGGTGGCACGGATGGTGCGGGAACCCCGCATATAGTACATATCCAGGAAGGTGGTAATCCGGTCCGTATCTTTCTTGACGATTTCGTAGGACTCGAGGTAACCTTCCGTGAAGTAGCGGGCCAGTTCCCTATCCGTCATCTTATACTCTTCGGTAACGCTGGGAACCAGGCCGTATCCATACCAGGCGTTAGGGTCTTCAGGATCCATACTGAAGATGATCTTGCTTCCCTTCACCTCTTCCACCTTCATATGGAGTGGAACGGCGGTGGTGACATCGATTTCGAGAGGGGTGCAGCCGGCAAGCAGCAGCATGCAGACCGCTAAAATGCTGGCGTTTCTCATGGCAGATCTTTATAAACGGTGAGGATGAAGCGGATACAGCCCATGGCGTGTGTTCCGTAGTCTCCAAAGTCGTAGCGGACGTTGAGGCCCTTGAAGTACTGTTCGGCCTTCTGGGCGTTGATGAACGGTACGGTCTGGTCCTGTCGGCTGTGGAACATATAGACGGGGCTGAAGGGCAGGAAGTTGAGCGTGGAGTTGTTGAGCAGGGCCGAATACAGGCGGGCGGTGGTGCCGCTGTGCTTGTCCCGGCCTTCATCGGTCATAATGTCGTGGAGGTCGTTGGTCTGAATGAACGTGTTGATCTCCTTGACCGTGTATTTCTTGGAGTTGATCCACTCGTTGTAGTGCTCCAGCAAGTTGGGCTTGAAGAAATCGGCCATATCCAGTCCCAGCTGTTCTCCCTCGTTCACGCCCTGGACAATCATGGGAATGGCGCAGGGAATGCCGGTGATGCCCGTTTTCATGGATACGTCAAAGGTGGCCGCCAGTTCGTAGGGTCCGCCTCCGCAGTACGTCATCTTGATGGGGAAAACGTTGGGGAACTCATCCTGAATCATATCCATCACGGCCAAGGTGGTGGAGCCGCCCTGGGAGTAGCCGAAGAGGATGACCTCCTCGCTCTCGGGCTCGCGGCCGATATGCTTGAGGTAAGGTCTGACCGCCAGCCCCATATCCACCACGCTGCGGGCGGTACTTTCCGTGTGCATATACGGATGGATCCGGTCTTTGGTAATGCCAAAGCCAATGTAGTCCGCTATGGCCACGGCGTATCCCTTGGTGGCCAGCAGGGCCTCCAGCGGGAAGGTTTCCGAAGGGCATTCAAAGTTGGCGCCAATGGTGTAGTGGCTTACCAGGATAAGGTTCTTGACGGGCCCCTTGGCGGGAAGGACCAGTTTGCCGGAGAGCTTGATAGGGGAGCCGTCCGTGTCGTGGCCTTTGTAAACGCCGGCAATGTGGACCAGGCTGTTGCTGTTGACCACGCCCAGCAAGTCCCTTACCAGCGCCATGGCTCCGGTGCTGGCTACCTTGGTCTGGGGTTCCAGCTCGGAGTCTTCCATCAGGGCGACCTCCGGGTTCAGGGAACCGTCTTCCAGGAAGAAATCGTCGGTCTTGACGGAGAGGACCTGGAAAGTTTCAAAATCTACATACTCTACCTCGGGGTGGTGGCAGGCCGCCAGAGCCAGGCAAAGCAGCAGGCTGTATCTGAGTTTCTTCATTGTCTACCAGGAATAATTAACGCTAACCGATATCAGGCGGGAGCCCAGCATATATACCTTGTTGGCATTCAGCAGAGAAGTCATACCTCCCAGTTCCAAGGTGCCGGTCCAGGGGCCCTTGCCCACCTGGACGCCCAGGAGGGTTACGTTCACGACAGGGGCCAGTTCGGTGTTTTTTGCGTTGTCAAAGGCTACCATAAGCCCGGCGGCGAAACCGCCGTAGAGCTGGACATAACGGGTGTTAAGGCAGGTAAGCCTGAGCGTGGGGAGGATGCTAAGGTCGTAGTTGCGGGAAGAGGTGGTCTCTTTCCAGAAAATGCCTTCGAAATCCGTCTGGAACCCCAGGCTTACAACCTGGTTGAGCCGGTACTGGTATTCCGCGAAAATGTGGCCGGTGTAGCCCAGATTCTGCCTGCGCACACCCGCCTGGGTGGGAGAGGCGCCTTCGTGGAAGGCCAGGGTTTCGAAGAGAGGGTCCCCCCATCCCAGGCGAACCGTATGGCGCTTGAAAGGAGGGTTTTTGGCTTCTGCCTGGCACAGCAGGACTGTGCCAAGCAGAAGGGTAAAAATGAGTCTTTTCATCATTATTTGATAAAGTCGTGGGAAGCGGTCATAGCCTTGGGATCCAGGGCTTCGTCCAACTTCTCCTTGGTCATAAGCCCGTGTTCAAGAACCAGGTCGTATACGCTGGCGCCGGTCTCGAGGGCTTCCTTGGCCACCTTCGTGGAGGCCTTGTAGCCGATGTACGGGTTAAGGGCGGTAACAATGCCGATGGAGTTCTTGACCATCTTCTGGCAATGATCGGCGTTGACGGTAATGCCGTTGACGCAGAGGGTACGGAGGGTATTCATCACGTTGATGAGCCAGGTCTGGCTCTCCAGGATGCATTCTACTATGACGGGCTCCATCACGTTGAGCTGGAGCTGGCCGGCTTCGGCGGCGAAGCAGACGGCGGTGTCGTTGCCGATGACCTTGAAGCAGACCTGGTTGGTTACCTCGGGAATCACGGGGTTCACCTTGCCGGGCATAATGGAGGAACCGGGGGCCATGGCCGGGAGGTTGATCTCGTGCAGGCCGCAGCGGGGACCGGAAGCCATCAGACGGAGGTCGTTACAGGTCTTGGAAAGCTTGACGGCCAGGCGCTTGAGGGCGGCGGAGTAGCTTACGTAAGCGCCGGTATCGGGCGTGGCTTCCACCAGGTCGGGGGCCTTTTCAAAGGTGTCTCCGGTGAACTCGCTCATCTTCTTGGTGCACAGTTCGGCAAAACCGGGAACGGCGTTGAGGCCGGTGCCGATGGCGGTACCGCCCATATTGATTTCCTTCAGGAGAACGGCGTTGCGGGTAAGGTTGGCCAGTTCTTCCTCCAGGTTGTTGGCAAAGGCGTTGAATTCCTGGCCGGAGGTCATGGGAACGGCGTCCTGCAGTTGGGTTCGGCCCATCTTGATGATGTCCTTGAATTCCTCACCCTTGGCGCGGAAGGCGTCGATGAGGTCTTTCAGGGCCTTCTCCACGTGCTTGTTCATACGCACGAAAGTGTAACGGAAGGCCGAAGGATAGGCGTCGTTGGTGGACTGGGCGCAGTTGACGTGGTCGTTGGGGGAGCAGAACTGGTACTCGCCCTTCTTGTGACCCATCAGTTCCAGGGCACGGTTGGCAATGACCTCGTTGGCGTTCATATTCACGGAGGTGCCGGCGCCGCCCTGCATCATATCCACGGGGAACTGGTCCCACAGTTTGCCGGCTACGATTTCCTTGCAGGCGGCCACAATGGCGTCTCCAATCTTCTTGTCCAGTACGCCCAGCTCCGTGTTGGCTGCAGCGGCGGCCATCTTGACGTAGGCCATGGCAATGATGTACTCCGGATAGTCGCACATCCTGGTGTTGGAAATCTTGTAATTGTTGATGGCACGCTGGGTCTGTACCCCGTAGTAGGCATCAATAGGAACTTGAAGTTCTCCAATGAGGTCGCTTTCGACTCTGAATTTAGATTCTGACATAGTTTTAGTGGTGTGTTTAATACATTTGAATATTCATTTCCATAAGTACAAAGGTACGGATTATTTTCCACATAAAAATCTATTAAATCTGATAAAAAAAGCGTACCTTCGTTTGCCGAAAACATAAACCACAAAATGAAACGCAACACCTCCCTTCTTCTCGCCTGCGCAGCCCTTCTGCTCACAGTGTCCTGTAAAAACACCAATTCCCCAAAGACCGTCCTTTCCCAGGAGGAAACCAAAGTCATTGAAGACCAGCTGAAAGAACTCTCCCTCCGCGAAAAAGTGGGTCAGCTGTTCACCGTGCGTCCGGAAGCCATGTGCCCGGAACTGGAGGCCTCCGGTATGGGTATGTACACTTATAAACTGCAGGCCGTGACGGACGGAATGGTAGAGCGCAGCAAGATCTACCCCGTGGGAGGTTACACCCTCTTTGCCCATAACATTGACAATCCCGAGCAGCTCAAATCCTTTACCGCCGCCCTTCACGCCCTCTCCGGAGAGCCCCTCCTGAGCGTGGACGAAGAAGGAGGCCGCGTAGCCCGCATTGCCAACAATGATCACTTTGACGTTCCCCATTACGTTTCCATGGCAGCCGTAGGTGCTACCGGAGATCCGGACAAGGCAGCCGAGACCGGCAATGCTATCGGCACTTACCTCAAGGAATTCGGCTTTGACATTGACTTCGCCCCTGTGGCCGATGCCAACACCAACCCCGAGAACGTGGTCATCGGAGACCGCGCCTTCTCCAACGATCCCAAGTTGGCCGCCCCTATGATGGTGGCCTACCTGAAGGGTCTGGAAGATGCCGGCGTAGTGGGCTGCCTCAAGCACTTCCCGGGCCACGGAGACACCCGTGGAGACACCCATACCGGCTATGTTCAGTCAGACAAGAACTGGAAGCAGATGCTGGCCTGCGAAATGATTACCTTCAAGGCCGGAATCAAGGCCGGTGTCCGTATGATCATGACCGCCCATATCGCCGCTCCCGAGGTAACCGGAACGGAACTCCCTTCCACCCTTTCCTCCCTCATCCTGAAGGACAAGCTTCGCAAGGAACTGGGTTATGACGGTATCATTATCACGGATGCCCTGGGTATGGGTGCCATCAGCCAGCACTACACCAGCGCCGAAGCCGCCGTCAAGTGCATCGAGGCCGGAGCAGACATCCTGCTGATGCCCCAGAACCTGCCGGAAGCCTTTGAGGCCGTGGTGGCCGCCGTGGAAGACGGCACCATCCCGGAGGCCAGAATTGACGAAAGCGTGCGTCGCATCCTGGCCCTCAAGCATTCTCTCAAAAAGAATTAGTTCTTAGCGTAATCCAGCTTTTCGATATTGCGGGCCACGGCCTCCAGCGCCCATTTGGGCGTAGAGGTGGCGCCGCAGATTCCTACCCGGTCTCCTTCCCGGAACCAGGCGGGATCAATCTCATTGATGCGGCCAATCACGTAGGTGCGCGGATTGACGCTGCGGCAAAGGGCGCTCAGGATTTTGCCGTTGGAAGATTCTTTTCCGGTTACGAAGATGATGATATCGTGGCTTTCGGCAAATTGGACCAGCTTCTCGTGGCGGGACGAAACCTGCCCGCAGATGGTGTTGTGGACGGTGAGCCGGGCGCCGCGGGCCTGCAGCATATCGCAGATGAGCTTGTACTCCCGGGGACTCTTTGTGGTCTGGGAGAAGATTTCGATGGGCTGGGAGAAATCCAGGTGGGGCATAGCCTCTTCCAGCATCTGGGAATTTTCCACCACCAGGGCGTCTCCGTTTACCTGGCCCACGAGGCCCAGTACTTCGGCGTGACCCACCTGCCCGAAGATGATGATCCGGCCGTGGACGCCCTGGGCGTGAATCCGGGCATAGGCGTCGCGGATGCGCTGCTGCAGCTGCAGCACCACGGGGCAGGAGCAGTCGATGACTGTCAGATGGCGGGCCGATGCTTCCGCATACGTGGACGGCGGCTCTCCGTGGGCACGGATGAGGACGGTACCCCCTTCCGGGACTTCATCCAGGCTGTGTACCGTTACCAGGCCCTGCTTGTGCAGGCGGCTCAGTTCGGCATCGTTGTGGACAATAGCGCCCAGGGAGTACAGGCGGGTTCCCTGTGCCAGGGAATCCTCTGCCTTCGAGATGGCCCGGATCACTCCTCCGCAGAAGCCGGAGCCGGGATCTATTTCTACGCTTAACATGACAGTCCGGGGCTTTCGAGGAGACCGAACTTGCCTTGCAGAAGGCCCAGTATCCAAACGAGTTCTTCGTGAAGGGTCATATGGGTGTTGTCCAGCACATAGGCGTCTTCGGCCTGGCGCAGGGGAGAGGTGGGCCGATGGGAATCCCGGTAATCGCGGTCCTTCAGGTTCTCCTGTACTTCTTCCAACGTGGTCTTTTCTCCCTTTTGGAGAAGTTCTTCATAGCGCCGCTGCGCCCGTACGGCAGGGTCTGCCGTCATAAAGATCTTCAGCTCTGCATTCGGGAAAACGGTGGTGCCGATATCCCGGCCGTCCATGATAACCCGGCCGGCGGCGGCAAATGCGTGCAGTTTATGGTCTACCCAGTTACGCACCTGTGGGATGGCGCTTACCGGACTTACATACTGGGAAACCTCCCAGCCGCGGATTTCCTTCTCTATGCAGCGCTCTCCCAGAAACAGCCTGGTGGCGCCGTCCTCTTGACGGAAATGAAGGTTCAGCGGCTCCATCACCGGCAGCAGGGCCGTTTCGTCTATTTTACCATTGGCGATGACACCGGCTTCCAAGCCGGCCAGCGTGACGCCACGGTACATGGCTCCGCTGTCCAGGTACAGGAACCCGTACTCGGAGGCTACCATTTTGGCGAAGGTGCTTTTCCCGGTAGAGGAGTAGCCGTCTACGGCAATGATGATGTCTGGAATGTTGTTCATTCTTTCTATGGGGTTAGGTCTTACAAAATTAGGATATTTTTACGATATTTGTACCATAAACCTCAAACGTATGAAGATTCTCATTGTAGACGATGAAAGAGCCATCCGTTATTCCCTCAAGGAGATACTGGAAATGGAAGGCTACCAGGTAGAGGCCGCTGAGAATGGTTTGGAAGGCCTCCAAAAAGCGGAGAAAGAGAAATATGACGCCATCTTCTGCGACATCAAAATGCCCGAAATGGACGGAATCGAAATGCTGTCCAAAGTGATGGAAGAGGGCATAGAGACGCCCGTGGTAATGGTTTCCGGCCACGCCGATATATCCACCGCCGTAGAATGCATCAAGAAGGGAGCCTTCGATTTCATAGAAAAGCCCCTGGACCTGAACCGCATCCTTATCACCCTTAAGAACGCCACGGACAAGGCCAATCTGGTCAAGGAGACCAAAATCCTCAAGAAGAAGATTTACGGCCGTGAGATGGTGGGCGCCTCCGAGCCTGTGGCCCACCTCAAGGATATGATCCAGAAAGTGGCCCCTACGCAGGCCAGCGTGCTCATCACGGGCCCCAACGGCTCCGGTAAGGAACTGGTGGCCCAGAGCATCTACCAACTCTCGCCCCGCTCCATGATGCCTTTCGTGGAGGTGAACTGCGCCGCCATTCCGTCGGAACTCATAGACAGCGAACTCTTCGGCCATAAAAAAGGCTCCTTTACCTCCGCCATAAGGGATCACAAGGGTAAATTTGAGCAGGCCGATGGAGGCACCATCTTCCTGGACGAGATTGGAGATATGTCCCTGGCCGCCCAGGCCAAGGTGCTTCGCGTGCTGCAGGAAAAGAAACTCACCCCTGTGGGAGGAGACAAGGAAATCACGGTGGACGTGCGCGTGATTGCCGCCACCAACAAGAACCTGCAGGAAGAGATTGGAAAGGGCAATTTCCGCGAAGACCTCTATCACCGTCTGAGCGTGATTGTCCTCAAGGTTCCCGCCCTGGATGACAGAAAGGACGATATTCCCCTCCTCATCTCCCACTTCTCCGAGACTATCTGCGCAGAGAGTGGAAAACCCGTGCGGGAGTTCTCTCCCGAAGCCCTCCAGCTGCTGCAGGAGCGTTCCTGGCCCGGCAATATCCGTGAACTCCGCAATATGGTGGAGCGCCTCCTCATCCTGGGTGGCAACCCCATCAGTGCCGCTGACGTCAAGGACTACGCTTTCTAGTGAAAGTCAGGAAGGTCATACGGAATGTCCTGCTGGGCCTCGTGGGCCTGGTGCTGGTGCTTCTGGTGACCCTTCAGATATTGCTGCGCCCGTCCGTGCTTACGGGCATCGTGAACAGCGTGGCGGCCAACCTGGTGGAAGGGGAGGTCTCTTTCCGGGAGGTCCGCGCCCACGTCATCAAGAGTTTCCCTTTCCTCAATATCGACGCCAAGGAGCTTTCCATCACGTACCCGCACGAGCGGTATGCCCGCTATGACAGCGTCTTCACGCAAGTGGGCCGAAGAAGGAATCTCCTCCGGATGGGTTACGGAAAAGAAGGGATTGATACCCTCGTCTCCGTGCGTGAACTGAGCCTCTCGCTCAATTACGTGGCGCTGGCCAAAGGCGCTTACCACATCCACAAGGCCGAGCTGGTGCGCCCCCGCATCTTTGCCCATTACTACGATTCTACAGCCGCCAACTGGGACATCCTTCCCCTGGGCGGAGACAGAGAAAAAGATACCCAGAAGCCGCTTCCGCCCGTTCGGATAGACCGGGTGAGCCTTCTGGACCGCCCTATGGTGGTCTTTACCAATCCGGTGGACACGCTGCACGGTATGTTTACGATGCGGCGCCTGGCCCTGGACGGCAAGGTGGACCTCCAGAAACTCAACAAGACGGAGGCCCGTTTCTCCATAGACTCGATGCTGGTTTCGGGCCAGTTGCCCAAAGACACCCTTTCCCTGCGGCTGGACCACTTGCGCGTGGAGGCCGGAAAGCGGCACGTCCTGGCCAGCGCTGAGGCTTCCACCCGCCTGATGACGGGCAGTTTCGGCCGCCTCCGCGTTCCCATCGGCCTGGATCTGGATGCCGATTTCCCCAAGCGGGAAGATGACGCCCTGGAAGTGATGCTCAATGACCTCAAGCTGCGCCTTTCGGCCCTGGAACTGGAAGGGAAGGGGAGCGTGGTCAAGCGGGAAAGCGCCTGGGATATGGATGTGGTGGCCGCCGTGCGCGACTGCCCGCTGGGAGAGGTGATTCGCGAATACAGGGACAACCTGGAGTTCCTCAAAAAGGTGGATACCGATGCCCGGGTGAGCCTGGAAGCATCGGCCAAGGGTACTTACGGAGAGGGCCAGACGCCCGCCATCAATGCCCGGCTGCAGGTCCCGGCCTCCACGATAGATTATGAAGGACTGGGCCGAAAAGGCCGCCTGGCGGTAGACGCCCTGGTCAGGACCGACGACCTCCAGAATGTGGATGCCGTGGTGGACCGTTTGCTGGTAGACATCGCCGGCGTCCATATTGACGCCACGGGAAAGGCCCGCGACATTCTGGGAGAAGATCCGCAGGTGCAGCTGGACGGCAGCGCCAAGGCCCGCCTGGATTCCCTTACAAAGGTCTTTTTGGCCGATATGGGAGTCTCCGGCACCGGCAGCCTGGATATGAAGCTCAGCGCCAAAGCCCGCCTCTCGCAGCTGAACGCCGCCCAGATAGGAAAGGCCGATATCAACTGTGACCTCAAGGGCCGCAACGTCTCGCTGGAGTATCCCAAGGACAGTGCATCGGCCCTTCTGCCCGTGCTGGATGTGAATCTGGCCACCAAGGGCAACACCATAGACCGCAACCTCAAGGAAGGCGCCCGTGTGCTGGCGCTGGGGGCCAAGATAGATACGCTGGACGTCAAGTACGGCTCCACTTTTGTGCGGGGCGGCAAGCTCCATCTGCTGATGCAGAATTCGGCCGATGTGCTCAAGGGCCGGACAGACCGTTCCTCCATTATGGGCATCCTGCGGGTGAACAACCTGCGGATGCGGGACAGCGACGGCCTGGCGGTGGGGCTGCGGGAAAACACCGAGCGTTTCCGCCTGGAACCGGCTTCCGACACCCGTCCCGTTCCCCGGCTCAATCTGGGCTCCTCCAGCGGTGCCCTCCGCCTGAGAATGGGCTCCGATGTCTATTCTCTCCGCCAGGTGAACTTTGACATATCGGCCCTGCGCCATCAGGTGCGGCAGGGTTTGTCTGAACGGCGGGCCCATCTGCTGGATTCCCTGCAGCGGCTTTATCCCGACGTTCCGCGCGATTCCCTGTTCCGCGTAGCCCGGCAGCGGCGTGTGGCCCTGGAATCCAGGGACGATTTTGCATCGGCCGATATCTCCATCAGCCTGTCCGACGCCATCCGCAAGTACTTCCGCGAATGGGATGTGGACGGAAAGCTGGATGTGGGCAGCGGCAGCATCCGGATGCCTGCCTTTCCGCTCAAGACCGGTCTCTCCGGGGTGAGCGGCACGTTTGACAACGATACGCTGGATCTGAAGCACATCACCCTTACGGCCGGGGCTTCGGACGTGAGCGCCCAGGCCCGTCTGACGGGTATCCGCCGGGCCGTACTGGGCCGGGGACGCAGCCGCCTCAAGCTCAAGGCCGACGTGAGCAGCAACCACCTGGATGCCAACGAGCTCCTGCGTGCTTACGCCTATTACTCCTCCTTTGATGCCAAGGATACGCTGGAGGCCGTCCAACTGCCGGATACCGTGGACAAGTCCAAACTGCTGGTGATTCCCTCCAACCTGGAGGTGGATTTCTCCCTGGAAGCCAACAGCATCCTCTACGACAGCCTGGAGGTAAGCTGGGCCGCGGCCGATGTGGCTATGCGGGACCGCACCGTCCAGATTACCAATGCCCTGGCCGCCACCAATATGGGCGATATGTACTTCGAGGGCTTCTACAGCACCCGCTCCAAAGAGGATATCAAGGCCGGATTCGATCTCAATCTGGTGGACATTACGGCAGAAAAGGTCATTACCCTGTTCCCGTCCGTAGACACCATCCTGCCTATGCTCACCTCCTTTGCCGGAGACCTGGACTGCGAACTGGCCGCCACGGCCGATATCGATACCTGTATGAACCTCATTCTGCCGTCCATCGACGGTGTGATGCGCATTTCCGGCAAGGACCTTACGCTGAAGGACAGCGAGGAATTCAGCCGCCTGGCCGGCAAGCTTATGTTCAAGGACAGGAACAAGGCCCATATTGACAATATGTCCGTCACGGGCATCGTACAGGACAACACCCTGGAGGTGTTCCCGTTTGTACTGGATGTAGACCGTTATATGCTGGCCGCCAGCGGCCGTCAGCACCTGGAACGGGACTTCCGCTACCATATCTCGGTCATCAAGTCTCCGCTGATTGTGAAATTCGGCGTAGACGCCTGGGGACCGGATTTTGACAACATCCACTACGGTCTCACCAAGGCCAAATACCGGAGTGCCAACGTGCCGGTCTTTACCAAGCAGCTGGATACCGTCCAGTTCAGCCTCATAGCAGCCATCCACAACATCTTCGAGTTGGGTGTGGAGAAGGCGATGGAAGAGAACCGCAATGCCGCCACCCAGGTTTCGGCCCTGTCGGCCCGGGAAGAGGAGAGCCTGCCCCTGGAGGGAGAAGTCCCCGATACAGGTGGTCTCGCAGGTCTGGTGGAGGAGGTGTCCCGCACCGTGGATTCCCGCCGCGAGGCCCTTAAACAGGAGGTGGTCCGCCTCCAGAAAGAAGCCGCTAATGAACAGTGAAGAATATATTGAAGTAAGCGTCCGGCTGGATCCCTATACGGAAGAGATGGCAGAGATTTTGGAGGCCGAACTCTCGGATCTCCCTTTTGATTCCTTTGTGATGGAAGAGCCTTTCCTCAAGGGCTATATCCAGAAGGAGGCGTATAAACCTTCCGATGTGAAGGTGGTGCTGAGCGGGTACCCCGTGGCTACCGGCTTTTCCGCCGTCCTGGTACAGGGAAAGAACTGGAACAAGACCTGGGAATCGGGCTTCCAGCCCATTGTGGTGGATGGCAAGGTAACCATCAAGGCCCCCTTCAACAAGGACGTTCCCCATACCCGTTTCAATATCTGGATAGACCCCCGTATGGCCTTTGGCACCGGCTATCACCATACTACCTATATGATGATGCAGCGGATGCTGGGGCTGGAAGATTTCCTGAGGGACCGATTCGTGGTGGATATGGGCTGCGGCACGGCCATCCTGGCCATCCTGGCTGCCAAGATGCGTGCCCGCAAGGTCTTTGCCGTGGACATTGATGCGGTCGCTGCACGTTCGGCCTGGGGCAACTGCCGCTGGAACAAGGTAGGAACCCGTGTGGAGACGGCCCGCGGAGACGCTTCGCTCCTGCAGATGGGCACCTACGACGTCCTGTTGGCCAACATCCATCGCAACATCATTCTGGAAGATCTGCCCACGTATTATCGCTCGCTCCGCCGCGGGGGACACCTGCTCCTGAGCGGGTTCTATGAGAAAGACGTGCCGGCCATCCGTTCGGCCGCCGAGGCCCTCGGGCTCCGCTTTGCAGGCGCCTCGCAGCGTGAAGAATGGGCCTGTATTGAATTCACAAAAAATTAGTACCTTTGCAATCCCAATGCGGGTGTGTTGGAATTGGTAGACAACCCAGACTTAGGATCTGGTGCCTTACGGCGTATGGGTTCGAGTCCCTTCACCCGCACGAAAGCGTGCCTGGCCGATGGCCAGGCGCTTTCGTTTAGGGATGAAGGGACTCCGTCGTTTAATCCCCCGCCGCTTCGCGGCTGCCCCCAGGGGCAGGGGAAAAGGATTCCCCCACAGCGCTTCGCGCTTCCCCCTTCTGTCGGCCTGACGGCCTCCGGACCTGTTGCTGGCGGGCAAGTGTCTGTAGGTGAGCCGGCTAAGCATATAAGCCCCTTTGAATTGAAAGGGGTTCGTGTGCTCTTCTTGTTGATTGCCAGCAGAATAACTGCCAGCGGGCGAGATCGAATTTTGGGGTGGGGACCTGGCCCGTCAATTGTGCCACTCAGAGCGTGCATTGCCATTAACGTGGGCCAGGTCCCCCACGCGAAATCTGACCTAGCCCAAATATCTTTTGGATTCCAACCTTGGCGACTAAAGTACTTGTTTGCCAAATCGATAGATTGCTCAAAGATCTTCAAAAATGGTCAGATATCTGTTAACAACCCCGCACAATAGTCTCAATAAGTGCTGTTAATGGCCTTTCTACTATTCCATTAACTGCATACCCGAACACGGCTGAAACCTATAACTACCAGTCCTCTTCTGAGGTGCCTTCGTGTTTTCCAGTCACAGAGGAAGTAACCGTGATAGCACAGGTGGCAGTCTTGTCTCCGGCTTTGGCCGTGATGGTCGCAGTGCCGATCATCTTGGCGGTGACGACCCCGTTCTCTACGGTTGCCACGCTTGCACTTGCATCGCTGGTACTCCAAGTCACGGTTTTGTTCGTGGCGTCATCGGGTTTCACGGTAGCAGTGAGAGTTACGGTTTCGCCGACCTTCAGGGAAGCGCTGGTCTGATTAAGGGAAATACTGGAAATGACGATTTCTTGCGGGGGTTTCTCACAGGACACAAGTTCTATCAGTGCAAGAGCTAATATGGATATATATTTGAGCGCTTTCATAGTTTAATAGTGTTGTATAGTTGTTGATGCCCCATTTGGGTTATTTGTGCCTGTTATGAATACGGGTGACGGCAAAGGGCGCATTGTTTGTTCGTGATTCATTGGGACAATACTGCTCGATGTTGATGTATTATTGGCCCAAGAAGGCTGGTCGAAGGCTACGAAGGTCTCATAATCATAAATGAAGGTGTCATCGGCCAATTCGTGTACCCGCTTGTAAATAGCCTCTCGGCAAGGAGCATTGAATCCAGTCGTGGCTGTGTTCATCAAACTGTTTTCCGTAGGGCGCCATATGCCATAGGCATAACTAGCAAGGCCTCCTTCAAATACTCCAAGCCCTTGATTGGCGTATCTGTCATCCTGGAGGAAACGACTCCATTTAATGGTATTGGGATTATTAGTTACGTCAACATTCGACCACCAACCTTGGGAACTCTTAAAATTGAATTCCTGTATACTGCTGAATGTGTCCGACAGTTCATTATATTCGTCAGCCAACAACCCAACGGCATGCCCGAACTCATGACATTGAATGGCGTGGAAATCGACATCATCTATACCCAAAGTGGTATAAATAAGCGGTGTTGCCTCGCAGAACCAAGTACATGTGCCGGCATGGATGTGTGCGTTGGACAATATGATAATATAAGGAAGAGGTCGCCCCATCGTCGACTCCTTACCATAAGTAGGTAATGTGGCCTTCATATAATCATCGACAATACCATCGCCACCAGACATATGGGTTGTTCCTTCTTCAATGATTACGTCAAGCGCAGTAACTCCGTTAAAGGCTTCATTTTCAGAAACAACGTAAGTAATGTATAAGTTAAAATAATCCCTTAGCGACTTCAAGGGTTCCTCCATAAATAGATGTTTAATGACGTTTCTCATATCCTGATCATACGTCCCGTCTTGGATGAGCCTGTCAGAATAGGCGTCGCCCATAATTACGAGATCGAGACCTTTTCCTTTGGTCGCTTCCTGGATGCATGAAAAAGTCATATCCTTGCTGTAATCCGTGCTTTTGTATAGACCACTAAAAGGATCTTCAATGGCAGGAAAGTCATCATAAGGAGAAATCCAGGTAATGAAGTGATCTTTTGCAGGCTGTGACAAATCGGCATCACTTTCGCACATCAATGACTTAGTGGCATCGGAAGCTCTGATAAAACAGTGTTTTCGGTGAATGGTCATATTATGGCACATATTCACGACGTTCTGGACGGCCGATACATTAAACTTGGCTAAATCCAATTTTTTTAAGCTGCCACAATAGTTGAACATGTAACTCATATCTACGCAGTGGCCGGTATCAAATGAGCCAAGATTAAGATCCCTAAGATTTCTGCACATTTCGAACATCCCTTTCATATTCGTAACGTGGGAAGTATTGAAGGAAGACAAATCCAAGGATTCCAGGTTCTTACAGTATGCGAACATAGCATCCATATTCACGGCAGACGTGGTCTCGAAGTGACTTAGATCAATCGCTTCCAAATTATAACATTCGTTGAAAAAATGAGAGAAATCATATGCCTCTGACGCATCGACGCCAGATAGGTCTATCTTTGTTAAAGACCTCCATTCCGAGAACATATAAGATGATACTTTCTTGATATTGAAGTACTCTTTAGGCGTGTAGTAATGAACCACCGTACCCTCCATTGCAAAGTAAACCGGGGCCTCTTCCGTTCCTAGGTTCGCTTCGGTAGTATAATCACTTGACGGGTGAAAATACACCTCCGTTACCTTCTCTCTTTCTGAGTAAAAATCATAGGAGGGCGGCATCATAGCCGTCATTACGGCTCCGTCTTTTACAGGCGCGAATGAAAGACCTGCGTCTTTGTCATACAAGCGCTTGAAAACTGATCGTTTGATGGACGTGGCTTTATTCGTTATGTATGTAGCCTGAGAAGATTCCTTCTTATATGTTATTATCAGTTGGGATTCATTATCTGACGGGCACATCGCCGCGTAATAATACTTTCCCACCTCAAAGCAGGTTTCTCCCGGGGCGCGAACGGTCACTTCGTTGGCCCCGCCCCTATAAAATACTGAAGGCAGGTCATCACCTTCAACACTAAACATAACGAAGCCTGTCAGGGCTTCCTCGTTACTACCTGTGAAGGTCACCTCTTTGATTCCTTCCTGTGAAACCGAGAACTTGACGCCGCCTAACAGGTTCCTAAAATTAAGAATATCGCCATCGGCCTTAGCATAACTCACGAAAGCCTTGGGATCAAAGCTTCCTGCGACGGCTGTCTGTACAGTGGGAATGTGAATAATCAGGTGTGGGAGACCAGCCGTATTCTTTAGACCGTTGCATGGATAAATGGCATACCAAGCATACGGATTTGCAACATCATTATCCACATAACCGACAAAATCGGTGCTTGAAGTCGGGGTGATATTGGTTGATTTAAAGGCGTAACCGCGCGAAATAAAATGTTCATTGTCGTTGAGGATTGCAAACAGTCCTATGGAATCTTCAGGCGACCACCAGACGCTCCCGTCCTCCTGTAGGACGGTTTTGGTCTCGGGATCCCAGCATGCATGGAAGATAACTTCATGTAGTTCTTCTTGCTCTTGGGGTTCCAATGTTTTTTGCTCAGACTCCTTTACACAAGCGAGAAGGAGCGTTGGAGATAGTAAAGCACAAAGCGCTTTTTTTAGACTTGACCTGTTCATCTATATAAATGACTAAAGCACGACGCTTAAACGAGCATCGTGCCAATTATCGAATGTAAATAACTGAATACTATCGATTTTCCCCCTATAGAAGGGATAAAAAGTTCAAGGACATGACTGTGAAGTGCCATACTTACGGGTTAGACATTACAAATATAGCAAAAACCCCACATGGAAACAACAACAACAACAAAATAATCAACCTAAAAGTTGATTAAACAAGGGAATAATATTATCTTTGCAAAAAAGAAGTGAAATGAGATTTGAAAGGATACTTGATAACGGGCGGCTGTGGGCTGTGATGTATGATGGAGAGAGCGTAAACGTTTTAGAGAAGGTGTTTACGCAGTGGAATGATTATGAGTGGTTAAGGGCTTTCTTCACCAAACATGTGGAAGATTTGTCATCATTCTTTCATATCACAGACATAGACCGCGCTGTATTTGATACGGTTGATGATGCAAACGAGTTGGAATGCCTTATTTTGGACATAGATCCTGACGCTAATTTGGATGAGTTGTTCCGTCCATTGGAGAACACTCGGCTGTCGGAAGTATTACTGGGAAGAGAGAAAGCAAAGGGGCTATACCATACTCATGCATCCTGGCTGCGCTTGTACGCTATTAGATTAGAGTCTGGCCGATACATTATTACCGGCGGGGCCATTTAACTAACGGCAACCATGCAGGAACGTGAACATACGCTGGAGGAGCTCAATAAATTAAACAAAGTTCGCGACTATCTGATTTCACTGGGTGTATTCGATTATAACAGTTTCGAAGACTACAATGAAGAAAGCAATTGACAAAGAACTCTCCGTGCTGGAAAAGCACGAGGTCAATACCGACTGGAGAGAAAAAGCCGAGTGGCGGCGGGAGAACCATCGCTGGCTCCGGTATTCCGGATTCATAGCCATGAAGGTTATGCACCGCCTGGAGGAACTCAAAATGAGCCAGAAAGAACTGGCTGAAAAGATGAACTGTTCACCACAGTACGTATCAAAGCTTCTTAAAGGCTCTGAGAATCTGACTCTGGACACCATATCAAAGTTGGAAGAATGCCTTAATCTGGATTTGGTAAGAAGCGCATTAACTCACGTTGATGGTTATGAATACCATGAGCGTCCTTATGGATATGTAGCCGAATCAGATTCTACGCCTTACGGAAGTAAGAAAGAAGAAGATTAAAGTATTTGTTTACCAAAAAGATAGGCGGTTCTAAGGTCTTCAAAACTGGTTAGAAATTTGTTAACAACCCCGCACGAAAGCTTGCCTGGCTATTGCCAGGCGCTTTTCGTTTTCGGGTGAAGGGACTCCGTCCGCCCACGTTACCCCCTCCCTAAATCCCTCCCCTCGGGGGAGGGACTCGGCGTCAGAAGACGCCGTTCGCCTGCAGGCTCAATCGCTTCGCTCCGAAGTCCTCCGATTCCACCGGCGACGGTGCTCGGCACCACCTGCGACGACAGAAGGTATTATCGGCCACCGTTTTCCGGCCGTGCCATGGAAAGTATAAGCTCCTGGGTATTGCAAAGGATAGTGAGCCCCTGGACATTCTGTCCTCAAAATGGACTTTTTGACACTTCCATGCTGACAAGAAGTCCATTCTTCCGGTGCTGGTCCCGGCTTTGCAATATCTTTAGGCGTTCCAGACAAGGAACACGGACGGAAGGCCACGTAAGGACCCGAAACCGAAGAATGTTTAAAGTGATTTTGTTATGTTACCTACGATTAGAAGGAATCAAAGTTGGTTGCCTGACATCTTCAACGACTTCTTCGACAACAGCTGGATGGAAAGAGCGAACTACACTGCTCCGGCCATCAATGTAATTGAGAACGAGAAAGAATATGACTTGGAGCTGGCCGCTCCGGGGCTCACCAAAGAAGACTTCCAGGTCCATGTGGACGAGGACAACAACCTGGTGATTAACATGGAAAAGAAGGCCGAGAACCACGAGAAGAAGCACCACGGCCGCTACCTTCGCAGGGAATTCTCCTACGAGAAGTTCCAGCAGATGCTCACGCTTCCCGAGGACGCCGAGACCGACAAGATCGAGGCCAAGGTAGAGCACGGTGTGCTGAATGTCCACATTCCCAAGAAGGAGAATGTGGAACTCCAGAAGGCCGTCAAACAGATTGAGATCCAGTAATCGCTGGCTCTACAGTCATAAACTGTTAGGGACGCTTCCTAGATGGGCAGCGTCCCTTCTTTGTTGCGCCAAAATGTCATAAGGGAAGGCATGGACTGACTTTTGCTGATAACAGGCCAGTTCAGAAAAGATACTTTTGAAAATGTTCAATAAGCACGATATTGCCCGCGATGCCTGCCAGCTCTTCGGGGCCCAGGCCCGGAAAGGCTATGACTGGTGGTGGCATTCTTTCACCGGATACGATGCTGAGACAGGTGCAGCCAAACCTTTCTTCATCGAGTTCTTCCTCTGTAATCCCGCCCTCGGCGGGGATGAGCCTGTCTTCGGCCAGGTCCCCGGGGAACACCGGAAGCCGTCCTACCTGATGGTCAAGGCCGGTGCCTGGGGAGAGGATGCCGCACAGCTTCACCGTTTCTTCGGCTGGAAGAAGATCCAGGTGGATTGGGGTGTTCCCTTTTCCATCGAGGCCGATGAGTGCTTCCTCACAGAAGACCGCACCCACGGCCATGTGAAAGTAGAGGATGCCGCAGCGCATCCTGAATGGATGTGTCAGGACGGCGAGATGTCCTGGGACCTCAAGATCAACAAGATTACGGCCTTCAACGTGGGCTTTGGTGCAGACGAGGTGTTCCGCAAGGCCGAGGCTTTCGAGATGTTCTGGCACGCCGAAGGGATGAAGACCGCGTTCGAGGGGGAGGTCATCTGGAACGGCCGTCGCTTCCTTGTGCGTCCCGAAGACTGCTACGGCTATGCTGACAAGAACTGGGGGAAGGATTTCACCAGCCCCTGGGTGTGGCTGTCCTCGAACAACCTCACGAGCGAGATAACGGGCCGTAAACTCATGGACAGCGTCTTCGACATCGGTGGCGGTCGTCCGAAGGTGGGACACCTGGCCCTTCCACGCCGCCTGCTGTCCGCCTTCTGGTATGAGGGAACGCCCTTCGAGTTCAACTTCTCGAAAGTATGGACCGGTGTGAAAACGAAGTTTGACTGTAATGAAACAGACACCCAGATTGTGTGGCACGTCGAACAATCAAGCACTTCCGGGAGGATGATTTCGGACATAACCTGCGAGAAAAAGGACATGCTGCTGGTGAACTATGAGGCTCCGGACGGTCAGAAGCGCCACAACCGCCTCTGGAACGGAGGCAACGGCGTGGGAACCATACAGCTTTTCGACCATCAGGGAAAACTCATTGACCGCATCCACGCGGAGAACATCGGGTGCGAATACGGAGAATATTGTTAGCCGGAGGGCGAGCCGCCGGACAGATCTTGTCCCGGGCACAGGAAGCCCTGTAGATTCTCCTTTCGAACTACGTGGTAATCAAGACGCTGTAACGTTTTTCGACGCTGCGGCGTCTTCTATTTTTGCCACAAAATCCTAATTCTACGCTGCTCTATTGCATATTTCGGGGATTTTTCCGAAATTTGCTCTCCGTTAGTTTAGTTAGTGTAAAAAATGAAAAATTTCTCCCCAAACTCTACCCCCCGTATACCCTACGAGGCCCCGTCTGTCGAGGTCCTCGAGCTGAAGTATGAAGGCATTGTCTGTGCCAGTGAAGAGGTCCCTGATATGGAACACGGCTGGGACCTTGAGTTTTAACCCATCTATTTTCTGAAAAATGAAACGAATCTTAACAATTGTCGTATTGACGACCTGCGCAGCCGTTCTGCTGAACAGCTGCCAGAAGACGCCGGTCGAAAAGAAGGCAGGCGTCCCGATGACGATCCAGGCGTCCGTCTCCGCTCCGGCGGGCACGAAGATGCTTTATGAATACGACACGGAAGACAGGACGCTGAAGGGGTCCTGGGACTCGGAAGAGTCCATCACGGTTGTCTCTTTCGGCCGGGACGGCATCACGGCCGTCGATACCTTCACTTCTACCGGGGAGGCTGGCCGCAAGAAGGCGGAATTCTCCGGTACCTGGAACGGAAACGAAGGGGACAAGGTCATCTGCCTGTATCCGTCCTTGGATACGTACGCGGGCAATTCGATCTTCGATGGCGTGAGGAAGGGCTCTCCGACCATTTATATGAGGAGTCTTTCGACCGCTTCGGGCGCCCTGCAGCACGACGATCCGAGTTCTATTTCCGACGTCGATCTGATGCTGGGCGAGGTGGAGATCTCCGGCGACGTCGCCCACGTGAACATGCAGCACCAGCTCGCCGTGTTCCGCATCGAGGTGACCCTCAGGAACTTCCCGTACGAAGCGCCTCCCGGTTCGCCCTTCGACCAGGCAAGGGTCAATTCCATCCGCATCAAGTGCATCGATCCCGATTCGGAAGAAGAGGAAGAGTGGGGCGTGAATGGCGATCCGGTCTTTGTCCGGATGTCCGGGCTGGATGTGACCACCGGAAGCTACACGGGGACGCCCTTCACGATCGAGCGGGGACCGCTGGACTATTACCTGCTCGACAGCGGCAACTACAGCGATCTTACGCTGATGGATGAGGATGTGGTTGAAAAGACTTTCTTTGTGCCCGTCCGCTTCGACAAGGACCTCGAGGCCGGCTATGAACTCTGTCTCCAGTTCGGCGGGAATTATTACGACGACGAGGAGGAGCGCCGGAATTCGGTCACCGTGTTCCCCGGCTGCGACATGCGGAAAACGATTACGAGCAAACTCCCGCTCGAAAACGGCAAGGTATACGGCTTCAAGGTAACCATATAGGCTTATATCCTGTCTGAACTCCTTTTGGATTACCTTTGCGGCTAACTCGTCAAAATTGGTTAGAAATTTGTTAACAACCCCGCACGAAAGCGTGCCTGGCCGATGGCCAGGCGCTTTCGTTTAGGGATGAAGGGACTCCGTCGTTTAATCCCCCGCCGCTTCGCGCACCCCCTTCTGTCGGGCTTCGACCTCCGTATCTACGGCTGGCGGGTAAGTGTCTATAAATGAAGGGGGCTGTGTATTTATCTTGTTGATTGTCATTTGATTAACCGCCAGCACTTTGCAATACCAACTACTCCTGAGCCAGGCAGGAGCGGTAGGAGGCGTACATAGCGGCGGTGATGAGGAGGTGGATCACGAAATCTTACTCTTGATAATCAAAGCCCTGGAAGGTGGCCTTTCCGGTACGGCAGTAAGGGCCGATGGTAACGCCTGTAAAGCCGCCGGCCATCTCGGTACTCAGCAACTTGGAGTCCATGGCGGCAAACGGCTGTCCATCCAGCAGGAACTCGTAGTGGTCTCCGAAGGCCTGGACATCCAGGCGGGCCGAAGGGGACGGAAGCGTCACGACGGACTGCTCGTGGAGGATGCTATGAAGCCTGATGCGGAGGACGGCCTGGTAGCGTTTTCCCTCCCGGCGGACAAAAAACTCCAAGTGGCCGTTGTGGGTTTGATAGATGGTCAGGCCGGCTTCGCCGTCGGTCAGAAGCGTAACCTTGGTTCCGAAACGGCATTCCGGCGCCTTCTGCCGGCGAAGCAAGGCGGTGGGATGCCAGCTACCCCAGTCGAAGCCATCCCCATTGCCCGTGAGGGTGAGAACTCCATCTTGGGCTGTATAGTTCTCCGCCACCGGATGCTGGATATGCATCCATTCAGGGCCGATGACAGAAAAATCATAATGCATTTGAGCAGGCTTAGGGGCTTCCGGCACAGCACTCATACGCACTTTCATGGTCTCCGCAATAGGCTGTCCTCCATTCACCACCGGCCAACCTTTCTCCCAGGTGACAGGTGCCAGGAAGGTCTCGCGGCCCAGATGGTGGAAGTCCCCGCCATAGCGGCGATAAGCCAGGAAGACAATCCACCAGGAACCATCGACCGCCTGGAAAAGATCCCCGTGGCCTGTGCCCTGGATGTTGCTTTCCTGAGCTATCAGTGAGCAGTGCGTAAAGATGGGATTGGCTGGATTGGCCTCATAAGGGCCATAGATGTTACGGCTGCGGGCTACGGTGAGCTTATGCGCCAGTTCCGTGCCCCCTTCGGAGATGAGAAGATAATACCAACCTTCGTGCTTATAGATGTGCGGCCCTTCAGGGAATCGGCCACCTGTACCTCTCCAGAGGGCCTTTCCCGGGCTGAGGGTCGCACCTGTTACCGGATCTATCTCGCATAAGGTGATGGTGGCATCGGGGTTGGAAACCATATAGCACTTCCCTTCCTCAAAATAGAGCGATGGATCAATTCCCTGCTGCTCCAGCCAGATGGGTTCGCTCCAGGGACCGGCCGGATTGGTGGCGGTCACCATAAAGTTTCCCTTGTTCCCCACATTGGTGGTAATCATATAGAACGTGCCGTCATTATAACGGATGGTGGGCGCATAAATGCCCAGCGATGCGTTCGCCTCCACCAACGGAAGCTGAGAAGGACGGTCCAGTACATTGCCTATCTGCTCCCAATTCTGCAAATCGCGGCTGTGATACACCGGCACACCCGGGAAATAGTGGAACGTAGAGTTGATGATGTAATAATCCTCCCCTACCGTCACCACAGAAGGATCCGGGCTGAAACCAGAAATAATCGGGTTGTGGAGCTCCACTTCAACGCCACTGACGGCGGCGTCCTGAGCTGGACTTGTTCCGCAAGCGATAAGCGCGGCCAGTCCCGCAAGCAGGGTAACAATTCTTTTTATGCTATCCATGTGAATACAGATTATCTAAGCAAACGCACTCCTCCTGTCCGTTATGCCCGGGCTTAATCAGTCTTGGACTTCGTCGGGCTGCTGGCCGTCGTGGGCTTTCCAGGCGCATTCGGTGATCTTCATGTCCGAGAAGACGGCCGTGAAGGAGGATTCCTCCGGGGAGCAGGCATAGATGCCGAAGCGGATGGTGTCCGTGGCTGCATACATATGGCAGACGCGCATCTGGCTGAAATCGACGCCGTTGGATGAGCATTCGATGCAGAAATCATCTTCCCGGCGGGAAAAGCGGTACCACATGGTCTTGACATCGGCCGGAATGGCCGTGGTAGCCCAGTCCGAGTAGCCGTTGTTGGTGGCTACGCTGCCCAGATGTTGGAACTCCTCATTCTCAAACTCCACGGAGCCCTTGAGCCAGTTGTCGCTGTCTAAGTACATCACGATGCCGCACTGGTCGAAGCGCTGGTGGCTTTGAGTGAAATCCGTCTTTACCACAAAACTGAAGAACTTTTCTCGGGTCTGCATCTGCAGTACCGGGGCATTGTCGTTCCGGAAATGGTAGTACGTGCGCTGCCAAAGGTCCGTGTGGGGGGCCGTTGTAATGGACACGACGCCGTCTTCGGCCTTGAATGCGGCCGGTTCCCGGGTCCACTGAAGCAGGTCCAGGTCAATGGTGCCGTCGGCGGCCAGTGCTTCCGTGACGGGGTCGACGAAGGTGGAGTTGGAAACGCTGTTTCCACAACTCATGGCAGCGAGAGCTGCAGCGAATAAAAGGATTTTTCTTCTCATGGTACAAAGATAATGATTAACCGGAACAATTCTCCACCCTTTGGGTTGGAAACTTTTTTTTACGCATTTCGGAGAAAAACCGTATATTTACTCGATAAAACTAGACGGATATGTCGTTCTTTAAGAAATTATCGGATGCATTCAAGCGCAGCAAGGCCCTCAAGGTCGTCTGCATTTGTGTTGTGGTTTTAGCCGCCATCCTGGCTGTCTGCGGATTGGTCGTGGACAAGGTGGCCGCCAATAAACTCCGTTCGGCCCTGGCCGATGTCCCCGGCGTCAAGATCGATTTCAAGGATCTGGACCTTGCCCTGCTCTCCGGCAGTCTGGAACTGGAGGACGTTGAAATAGCCCTTCAGGACAGCACGGAAACCGCCCCCGCCGTGGAAGGCCGGATTGAGGCCATCAAACTGGAGGGTGTGGCTCTGAGAAGCCTTATGAAGGGAGAGGCCCGTGCCAGGCTTCTGCTCATCAAGGGCCCCCACGCTCAGGTAGTTCTGCCCAAGCAGCAGAAGGCCAAGAAGGAGAAGAAGGCCGATGAGCCCGTAGAAGCCCAGGCCCAGCCTTCTTTCCTCAAGACCGTCTCTGTTTCAGAGGTGCGCCTGGAGAAGGGCAGCGTAGGTCTGACCAGCTTGAACGACCATACCAAGGTTTCCGTGAAAGGACTGGCTTTCTCCGTTCGGGACATTGCCGTTGCCTTGGAAAATAACAGCATTGCGTATAACGACAGCCTGTATAAGGTATCCCTTGACAGCCTGGATTATATAGACGCCCTGGGACTTTCCCGCATACAGATGGGCCATCTGGCTACGGCCGATGCCGGTCCGGTGGAAGCCGTGGATCTGCACCTGTACAACTGCGTGGCCCAGGAAGAACTGGCCGAGCGGATGGGCAAAGTATCGGTAATGTGGTACGATGTGAAACTGGATTCCGTCCTCACAAGCGCCATCAATATTCCCCGTATGGTCAAGGAGGAGAGCATCAACGTGGACAACGTGTACGTAGTCAGTTCCGATATGGTCCTCCTGCAGGATGACCGTTATCCGCCGGCAGTCCCTTATCCTACCTTGCAGGAGGGTCTGAACACGCTGAAGATTCCTATGATGATCAAGCAGGTGGACGGACGCATCAAGGATTTCGACTTCATCTGGCAGACTACGCCCGTGAACCGCGGCTCCTTCCCTATGAAGAATGTCCGTCTGGCTCTCAAGTCCGTGAGCAACGCCCACAACAACCTGTTGGAAATGGGCCTCAAGGCCGGAAACAAGCCCAACAGCCGTATGGATGTCAAGGTGTATATCCGCAACAACAAGCAGGAAAGCACTTCCGGCTATCTGAAGGTTTACGACCTGAAGGGTTCCCGGCTGGATTCCTTCATAAGGCCGCTCTTCGGTGCCACCGCAGAGGTGGACATCCACAAGATAGACGGAACGTTCAAGGGAGACAAGACCAAACTCACCGAAGAGTTTTGTATGGAATACAGCGGAATGACGCTGCACGCCTGGAACGATGTGGACGCTCCCTTCAAGTTTGTGGCCAAGCGCAGCGGCGTGGTCAACTTTCTGGCCAACCTGGCCGTTCCCAAGTCCAATCCCATCAAGCCCGGCAAGGATCCCAAGAAAGTGCAGGTTACCTTCGAGCGTGACCCTATGCTGCCTTATCCTTCCTACCTGATTCAGAACGTAACGATGGGTATGCTCAGGACCGTTCTTCCCGGCGGTTCCCTGCACAAGACCAAGACGGGCGACAAGGACAAGACCAGCCGTAAAGAAAATTTGCAGAAAAAGTGACAAATCACTAATTTTGTGCGATTTTTTGAGTAATTATTAACTAAAGATACTTTTTATGGCAACAACTGCTGATCTGAAGAACGGAATGTACATTATGTTCAACGGCAAACCCTGCGCCGTGGTGTACTTCCAGCACGTCAAACCCGGCAAGGGCCCGGCCTTTGTCAAGACCAAACTCCGCAACCTGGAAAACGGCCGTATTCTTGAGAATACCTTTACCGCCGGTGTCAAGCTCGACACCATCAGCGTGGAGCGTCGCCCTTACCAGTTCCTTTACGATGACGGCGAGGCCTTCAACTTCATGCACGAAGAAACCTACGAACAGATTACCCTTCCCCACGATGTAGTAGACAACGCAGACCTTATGAAAGAAGGCCAGCACGTGGAGATGATGTTTATGACCGAACCCGAAGAGCGCTGCCTCACCTGCGAGCTCCCCACCTATGTAACCCTGGAGGTTACCTACAGCGAGCCTGCCGTGAAGGGTAACACCGCTTCCACTTCGGCCCTGAAGGAAGTCACCCTGGAGACCGGTGCCAAGATTATGGTTCCCCTCTTCATCGAGACCGGTGAAATCATCACCGTCAACACCACCGACCGTTCCTACGGCCAGCGCGTTAAGTAAGACTTCCCCCAATAGAAATAAAAAGAGCCTCATCCGTGAGGCTCTTTTTTTATTTCATCTTGCAGTCCAGGATTACCGGGAAGTGGTCCGAGGCGCAGTAGCCATCGAAGAGCGTACTGTCGCACTGGTAGCGCAGCGGTTCTATCGGCCCGCGGAAAAAGATAAAGTCAATGCGGCGGGTGGAGTTGTTGGCAACGGATTCCGGATCCCAGCCGTTGTAGGTTCCTTCGGGCCCTTCGCGCAGCTCCGGACGGGCGTCAAAAGCGTGATAGGCGTCGGTCCAGTAGGCCTGGTACGTGGAATAGCAGGCGTCCTTTTCGTGGGCGTTGAAATCTCCCAGGAAGAAGGACGGAAGGCCTTCCGGATTGTACCGCTTCTCCATCTCCACGAAGATGGGGGCGGCCGCGGCGTGGTCTTCCTTGTTGAGGTGGGCGTGGGTTACCATTACAAAGTAACGGGCGCCCTTGTTCTGAAGGTCCGTCAAGGTCAGGCAGAAACCTCCGCGGATGTAATTGATGCGGCCGCAGTGGTCGTTCTCCTGCATCACCTCCGGCGGGTTGGAGAGCCAGAAGAAATGGGGCTCATCGGCCTTGAATCGGTCCTTTTTCCACAGCAGGCCGTGCGCCCGGCCGCCCACGCCGTCCTCTGCATAGGGGCAGAAAAAGTAACTGTCGTATTCCAGGCCCCTTTGCTTCAGCAGCGCAGGGATGCTGATTTGTTCGGCGCCGTCTATTTCCTCGACGGCGCAGATGTCCATATCTTCCTTGAGGAAAGATTCTATCAGGCGGGGTTGGCGCAGTTCCCACGCGTTGGGGGTGTTCTTGTCCAGCGGCGCCATACGCAGATTGTAAGTGCCGATGCGGAGGGTCTGACCGTTCTCACAGGCCAGGGCCAGCAGAAGGGTCGCAAAAAGGAGAAGTTTTTTCATTAGCCTTTAGGATATTTGACGGTGAAGCAGGCTCCGCCCAGGGTAAAGGAGCGGGAGTAGCCGATGGTGCCGCCGCAGTGTTCTACAATACGTTTGCAGATGGCGAGGCCCAGGCCGGAACCGCTGGTTTTGGTGGTGAAGTCCGGGGTAAAGATCTTGTCCTGGTTCTGTTCGGAGACGCCGGGGCCGTTGTCTTCCACTACAATGTCGTAGAAGCCGTCTTCGGCGGCGTTGCGCACGGCCACCAGCAGGCGGCGCGGGGCGGGAACGTCTTCCACGGCCTGGATGGCGTTGGTAATCAGGTTCACCACTACGCGGGTGAGCTGCGGGCGGGGTGCCTGGACATAGGCCCCTTCCAGGCCGAAGTATTCGATATTCACGTCGTCCCTGGAGTCGAAGAGATCCACTTCCTGGCGGACCAGGGCGTCCAGGTCTATCCTTTCGGCCTTTTGGTCGTACATCTTGGCGAAGGTGGAGAACTGGTCGGCGGAATCGGCCAGGAGGTCTACGTGATAGAGGACGGTGGAGGCTACCTCGTCAAAGCGGTCCTGCCAGGCAGGGTCTCCGGAAGCCTTCTTGCGGATGAGCATCTGGAGCTGCAGCTTGATGGGGGTAAGCGGGTTCTTCAGGTCGTGGGCTACGCGGCGGGCCATGTCGGTCCAGGCCTTGTCCCGCTCCACCTGCGCCAGGCGGCGGGAACTCTCGCCCAGGTCCTGCACCATTCGGTTGTAGGCTTCTACCAGAGGGGTAATTTCGTCATCTCCGTCGTAGACCAGGGGTTCCAGGTGGTCCACATCGCTCACCGTCATCTTGCGGCTGAGGGCGGTCAGGGGCCGGAACATCCGGGAAACCATGGTGAAGATGACAAAGCGGGCAATCAGGAGCAGCAGCAGGAAGATGGTGATGACCGTGGTCACGTGCAGGATTACCTCCGACTCAAAGTCCTGGGAAAGGTCCGTGAAGGGGGAGGATACAATGGCTACCATATTGCCGATGCTGTTGAACACCGGGGCGTAGAGGGCGTAGAAACTGCGGCGGTTCACACGCTCCTTCTGCATATAGAAGCGCTTGTGGGCGTAGTTGATATTGTAGAAGGCGTTGTTGTCCAGGCGCTGTCCCAGGATCATACGGTCGTAGACTTCCGGGGTGGTGCTCATAATGACGCGGCCTGCCACGTCAAAGAGGGTGATGTCGCAGTGGAGGTTGTTGCCCACGCCTTCCACGTCTGCCAGGACCTGGGTGGTGGAGAGCTGCTCGGGCGTTTCCACCAGGCGCAGGTGTTCCTGCAACATACCCTGCAGCGTATTGATGCGCGCGGTCATAATGCTGTTCATGTCCGAGTTGTTGCGCTTGTACACAAACCAGACGCTGAACACGGCCATAGCCACCAGCGTTATGAGCAGGGAGACATAAACCACCATCGCTATCCGGTTCTGGAAGTAACGTCTTCCGCCGGAGCGGCGTCGTTTCCAGGACAGCAGGGCAATGAGGCCATAGGCCAGCAGGGCAAAGAGGAAGGCCTCTACCACATAATACAGCGGCTCCGTCTGGAGACGGGAAATGACTATGACCTCGTCTTCCGATACGTTGCGCACAAAGTGGCACCAGCCTTCCAGGTCCACGTGCCCGCTGCTGTGCTGCTGGGCCAGCTGTTTGAGTCGGCCCGAATAGACCGTGGGGTAGGGGTAGGTACCCTTATACTGCGCCAGTTTCTGCGAATTGTACTTGGCCCAGGAGTAGACGGACGGCAGCGTTACGCGGCCGGGGTCCGAGATGCCCAGCAGGCTCAGGTAACCGCGGTCCTCGCGGTTGTGCTTGGATTCTACGCTGATGAGCACCAGACTGGAACCGTAGCCTTCTACATAATAGGAGAACACGCCGGTGTAGGAAGTGCGGCCTCCTCCCAGGCTGCTGTAGAAGAAGTGGGAATTCTCACCCAGGCGCACTCCGCTGCGGATGCGGTCCTCCAGGACGCGGTTTCCTTCGGCCCCGGGCAGCGCTACGGTGATATCATAGTCCTGCGAAATGCGGCTCATAAAGGCGCTGGTGAGGCGGCTGAGGATAATGTCGGCACTGCCGTCCAACACCGAGAGGGCGGCAATCATAGGGTCCGAAGCAATGGCGTTTTCCGCGCTTCTGAGCTGGATTTCCAGCGCTATGTCACGGTCCATGGCCAGCCGGGCGGCCCACACGTCAATGCGGCGCTGCTCCTTGCTGAAGCCCAGCGTGGAAGAAGCCACCACAAAGTAAACGCCTATGCAGAAGGCGTACAGCAGACGTCCCAGCGGGGAGAACATATCGTAGCGGATGCCCAGCAGCGTTCTCAGCAGGGGAGAGAGCATCTGCAGCAGCACCGCCAGCGCCATGGAGAGCGCCAGGAAGGAGATGTACACCACGGCCGTGTAGCCGGAGAGCAGAAAGACCTTATAAAGTTCCAGGTTGATGCTGGAGTTGACCAGGATGCTCCGGAAAGAGATGTGCAGATAAACGGCAACCCCAATGAACATCAGGCCGATCAGGAGAGCCAGTACCAGTTCCAGCGGGCGGGACTGGCGCCGGCGGATGCGCTTGAGGAGCGTCCAGCGGACCAGATAGAGGTCCAGCACCAGCAGGTTGATGCCCAGGTTGATGATGACCACGGCCCCCAGGGAATAGAGGAAGGGTCCGTCTGCATACAGCAGGGGAGAGAAGAGCTGGGTATTCTGGAAAAGGTACGGTCCCCGGCTATACATCCAGATGAGGACGGCGACTTGGCAGGCCATCACGGCCAGCAGCCAGGGTATGGTGGGATGCACGTTGAGTAGCAGCAGCAGCCCCGCCATCAGCAGTCCCACCGCCAGCCACAGGAGGGCCGAATGGTTGCCGGAAGGCTGGGCCAGCGTTTCGTCGGTGAGGAGGAAGAGCGGAATGCCTCCCACCTTGACCGGAGCACCGGTGCCGGCCGAAAGGGGCCGGACGCTGTATCGCTCATTGACGCGGAAGTGGCGGTTGACACCGCTCTGGGAGCCGGCGTTGAATTCGTTCACAATCTCCAGGCCGCCAATTACCTTGCAGCCGTTTCCTTCCACGGCCTTGACCAGATACCATTTGGGACCGTAATTCATAAATCCCACCTGGGCCGATGCATCCTCCAACGGCGAGGTGAAAGAGCTGCGGGCATCTCCCAGCCGCTGAACCAGGGTGCGGAGATGGATGTCGTCGTTTCTCAGGGGGAACTGGTGGATCCAGCTTTGGAGGGAATCGTCTACGTACCGGTACACCACCATATCTTCCGGAAGACCTTGCAGGTCCAGCCAGTCGGTGGGGTCTCCTTCCAGGGCCTGCTGGATATAGCCGTCTAGCTGGGCCATCCGGAGTTCCACCTTCCGGCTCATTTCTTCCGCGGCGGAGTTGACGTCCGAGCGGCCGGTACCCACCAGGGCCGATATGGCATAAGTGACCAGGGCCGCCGCCAGAAGGGCCACGGCTACGGTCTGTCTTATGAGCCTTTTCTTATTCATGGTGATAAGGTTCTCCCTTGAGGATGGTGAAGGCACGGTAGAGCTGCTCTGCAAAAATCGTGCGGACCATCTGGTGGGAGAAGGTCATCTTGGAAAGGGAAATCCTTTCGTGGGAGCGGTTGTAGACGGCATCCGAGAAGCCGTAGGCTCCGCCGATGACAAAGACCAGGGTCTTGGCGCCCCGCGCCATCAGTTTCTGGAGATGGTCTGCAAACTCCAGGGAGCGGTACTCGTGGCCGTGCTCGTCCAGAAGGACCAGGAGGTCCTGGGGACCCACCTGCTTGAGGATGAGTTCTCCTTCCTTCTCCTTGATCTGGGCCTGGCTCAAGGCTCCCGCCTTTTTCAGTTCGGGAATCTCCGATACCGTGAAGGGAACATAGTGTGAAAGCCGGGATCCATAGAGATCCAGGCCCTCCTTTACCCACTTTACGTCGGTTTTTCCTACTGTGAGGAGTTTGATTTCCATACCAGTACAAATGTAGCGATTCGGCGCGGAATTTGCAAGTAAACGGACTGATGAACAAACTTCTGCATATTCTGTTGACGGCAGCGGCTCTTTCCGTGTGCCTTGTGGCGCATTCCCAGACCAACTCCTTTACCAAAACGTCCGTGCCCCGTCAGCAGCCCCAGGGAGAGTTTTCCGTGTTCTCCTCCATTACCAAGTATATGGCCGCAGGAGACGAGGTCTCCCTCTCCAGCTGGTTTGCAGACAATCTGGACGTAACCGTCCTCTCCACCTCCCGCAACTGTTCCAAGAAGCAGGCCCGTGAGATTCTCCGCAGTTTCTTCGCGTCCAATACCCCCCGTTCTTTCCAGGTGACGCACCGGGCTTCGGAGTCCAACAAGAAGTATCTGATAGGCATTCTCAATGCCGGAGGGGAACTTTTTCAGGTTACCATCTACGCTACGTCCAATGGTTCAGACACTTACAAAATCCAGCAACTCAATATCTCCCGCCAGATTGCGGCTTATTAGGTTGAAATAGTATCAATTTATGTCAAAAGTATTACGGGAAGTCCCCCCTATCACGGATAAGGACTGTTTCTACATAGTGGAACGGCATAAGAGTGAGTTCCTGTATCCCATCCATTCGCACAAGGAATACGAGATCAATTTCATTGAGAACGGAAAAGGTGTGCAGCGCGTGGTGGGAGACAGCATTGAGGAGATAGGGGATTATGAGCTTACGCTGGTTACCGGAGACGGTCTGGAGCACGCCTGGAAGCAGGGAAACTGCACCGCCCCGGATGTAAGGGAAATCACTATCCAATTCTCTGACAGCCTGTTGGACTCCCGTCTTTTGGGCCGAAACCAGTTTGCCTCCATCCGCAAAATGTTTGAAAGGGCCCGCCTGGGTGTCACCTTCTCTTTGCAGGGCATTATGAAGGTGTACAACCTGGTAGACGCCATCCCTTCTATGAACGAGCGCTTTGAGCAGTTCCTGACTATGCTCAAGATGCTGTACGAACTGTCCCAGGACGAGGGCGCCCGTACCCTGGCTTCCTCTTCCTTCGCCAAGGGAGAAGACGACCACGAAAGCCGCCGCATCTCCAAGTTAAAGGATTATATTTCCATCCATTACGCGGAGGATCTTCGGCTGGAAGACCTCGCCGCCCTGGTGGGTATGGCCCCTGCGGCCCTCAGCCGCTTCTTCAAGCAGCACACCACCAAGACGCTCGTAGACTATATCATCGACATCCGGCTGGGCAATGCCGCCCGTATGCTGGTAGACACAACTACCAGTATCTCTGAGATTTGCTACGCCTGCGGTTTCAACAACCTCTCCAACTTCAACCGCACCTTCAAAACCCGCCGTGGGTATACGCCCCGTGACTTCCGGGCCCTCTTCACCAAGAACAGGGTCTATGTGTAAGCCTTGTTAAAAAAGTATCATATTTAGTCAAATTTTCATTTTTTTGGCCCGTACAGATGCTGTAATTTTGCATTGTACAAATCTTTATGTCGGCCAACATAATGAAACTAACACCAAAACTGGCGGTTTGGGCATCTTCTGCCCTTCTCGCACTTGCTTGTTCCCAAGCACCCTCTTTTGTCAGCGTGCAGGACGGTCAGTTCCTCCGCGACGGAAAGCCTTATAATTATATAGGTACCAATTTCTGGTATGGACCCATTCTGGCATCGGATGGAGAAGGCGGTGATTATGACCGTCTTACCCGCGAGCTGGATACCCTCAAGGCCCTGGGCCTCACCAACCTCCGCGTGCTGGTGGGCGCACAGGGTGCCAATGGCGTCTTCTCCCGCGTAGAGCCCACGCTGGAAACCGAGCCCGGCGTTTATAACGAGACCCTTCTGGTGGGCCTGGACCGCTTCCTGGTAGAACTGGGAAAGCGTGATATGCAGGCCGTTCTCTACCTGAACAATTCCTGGGAATGGAGCGGCGGTTACGGCCAGTACTACGAGTGGGCCACCGGGGAAAAGGCTCTCATTCCGCTCATTGACGGCTATTGGCCCTTTATGCAGCAGATGATCAAGTTCCAGACCTGCCAACCGGCCCAGGAACTCTTCTATAATCACGTCCGCGCCATCGTGGGCCGCACCAATTCCATTACCGGAAAGCCTTACAAGGAAGACCCTGCCATCTTCTCCTGGCAGATTGGCAACGAGCCCCGCTGCTTCTCTTCCGACAAGGAAGTCCAGGACGCCTTCATCGCCTGGCTTACGGAAAGCGCCCGCATCATCAAGGAACTGGATCCCAACCATCTGCTCTCTACCGGTAACGAGGGCCTGATGGGCTGCGAAAACAGCTGGGAACTCACCGAGCGGGTCAATTCCATCCCGGGCGTCGACTATATGACCATCCACATCTGGCCTTACAACTGGAGCTGGGCCAAGGCCCAGAGCCTGGAGGAAGACCTTCCTTCGGCCATGGAAAAAACGGCCGAATACATTGGACAGCACCACGAACTGGCCCGCAAACTGGGCCTGCCGCTGGTTCTGGAAGAATTCGGATTCCCGCGTGACGGCTTCTCTCCTTCCATGGAGGCAACCACGCGCGCACGCGATACCTATTATGCTTATGTGTTCTCCCAAGTGGGAGGGATGCTCCAGGGTCTTAACTTCTGGGGCTGGAGCGGTTTTGCCCGTCCCCTTCACGAGCAGTGGGAGCACGGAGACCCCTACGCCGGAGACCCCGCCCAGGAGGCCCAGGGCCTGAACGGCGTTTACATAACGGACTACACCGTAGACGTTATCAGCGAAGCCATCAAAAATCTAAACCAATAAACTTATTTATTAACCATCAAATCTAGTAGCATGAAACAAAAACTTGTGACCTTCATGCTGGCACTTCTCGCCACCACGGCCCTGTTCGCACAGACCAGGGTACGCGGTACCGTTTCCGATGCAATGGGACCGGCGATCGGTGTATCAGTAATGGAGAAGGGCACCAACAACGGTGTCATCACAGACCTGGATGGAAACTACGAGATCACGGTGAAGCCCGGCGCTACGCTCGTGTTCTCTTCCATCGGTTATGCAACGCAGGAAATCGCTGTTGGCAGCCAGACTGTCATCAACGTGCTCCTGAAAGAGGATGCCGAATTCCTCGACGAGGTTGTCGTCGTGGGTTACGGTACCATGAAGAGGAGTGACCTCTCCGGTTCTTCCGTTTCCATGAAGGAGGAAGACCTGAAGGGCTCCATCATCACCAACCTGGACCAGTCTCTGCAGGGCCGCGCTGCCGGTGTGAGCGCTGTTCAGACTTCCGGTGCTCCTGGTTCCAGCTCCTCTATCCGCGTTCGTGGTCAAGCCACGGTGAACGCCAACGCTGAACCTCTGTACGTCATTGACGGCGTGATCGTTCAGGGTGGCGGTAACTCCGGTGCAGACTTCGGTCTGGGTGACGCTCTGGGTAACGGTAAGGTGTCTACCATCTCCCCGCTGTCCACCATCAACCCTGCCGATATCGTGAGCATGGAAATCCTCAAGGATGCTTCCGCAACCGCCATCTACGGTGCCCAGGGTGCTAACGGTGTGGTTCTCATCACCACCAAGCACGGTAAGGCCGGCGATGCCAAGTTCTCCTACGACGGTATGTTTGCCGTTTCCCGTCAGAACAGCCGCATCCGTATGCTCAACCTCCGTGAGTTCGCAGAGTTCTACAATGATATGGTAGACCTGGGCGAGACCACGGCCAACGCCCTCTACGCAGATCCTTCCATCCTTGGCGTAGGTACCAACTGGCAGGACGAGGTGTTCCGCACCGCCATCCAGCACCAGCATCAGGTAAGCGCCACGGGCGGTTCCGAGAAAGTGCAATACTATGTTTCCGGTTCCTATATGAACCAGCAGGGTACCATCATCGGTTCCAACTTCGACCGTCTGAGCTTCCGTACCAACCTGGACGCCCAGCTCAAGGATTGGTTCAAACTGGGTGTCAACGCCACTTACGCCCTCACCCACGATAACCTGAAACTGGCCGACGGTCAGGAAGGTGTCATCTTCTATTCCCTGTCCTCCCTGCCCGATATCCCCGTTTACGATATCGACGGCAACTATTCTACCGTAGTACGCGAAGGCTACACCACCAAGAACCCGGTGGCCATGGCCATGTACAACGAGAATACCCTCAAGCGTCAGAAACTCACCGGTAACATCTATGCCGAGCTCACGCCCATCAAGCATTTTATATGGCGCAGCGAATTTGGTTTCGACATCAGCGCTTCCGAGGCCAATACTTACAAACCCAAGATCTCCCTGGGTACCTTCCAGCAGGGTAGCAACTCCATCAGCCAGCAGGACAACACCAGTACCTACTGGTCCGTGAAGAACTACCTCACCTATGCCAACACCTTCGGCAAGCACAGCATCACCGCCATGGTGGGTCAGGAAGCCTGGGAATCCCGTTGGAAATATATGAGAGGCGCCAATACGGACCTCCCTTCCGATGAGATCCACAACATCGGCCTGGCCACCGGCACGCCCAAGCTCAACGGTGGTTTCGGTTCTTCCGCCATGGCCTCCTTCTTTACCCGTGAGACCTACAACTACGACAACCGCTACCTGCTCACCTACACCTTCCGTTACGATGGTTCTTCCAACTTCGGCCCGGATAACCGTTGGGCAGGCTTCCACTCCGTAGCCGGTAGCTGGCGCTTCACCAACGAGAAGTTCTTCACCAACAAGAACGTCCTCAACGACGGTAAGATCCGTATCGGCTGGGGCCAGACCGGTAACGCCAACATCGGCGCCGGCGCCTGGGAGTCCGGTATGAGCAAGATGCCTTCCGCCCTCGGTGACAGCCAGCGTCCCGCCAACATCTCCAACACCGGTATCCACTGGGAGAAACAGCAGCAGACCAACTTCGGTTTGGATTTGAGCTTCTTCCGGAACCGCTTGAACCTCACCGTGGACGTATACCAGAAGATCTCTTCCGATATGCTTATGTCCATGACCCTTCCTTCCTATATGGGTACCCAGGGTAACGGTTCTTCCGCCCTGGCCGCTCCTAAGGGTAACTACGGTACCATCCGCAACCGCGGTCTGGAAATCACCGTTGATGCCCACCCCGTGGACAAGAAGTTCTTCGGATGGGATTCCAACTTCCAGATTTCCTTCAACAAGAACAAGCTCATTGCTCTGGACGGCAGCGCCAACGCTCAGCTGGTGGGTTACGGCCAGTGGAACGATATCGTGTCCGTTACCGAAATCGGTGAATCCCTGTACAACTTCTACGGCTACAAGGTCGTGGGCGTTTACAAGGACTTCGAAGATATCATGAGCTCCCCGAAGGCCGAAAAGTTCCCCGCCGACGGCGTGTTCAACCGCAACACCACCGTATGGCCCGGTGACCTTAAGTTCGAAGATGTGAACAAGGACGGTGTGATTAACGAACTGGACCGCACCAATATCGGATCCCCGCTTCCCAAGTTCACCTTCGGCTGGACCAACACCTTCCGCTTCGGAAATGTGGACCTCAGCATCTTCCTCAACGGTTCCGTGGGTAACAAGGTGCTCAACTACAACCTGATGGGTCAGGGCTACAACGGTCTGGTGCATATGAACAGCGTCTGGACCAACCAGCACATCAGCATCTCCGACCGCGCCCGTCTGGAAGCCATCGACTCTTCCAAGTCCTGGCTGGACGACGTGACCAACGTCCGTGTCTCCAACCCCGACACCAAGACCCCCCGTCCCACCATCGCCGATCCTAACGACAACGACCGCCTCAGCGACCGTTACGTAGAAGACGGCTCCTATCTGCGAATCAAGAACATCACCTTGGGTTACAACTTCCCCAAGAGCGTTCTTTCCAAGGTCAAGATTGACAACATTCGCGTCTACTGCAACATCCAGAACCTCTACACCTTCACCAAGTATCAGGGTTACGATCCCGAAGTGGGTGCATCCACCCAGGACTCCAGCGGTCTGACCTTCGGTGTGGATAATGGACGTTATCCTTCTCCTATGACCTGTTCCTTCGGTCTGAACATTACTTTCTAAAAGGGAGGACAGCAATATGAAAAATACATTCAAATATATCCTTACCGCAGCCGCAGTTGTTCTGATGACCGCTTCCTGCGCCAAGTTCCTGGACCGTCCGGCAGAGGACAGCTATACCACTGCCAACTATTACCAGAACGACACCCAGGTGGAGCAGTCTGTGAACTACCTTTATAACTCCCCGTGGTACGACATCATCCGCTTCTACATCTATGGTTCCGAAACCATGTGCGGTAATGTCTATCAGGGCAGCAACGCCTATTCCACCCTTACGGTGAACGGTACCGACCCGGACCTCAAGAATATGTCCTATTCCCTGTGGGCCGTGAACGCACAGTGCAACACCGTAATCAACAACATCCGCAACTCCACCGGCTCTGCCACCGAGGCCGCCAAGAACAAGGCCATCGGCGAGGCCCTGGCCTGGAAGGCTATGGCTTACTTTATGCTGGTCCGTACCTTTGGTGACGTTCCCATCATCCACGACAATACCGAGGTGATCAAGGAAGCCACGTACAACGAGCAGTCCAAGGTAGAGAAGGCCGATGTTTACGAGTACATCATCATGACCCTGGAGAAAGCCATGGAGCTTCTTCCCAAGGATCCCAACATCGGCAAGTACAACCGTATCGACTACTATGCCGCCGAGGGTCTCCTTTCCAAGGTTTACCTCACCAAGGCCGGCGTCAAGGGCAGCCTTGACAAGGGCGATCTGGAGAAGGCCAAGAGCTATGCCCTGGATGTGATCCTGAACTCCGGCCGCAGCCTGACTCCCAAGTATTCCGATATCTTCCGCCTGCAGCCCTCCCTGTTCCAGCAGACCGGTGAAAACCTCTTCTCCTGGCAGTGGATGTCCACTTCCGGACAATGGACGGCTCAGAACTCCATCCAGAGCGACGTAGGACCCCTGGGTATCGACGAATTCGGTGCCACCTGGGGTGACTGGAAAGGCCCCAGCGTAGACCTTCAGGACGCTTTCGGCATTTCTGCCGATATGGATCCCGAGCTGCGCATCGAGACCGATGACCGTCGCCAGGCCACCATTATGATGTTCGGTGACCAGTATCCTCAGTACTGGCAGGACAAGGGCGGCTTCGATATGTACCGCTTCTATTTCGACGACAATTACTATCCCACCGGCCTCGAGGCCAACGGTTCCAACAAGCAGTGGTGCTGCCAGAGCGGTGCCCTCTATGCCAAGCATCTGTATGGCAGCGGTTCCGACCACCTGGCTGCCCTGGGTGTGAGCGCAGACCGTATGTGCTATCAGCTGCCCACCCACATCCTCCGTCTGGCCGATATCTATCTGGTATACGCAGAAGCCTGCGTTCTTACCGGTGACGATGCCAACGCCCTCGTTTATGTGAACAAGGTGCGTGAGCGTGCCAACGCCAAGCCTCTCACCTCCGTCACTTTCGACGATGTGTGGAAAGAGCGCCGTCTGGAACTCGCCCTCGAGGGTGACCGCTGGTACGACTTCGTCCGTCGTTCCTACTACGATGTGGACGCCTGCATCAGCGAGCTGCTGGCTCAGCGCCGTTCCCACTGGGATGGCATCAGCGGTGTCTATAAGGATTATGTGGTGGCCGATGACGGCTCCTACGCCGGTCCCGGTGCCCATCCTTGGGATCTGAGCAAGATCACCTACAATCCTTCCGACGAACTCGTTGACGTGAAGCCTTCCATGTTCACCATTCCTTTCCCCACGGAAGACGTGGTGATGAACCCCAACGTAGGTTCTACCGTTCCTCCTGTACACGTGGATGTCCGTGAGACCTATCACTATGACTTTTAATCCCTGAATCCATGAAAGCAATGAATAAATATATTGGAATTCTCGTGGGTCTGGCCTTCCTTTCCTCCTGCAAGTCCATCGACTACCCGGACCGTTACCAGGAGACCCCCGGTGTCCCCACCGTACACTTTGTCCGCTATGCAGACAAGGACGTGGTGATTAGCCAGGCCGCTATGGAAGAGACCATCTGCATCGTGGGTGATAACTTGACCAGCATTCACGACATCTACTTTAACGACCAGCCGGCAGTGCTCAATACCAGCTATATGACGGCTCACACCCTGGTGGTGGCGGTTCCCAAGAGCCTGCCCGTTGTCCAGGACGATAAAATGCACCTGATTACCCGTGACAGCAGCGTCGTTCTCTACGACTTCAAAGTTCTGCCTCCTCTTCCCAAGGTGGAAGCTATGAGCTGCGAATGGGCCAAGGTGGGCGAGAAGGTTACCATCAGCGGTTCCTATCTCTTCGCTCCCCTTACCGTTCAGTTCCCCGGCGCTCCCGAGATCGAGGTGGCCACTTCTACTCCTACCGGTTCCTCGTTTGAGGTTGTGGTTCCCGAAGGTTCCCAGCCCGGTAAGATCAAGGTTACCACCGCTTCCGGTACGGCCCAGTCCGTATTCCAGTACAAGGATACCCGCGGTATGCTCTTCGACTTTGACGGCCTGACCGGCTTGGACAACCACGGTTGGAACGGCCACACCAGCCGCGACGATGACGGCACCGGTGTGAGCGGCCGCTTCTTCCAGTTCGGTGACGGTGTCAAGGAACTCGACGGAAGTTGGGAAGAATCCCAGTTCTCCTTCGTATACTGGCCTGGTAGCTGGAACGAACCCGAGAACTATATGGATGGTTCCTGGTATACCCCTCGTCTGTGCGATCTGGTAGACTTCACCGGTTGGAAGAATATGGCTCTCAAGTTCGAGCTCTTTGTTCCTTCTTCCAATCCTTGGAACAACACGCCTATGATGATCTGCTTCGGCGGCGTGGATCTGATTTCCTTCGGTGCTACCACCAAGGATATCTACGGCAATGACTGCGCCGGCCAGAACAATACCTATATGAGTGGCAACGAGGCTCCCCGTGCATTCTTCATGCCTTGGGAAGCTACCGGCACCTATGATACCGGAGACAAGTGGGTCACCGTTACCATTCCTCTCGCCGAGGCCACCAAGGGCTGGAACGGCAATACTGCCACCAAGGAGGTAAATGCCTATTCCTTCGCCAGTGCCTGGTTCTTCATTTGCAACGGCGGTCTGGATCTGCCCGAGGCTACTTGCACGCCTATCATCAAGATCGACAACGTCCGTGCTGTTCCCATCAAATAAATGAAGCGCATTATGAAAAAGATACTGAAATATTCCCTTCTTGCCGTACTGGGCTTCGTACTGGCCGCTAATACTGGTTGTAAGAAGTCGGAACTGGATACCGACCAGTTCAACGGCTTCTCCCTGGCCGCCGTTTCCCCGAACCCGGTCATGCGCGGCGCTGAACTCCGCATGGTGGGTGCCGGCCTGGAGAATGTCACCGAGGTCCGCTTGGCCGGTGATGTCATCATCACCGACATTACGGTGGTGAAATCCGGCGCCCAGAGCGAAATTCGCGTTATGGTTCCCCTCGAGGGTCCCGAGGTAGGTAAAGTGACGGTGGTTTCCAATGACGGCCGTTCCGCTTCTACCCGTTTCGACCTCACTTTCACCGAGCCCATCGTGATTGAATCCTTCTCTCCCGATGTGGTTTGGTCCGGAGACGTGCTCACCTTCAAGGGCGAGTACCTGAACGATGTAAAGACCGTTATCTTCGCCGGTGACGTGATGGTGGGCGACTTCGTGAGCCAGAGCCGTCACGAACTCTCCGTGAAGGTTCCCGGCAACATCATCACCGGTCAGGTAATCCTGAGTGACGTTGATGAACTCACCGATGAAACCACCATTCCCAACCACATCTATACTGCGGAAGAGTTGGGTGTCGGTGCTCCGGTGGTCGATGCCATCGAGGACAAGCCTACCGTGAAAGCCGGTCAGATTGTTACCGTTACCGGTGAGCATCTGGACATGATCCAGACCGTGGATATGCCCAACGCCGAGGATATCTACTTCGAACTCAACGCCGAGGCTACCGAAATGAAGTTTGTCATGCCGGCCTCCGCCCTCAGCGGAAAGCTTATGATGGCTTCTTATGACGGAGACATCTACGAAGTAGGTGAGATTGACGTCGTGGTGGTCAAGGATCTGACGGTTACGGCCGCTGAAGGTCGTTTCAAGGGCGGTTACAAGGTGGAAATCACCGGTTCCGACCTGGATCTGGTGACCAAGGTGGAATTTGGCGGCAATGTTGAGGCCGATTTCTACTATACGGACGGAACCATCATCACCAACCTGCCGTTTGCAGCCAAGGACGGTCCTGTGACCGTAACCATGGAATCCGGCGCCAAGGCCTTCTCTGACGATATCGAAGTGGTCAAGCCTTTGATCGCTTCCTCCACTACCGAAGGTGTGGCCGGCAAGACCGAGATCATCATAGTAGGTGCAGACCTGGATCTGGTGACTTCCGCCAAGATCGGCACCAAGGAGCAGGGCTTCATCGACAGCGAGTTCGCCGTCGAGTTCGATGAGAATATTGAGGAATTCTACGTGGTAGTGAAGCTGCCTGCACAGGCCTATACCGCTCCCATTACCCTCACTTCCGACGCCGGATATGAAACCGCGACCGATGTGATCACCGTTACTTATGACGAGGCTGTGTCCATTACCTTTGACAAGAAGTCCTATGAACTGGGTGAGGTAATCACTTTCAGCGGTGAAAATCTCCTCAAGATCGAACAGATCTACGTCAAGGGCAAGAAGGTTACCAACTTCCTGGTCCGCACGGACAACGCCATGGGCTTCGTCCTTCCTGACAAGGTGGGTCCCGGCTTCTATCGCCTGGATCTGGTCCTTGTTGACGGTACCGAGCTCACCTGGGCCTTCCCGTTCCAGGTAACGGCTCCGTTCACGGAGACTACCATTTGGGAAGGTTCCTCTACGGTTACTTGGGACGGTGGTGCCGTTACTGCACTCTCCTGGGGCGGTTACGACTGGTCCAAGGTTGAGGAAGGCACGGTCCTGGCCGCTTACTATACCATCGACGATCCCAACGGTTGCATCCGCTTCGGTAACGGCAGCTGGGCCTCCATGCCCAGCCTGGCCGGCCTGGCTCCCGAAGGCAACCTGCCTCTGGCAGAGGGTGGCTATCAGTTCGAGCTCACCGCAGCCGACCTTGTCCAGCTCCAGACCGCCGGCGGTCTCGTAGTTTGCGGTACCGGTTATACCATCAACCGCATCTCCCTGATTGTCTTTGGCGGCGAGTCCAAGACCGTGATTTGGGAAGGCAGCCACGCCATTGACTGGGGTGGCAGCGATGAAGCCCACAAGGCTCTCACCACGCTTTCCTGGGGCGGCTATGACTGGAGCACCGTTGCCGAGGGCACTACGCTGGCTCTCTCGTTTGAGCGCGACGCCGACGAGGTCCAGATCCGTCTGGGCAACGGCAGCTGGGCCGCTCTTCCCGGAACGGACGATCCCTTCAAGCCGGAAGGCACCGAACTCCGTGTAGAACTCACGGCCGCAATGATTGCCGAAATGGTAGCCAATGGCGGTCTTGTGATCACCGGTCAGGGCTACACCATTACGGAAGTAGCGCTGGTTACCAGCGGCGGTCCTGCCGGCAAGGCCATCTGGGAAGGCAGCCACGCCATTGACTGGGGTGGCAGCGATGAAGCCCACAAGGCCCTCACCGCACTTTCCTGGGGCGGCTATGACTGGTCCACCGTTGAGGCAGGTACCACGCTGGCCCTTGAGTTCGACCGCGACGCCGATGAGGTCCAGATCCGTCTGGGCAACGGCAGCTGGGCTGCTCTCCCCGGAACGGAAGATCCCTTCAAACCGGAAGGCACTTCCCTGGAGGTGGAACTCACCGCCGATATGATTGCCGAAATGGTTGCCAACGGTGGTCTTGTGATCACCGGCCAGGGCTACACGCTCACCGCTGTAATCCTGAAGTAATTTTTAATCCGGAGGGGGCTGACCCTCCCTCCGGGTTCCATTTATGAGAAACTTTACCATCATAGCTTTATCGGCCCTGCTGCTGTGGGCCTGCGGAAAGACCGAACCGGAGAAGCCGGTGGTTCCGCCCGTAGACCCGGCTCCCAAGGCCGTTACCTTGAATGTTACCTTTTATGGCGCCCCTGCGGAAGGCGGCACCATAGACGTAACTGTCAAGAGTCCGTTTGTGCCGCAGGTGGACAAACCGGACTGGGTATCGGTGAGCAGCGGCAACCTGGTAAATTACACGGTTACTCTTAAACTGACCGTGGCGCCCAATACTGCCTATGAGCCTCGTAACGCGACCCTCACCTTCAAGGCTACGGGTGCCACTTCGGCCACCTTCTCCCTTTCCCAGGCCGCTGCCCAGAAACCGGAACCGGAGCCCACGGAGATTTCCAAAACACCTATAACGGAAGGCGCTACCCAGAAGGCCAAAGACCTGTACACCTTTTTATACAACCAGTACGGCAAAAAGACCCTTTCTTCGGTAGTGGCCGATGTTAACTGGAACCACAAAGTGGCAGACCAGGTGTATGCCTGGACCGGCAAGTACCCGGCCATGAACTGCTATGATTTTATCCATATCTACGTCCCCAAGAACAATTGGATTGATTACACAGATCTCACTCCTGTAACGGAGTGGGCCGAAGCGGGAGGCATCGTGTCTTTGATGTGGCATTTCAATGTGCCGCTCAATGCCTCTACAAAACCGGACACCGATGGCTCGGGTGTGACCTGCACCCCTTCTAAGACCACTTTCCGGGCCTCCCATGTCTTTACGGAAGGCTCCTGGGAGAACAAGTGGTTCTATGAGCAGATGGACAAGGTGGCCGATGTTATCCTGGCTCTTCAGCAGAAAGGGATAGCGGCTATCTGGCGTCCTTTCCACGAGGCGGCCGGTAACGCTACGGCCAAGCAGCAGGCAGATTGGACCAAGGCCTGGTTCTGGTGGGGATATGACGGGGCCGATACCTACAAGAAACTGTGGGTAACGATGTTTGACTACTTTGCCTCCAAGGGTATCAAGAATCTGATCTGGGTGTGGACTACGCAGAATTACAACGGAGATTCTTCCATGTACAATCAGGATAAGGACTGGTATCCCGGGACCAAATATGTGGATATAGTCGCCAGAGATTTGTATGGACAGGACAAGGCCGCCAATGCCCAGGAGTTTTCGGAGATCCAGAATACCTATCCCGGCAAGATGGTCACGCTGGGAGAATGTGGGAAGGATGGTGACACCGTATTTGCCAAGATTCCGGAGGCATGGACGGCTGGAGCCAAGTGGTCCTGGTTTATGCCCTGGTATGGAAGCAATCTGCCGGATGCATCCTGGTGGTCCAATGCCATGTCCGGCGCTTGTGTCTTGACCCGAAATGATGTTAAGTATTAGATAGATATATGAAGATTTTGAAGCATTGTATCTTGCCGCTGTTCGCACTGGTTTCCGCAATGTGCAGCTGCAACGGGAATAAGGAGAATCCGGAGCCCACGCCTACCCCGGATCCGGCCCCCAAGGCCATCGTGCTCAGCCCTGTCTCCGTATCGGCCCCGGCCGAGGGCGGAACCTACGACATAACCGTCAAGACCCCGTTCATCCCTCAGGTGGAAAAACCGGACTGGATTACGGTTTCCAACGGAACGCTGGCCAATTACAGTGTCGTGACCACCCTGACGGTAGCGGCCAATACGGCCTACGAAGACCGTTCGGCTACCCTTACTTTCAAGGCTACTCCGCCGGCACCCGGCTACGACGGCCTGGCCTCTTTCTTCGGCCTGGGCTGGAATATGGGCAATCAGTTTGACGGATTCTACAATGGCTCCTGGGCAGGGGCGAAGGAAGGTTATCCGGATGAGACCTGCTGGATGCCGGACCCCAAGGATAATTATAAGGCTACCCAGGCTACGTTTAACGGTCTCAAGGAAAAAGGCTTCAGTAGCGTCCGTATTCCCATCTCCTGGCTCAAGATGATTGGACCTGCTCCGGAGTATAAGATTGATGAGACTTGGATGAACCGTGTGTATGAGGTGGTGGGCTTTGCCCATACGGCCGGCCTTAAGGTAATCATTAATACCCATCACGATGAGAACCACGGAGTGAACAATGACTATCAGTGGCAGGATATCAAGAAGGCAGCCAACAATGCTTCGGTCAATACCCAGATCAAGGAAGAAATTCAGAAAGTCTGGACCCAGATTGCCAACAAGTTCAAAGACTGCGGGGATGACTGGCTTATGATGGAAGGTTTCAATGAGATTAACGACGGCGGCTGGGGCTGGAGCGAGGATTTCAAGAAGAATCCCCAGAAGCAGTGCAATATCCTGAATGAATGGAACCAGGTATTTGTGGATGCGGTCCGTGCCACCGGAGGCAACAATGCCACCCGCTGGCTGGGCGTTCCCTCTTACTGCGCCAATCCTGAGTTTACCAAGTATATGACCATCCCTTCCGATGCCGCCAAAAAGGTTGCGGTGGCCGTTCACTTTTACGATCCTTCGAGCTTCGCCCTGGGAGAAAATGAGAAAGATGAGCAGGGTAAAGATACAGGTAAGAAGATTTTCCCTTACTCCGATTGGGGTCATACTGGTGCTTCTGGAAAGAAGGTACCAGGAAGTGATGAAGACTATTTGAAGGGGGTTTTCTCTAATTTAAATTCGAAGTATGTCGCAAATGGAATACCTGTTTATTTAGGTGAATTTGGTTGCTGCATCAGAACGGACACCCGCTCTAAAGCCTTTATCAAGTACTATCTGGAGTATGTGGTGAAAGCAGCCAAAACTTATTCCCTCCCTTGCTTCCTCTGGGATAACAGTGTTCAGGGTGGCAGTGGAGAAAACCATGGCTATATCCATCACGGAACCGGTAATTACCTGGGAGGCAGCAAAGAGTTTGTAGATGTGATAACAAAGGCCTGGAATACAACCGATGAGACCTATACCCTGGATTACGTATATAGCACAGCCCCTAAATTCTGATGAAAAGACTGATTCTACTCGCTGCCCTGGCCCTCGCGGCCTGCAGCACCGGAAACAAGAAACCTATGGAAACGCCCAAGGACCAACTGGTTCAGCGCCTGTCCTCGTATGCGGAGGCTGGCCAAATAGCCTACGGCCATCAGGACGACCTCTTCTACGGTCATACCTGGTGTGTCAAGGACTGGGAGAACGACCCTCTGGAGCGCTCCGACGTGAAAGATGTCACCGGCAAGTACCCTATGCTGATGGGCTGCGACCTGGGCGGCATCGAACTGGGAGACTCCTGCAACCTGGACGGCGTTCCCTTCGGCCTTATGAGAAAAGCCGTGCTTACGCACGTTGAGCGCGGCGGCATCGTGACCTTCTCCTGGCATCCCCGCAACCCCCTGACGGGTGGCGATGCCTGGGATATCAGTTCCAACGAGGTGGTGAAATCCGTCCTGCCCGGTGGGGAAAAGCACGCCGAATTTATGGAATGGCTGAAGCGTGCGGCCGATTTCATCGAATCCATCGGCCCGGATGTTCCCATCATCTTCCGCCCCTGGCACGAAAACCTGGGAAGCTGGTTCTGGTGGGGAGGAAAGCTTTGCTCCGAACAGGAATACAAGGAACTTTTCCGTGCCACCTGGCTGTATTTCACCAGAGAACGCGGTCTTACCAACCTGCTCTGGTGCTATTCTCCCAATGGCCCCATTGCTCCCGAGGAGTATATGTCCCGCTATCCCGGCGATGAGTTTGTGGATATCCTGGGAACCGATATTTATGCCTTTGTAGGAAACGGATCCGTGGAAGAGGCCGGCGTACGGTTCCAAAATCAGGTGAAGTATATGCTTTCTGCTCTGGTGGCCCTGGGGGATGAGCATAAGAAGCTCATCTGCCTGAGTGAAACGGGCCTGGAAGGCATTCCGGACCTGAAATGGTGGACCGGCAGCCTGTGCCCCGCCGTGGAAGGATTCCCCATTTCCTACTTGCTTACCTGGCGCAATGCCTGGGACCAGCCCGGCCATTTCTATGCCGCCTGGGACGGCTTTGAAGGAGCCGCCGATATGAAAGCCTTCAGCGAACTGGATAATATTGTATTCCTACCATAAACTATGACCTACAAAGAGCGTTTGAAGTGGCTCAAGGTTAGCCACAAGCAGTTGATCGAAAGAAAGAATTACCCCATCGAGGGCAACGGTGTGTACGAGCGTTACGAGAATCCCATCCTCACGGCCGAACACGCCCCCCTGGAGTGGCGCTATGACCTGAATCCGGACCGCAATCCGTACCTGATGGAGCGCTTCGGCATCCACGCCACGCTCAATTCCGGCGCCATCAAGTGGAAAGACAAGTATGTGCTGGTGGTGCGTGTAGAAGGCGCCGACCGCAAATCTTTCTTTGCTGTGGCCGAAAGCCCCAACGGAGTGGACAACTTCACTTTCTGGCCCCGTCCCATCACCATGCCGGAGTGGGGAGAACCCGCTACCAACGTCTACGACATGCGCCTCACCGCCCACGAAGACGGCTGGATTTACGGCATCTTCTGCGTGGAACGCAAGGATCACGACGCAGAAGGGGACCTCTCTGCCGCTACGGCTGCCGCCGGCGTGGCCCGCACCAAGGATCTGGTGAACTGGGAGCGCCTGCCGGATGTCAAGAGCGCCAGCCAGCAGCGTAACGTGGTGCTGCACCCCGAGTTTGTGAACGGCAAGTACGCCCTCTATACCCGCCCGCAGGACGGTTTCATTGACGCCGGCAATGGCGGCGGCATTGGCTGGGCCCTGGTGGACAGTATGGAAGAGGCCGTAATCAAGGAAGAAAAGATCATCAACCTCCGCCACTACCACACCATCAAGGAAGTGAAGAACGGAGAGGGCCCGCACCCCATCAAGACGGACAAGGGCTGGCTGCATCTGGCCCACGGTGTGCGCGGCTGCGCCAGCGGACTCCGCTATGTGCTGTACTTGTATATGACTTCTCTGGAAGATCCTTCCAAGGTCATTGCGGACCCGGCCGGTTTCTTTATGGCTCCCGAAGGTCCCGAGTACATCGGAGACGTGATGAACGTCCTGTTCTCCAACGGCTGGATCTGCGATCCCAACGGTAAAGTGTTCATCTACTATGCCAGCTCCGACACCCGTATGCACGTGGCCACTTCCACGGTGGACCGTCTGGTAGACTACTGTATGAACACCGCCCCCGACGGTCTCCGTACCGGCCTCTCCGTAGAGACGTTGAACAAACTCATCGATCTCAACTGCCGTGGTGGTAAGTGATTGATAACAAGAAAGATAAGTAAAATCCTACTGGCTAATTTGAGTAGGGGGATAATAATTAAATCATCAGTAATTAGATAATTACGCCCACACTTATGAAAGGCTTAGTGATATTGGCAACCCTGGTGCTTTCGCACATTTTCTCCGCCCACGCCGTCCTGCAGCAGGAAACCCAGGCCCCGGTTTGGGGCTGGGGAGACCCCGGCAAGAAAGTGGAAGTGGTCTGGGACGGACAGACGTACAAGACCACGGTAGCGGCCGACGGCTCCTGGCGGGTAAGCGTTCCCACCGGTAAGGCCGATGGTGCCACTTACACGCTCACGGTGAAATCCGGCAAGGAAACCGTCACGGTGAACGACATCGTGCTGGGAGAAGTATGGCTTTGCAGCGGTCAGTCCAATATGGAGATGCCCATCTCCGGCTTTGGCTTCCAGGAAGTGGAAGGCGCCACCGAGGCCATTATGGCCGCTCCGGAGACGGCTTCGCAGGTGAGAGTCTTTGACATCAAGACCGGCAAGTGCACCGAGCCGCAGGCCGATGTAGACGCCGTGTGGGCCTACACCGACGGCGCCGTAACGGCCAAGACTTCGGCCGTGGCCTATTTCTTTGGAAAACGCCTTTCCAAGACCCTGGGCGTACCCGTGGGCATCATTGTGAATGCCTGGGGCGGCAGCCGCATCGAGCCCTGGATGACCCGCGCCTCCATTGACGGCGCCGGACTCACGGAGCAGGAGCTCAAGGACCTGTATGCCGTGGAGGAACAGCCCGACCGCTGGCCGGAGACCCCGGAACTCATCTGGAACGGCCGCGTCAAACCCATCGTGGGCTATGCCGCCAAGGGCATCCTCTGGTACCAGGGCTGCTCCAACATGGGACAGCCTCACTGCTACGACAAGCTCCAGAAAGCCATGGTGGAAATGTGGCGCAAAGAGTGGGGGAGAGAGCTTCCCTTCCTCTTTACGCTCCTGGCCCCGCACGACCACGGAGACGCTGACGGCCGCTGGCGCCCCTTCTTTGTGGAGAACCAGCTGCACACCGAGGAAATCCTGAGCCAGTCCTGGGCTATCTGCACGGAAACCCTGGGCAACAAGGTAACTGTTCACCCTTCCCAAAAGAAGGAAGTGGGCGATATGATGGTTCAGCGCGCCCTCCAGAATGTATACGGCATCTATTCCGGTATTTCCATCGAACTGCCGCGCCTGAAGGAGGTGACCTTTGAAGAAGGCGCCGCCAAGGTAACCCTGACCCAGGTGTGGTCCAACCTGATGAGCATATCGGCCCGCGATATCGTGGGCTTTGAACTGGCCGGCGAAGACCGTCAGTTCCATCTGGCACAGGCCCAGGTGGACTGGGACGGCGGCACCATCCTGGTGAGCTGCCCCGAAGTACCCAAACCCATTGCCGTCCGTTACGGATGGCGCAACTTTATGAACGCCAATCTCCAGAAGTCCAACGGAATTCCGGTTCCGCCTTTCCGTTCCGACGACTGGGAATACTAATTCTATCGTATGAAAAAACTCATCCTCATAGCCTGGGTTCTGTTGGCCCTCTCCGCTTGCAACAGGAACACGGTCGTGGTTCCCTGTGACAAGGGCGCCGTACGGCTGCAGGTCCTTTCTCCGGAGATAGTCCGCGTGAGCGTTTCCCCGGACGGAAAGTTCCACGACCGCAAGAGCCTGGTGGTTTTGCCCCAGCAGGGCTGCAAGGACTTCCAGGTGTCTGAAGAGACGGGCAAAGTAGTGCTTTCCACAGCCGCCCTTACCGTAGAGGTAGCCAAGGCCGATGGCACCGTGCAGTTCTTCAAGGCCGACGGCACCCCTCTCGCCCTGGACGGCCGTTCTTCCTTCGAACCCCTGGAGGTGGAAGGAAAGAAAGCCTGGAGCACCACCATCAGTTATGCTTCCACGGACGACGAGGCCTTCTATGGCCTGGGTCAGCAGCAGGCCGGTGAATTCAACCACAAGGGCCTCCGCGAGGAACTTTACCAGTACAATACCAAGATCAGTGTGCCCGTGGTGGTGTCCAACAAGGGTTACGGCCTTCTGTTTGACGCCTATTCCCTGAGCCGCTGGGGAAGCGCCCAGCCCTACAAGCAGTTGGGAGAGGTCTTCGATCTGGATCTCACCGGCACTTATCGTCCCGCAGAGGGAGAACCCCTGGTGCAGAAGGAAGACAGCCTGTTCTATGAGAACGAATGGGTTATCAAGAACCTTCCCAAGATGCCCCTGATGGGCGCCAAGGTTACCTATGAAGGAACCCTCACCGCCCACGAGACCGGAGACTATCACTTCATCCAGTACTATGCCGGTTTCCAGAGCACCACGGTGGATGGCGTGGAGGTGATGAGCCGCCGCTGGCGTCCGGCCTGGAACCCCAACAGCTACAAGTTTACCGTCCATCTGGAGGCTGGCAAGCCCACTCCCGTCAAGATTGACTGGGAGCCGGACGGAGATGTGTCCTATATTGGCCTTCGCGTGGCTCCGCTGGAGAGCCCCGAGCAGGAGTCCCGCCTCACTTTCTGGAGCGAGTTTGAGCCCCAGGCCGATTATTATTTCATTGCCGGAGGCAACTACGACGGCGTTATCAAGGGTTATCGCCAGCTCACCGGCAAGGCCCAGGTGATGCCCAAATGGGCCCTGGGTTTCTGGCAGAGCCGCGAGCGTTACAGTACCCAGGAAGACCTGGTGAGCACGCTGGCCGAATTCCGCGCCCGCCACATTCCCGTGGACAACATTGTCCAGGACTGGCAGTACTGGCCCGATGACCAGTGGGGCAGCCACGAGTTCGAGGCCTCCCGCTATCCGGACCCCGAGAAGATGCTGGACGACGTGCACGCCATGCACGCCCGCTTTATGATTTCCGTCTGGCCCAAGTTCTACACCAATACGGATCACTACAAGGAACTCAAGGACGCCGGCTATGCCTACACGCATGCCGAAGAGGATTCCTTGGTAGACTGGCTGGGCCACAAACAGAGTTTCTACGATGCTTACGCCGCCGGCGGCCGGAAGGTGTTCTGGCGCCAGATGGACGAAAGCCTCTACAGCAAATACGGCAAGAAGATTGACGCCTGGTGGATGGACGCCAGCGAGCCCAACCTGAGGGACTGCCTCCCTATGGACTACCTCAAGTGGCTCCTTACGCCCAACGCCCTGGGTTCTTCCACCGAATATCTCAACGCTTACGCCCTGGTCAATGCCCAGGCCATCTATGAAGGCCAGCGCAGCGTAGACCCCAACAAGCGCGTATTCCTCCTGACCCGCAACGGTTTCTCCGGTCTGCAGCGTTACAGCACGGCCTCCTGGAGCGGAGACATCGGCACCTCCTGGACCGATATGCGCATCCAGATGGCCGCCGGCCTCAACTACTCTATGAGCGGCATCCCGTTCTGGGGTATGGACATTGGCGGATTCTCCGTGATGAACAAGTTCTACGACCCCGCCAATGCGGAAGAGTGGCAGGAACTGCAGACCCGCTGGCACCAGTTCGGTACCTTTGTTCCGCTGTTCCGCGCCCACGGCCAGTGGCCCCGCCGCGAGCTCTGGAACATTGCTCCGGAAGGCTCCCCGGCCTACGAGAGCATCCTCTGGTATATGCAGTTGCGATACCGCCTGATGCCTTACCTGTACTCCCTGGCCGGTGCCGTCTACTTTGACGACGCCACCCTGATGAGAGGCCTTCCTATGGATTATCCCGACGATCCCGAGGTCCGCGACCTCTCCGACCAGTGGATGCTGGGCCCGGCCCTGATGGCTTGCCCCGTCTATGAGTACAAGGCCCGTGAGCGCAGCGTCTATTTCCCCGAAGGCGGCTGGTACGACTTCTATACCGGAAAGTATATCGAAGGCGGTCAGCGCCTGACGGTGGAGGCTCCTTACGAGCGTATGCCGCTGTATGTGCGTGCCGGTAGCATCATTCCCATCGGCCCGGCCATCGAATGGACGGATGAGGATGTCCCCGACAACGTCACCTTCCTGGTGTATGCCGGCAAGAATGCAGAGTTTAAGTTCTATGAAGACGACGGTGTCAGTTACGGTTATGAGAAAGGCCAGTACAGTGCCGTCCAGGCCCGCTGGGATGACAACGCCCGCATCTTCACCCTGGACAAACGGGAGGGTTCTTACCCCGGAATGCTGAAGTCCCGCACCTTCAGCGTGGGCGTCATCGATCCGGAGAATCCCATGCCGTATGACCCGGACAATATGAACAGTCTCTGCATTTCCTATGACGGATTCAACAGCAGAATCGGCCTGTAAAAAGAATAAACCCTACTATATGAATAAGCACTTAATTCCCGTTTTTGTTATGCTTTCAGCTTCTGTTATATCCTGCAATTCTAAAAAAGGCGAAGTAGTAATCCCTTCCGACAAGGCCGTCGAGGCCCAGGTGGAACAGGTTCTGAAAGGTATGACCCTCGAAGAGAAGGCCGGCCAGATGGTCCAGCTTTCCATTATGGTCCTTCAGGACGAGACCAACGAGGCCCTGGATCCGGCCAAACTGGACAAGATCATCGGCCAGTACAAAGTAGGCTCTATCCTGAATGTGATGAACGACCACGCCCATTCCCGTGAGCATACCGCCCAGATGGTGAAAGATATCCAGGCCAAGTCTATGGAGACCATCGGTATTCCCTGCATCTACGGACTGGACATGATCCACGGAGCCTCCTACCTGACCGATGGCTCCTTATATCCCCAGGAGATCAACCTGGCTGCCACCTTCAACCGCACCTATGCCCGGATGATGGGTCACGCCATGGCTTATGAAACCCGTGCCGCACAGGTTCCGTGGGTGTTTTCCCCGGTGATGGACCTGGGCCGCGATCCCCGCTGGCCCCGTATCTGGGAAAGCTATGGCGAGGATCCCTACCTGCAGGCCGAAATGGCCCGCGAAGAGACGCTGGCCCTGCAGGGTGACGATCCCAATCATATCGGCCTTGAGAATGTAGCCGTTTCCATCAAGCACTTCATGGGTTATGGCGTACCCGTGTCCGGTAAGGACCGTACCCCGGCCATCATAGCCCCCAATGACCTCCGCGAGAAATTCTTCGCTCCTTTCCTGGAGTGCTTCCGCGCCGGTGCCCTCACCATCATGGTCAACTCCGCTTCCATCAACGGCATTCCCACCCACGCCAACGCCATGCTCCTGACCGGTTGGGTCAAGGAAGAACTGGGCTGGGACGGCATGGTAGTAACGGACTGGGCCGATATTGACAACTTGTATACCCGTGACCACGTGGCCGCCAATAAGCGCGAAGCCGTGAAGATAGGTATCAATGCTGGTATCGACATGATCATGGATCCGTACGATCCCGAGTGCTGCAACGTGATTGTGGATCTGGCCAAGAGCGGAGAGATCCCGATGTCCCGTATCGATGACGCCGTCCGTCGTGTCCTGCGCCTGAAGGTACGTCTGGGCCTGTTCGAGAATCCCACCTGGGAGAAGGAGTATCCTATGTTCGCTTCCCAGGCCTTTGCCCGCGAATCCTACGATGCCGCCTTGGAGAGTGAGGTTCTCCTCAAGAACGAGGACGGAATCCTGCCTCTCAAGGGTACGGAGAAGATTCTGGTTACCGGCCCCAATGCCAACAGCCTACGCACGCTTAACGGAGGCTGGAGCTACACCTGGCAGGGCGCAGCCGATGACTATGTTCCCCATTTCAACACCATCCTGGAGGCTCTCCAGCACCGTTTCCCGGGCAAGGTGAGTTACGAGCCCGGCGTGGTATACGACCAGACTCCCATGATGTGGGAGAACGAAGATGCTTCCGGCATCCAGAAGGCCGTCTTGGCTGCCTATAAGGCCGATGTCATTGTGGCCTGCGTGGGTGAGAACACCTACTGCGAGACGCCCGGCAATATGGACGACCTCAATCTGTCCGCCAACCAGAAACAGCTGGTGAAGGCCCTGGCCGCCACCGGCAAGCCCATCATCCTCATCCTGAACGAGGGCCGTCCCCGCCTGATCGGTGACATTGAGCCGCTGGCCAAGGCCGTGGTGGACGTGATGCTTCCTTCCAACTATGGCGGAGAGGCCCTGGCCTCCCTCCTTTCCGGAGACGTCAACTTCTCCGGCAAACTGCCCTTCACCTATTCCAAGCATATCAACGCCCTCCATACCTACGATTACAAGGTGTCCGAGCACCGCGAGACCATGGCCGGCTCTTATAATTACGATGCCATCATGGACGTGCAGTGGCCCTTCGGCCACGGCCTCAGCTACACCACTTATGCCTACAGCAACTTGAAGGTGGACAAGACCGAATTCGGTCCGGAAGATGTGCTCAAGGTATCCGTGGAAGTGACCAATACCGGCAACATTCCCGGCAAGGAGTCCGTGCTTGTGTACAGCTCCGACCTGGTGGCTTCCCTCATTCCGGATGTCAAGCGCCTGCGTGCCTTTGACAAGGTGAAGCTTCTTCCCGGCGAGATGCAGATCCTTACCTTCGAAATTCCCGCTTCCCGCCTGGCCTTTGTAGGGGCCGATGGCAAGTGGCGCCTGGAAGAAGGCGACTTCCGCATCTCCTGCGGCGGCCTGGGCGTGATGACCAAGTGCACCCAGACCAAGGTTTGGGAAACCCCGAATATCTAATGGATACTAGAACCGATACATTTCTGCGGGAGGTCAGGGAGAACCTGACCTCCGGCATTTTGCCTTATTGGCTTAAGCTGAAGGACCCTCGCGGAGGCTTCTACGGAGAAGTAGCCTCCGACGGAACCATCCTCTACGACGCACCCCGCGGCGTCATCCTGAATGCCCGCATCATCTGGTCTTTTGCGGCGGCTTATCAGTACCTGCCCCAGACGGAATACCTGGTGGCGGCGGTACACGCCCGCGACTATTTCCTGGACCATTTCTGCGACCACAAGTACGGCGGCGTGTATTGGAGCGTTGATGCGGCCGGAGAGCGTCTGGACACCAAGAAACAGCTCTACGCCCAGGGCTTTGCCATCTACGGCCTGGCCGAACTGTACAAAGTGACCAAGGACGACGAAGTGCTCAAGAACGCCATCAACCTGTACAAGGTGGTGGAAGCCCACTTTGCCGACCCCGCCAACGGGGGATACATCGAGGCCCTGGCCCGGGACTTCTCTCCGCTGGAGGATATGTCCCTGAGCGCCCACGACATCAATGCCGACAAAACCATGAACTCCCATCTCCACATTCTGGAGGCCTATGCCAACCTTTATAAGGTATGGCCCGACGAAGGTCTCAAGGAGGCGGTGGAGAAACTCCTGATGCTGGTGGGAACGCGCATTATGGGGGCCGACGGCCACCTGCAGCTCTATTTCCAGCGGGACTGGACGGTCCTTCCCGGAGCCGTTTCCTACGGCCACGACATCGAGACTTCCTGGCTGGCGATGGAATGCGCCTTTGCCCTCAAGGATTTGGACATCGTGACCCGGGTGCGCCCCTGGGCACTGGCGATGGGCCTGGCCGGCAACGAAGGCCTGATGCCCGACGGGTCCCTCCGCTACGAGAAATACACGGACGGAAAATACGACGACTCCCGCCAGTGGTGGGTCCAGGCCGAAACGGTGGTGGGCAATCTCTGGCTGTGGAAGTACCACGGCGAAGCCCTTTCGGCCGAAAAGGCCCTCCGCTGCTGGGACTACATCCGGGAGCATCTGCTCGATGAGAAAGACGGAGAATGGTGGTGGGCCGTACTGCCTGACGGAAGCCTGGATAAGGCTCAGCCCAAGGCAGGTTTTTGGAAATGTCCCTACCACAATACCCGAATGTGTTTGCAAGTATTACAGATTTTTTCTTAAATTTGTCTTGCTAACACTTTAAAAAACTATGGCCGTAAAACTGTCTGAGAAAATCGGTTATTGCCTGGGAGATGCCGCCGCCGGTGGTATCACCTGGAAGGTAATGTCCATCGCATTTCCCTTTTTCTTCACCAATATCTTTGGTCTTACCGTAGCCGATGCCGGTGCCCTGATGCTGCTGGCCCGCCTTTTTGACGTAGTGACGGACCCTCTGATGGGTGCCATTGCAGACCGGACCAAGTCCCGCTGGGGAACTTATCGGCCCTGGCTCATCTTTGGTGCCATCCCGCTGGGCGTTGTCTTTGCCCTGCTGCTCTATACCCCGGACCTGGGTCCTGCGGGCCGAAGGGTCTACGCCTATTCCCTGTACCTCCTGATGATGGTGGTGTACACGGCCGTGAATGTTCCTTACGGCTCCCTGCTGGGCGTGATGACAGACGACAGCAACGAGCGAAACCAGTTCTCCTCGTTCCGTATGGTGGGTGCCTATGCGATGGGTTTCATTACCCTGTTCACCTTCCCGTATCTGCAGAAGATGATTGGCGGAACGCCGGCTCATCAGTATGCCGTGCTGGGTGTGGTGCTGGGTGCCGTGGCGGCCTTGGGAACCCTGGCCTGCGGCCTGCTCACCAAGGAGCGCCTGGAACCTGTCCGTGCGGAGAAATTCACCCTGAAGCCTTTTGTGGACCTGGTTCACAACAAGCCGTGGATCTACCTTACGCTCATCGGTATCTGCACCAACTTCTTCAACGGATTCCGCTATGCCGTGGCCGCCTATCTGTTTGAATACTGTATGCACGGAGATGTCACCGTCAACGGTCTCATCATCAACTATACGGTGTTTATGATGTTCGGTGAGGCCGTCTGTATGGTGTGCGGCGCCCTTACGCCCCGCTTTACCCAGTGGGTGGGCACCAAGCACAAGGCCTTTGCGTGGTCGGCCATCATCTGCGCCCTCTCTTCCATCGCCTTCTTCTTCATTCCTATGGATCCGGCCTACATCTGGCTTATGATTGCCAATGTGATTGTCACTTCCGTGGGTATCGGCATTTATTCTCCGCTGCTTTGGTCTATGTATGCCGATGTGGCAGACTATGCCACCGAGAAGAACGGAACCTCTTCCACCGGTCTTATCTTCTCCTCCGGAACCATGGCTCAGAAGTTTGGTTCGGCCATCTCGGGTGCCCTTGTGGCCCTGCTGCTGGGCGTTGCCGGCCTGGTCTCCAGCCAGGACCCTGTTACGGGAGAAACCGTGGTGAGCATTACCAATGAGGCTTCGGTGCAGCAGATGGTGTGGAGCCTGTTCTCGCTGTTCCCGGCGGCCATCGCCCTGCTCATTCTGCTCCTGCTTCGCCTCTATCCCATCAAGAAGTAGGGGACTATTCCCAAATAACCAGGGCTCTGTCCAGAGGGATGGACTTGGGTTCTCCAGCTCTGCCGCTCACCCGGTAGAGCTTTTCTTCTGCCGGGCCCACCAGGGCCGATAAGGCCGCGTTCACGCGGGAAATGTTTACGTTGAGTTCATTGGAGAAGATGTCCAGCAGGCGCTGGATGCGGCGGTCCACATTGTCCGGGTCCATACTGCGCATCACGCGGCTGTAGTAGGAAACCATCTCTTTCCGGTAGTCTCCAATCTGTTTGAGGACGATGCCTTCCGGATGGCGGAGGAAGAGCAGCAGGACTGCCTTGGCCATAGGACGGATCTTGAGTTCCCGGTCTCCTACATAGACCTTTAGCGTGCGGGTGATGCGCACTTCCAGGGGAGCCGGCGCCGCATAGCGGCCGCTGGCCTCCCGTACAAAACTGAGCAGGTCCCGGACCTCGCTTTCTTCGGCCGTTCCGTAAGGGGCGTGGCTGTCTTCCAAGGCCTGCGGGTCTTGGAGCGAGAGAAAGAACAGAGCCAATGACGCGTCCTGTGTCATAGCCGCAAATATAAACAAAAACCGCAGCCCTGACAAGGTCTGCGGTAAGTGTCTTGGTGCAAAAATGCGACTACCAGCGGTCTTCGTCGGAGACGGAGAGCTTCTTGCGGGCGTGACGGCGACGGGCGTTCAGAACGCGGCGGCCGTTGGCGGAAGCCATACGGGCGCGGAAGCCGTGCTTGTTCACACGCTTGCGACGGGAAGGTTGAAATGTTCTTTTCATAATATCTCTTTTTTATATTTTTCGCGTAAGGACTGCAAAGGTAGTAATTCTAGACGAAACTGCAAAATTATTTTTCAATGTGGATGACGAGTTTTCCGTCGTAGTACTCATCGTGGAGCCAGGACGAGACCGGCCAGGTGTGAACCTTGCCCGGACGTATCTTATGCCGGGCCATCAGCTGGGAAATCTCTTCGTTTACGTCTCCTCCCTTGAGGTACAGGATGCTGTTGTTGAAGCGTCCTTTTACCCAAGGATAGAAGTCCGTGAGGGAGGCCACGGCGCGGGAAACCACAAAGTCAAAATTGCGGCCCAGGGACTCGGCGCGGGCGTTGACCACCTGCACGTTCTTCAGGTCCAGGGCCTTGGAGACAGCCTCTGCCACAATGGTTTTCTTGTTCACGGAGTCGCAGAGGGTAAAGCGGGCCTGGGGGTAGAGGATGGCCAGCGGAATGCCCGGGAATCCGCCGCCGGTGCCCAGGTCCAGGATGTCTCCATTGGCAAAACGCTCTTCCAGTCCGGGTACCGTTTCCAGGTACTTGGCTATGGCCAGGGAGTGCAGCACGTGGTGCTCATAGACGTTGTCAATGTCTTTCCGGGAAATGACATTGATCTTGGCGTTCCATTCCCGGTACAGTCCTTCCAGCGACTGCAGGAGCTGCTCTTGTTGCGGTGTTATGGTCATTCCACTTCCCCCCTTACCATCATTTGGGCCAGGTGCTGCTTGCCGCGGCGGATGCGGGTGCGCACGGTGTTCAGTTCCAGGTCCAGTTCCTTGGCTATCTCTTCGTATTCCAGCTCTTCAATCATATACTTGATCATCACGTCTTTGTACAGCGACGGAAGTTCGTCGATGAAGCCCATCAGGCGCTCGTGCACCTCGTCGTTGATAATCTCCTCTTCGGGGGTGAAATCGGTGAGGGGGTGGTTGGTATCGGCCCCTTCCTTCTTTTCCGTCTCGCGCTTGATGCTCTCCAGGTGGTCCAGCGCCGTACGGGTGGCAATGGTGAGCAGCCAGGGGCGGAACTCCCGGGAAGTGTCAAAGCCCTGGAGGGCCGAAAAAGCCTTCTGGAAACTCTCCAGCACCACGTCATCCACATCGGCCTTCCAATGGAAATAACCGCTCACACGGCCGCGGACCGCTTTCTCGTGCATCTGGTACAACATACGGAAGGCCATCTGGTCTCCCTGCATGGCCTTCTCCACCAATTCTTTCTCTTTTTTCTCCATATTACTAATGGGCTTCCAACCAATTGTTTCCGGCGCTGCATTCCACGGTGAGGGGAACGGAGAGCTGCATCACATTCTCCATCGCGTCTTTCACCAGCGCCTGGAGCTGCGGCACTTCGGCGGCGGGTGCCTCGAAAAGCAGTTCGTCGTGAATCTGCAGCACCATCCGGCTCTTGAGGCCGCTCTCCTTAAGCTTCTGCGCCACGCGGATCATAGCCAGTTTGATGATATCGGCCGAGGTCCCCTGGATGGGGGCGTTGACGGCGTTTCTTTCCGCCAGGGCCCGTACGGTAGCATTTCGGGCCGATATGTCGGGCAGGTACCGCCGGCGGCCGAAGAGGGTCTCCACATAGCCGTTCTCCCGGGCGAAGGCAATGCTGTCGTCAATGAAGGAACGGATGGCCGGGAAGGCGGTGAAGTAATCGTCTATGAGTTCCTTGGCGGCGCTGCGGGAAAGATGCAGCCGCTGGGCCAGGCCGAAGGAGGAGATACCGTACATAATCCCGAAGTTGGCCGTCTTGGCCATACCGCGCTGCTCGCGCGTGACTTCCTCCACCGGAATCTTGAAGATCTTGGCGGCGGTGGCGGCGTGTACGTCCACCCCGTCACGGAAGGCCTGGGTGAGGTGCGTATCGCAGCTCAGGTGGGCCATGATGCGGAGCTCTATCTGGGAGTAGTCGGCGCTTACGATGAGCCCGTCCGGAATGCCCGGAACAAAAGCTTTGCGAATCTCCTTGCCCCGCTCCGTGCGCACCGGGATGTTCTGGAGGTTGGGGTTGGAACTGGACAGGCGGCCGGTGGCCGTGAGGGCCTGGTTGAAGGTGGTGTGCACCCGGCCGTCCTTCTCGGAGATGTAGGAAGGGAAGGGCTCGATGTAGGTGGACAGCAGTTTCTTGACGGCCCGGAATTCCAGGATTTCGTCTACGATGGGGTGGCGGTCGGCTATGGCCACCAGGGTGGCTTCATCGGTGGTGTACTGGCTCTTGTTGCCGCTTTTCTTGGCCTTGGGATCCAGTTTGAGTTTGTCAAACAGAAGGTCTCCCACCTGCTTGGGGGAGGAAATGTTGAGGGTGGGCTCGTCGGCCATTTCCCGGATGCGGGCTTCGCGCTGGGCCAGTTCTTTCCTCAGCTCGTCGGCAAAGACCTTGAGCTGGGAGAGGTCTACCTTGACGCCGTCCCTTTCCATCTGGGCCAGGACTTTGGCCAGGGGCTCTTCCATACTGTCGTAGAAGTCCGGGAGGTTCTCGCGGAGCCTGTCTCCCAGGGGAATGAGCACGGCCGCCTCCTTGAAACGGGGGGAGTCGTCTTCTTCCGGGGCGTCGTCAAAGAGGGAACCCGTCTGCACCGGGGCAGCGGACTCTTCCAGCGACACGCCCAGGTAGGTCTGTGCCAGGGCTGCCAGCTCGTGGCTGCGCTCCGGATTGAGCACATAGTGCATCAGCTCAATGTCGTTCCATTGGCCCTCCAGGCTAATGCCCTCTGCCGCCAGCAGGTTGGCCATCTTTTTCAGGTCCACGCCATACTTGGCCACTTCAGGGTCTTCCAAGAGGGCCTGGACCTCCTTGGGATGGGTGGTAACGGCTACGTTCTGTCCATCGCTCAGGATAATCCTGGAAGGGGATACGGTAAGCCCAATTTTGGTGGGCTTGCTTTCTAGCAGTTGCCACACGTTACGCAAAACAGGGCTTATTTGCGTAGCGGGTGGCTCCGGAGAGCCAGCGGTTACGCAAAAAGGGCTGGAATCGTGTAACGACTGGCTTGCGACAGTTTGCCCGTTCAGGTATTTTTTAAGAGAGGTGAATTCGTATTGGCCGAAAAGCTGGGCCAGGGCAGGGGAGAACTGCCCGGTGTAACGCATATCTTCCAGCGTAACTGGGAGGTCCATATCCGTCTTGATGGTGACCAGGGTCTTGGACAGGGCCATATGCGGACGGGCTTCCTCAAACTGGGCCTGCAGGCGGGGCGTGAGTTCGGACAGGTGGTCGTAGATGTTTTCCACGGTGCCGTACTTGGCAATGAGCTTGGCGGCTCCCACTTCGCCAACACCCTTCACGCCGGGCACGTTGTCGGCGGTATCTCCGCAGATGGCCAGCATGTCAATCACCTGAGCGGGGCTGGAGATGCCCCACTTCTCGCAGAGGGTGGCGCTGGTCACCAGCTCGGCTTCGGCCCCGGACTTGCCGGGCTTGAGCTGGAAGGCGTGAGGGCCGATGAGCTGCCCGTAGTCCTTGTCGGGTGTTACCATATAGACGTCCAGCTTATCGGAGGCGTACTGGGTAGCGGCGCTTCCCAGCACGTCATCGGCCTCGAAGCCGGGGATCATCAGTACGGGGATGTTCATACTCTGCACCAGCTCCGTAAGGGGCTCCAGGGCTTCAATGACCAACTGCGGGGTAGGGGGGCGCGTGCCCTTGTACTCCGGATAAAGCTGGTTCCGGAAGGTGCCGCCCGGCGGGTCAAAAGCCACCGCCACGTGCGTGGGCTTCTCCCGCTCCAGCATTTCCAGCAGGTACTTGGTGAAGCCATAGAGGATGGACATATCGGCCCCTTTGGAATTGATCATGGGCCTGCGCAGGAATGCGTAGTACATCTTGAACACCAGCGCGTGTCCGTCTATAAGGAAGAGTTTGTCCATAGAATGTCAAAGATACAAAAAATCTTTGAACTACTTCACCGCTTCCGTCAGCGGAACAAACTCGTAGCCTTTGCGTTTGAGCGTGCGGATGAGGTCCGGCAGCCGGTTGTAGAATTTATCCGTGCGGGCTTCTTCGGTGCCCAGGTGGATGAGCAGGATGTCGCCGTTGAGGCCTTTCTCTTTCTCAATCTGCAGCACCTTGTCCCAGAGGAACTTGCTGCTGTAGTAGTTCTTCATCTCGGGCGTGGTGTAGTCTCCGTTGGTGTAGGTGCCGGAGGTGTAATTGACCACCTGCAGCCCCAGGGACTGTGCCCAGGACGCGATGGTGGCGTTGTAGTACTCGTACGGCGGCATAAAGAGAGGGGCCGATGAAGGGGTAATGCCGAAGGGAGCCATCACCGCATAGCTGTGGCGGAGGTCTTCCTCAAACTCCTCGCGGGTGACCAGCAGCTGGCTGCGGTCTTCCCAGGGCGCGTAGAGAAGGTGGCCGTAGCTGTGGCTGCCCACATAGTGGCCATCCGCCAGCAAACCTTTCACTACTTCCGGGAACTTTTCAAAGAACTCGCCCGTGAAGAAGAAGGCGCCTTGGACGCCGGCTGCCTTCAGGGCTTTGCGGATGGCCGGGGCACCGTCGGCCTTGTCGGCGGCGGTGAAGACCAGGCTGATGTGCTTCTTGGAAGGATCCGTGCGCACAATGCCGCCCTGGAAGCGGACGTTCTTATCGGCTTTATGCTTTCCTTCCATCTGGTAGGCGCTGAAGGGGAAAGTGAGGGACGCCGTGCCGTCCATCGTGGGCTCGTTGGTGGAGTAATCGTGGGTGGAATCGTGGTAAACGATGCGTCCGGGCTGGAACTCCTCGTAGTTCTTGCCGCCCTCCGTGCTGATGCCCAGCAGGGAGCCGAAGATGGTGCTGTATACCGGACCGTCCACCAGGCCGCCGGTGGTGTTGCCCAGTTTTTCATTGATGATGAACGAGTGCGGCTGGGTGGGGTAGTTGCCGCCGCGGGGCAGTTCCACAATCATACTCACGCCCCAGGGATTGCAGCCCAGGAGCCAGTCTCTCAGGGCTCCCTCCATTTCCTGGTAAGTGAGGTCTCCGGTGAGCTGACGGTACAGGATGCACTGCGACAACATAGCGGCAGTGAGGTTGTTGGAGCACCAGGTGCCGGGGATGCCGTACAGGAAAGGATGGTCCACGGCCTTCTCAAAGGTGCGGGAGATACCGCTGCGCAGGTTGCGCACAAACTCTTCCTTGCCTTCCCGGGCCAGTTGCACGTGACCCATATTCATAAAGGGATACCACTGGTAGTGGCGGGCGCTGTCGGCCCCCATCCAGGGGGTAATGGGCTCCCGCCGGCCGTACTCGATGGCCTGCATCAGGTAGGAACGGTCTCCGGTGCTGCGGTAGAGTTCCATACCGGCCAGTTCCATATCGTCCACCCAGTTGTCTTCTTCATAGATGTAGGGGCTCACGATGGATACCGTCTGCGATACGCCGGGATGCTCCACGCCGGTCTTCCAGGCATCCAGGGCCTTCTCCTTGATGCGGGCCGCCAGTTCCGGATAGAAGGGAGCCAGTACGCGGCTGCCGATGGTAAAGGCCGATGCATATTTGCCGGTGGTGCTGGCCAGGCCCGTGGAGGCATTCTTGTCTCCCCGTTTTCCCCGCTGCTGGGGCGTTCCGGTGCAGAAGTAGACGGGCCGATAGCTGCCGGGCCCCCAGCCATAATCTGCCTGGTCCAGCGGAGGCTTGCGCATCCCCACGTGGTCGCGGTCGTCGGCCAGCTGGTTGTAGAATTCTCCGGGTTCGGGGTTCATCCGGTCCAGCCAGTCCAGGCCCCAGCGGATCTCGTCCACAATGTCGGGAATGCCGTTGGAGCCGGGGGTGCCGTCGGTGGCATAGAAGTCCCCGAAGGCATCGGGGTTCTGCTCATAGGCGTAGGCCATCTGGTAGACGGCATTGGCCGTGGTGGCGGTGTACTGGAGGCAGTCGGAGGCGTCGTGCCAGCCGCCGCGGACGTCCAGGTACTGTCCGCTCTTGGTGGGATGGTTCACAATGATGGCGTCCTTCACGTGGCAGCTGTCCTTCAGGAAAGGATTCCAGCCGCAGCGCTGCTGACGCATATAGTTAAGCACAAAATCGGCCACGCCGTCATATACGCCGGGGCCGATGGGAAAGCTCTCCGATGCGGCACCTTCGGCCTCGATGCGGTAGGCTCCTTCCCGCCCGAAGCTGCTGAAATCCAGCCGGGCGGTAGCGGCCATCTGTCCCAGGGGACCGGTGGGTTTAGCCACGCCGGTAAAGACAACCTCTCCGGTGAGGGCGTCCACCAGCCGGAAATGCTCCGGAGCCCGGTCTCCCATATAGACGGCTACCTTGGTGGCCTGGGGCTGATAGCCCAACTGATTGATGCGGATCCAGCCTTCTGCGCTCAGAGTCAATGCGCTTAGCAGGAAAAGAAGTGTGGTCAGTGCTTGTTTCATACTATAAAGGTACGAATTTTTTCACTATCTTTGTCACGATAAACACTAACCTATGGCCGACGAAAAAATTATCTTCTCCATGAACGGGGTGGGAAAAGTGCTTCCCCACAACAATAAAGTCATCCTCAAAGACATTTACCTTAGCTTCTTCTACGGCGCCAAGATTGGTATCATAGGTCTCAACGGTTCCGGTAAGTCCACGCTGCTGAAGATCATCGCCGGTGTTGAAAAATCCTACAAGGGAGAGGTGGTCTGGGCCCCCGGCTACACCGTGGGTTACCTGGAGCAGGAGCCCCAGATGGACCCGGAGAAGACCGTGCTGGAGGTAGTGCAGGAAGGCGTGCAAGAGGTGATGGACATCCTGCAGGAGTACAACGAAATCTCCCTCAAGTTTATGGAGCCCCTTGACGACGACGAGATGAACCGCCTCATCGAGCGCCAGGGAGAACTCACGGAAAAGATAGACCACGTGAACGGCTGGGAGATAGACTCCAAACTGGAAAGGGCTATGGACGCCCTCCAGTGCCCGCCTTCAGACCAGAAGATCAAGGAGCTTTCCGGCGGTGAGCGCCGCCGCGTGGCCCTGTGCCGCCTGCTCCTGAGCGAGCCCGACGTGCTCCTCCTCGATGAGCCCACCAACCACCTGGACACGGAGTCCATCCAATGGTTGGAAGCCCACCTGCAGCAGTACAAGGGTACGGTGATAGCCGTCACGCACGACCGTTACTTCCTGGACAACGTGGCCGGCTGGATCCTGGAACTGGACCGTGGAGAAGGCATTCCCTGGAAGGGCAACTACTCCTCCTGGCTGGACCAGAAGACCAAGCGCCTGGCTATGGAAGAAAAGGCCGAAAGCAAGCGCCGCAAGACCCTGGAGCGGGAACTCGAATGGGTGCGTATGGCCCCCAAGGCCCGTCAGGCCAAGCAGAAAGCCCGTCTGGGAGCCTACGAGAAACTGGCCGCGGCAGACGCCAAGCAAAAAGAAGCCAATCTGGAAATCTATATTCCCAACGGACCGCACCTGGGCAACAAGGTCATCCGCTTCAACGATGTCTCCAAGGCCTACGGAGACAAGCTGCTGTTCGAGCACCTGACCTTCGAACTGCCCCCGGCAGGCATCGTGGGTGTAATCGGCCCCAACGGTGCCGGTAAGACCACGCTCTTCCGCCTCATTATGGGCATCGAGCAGCCGGACAGCGGAACCATTGAGATTGGAGAAACGGTCAAAATCTCCTATGTGGACCAGCAGCACCGCAGCATAGATCCTGACAAGACGGTCTACGAGACCATTGCGGGCAATTCCGAGTGGGTACGTATGGGCGGCCGGGACGTGAACGCCCGCGCCTGGGTGTCCCGCTTCAACTTCTCCGGTGCAGACCAGGAGAAGAAGGACGAAGGCAACGTGCTCCTGCTGGACGAACCTACCAACGACGTGGACGTAAACACCATCCGCGCCCTGGAAGAAGGTCTGGACGGCTTTGCCGGATGCGCCGTTGTGGTGAGCCACGACCGCTGGTTCCTGGACCGCATTGCCACCCACATCCTGGCCTACGAAGGAGATGGCCAGGTAGTGTTCTTCGAGGGCAACTACCAGGAGTACGAAGAGAACCGGAAGATGCGTCTGGGAGACACCGAGCCCAAGCGCTTCAAGTACAAGAAATTAATGGAATAGCTATGAGAAAGCTCTTAACCCTCTGTGTGGCTGCAATCGCATTGTCCTGCAGCTCCCTCCCTTCTCTGGTTTCCCGCAAGGGCTTCCAGGGGGAAGTGGATGGTGTGCCCATCGATCTGTACACCATTGCGAGTGATCATATTACCGTCCAGATAACCAATTTCGGCGCCCGCGTAGTATCCCTGTATACCCCCGACAAAAACGGGAGATACGCCGATATCGTGGTGGGACACGGAAACCTGGATGCCTATGTAAAGCCGGTTGGAGAGCGCTTCTTCGGCGCCATGGTAGGTCCGGTGGCCAACCGGATTCTCAACGCTTCCTTCAAGATGGAAGGGGAGATGTGGCATACCGATGCCAATGACTATGGCGTCAATACTTTGCACGGGGGCTTCAAAGGCATAGATATGCGGGCCTGGACCGTGGAGGACAAGACGGATACCTCTATCACGCTGTCCCTGCTGCTGCCCCACGGCCTGGATGGCTTCCCCGGCAACCGCACCCTTACGGTTACCTATTCCGTTTCCAACGGAGACTTCCAGGTGGCCGTTGAAGGCACCACCAACAAGCGCACCGTCTTCAATGTGACTCACCATCCTTTCTTCTGCCTGAGGGGAGAAGGCAACGGTGCCATTGACGAGTACCTGATGACCATCCACGCATCGGCCTATACGCCTGTGGATTCTTTGGGCATTCCCACCGGAGAAATTGTCCCCGTGGATGGTTCTCCGTTCGATTTCCGTTGGACGCGCCCCATCGGAGACTATAAATACGACCACAACTGGTGCCTGGACGGAGAAGGCCTCCGCAGCGTGTGTCTGATGAAAGATCCCGTCAGCGGCCGCACCTTGGAAATCATCACGGACCAGCCCGGCCTGCAGTTCTATAGCGGCAATTTCTTCAGAGGTACCGAAAGCGGTAAAAATGGAAAACGGATCACCTACCACAGCACCGCGGTCCTGGAAGCCCAGGCCTGGCCCGACGCCACCAACCACCCCAACTTCCCTTCCATCGAGGTGCCGCCTTCCCAAACCTACCGGTCCAATACCATTTACCGGTTTGGGGCAGAGTAGTTAATTGTTCCTGAACAAATCCCTCTTGGGGAGCTGACTGTCGAATCTGCTTCGGAGATTGAAGCAGAGGGCTCCGGTGTTGCGCGTGAAGCGGGATCCGCGCCAAGTGGAGGTGTTGGTGACCAGAATCCACATTTCCCCGTCGGCGTATTTCTTGATTAGGGCCGATGTCCCGGCAAAGGAACCGGTGCGGGTCCATTCGCCGTCGGGACGGCAGTCCAGCCAGCCCAGGCCGTAGGTTTCGTCGTCGTACCAGACGGTCATCTGGCGCACGCTGAAAGGATCCAGCAGGTCCGGGACCGGACCCACACCGTCGATGGCGCTCACCAGGCGGGCCAGTTCTACGGTAGAACCCACCCAGCCGCCTGCGCCGTACAGGCCGGAAATATAGTTGCCGCCATAGCAGCGGAGGGCCGATGCATACTTGCCGTCAAAGGAGACCACGGGTTGGTCGTCGGGCTGCACAAAGTAGCGGCTTTCTCCGGGAAGACGGTCCTGGAGGTAGTCTCCTCCCAGGTGGAAACCGTGGCAGTGGGCCGGTTCAAAGACCTCTTTCTGCATAAATTCCTCGTAGGGCATTCCGGACGCTTTCTCAATAATCATCGAGAGCAGCAGATAGCCGAAGTTGGAGTATTCCTGCGAGGTTCCGGGCTCGAACTGGAGGGGACGGGCCACTTCCTTGCGCACCAGAAATTCCGAAGACGGCGGTTCGGAAAGGCCGTGCTTCTGCATAAACTTCTGGGTAGAGAACATCACGTCTCCGCCGCGGGTGGTGAAACCGCCCTGGTGGCGCAGCAGATGTCCCACCGTCATCAGATAGTAATTGTCGTCCCTTATGAAGCGGTCGTATTCGTTGAGAATGCCGAACGGGCCGAAGACCGGGGTCTCCAAAAACACCTTTCCCTGTTCCTGCAGCCGCATAATGCCAATGGCGGTGAGGAGCTTGGAAACGGAGGCCAGGCGAAGGGTGGTGCCGGGGGTCATAGGGGTGGCCGGATCGGCCTTCCCGTATCCGCGGGCGTAGAGGAGGGAGTCGTTGCGCACGACGGCCAGGGATACGCCCTTGAGGGACCAGAAACGCATAAAACTGTCTACCACCTGGTCCATGGCCGGGAGGTTGGAGAGGTCGTTGACGATGGCGGTGTTGAGGTCTTCCACCCAGTCCACGGGAATGACCGGTTCGGGGGCTTCGGGGAGCGGCTCCAAAGCCTTCTCACCCTGGCCGCGAAGATACAGCCAGCAGCCCGCCACCTGGAGGATCACCAGGGGGAGAATCCAGCGTATGAGCCGTCCCAGCCTCACTTGATGAGACCGGCCCGGCGGCCGAAGTCAATGATGTAGTCGGCGGTTCCTTCGATACCCAGGATGGAACTGTCCACGCAGAGGTGGTAATTGGAAGCCAGTCCCCAGGCCCCGAACGTATAGTAATTGTAATACGTTTCACGGGTGCGGTCTTTGCGGCGCATCAGTTTTTCGGCTTCTTCGGGTGTCAGATGCTCGTTTTCCACCAGCCGGCGGATGCGGTACTCTTCCGGACCTCCTACAAAGACGTTGAGGCAGGGGCGGTCCCGCAGGATGTAGTCTGCGCAGCGGCCGATGATGACGGCGTCTCCCTTGTCGGCGATGTTGCGGATTACCTCGCTCTGGATGTTGAAGAGCATATTGTCGTTCACGTAGCCGTTGTCCAGATAGCTCAATCGGCCCGAAGCAAAGAAACTGGATACGGAGAACAGGCTTTTCTCCTCTCCCTTGGCAAAGAGGCTCTTGGAATAGCCGCTTTCTTCCGCGGCCTTGGAAATAAGTTCGTTGTCGAAAACCGGAATGCCCAGTTTTTTACCGATGGCTTGTCCTACAAATCCACCGCCACTGCCAAAGCTTCGGCCTACATTGATAATGGTACTCATAGGTTAGAAGGGGGCTAAATCTGACTTCCGAGGATGGAAGGATCGTCTCCGTCCTTGAGCCGTCCCAGTTTCCTGAGCAGTCCCACAGCCAGGATGGCCGTGATGATGGCGGCAATGGTATCGGAGATGGGGAAACTGTACCAGACACCTACCTCGGACTCCAGGAGGGGAGGAAGGATGTAGATGCACGGTAACAGGAAAAGGAGCTGCCGGGACAGGGACAGGAAGATGGACTTCTTGACCATGCCCAGGCACTGGAAGAGGTTGGTGGTCACCATCTGGAAACCCACGATGGGGAACACGATATTCATTTTCTGGAGACCCTGTGCGGCTTTGTCTATGAGCACCGGGTCGTTGGTGAAGATCTCTACGGTAGGGACGGCCAGGAACTCGGAAACCACGAATCCCAGGAAGGTGACCAGCGTGGCCCAGCCGGCGGTCTTGACATAAACTTCCCGTACGCGGCCGTACTGGCGGGCGCCGTAATTGTAACCGGCGATAGGCTGCATACCCTGGTTGAAGCCCATCACAATCATTACGAAGAGGAACACGATGCGGTTTACGATGCCGTAGGCTCCGATGGCCAGGTCTCCACCCCAACGGAGCAGCTGCTGGTTGATGAACAGCACCACGATGCAGCTGGCAAGGTTCATCAAGAACGGACCCAGGCCGATGGCGAGGGAGTCCTTGGCAATCTTCCAGTCAATGCGGAAGAGCTTGAGGGAGCGGGGAAGGTGCAGGAAACGATTGGGGTTGAGGAAGTACCACATCGTATAGCACAGGGACATAAACTGGCAGAGGACCGTGGCTATGGCCGCGCCTTGGATGCCCATATCCAGCACAAAGATGAAGATGGGGTCCAGGACGGCGTTGGAGAACACGGTAAACAGCGTGAGCCCCATAGCCAGTTTGGGATTGCCGGAGGCTCGGACAACGGAGTTCAGGCCGAAGTACAGATGCGTGACGGCATTGCCTATGGCGATGATGGTCATATACTGCCGGGCAAACGGCAGCGTGGCGTCGGAAGCGCCGAAGAAGCGCAGGATGGGATCCATCCACAGCAAGGTGACCAGGGTGAAGAGGAGACCCGTGATGATGTTGAGGGTTACCTCGTTGCACAGGACCTTGCGGGCCACGGGATAGTTCTTTTGGCCCAGCAGGACGGAGATCATGGTAGCAGCGCCTACGCCCACCAGGGTGCCTAAGGCCGTGGAGATGTTCATCAGGGGAAACGTGACGGCCAGACCGGCGATGGAAAGGGAACCCACATTGGCGATATGGCCGATGTAGATGCTGTCCACCATATTATACAAGGAAGACGCTGTCATGGCTATGATGCCAGGAACAGCGTACTGCCTGATAAGTGCGTTGATGGGCTTGGTGCCCAACTCGGTAGGGACGTTGCTTCCTCCCATAGGCTACTCCAGATTTTCTATGGAGACCAGTTCCAGTTCAAACTGCAGGGGAGACCAGGCGGGAATGTTGTCACCGCTTCCGTTGGTGGTGTAACCGTGGGCGGAGGTGAATACGACCACGGCCTTCTCTCCTTCATACTTCATAAGATAGAGACCTCCCTTGAAACCGTTGATGAGCGAAGAACTGCCGCTCATCGAAATGCCGTCCCATTTGGAGGAGAAGGTGATGCTCACGGGAGCATAGCTCCTGGAGGATTTGTAGATACCGGCGTCCTTGGCCACTTTCTCGATGGTGGTGTCAAAGACCTGGCCGTTCAGAAGCCGGCCGGTGTAGTTGATGGTGGCGTTGGAAGTTTCCGTGCGCGGCTCCTGCTGGGAGTGGGAACTGGCATCGCTGATAAAATAGAAGGTGCCGTCATTCTCCTTGTCCGTATCGTATACGGTAGGAGCCACCGGGCCGAAGTGCCTGTTTACGTAACGGGTAAGGCTGTCTTTCTCTACGGCCGAAACGTCATCGGCCTGTCCTCTCAGCGTGACGCTGTAGATCAGGGAAGAAGAGATGCTGGAGGCATTGATGTATTCCTGCTGCGTGTTGAAGCGGGCGGTGGTAAGCATCCAGGCAGGGACCACGGCTTCGCGTTTTCCGCCCACTTTCATACCGTCCAGAAGTGCGTCAAAGCCGGCATAGCTGTGGCCTTCTCCCACGGCCTGGAAACGGGGGCCGTAGTAATTGCCTTCTACATAGGTGCCCAGCTGATTGGACAGGGATTCGTCCGTGGTGGAGGAGACGGTTCCGTTGAGGTTTTTCACGGTCACGTCCACGTAGACGTAATCGTTTTCGTAATTCCAGAGGTCTCCGGTGCCGGGCTGGTCTTCCAGAATGTACAGGCCGGCCGAGGTGGGGGAAATGCCGGGATGGTATTTCTCCATCCAGAGACTCAGGTATTGCTTGGCCGTTTCTCCGGTAGAAGGGAGATTTTCCTGGGCGCATCCCCAGGCGGAGAAGCCCAAAACTGCGAGTAAGAGATATTTAGTCTTCATTGCTGATGTTTTCTATCCAAAAATAATAAGCCAGGGCACTTCTTGCAGGAATCGTGCCTCGCTCGGTTTTTCCGAATCCATATTTTCCGGTAAAGAGGACATAGCCCTCATCCAGGGGCTGAACGCCTTTGAGGCCTTCGGCCAGCCCGGGTACCAGGGAGTTGTCCAACCGGAGCGTATCCAGTTTAAAAATGCTCGGGTCCGTGAGGTTCCATTTGGCTTCCTCGGCCAGTTCCAGGAGGTTGGTGGCCACCAGGTTAGAACTGCTCAGGCTGGTACTGGTAAGGGTGAAGCAGGCATAGTAGAGGGCCACCTGTCCGCCCCATTCCAGGGAGTCCGTGCGGGGCGTCTCCAGGTCCAGCGTGTCGTGCAGGTTGATGCGGTAGATGCCTTCCTGCTTCTTGACCAGCGTGGCGTAAGGGTCTTGTTTCAGAAGGTTCTGGATAAAGCTCTCGATGTTGGTGATCTGCTTGTCATAGGTTTGCTGCAGCGCCTGCTTGTTGCAGGCCGCCAGGAGCATCATAAGCGTCAGGAGCAGGAGTATGAGGGTTCCTTTCTTCATCCCAGGAAAGCTTTCAAAATTTGTTCGACATAGGCTTGGATGCCCTGGGCGGGGGAGAAGTCCTCCGGCAGGATCTTTCCTCCGGCGGCGTTCTCGTGTCCTCCGCCGTGGAAGTACTGGCGGGCCAGATTCTGGGCCGATGTGCCCCGCTTGGAGCGGACTGATATGCGAAAATGCCCCTGGTCTTCCTTGGCCAGCAGGCTCAGCCGTACGCTTTCCACGCTCAGGGGAATGTTCACCAGGCCTTCGGTTTCTCCTTCCCGGATGTCGAAGCGCTGCTGGATGTCCTTGGTAAGGATCATATAGGCGGCGCCGTTAGGAAGGATGTGCAGGCCTTCGTTCTGCATATAGCCCATCACGCGCACCCGGTTGTCCCGGTAGCACCAGTAGAGCTTTTCCAGGATGGCTTCGCGGTCCACCCCGGCGGCCAGGAGCTCGGAGGCCATCCGGAAAGTGGACGGGAACACCGAGTTGGCAAAGTTGTTGGTGTCGGTGGTCATTCCGGCCAGGAGCGGCGAGCCAATGAGGGCGTCGGGCTGCCAGCCGGCTTCCTTCAGAATCCAGTACAGCAACTCGCAGGTGGAGGAAATCTCCGCGGTGGAGAAGACCAGATGGAAGGCGTTTGAATCCGGATTCAGGTGGTGGTCAATGAGAATTTTCTTGGCCGAAGAGGCCTTGAGCGGCTCTTCCAGGCCCTCCGTGCGGTTGAAGGCGTTGCAGTCCTGGAGGATGATCAGATCGGCCTTTTCTACCGCCTCGACGGCGGCGTTGGGGGCTGCGTCGTAGCAGTGGTAGGGGATGGCGGGAGCCAGGATGAAATGCAGGTTCCCGGGAGGGGTGTCCGGCAGCACGCAGGCCACTTCCTTCCCCAGTTTCTCTTTCAGGAAAAGGGCCATGGCGGTGGTGGAGCCCAAGGCGTCTCCGTCCGGGTGGATATGACCCAGCACGACCACCCTGGAGGCGGCTTTCAGCATTGCCTGGAGGCTATGAATCTTTTCCTGAGTAAGAATTGGCATTGCAGTACTAAATGCGATGGCAAATTTACAAAAGATTATTGCTTTTGAGAAATCATTTTTTTAACTTTGTCGGAAGTTTGGAAAATTATAAAACACTAGAATAATGAACAAATCAGTCAAAATCGCAGTTGAGTGCGCCCTGGCAGCCCTTATCGTTCTCCTTGTCTGGCTCACTGTAAGAAGTGTACAGAAGCCGGTTAAGTTCAACAAAGAGGTTGCCGCCCGTTCCCAGGTAGCCATCCAGCGTTTGAAAGACATCCGTACCCTCCAGGTCGCTTTCAAGAGTGAAACCGGTCGTTTCAGCCCCACCGTAGACTCCCTCAAAATGTTCTACGAGGGTGGTAAGATGGCTATCGTGATGCAGATTGGCTCCATGGATGACTCCATCGCCGTTGCCAACACCGAGGCCATCAAGAAGGCCGCCGGCAAGAAGGCTACCAAGGAGCAGATCATGAACCTGCTGCAGGAAGCCTACAAGAAGGGCACCCCCGTTGTGTATTCTGTGACCTCCCAGGTTCCCGTGAAGGATACCCTCTTCAACAACCGCCCGGATTTCAACATCGACTCCCTGGCCTACATCCCGTTCTCCGGTGGCCAGAAGACCGAAATGGAAAGCACCATCAAGCTGGTATCCGGTGTGAATGTTCCTCTGTTCGAGGCCCGTATGCCTTACAAGGCTCTCTGCAAGGGACTGGACAACCAGCTGCGCATCAACCTGGACGCCGAGCGTAGAGACCAGAACAAGTACGAAGGTCTGCAGGTGGGTAGCGTGACCGCTCCTAACAACAACGCCGGCAACTGGGAGTAATCTTCCGTTATGGAACACTCCAACACGTCATTTACAGGGATATCCATTCAAGTCTCCTTGAGTGGATATTCTTTTAAGGTGCATACCCCCGAAGGGCTCCGCGTATCCGACTGGATAGGCGCGGAGCACCTTTTCACCACCCCGGAATTCCAGCGCCGCTATGAGCAGGTGGCCGTTTCGCTCCTGACGCCCAAGATGTGCCTGGTTCCGGAAGTGTTTTTCAACCCCCAGACGGCCCGCGCCGCCCTGGGAGAGGTCTGCACCCTGGAAGAAGGAGATTTCGTGGAAACCGTTCCCATTCCTTCCCTGGCTTCCGTGCTGGTGTACAGCAACTCCATCGGGGAGTCTCTCTCCAAGGTGATAGCCCAGACCGTACTGCCCCTGTCGGGAGAACCGGTGCGCGTCTTGCCGGAGATGTATTTCCTGCTCCGGCAGTTGGAGACCCTTGCGGATTATAATAAGATAGTAGCCTCTTGGGCAGACGGCTACCTGCACCTGGTCATTGCCCAGGGCAAGAGCCTCCGTCTGGCCAATGTGTTCCAGGCGGCAGACTTCACCACCGCCCAGTACTTCCTCTTCCTGGGGCTCAAGCAACTGCAGCTTAATCCGGAAGTATCCACCGTATGCTTCCGTACGCCGCTTTCGCCGGAAGCCCGTATGTCCCTGTACCGCTATTTCAAAGGCGTAGTACAACTCTAACCGCCGGCCTATGCGTATCATTGGCGGAAAACTCAAGGGAAAAGTGATTCTGCCGCCGGCAGGATACAAGGCGCGTCCCACCACGGACTTTGCCAAGGAAGGCCTGTTCAATATCCTGGACAACGAATACGAGTTTGAAGACCTCAAGGTGCTGGACCTCTTCGGAGGTACCGGCTCCATTGCTTTTGAGTTCGCCTCCCGCGGCGCCGCCCGGGTGTACTCCGTGGAGATGGCCCGTGAGAACGCCAGCTTCATCAAGACGGAATCGGCCCGCCTGGGGCTCACCAATGTAACTATGGTGCGGGACAATGTGTTTGACTTCCTGCCCATCTGCCGGGAAAAGTTCGACCTCATTTTCGCCGATCCGCCCTATGCCCTGGAGGGCCTGGAAACCCTTCCGGACCAGATTTTCTCCTTTGACTTGCTTCACCCCGGCTGCTATTTCATCCTGGAGCACGGGGATGAACACTCTTTCACTGACCACCCTCGTTTCAAAAAAGAACGCCACTACGGTCGCGTCCATTTTAGCTTTTTTGAATAAACTATGATTTCCTTCCTGTTAAGCATCCTGGCACTTGTCCTGGGTTATTTGTTCTATGGTGCGTTTGTGGACCACGTCTTCGGCCCCGACCGCTTCCGTAAAACGCCGGCCATCGAAAAGCAAGACGGCGTGGACTATATTCCCCTTCCCAACTGGAAGGTGTATATGATCCAGTTCCTGAACATTGCCGGAACGGGTCCCATCTTCGGTGCCATTATGGGCGCCAAATTCGGCCCGGCCAGTTACCTGTGGATTGTTTTCGGCTGCATCTTTGCCGGCGCCGTCCACGACTATATGTGCGGTATGCTTTCGGTCCGCCACGGAGGTCAGGGCTTCCCTGATTTGGTGGGAGATTATCTGGGTCCCCGCACCAAGCAGGTGATGCTGGTTTTCTCCATCATCCTGCTCCTTCTGGTGGGAACCGTGTTCGTGTATTCGCCGGCCCTCATCCTGGGAGATATTGCCGGAGACGGAACCCGCAGCTCCATTATGCTTTGGGTAGGTATCATCTTCTGCTACTACCTCATCGCCACCCTTCTGCCCATAGACAAACTCATCGGCAAAATCTATCCCGTCTTTGCCGTGACGCTGCTCTTTATGGCCGCAGCCCTTATGGTGTACCTCTTTGTCCTGTGGCCCTCCCTGCCGGAGGTTTGGGATGGTCTGGGCGGCTGGTCTGATAAGGCCGGCCTCGAGCACCAGCCCATCTTCCCCTGCCTGTTCATCACCATCGCCTGCGGCGCCATTTCCGGCTTCCACGCTACGCAGAGCCCGCTGATGGCCCGCTGCATCCGGAACGAAAAGATGGGTCGGCCCGTTTTCTATGGCTCTATGATCACGGAAGGCCTGGTGGCCCTGGTATGGGCAGCCGTCTCCTCCTGGTTCTTCTTTGACGGCGGCGCGGCCCAGGTGGGTTCCGACATAACGGCCGCCGCTCCCACCGTGGTAACCAAGGTGTCCGAGAATTGGCTGGGCCTCGCTGGCGGCGTCCTCGCCATCCTGGGCGTGGTGGCTGCTCCCATCACTTCCGGCGATACGGCTTTCCGCAGCGCCCGTCTCATCATTGCAGACTTCGTCAAACTGCCCCAGAAAGACATCTACAAGCGCCTGGCCATTGCCATTCCGCTCTTTGCCGGATCGGCCGTGCTGCTTTGGTTCAATATTGAAGATGCCAATGGCTTCAACGTCATCTGGCGCTATTTTGGCTGGAGCAACCAGACCCTGGCCGTGTTTATGCTCTGGACCGCCACCGTGTACCTGGTGAAAGCCCGGGGAAAGTCCTGGTATCTGGTTACCCTCCTGCCGGCCCTTTTTATGACCTCCGTCTGCGTCACTTTCATCCTGGTAGACAAAATTGGCTTCCGCATCCCCCAGGTGGCTGCCCCTTGGATCGGCCTGGGCACCTTTGTTATTTCGTCCATTTTATTCTATCTTTGGAAAACGAAGAAGAGTGGAAAGTAATAGATGAATAGGTACCCTCCGGAGACCGTAGACGCCCATGTCTCCGTGAGGGTACCTATTCATCCTAATCGATAACCATATAATTAATAGATATGCTAGACAAAGAAAGAGGACTGTACGTTGCGCATTCCGCCAACGGCCCCATTTCCCTTACCGGCAAGATGATTTGCCGCCACGGACTCATTGCCGGCGCTACCGGTACCGGTAAAACCGTAACCCTGCAGGTACTGGCCGAGACCTTCAGCCAGGCCGGCGTGCCCTGCTTTATGGCCGATATGAAGGGAGACCTCAGCGGCATCTCGCAGGTGGGCAAGCTTTCCGGTTTCATAGAGAAGCGCCTGCCGGAATTCGGCATCGAGAACCCTCAGTTCCAGAGCTGCCCGGTTCGTTTCTTTGACGTGTACGGGGAGCAGGGCCATCCTATGCGTTCCACCATCTCCCGGATGGGACCGGATATGCTGGGCCGCTTGATGGACCTCAATGAGACCCAGACCGGCGTCCTCAATATTGTCTTCAAGATTGCAGACGACAACGGCCTGCTGCTGATTGACCTCAAGGACCTCCGCGCCATGCTCAACTTCGTGGGGCAGAACGCAGCCGAATATACCACCAAGTACGGCAACGTATCATCGTCGTCCGTGGGCGCCATCCAGCGCGCCTTGCTGGCCCTGGAGAACCAGGGAGCGGATATGTTCTTTGGGGAACCCGACTTCGATATCTTCGACCTCCTGCAGTGCGAGGGCGGAAAGGGCATTATGAACGTGCTGGCGGCCGATAAGCTGATGCTCCAGCCCAAGCTCTACTCCACCTTCCTGCTGTGGCTGCTGTCCGAACTGTATGCCAACCTGCCCGAGGTAGGGGAGATGGACCTTCCCAAACTGGTGTTCTTCTTTGACGAGGCCCATATGCTGTTCGAAGGCACTTCCAAGGCCCTTACGGACAAGATTGAACAGGTGATCCGCCTCATCCGTTCCAAGGGAGTGGGCATCTACTTCATAACCCAGAGTCCCACGGACATCCCGTCCAACATCCTGGGCCAGCTGGGCAACCGGGTACAGCACGCCCTCCGCGCCTACACGCCCCAGGACCAGAAAGCCGTCAAGGTGGCGGCCGATACCTTCCGCGCCAACCCCGCCTTCAAGACCTATGAAACCCTCCTGGAACTGGGAACGGGTGAAGCCCTGGTCTCCTTCCTGGACGAAAAGGGAACCCCGGCCATAGTGGAACGGGCCAAGATTCTCTTCCCGCTGAGCCAGATTGGCGCCATCACTCCGGAGCAGAGAAAGGATTTGATCAACCGCAGCCGCCTCTTCGGCCGCTATGACCATATCGTGGACCGCGAAAGCGCCTACGAACTCATCACTGCCGCCACTTTGGAAGCGGAGCGCCAGAAGGCCGAAATAGAAGCCGCTGCCGAAGCGGAGCGCCAGGCTGCCCTCCAGGCCAAGGAAGAAGCCAAGGCCGCCAAGGAAGCCGCCAAGAAGAAGTCCAGCGGCATCGGCGCCAAGGTGCTCAAGTCCGTGCTCACTGCCGTGACGGGTGTGGCTGCCACCGTGGCAGCCGACGCCGTTGCCGGAGCCGTCACCGGCAAGAAGACCAAGTCCAAGACCTCCACCGGAGAGAAGATGGTGAAAAAGGCCACCAAGAGCGCCACGGGCACCCTTACCAGAGAGCTTACCCGGAGCATCCTGGGAAACCTGATCAAATAGTTTCTAAGCCTCTTCCTGGCCGTACAGGTCGGAGGGATAACGCCCGTCAAAGCAGGCGGTGCACAGTTCCCGGCCTCCGGCGGCCTGGGAGAGGGCATCCACAGACAGATAATGAAGCGTATCCGCGCCTATGAAATCGCGGATGGCGGCTTCGTCCATCCGGGCGCCGATGAGCTGGTCCCGGGTGCCGGTGTCAATGCCGTAGAAGCAAGGCCAGGCATAGACGGGGCTGGCAATGCGCATATGAATCTCCCGGGCCCCCGTACTGCGGAGCAGCTGGACAATCTGCCGGGAAGTGGTTCCCCGGACAATGGAATCGTCTATGACCACAATGCGCTTGCCGGCCACGATGCTCTGCACCGGAGACAGTTTCATCCTCACGCCCAGGTTCCTCAGGGACTGGGTGGGCTGGATAAAGGTACGGGCTACGTAGATATTCTTAAGGAGACCCATCTCCAGGGGAATCCCGCTGGCCTCGGCATAGCCGATGGCGGCGCTCATTCCGGACTCCGGAACGCACATCACCAGATCGGCCTCTACCGGATGCTCCTTCCAGAGAAGGGCGCCGGAGCGTTTGCGGAAGGCGTGCACGCTGCACCCTTCAATATCACTGTCCGGCCGGGCAAAATAGATGTACTCCATAGAGCACATCTTCCGGCAGCTCAGCAGGGAATGCCGGTAACTGCGGATGCCTTCCGCGTCTATCCGGATCAGTTCCCCGGGTTCAACGTCCCGGACAAAACCGGCCCCTATGAACTCCAGGGCGCAGGTCTCGCTGGCCACTATATAGCCATCCTGCATCCGGCCGATGGAAAGGGGACGGAGACCGTACCGGTCCCGGCAGGCGTAGAGGGCGTCCGGCGTGAGGATGAGGGTGGAAAAGGCTCCGTCCAACTGGTGGGCGGCCGAAAGGATCTTGCGGGTCCAGTCTCCGCCGGCTATTCCAATCAGAAGGGAAAACAGTTCGCTGTCGGAGGTGGACTGGAGCATATGTCCCAGGGACTCTATCCGCTGCCGGATACTGTCCGCATTGACAATGTTCCCGTTGTGGGCCAGGGCAAAGGAGCCGTTGTGGCCGGTCATCAGGAAGGGCTGGATGTTCTCCACCCCTCCGATATCGCTGGTGGGATAGCGGACGTGGCCGATGGCGGCGGTTCCGGGAAGTTCCGACAGTTCATCACCGGCAAAGACTTCCCTCACCAGTCCGGCGTCCTTTTTCAGCCGGATGATGCCATTGGCGTCCCGTGCGGCGATGCCGCAGCCCTGCTGTCCCCGGTGTTGGAGCATCAGCAGTCCGGCCCGGGTAATCTCGGCGGCATTCTCCACGCCGTAGCACCCGAATACGCCGCACTCCTCGTGCAACTCGTCTTTCCAGAGCAGGGAGTCTTCCATTCTATTTCTTGTTATCCAGGGCAGCCTTCACCAAACCCTTGAAGAGGGGATGCGGGTTTTCCGGCGTACTCTTGTATTCGGGGTGGAACTGGACACCGATGAAGAAGGGATGTCCGGGCAGTTCCACCACTTCCACCAGGCCGGTCTGGGGATTCCGGCCGGAAGCCTTGAGCCCTGCCTTGGTGAAGTCTTCCAGGTACTTGGAATTGAACTCATAGCGGTGGCGGTGACGCTCGGAGATTTCCGTGGTTCCGTAAAGGCTGGCCACCAGGGAGCCGGCTTCCAGCTGGCAGGCATAGGCCCCCAGGCGCATAGTGCCGCCTTTGATGGTGGTCTTCTTCTGGTCTTCCATCATATCAATCACGGGGTGCTTGGTCTGGGTATTCACTTCCGTGGAAACGGCGTCTTTCCAGCCCAGCACGTTCCGGGCAAATTCCACCACGCACATCTGCATACCCAGGCAGATGCCCAGGAACGGGATGCCCTTCTCGCGGGCGTAGCGCACGGCGTGGATCTTTCCTTCCAGGCCGCGTTCCCCAAAGCCCGGGGCTACCAGGATTCCGTCGGCCCCGGAAAGGAGTTCCGCTACGTTGTCGGCGTTGATATGCTCGCTCTGGAGGGTCTTGACGTGCACTTTGCATTCGTAGGCGGCTCCGGCGTGTACGAAGGCTTCCTGGATGGACTTGTAGGCATCCTGGAGCTCCACGTACTTGCCCACCAGGGTAATCTGCACTTCGTGGGAGGGATGGGCCAGGCGCTGGAGGAATTCCTTCCATCGGCCCAGGTTGGGTTCGTTGAAATTCTCTATCTGGAGCTTTCTCACAGCCAGTTCATCGAGGTGTTCCTCGTGCATATTCAGGGGAACCTGGTAGATGCTCCAGGCGTCAATGCTCTGGATGACGTGACCGGGGCGGACGTTGCAGAACAGGGCAATCTTGCGGCGAAGGTCCTCCGAGAGGGGGTGCTCCGTGCGGCAGACAATGACATCGGGCTTCACGCCGGCCTTCTGCAGCATCTGGACCGAGTGCTGGGTGGGCTTGGTCTTGAGCTCCTGCGCGGCGTGGAGGTAGGGGATGAGGGTGAGATGGATGGTCATACAGTCCTCTTCGGGCAGTTCCCACTGCAGCTGGCGCACAGCTTCCACAAAGGGCTGGGACTCCATATCTCCCACCGTTCCGCCAATCTCCGTAAGGATGACGTCATAATCCCCGGTTTGTCCTAAAAGGAGCATTCTCCGCTTGATCTCGTCCGTGATGTGAGGAACAATCTGGACCGTCTTGCCCAGGTATGCGCCTTCGCGCTCGCGGGTGATGACGGTGTGGTAGATTCTTCCCGTGGTCACGTTGTTGGCCTGGGAGGTATGGACGCCCAGAAAGCGCTCATAGTGACCCAGGTCCAGGTCGGTCTCGGCGCCGTCTTCCGTAACATAGCACTCTCCGTGCTCGTACGGATTGAGGGTTCCGGGGTCAATATTGATGTAGGGATCGAATTTTTGGATGGTGACTCTGAGACCCCTGGCCTGCAGGAGTTTAGCCAGCGACGAAGCAATAATGCCCTTCCCGAGAGAGGACGCAACTCCGCCTGAAATGAAAATAAACTTTGTGTTCATGCGTTGGAATTGCCTTATGGTATCCTTTAACGGGGCACAAAAGTACGAATAAATCCTAATCGCACAAACAAATTTTTTAATTTTTTTTGGGGGGAGCTTCGGCTTACAGGCCTTTGGCCTTGGCCTCGTCCCAAAGGGCGTCCATCTGGGAAAGGGTCATATCCTTGAGCTGGCGGCCGCTGCGGAGGGTTTCGGCCTCCACGTAGTTGAAGCGGCGGCGGAATTTTTCGGCCGATCGGCCCAGGGCGGCTTCCGGGTCCACCCCGTAGAGACGGGCGGCGTTGATGACGGCGAACAGCAGGTCTCCAAACTCCATTTCCCGCGCTATGGCATCGGCCCGGGAGAGGGTTTCGGAGACTTCCGACACTTCTTCCTTCACCTTGTCCCAGACGTCCTCCTTCTTCTCCCAGTCAAAGCCGCAGCCGCGGGCCTTTTCCTGCATGGCGAGGGCTTTCAGGAGGGCCGGCATAGCCTTGGGAATGCCTTCCATCACGGTTTTGTTACCGTCCTTCTCCTTGGCTTTCACCAGTTCCCAGGTGTCGGCAATCTCTTTGGCCGATATGGCTTTCCCGGCCTCGGGACCAAACACGTGCGGGTGGCGGAAGACCATCTTGTCGCACACCTTGTTCATGGAATCGGCAATGTCAAAGGCTCCTTCCTCCTGGCCTATGCGGGCATAGAAGACCATATGGTACATCAGGTCTCCAATCTCCTTGGCCGTGCCCTGGCGGTCTCCATTCACAATGGAGTCACTGAGCTCGTACACTTCTTCCTCCGTGAGACGGCGGATGGACTCCATCGTCTGTTCTGCGTTCCAGGGGCATTTTACCCGGAGCTCATCCATAATGTCCAGCAGGCGGCCAAACGCGGCCAGTTTTTCTTCGCGCGTGTGCATTGAATTATTCATTTATGAATCGCAAATATACAACAAATTATACTATATTTGCCCGCTGATGTCCAAGATACCCTACATATCGGCCCGGGAAGCGGTCCGTGCAGTCCGCAGCGGAGACCACATCCATCTCAGCAGCGTAGCCAGCGTTCCGCAGGTGCTCATCGAAGCCCTCGCAGAACGGGGCCCGGAGCTGAAAGACGTTCATTTCCATCACTTCCACACGGAAGGCGCCGCCCCCTATGCAGAAGGCGGTCCTTTCTTTGACCAAGGCTTCTTCGTGGGCCCCAACGTGCGCAAGAACGTGCAGGAAGGCCTGGCCGATTATATTCCGGTAAACCTCTACGAAACCCAGTCTATGTACCGCAACGGGGCCCTGGCCTGCGATGTGGCCCTGGTACAGGTTTCGGAGCCGGAAAACGGAATGGTATCGCTGGGAACTTCGGTAGACTGCTCCATAGCGGCCCTGGATGTGGCCCGGGAGCGCATTGCCGTGGTCAATCCCAACGTTCCCTTTGCCCTGGGCAACCTGGTTCCCCTGGACCGTTTCACGGCCCTGGTGCAGGACAGCCGTCCGCTCATCACCAAGGAATATGCCTCTCCTTCCGAGACGGACCTTCAGATTGGCCGCATCTGCTCGGAACTGGTTCCGGACGGAGCCTGCCTGCAAATGGGAATCGGCGCCATGCCCAACGCCATCTGCGCAGCCCTCAAGGACCATAAACACCTGGGCCTCCATACGGAAATGTTCTCGGACGGGGCCCTGGCCCTCATCAAGAGCGGGGTCATTGACGGAGAAAACAAAGCCATTGACAAAGGCAAGGTGGTGGCCTCTTTCCTGCTGGGTTCCCAGGAGGTCTATTCCTTCATCGACCACAACCCGCAGGTGCTTATGCTGGACATCGCCTACACCAACGACCCTCGCGTCATTGCGCAGAACCCCGGTATGGTGTCCATCAATTCGGCCATTGAAATTGACCTCACCGGCCAGGTGTGTGCAGATTCCATAGGCGAGCGCATTTATTCCGGAACCGGCGGCCAGCTGGATTTCGTGCGCGGCGCCAAGCTTTCCAAAGGCGGCAAGGCCATCATAGCGCTGGCTTCCCGTACCGCCAAAGGCCTTCCCAAGATTGTGCCCACCCTCAAGCCCGGTGCCGGTGTAGTAACCCCCAGGGCCGATATCCAATGGGTCGTCACGGAATTCGGTGCCGTCAACCTTTATGGCAAATCCTTGCAGGAACGCGCCCGACTCCTCATCTCCATCGCCCATCCCGAGGACCGAGAGGCCCTCTCCCGTGCCGCGTTTGAACGCTTCGGCCGGTAGCCTCCCCAACATTCATATTTTTTTAGTATCTTTGCAGGCTAAAATACAATTGCTATGGCAGAGAATACGCTGTTGGAGAAGGTGTTGAGCCTTCAGGATAAATACAAGAAGCTGGAAGAGCAGCTGGCCGATCCGGAAGTGATTGGCGATATGAAGAAGTTCGTCCAGCTCAACAAGGACTACAAGGAGCTGCAGCCCATCATCGCCGCCGGCCTCGAGTACGAGCGTCTGGTGAACGAACTGGCGCAGGCCAAGGACATCCTGATGAACGAGAAGGACGAGGACCTCAAGGAGATGGCCAAGGACGAGATTGCCCAGATTGAGCCCAAGCTGCCCGAGATGGAGCAGAACATCAAGCTTCTCCTCATCCCGGCCGATCCGGACGACAGCAAGAACGCCATGGTGGAAATCCGCGGCGGTACCGGCGGTGACGAGGCCGCCATCTTTGCCGGTGACCTTTTCCGCATGTATCAGCACTTTGCCGAGCGCCGCGGCTGGAAACTGGAAATCACAGACCAGGCTCCCGGCACCTCCGGTGGTTACAAGCAGATTGTATTCAAGCTTTCCTCCTCCACCGACGGCGTATACGGCGTGATGAAATACGAGTCCGGCGTGCACCGCGTGCAGCGTGTGCCCCAGACGGAAACCCAGGGCCGCATCCAGACTTCGGCCGCTTCCGTGGCCGTGTTCCCGGAAGCCGGAGAATTCGATATCGAGCTCAATCCGGCCGATATCCGCAAAGACCTCTTCTGCGCCTCCGGCCCCGGCGGTCAGGGTGTTAACACTACCTACAGCGCCGTCCGCCTCACCCACATCCCTTCCGGTATCGTGGTCCAGTGCCAGGAAGAGCGCTCCCAGCTCAAGAACCTGGACCGTGCTATGGAAGAACTCCGTACCCGTCTGTACAATATGGAGCACCAGAAATACCTGGACGGCATTGCCGCCAAGCGCAAGACCATGGTGAGCACCGGTGACCGCAGCGCCAAGATCCGTACCTACAACTACCCGCAGGGCCGCGTGACGGACCACCGCATTGGCTGGAGTATGTACAACCTGCCCGTGTTTATGGACGGAGACATCCAGGAGTGCATTGACCAGCTGCAGATTGCAGAAAACGCAGAACGTCTCAAAGAAGCAGGGGAGGAAGCATAATGTCCAGAAAAAGAGAAGAAGTAAAGGCTCTGGGCCGCGAGAGCGTCTACAGCCAGACCTACAACCCGGACGTACTGGAAACCTTCGAGAACAAGCACCGGGACAACGACTACTGGGTCCGTTTCAACTGCCCCGAATTCACCACCCTGTGCCCCATCACGGGCCAGCCGGACTTTGCCGAAATCCGCATCTGCTATGTGCCGGATGTGAAGATGGTAGAATCCAAGAGCCTCAAGCTGTATCTGTTCAGCTTCCGCAACAACGGAGACTTCCACGAAGACTGCGTGAACCTCATTATGAAGGACCTGGTGAAGCTGATGGATCCCAAGTATCTGGAGGTGACGGGCTTCTTTACGCCCCGCGGAGGCATCTCCATCTATCCCTACGCCAATTACGGCCGCCCCGGTACCAAATGGGAGAAGCTGGCCGAAGAAAGATTATTCAAGCACGAATAGCTTATTTGGGAACGGCTGCCAAGGTGAGTTGAGCCTGGGCGCAGCGTTTTCCGGAAACCGAAAGGGCAGCCTCGCAGACAAAGAGGCTGCCTTTTTGTTCTTTCAGGGTGCAGGTGACCTCGCAGAGGTCTCCGGGCTTGACGGTGCCGCGGAACTTGACCCGGTCCATGCCGCGGTATACCACCAGGTGGTCCTTGAACACTTCGGGGTAGAGTTGGCAAGTACTCTGGGCCATAATTTCACAGAGAATCACGCCGGGCACAATGGGATTGCCGGGGAAGTGTCCCTGGCAGTAGAAAGGGTTGCTGGGAATGCGGTACCAGGCGTGGCCCACCCCCTGGGCGTCCACTTCCATCCGGTCCACCAGCAACATCGGGTCTCGGTGGGGGAGGATGGTCTGGATTTCTTCCCGGTCCATTTTATCCCTTGTAAGGTCTGAAGGCTATGCAGGCGTTGTGACCGCCAAAACCGAAGGAATCGGAGATACCCAGGGTAAGATCCGTCTTAACGGCCACGTTGGGCGTGTAATCAAGGTCGCACTCGGGGTCCGGAGCATCCAGATTGATGGTAGGAGGGCAGATGCCGTCCTTCAGGGCCAGTACGGTGGCGATGGCCTCGGCAGCGCCGGCGGCGCCGAACATATGGCCGGTCATCGACTTGGTGGAGGAGATATGGGCCTTGTAGGCATAGTCTCCCATCGCTACCTTGTAGGCCAGGGTCTCGGCAACGTCGTTGAGCTTGGTGCCGGTTCCGTGGGCGTTGATGTAAAGGTTGTCCTTGGAGGCGTCAAAGCCGGCTTCCGTGAGGGCGTCCTTGATGGACTGGGCCTGGGTGCTGGCGTCCGGGCGGGGAGCCGTGGCGTGGTAGGCGTCGCAGGTGTTGCCGTAACCCACCACCTCACCGTAAATGGTGGCACCGCGCTCCAGGGCGTGGTCCAGGGATTCCAGGATGAGGACAGCGGCGCCGTCGCCCATCACAAAGCCCTGACGGTTGATGTTGAAGGGCAGGGAAGAGTAGGCGGGATCCGTGGCGCGGGTAAGGGCCTTGGCGTTGAAGAAACCGGCTACGCCGATGGGAATGGAGGCGTGCTCGGCTCCGCCGGCGATGATGGCGTCGGCATAGCCGTGGCGGATGGCGCGGAAGGCCTCGCCGATGCAGTGCGAGGATGTGGCGCAGGCCGTCACAATGTCCAGGCACGGGCCCTTGGCCTGGTGCTTGATGGCAATGTGGCCGGCGGCGATGTTGGAGATCATCGTAGCGATGAACAGCGGGGAAATCCACTGGCCGGTGGGGTCTTCAATCATCTTCTGGGTTTCGCGGTACTGAACCTCGAAACCGCCGATACCGGAACCCACATACACGCCCAGGCGGAAGGGATCGATATTGCTTCCTTCGCCTTCGGAGACCAGTCCGGACTGCTTCATGGCCTGCCAGGCGGCAGCCATTCCGTAGAGGGTGAAGTTGTCCTGCTTGCGGATGAAGGGCTTGTCCATCCCATAGTCTTCGGCATTGAAATCCTGCACTTTGCCGGCAAAGGTGACAGGCATATCCTTGAAAGCTTCTACGTACTTGATGCCGCAGACGCCATTGATCAGGTTGTTCCAGAAGGTGTTGACATCATTTCCCAAGCAGGAAATAACGCCCATTCCGGTAACGACTACTCTTTTCGGTTCCATATAGTATCTAATTTTAAATCAATTTATTGGCTTGCGCCAAAAGTTTTTCGGCCCCGCCTATGATGTCTTCCACGATGGCGGCGGCGGGTTCGGTGCGGGTTATCATACCCGCCGTTTCTCCGGCCAGGAAACTGCCCCCGGACAGGTCTCCGTCAAAGACGGCTTTCCGGAGGGAGCCGGTGCCAAAGGCGCGGATTTCTTCGTCCGTTACGTCAGGATTGGCCTCCATCTTGGCAAACTGCTTGGCGAAGGGCGTTTTGAGGCAGCGCACGGCGTCTCCCAGGCTCTTGCCGGTGACCATAGTCCCAATGTCGGAAGCCTTGATGAGGCGCTCCTTGTACACCGGGTGCACGCGGCACTCATCGGCCACCAGGAAACGCGTTCCTACCTGTACGCCGCAGGCGCCCAGCATAAAGGCGGCAGCGGCACCGCGTCCGTCGAAGATACCGCCGGCGGCCAGGACAGGGATGTGGACGGCATCCACCACCTGGGGCACCAGGGCCATGGTATGGAGCTCTCCCACGTGGCCTCCGGATTCGGCGCCTTCGGCAATGAGGGCCGATGCACCCAGTTCCTGGAACTTGAGGGCATAGGCCACCGAGGCCACCACGGGAATCACGCGGATGCCGGCTGCTTTCCAGGCCTCCATATAGGGGGCGGGGCTGCCGGCGCCGGTGGTTACGATGCTCACGCCTTCTTCCACCACCAGGGCGGCTATCTCGGCTGCATTGGGGGCGGCCAGCATAATGTTTACGCCAAAGGGCTTGCGGGTGAGTTCCCGGGCCCGGCGAATTTCATTGCGGACGGCCTCCGTACCGGCATTGATGGACGAAATGAGCCCCAGGCCGCCGGCATTGGATACGGCGGCTGCCAGGCGGGCATCGGCAATCCAGGCCATGCCTCCCTGGAAAATGGGCTTTTCAATCCCCAATAACTCGGTTATTGCAGTTTTCATATAGTTTACAAAGTTAGGTATTTTCAAGGATTTTACAAAAATTGGCATATCCGGAGTTTTTTAAGTAACTTCGCATACTATTTTGTGAGAATTATGAAAACCACAGAACAAAGCTCTTATTACGAACACCTGGATGCGATGTCCACCCGTGAGATATTGGAGGGCATCAATGAGGAGGACCGCCGCGTGCCGTTGGCCGTGGCAGAAGCCATCCCCGCTATCGAAAAACTTGTAGACGGAATCGTAGAGCGCGTCCCCAAGGGCGGTCGCGTTTTTTATACCGGAGCCGGTACTTCCGGCCGATTGGGCATTGTAGATGCCTCTGAGATTCCCCCCACCTACGGCGTCCTGGACACCTTCATCGGCATTATGGCCGGAGGTGACGGCGCCATCCGCAACGCCGTTGAAGGCGCCGAGGACGACCCTGAACAGGGCTGGCTGGACCTTCAGGAATACAAGCTTACCCCCAACGATGTGCTGGTGGGCATCACCGCTTCCGGCGGAGCCCCCTACGTGGTGGGTGCCATCAAGAAAGCCCGTGAGTTCGGAATGCTTACCGGCGCCATCACCAACAACGAAGGCAGCGCCGTGGCAGAAGCCGCAGAGATAGCCATGGTGGCCAAAGTCGGCCCGGAATTTGTAACAGGTTCCACCCGAATGAAGTCGGGTACATCGGCCAAGCTCATCCTCAATATGATTTCTACTGCCGCCATGATCCGCCTGGGTCACGTGAAGGGCAACAAGATGGTGGATATGCAGCTTACCAACAAGAAACTGGTAGACCGCGGAACCCGTATGATCATGGAAGGCACCGGCATCACAGACTACGAAGAGGCCAAGCGTATGCTCCTCCAATATGGTCAGGTGCGTGCTGCCGTAGATGCCTACAACAAGAACAAATAAACTATGTGGCAAAGAATCCAGACCCTGTATCTGCTTATCTCCACCGGCCTGGTGGCTGCCCTCTGCTTTGGAACCGCTTATAAGGTGGCAACGCCGGACGGTTTCATCACGGCCAGCTACTGGCAAATCGAGAGCCCCTATTTCGGTATCCTCCTGGGCATCGTGGCCTTCCTCATTGTGCTGGCCCTGGTGGTATACAAATCCCGCATCCTGCAGATGCGCCTGGCGGTGCTCTCCGGCATTATGGCCCTGGGTATGCAGCTCTGGCTGGCTTATCTGTACTTTACCATGGAAGGTCCGGTGTTCCGCTGGACGGTTATCTTCCCGCTTCTGATCTGCCTGTCCAACCTGATGGCAGCCCGCGGAGATTTTCAGGACCAGCTTATGGTAGAAAGCGCTTACCGCGTCCGTGAAAGAAGAAAACGTAATAGAAAGAAGTAATCATGAAACCTACACTCCTCGTTTTGGCTGCCGGTATGGGCAGCCGTTATGGCGGTCTCAAACAAATGGACGGCCTCGGTCCCCACGGGGAAACCATCATTGACTACTCCATCCACGATGCCGTGGAAGCCGGTTTCGGCAAGGTGGTCTACATTGTGCGCGAATCGTTCAAGGCCCAGATGGAAGAGGCCGTGAAAGAGAAGTATGCCGGTGTCAAGACGGTAGACGGAGAGCCCCTCCAGTTTGTCTTCGTAACCCAGGAACTGGATAAGATTCCTGCCGGTTTCACCGTGCCTGAGACCCGCGTAAAGCCCTGGGGCACCGCCCACGCCGTTATGATGGCGGCCGGTGTCATCAACGAACCTTTTGCCGTCATCAACGGTGACGATTTCTATGGCAAGCAGTCCTTCAAGATCCTGGGAGACTGGTGCCGCGCCCACGCCAACACGAAGGGCCAGTATTGCATCATCGGCTTCGAACTGGAGAACACGCTCAGCGAGAACGGCAGCGTATCCCGCGGCATCTGCTCCTACGACGCCAATGGCAACCTGACGGACGTTGTCGAGCACCTGGAGATTGCCAAAGAGGCCGACGGAAAGGTCTACGGCAACAATTCCGCCAATGGCAAGACCCACGTAGAGCTGGCCGCCAAGGCCCTCTGCTCCATGAATATGTGGGGCTTCACCCCGGACTATTTCGCCAAGAGCGAGAAACTCTTCACGGGCTTCCTCAAGGAAAACATCAACGAGCCCAAGAAGGAATTCTATATCCCTTACGTGGTAGACGTCATCGTCAAAAACGGTGAGGGTACGTGCGAGGTTCTGTCCACCCCGTCCCGCTGGTTCGGTGTCACCTACAAGGAAGACCGTCCCGGCGTGGTGGCCAAGTTTGCCGAGCTCGTAGCAAAAGGCGTTTATCCTAGCCCCCTGTATTGATATGGTCCCCGTTTTCAGGAAAGGCAGAAAGGTCAACAACTTTGACCTGTACGCCAACCACTCCTGGTATGTGCCGGGCGTGAAGGGAATGTTTGTCCTCCTGGGATGGTTCCTCATCGGTAACCTCCTGGCCAGCCTGCTGGTGGCCATCTTCGCTATGTTTGTACCCTCCGAGGTTATGATGGATTACAGTATGCTGGTGGTCTATCCGCTGTCCTTCATCCCGCCTATGATGTATGCGGCCCAGAAGAGCCAGCGAAACAGCCTTTTCGAGACCGGATACAAACTGAACAGCAGCCACTTCGGCCCGTTCAAGGCCTGGCAGATAGTCGTGATTACCGTTGTGCTCACTTACAGCTTTATGGTGGCGTTCGACTATCCCAACTACCTCAATTTCAAGCTTACTACGCAGAACGGCTTTATGAAGCAGTTCTACGATATGCTTATGGAGACCCTGTCCAAGATGACGGGCGGCCCTCTCTGGAGTTCGTTCCTGCTCACGGCCATCTTTGCACCCGTCTTTGAGGAGTGGCTCTGCCGCGGTATGGTGCTCAGAGGTCTTCTTACCAAGATGAAGCCCGCCTGGGCCATTGTCATCAGCGCCCTGTTCTTCGCCTTTATCCATATGAACCCCTGGCAGGCTCTCAATGCCTTCGGCATCGGCCTGGTAATGGGTTATGTGTATTACAAGACGGGCTCCCTGTGGCTTACTATGCTCATCCACTTTGTGAACAACGGTACGGCCGTGGTGCTGTCCCAGGTGTCCTCCCTGGAGGAAACGGACTACTGGATAGAAATCATCCCCGCCGAAATGTACGCCGTCCTGTGCCTGGTGGGTGTCCTGGCCCTGGTGGCCTGCCTGTATGCCTTCTACCGGATCCCGGTGGAGCAGGAACGCGGCAATATCGATACGGTAACCCTGGAAGTGGAATAAGATGGAAGAGCAGAAGGACAAATGGGCCTGGCTCAAGAAGAGCGACCACAATTACCTGGTCCCCTTTGTGATTGTGACCACCACGCTGGTGGCCCTGTGGCTCCTGTTCTTTGCTCACAACAGCGTCCTCTCCTGGATCCGTGCCACTATGGAAGAGAAGAACCAGCAGAAGGAGATGGCCCGGCTGAAAGAGGAAATCGAAGAGATGGACCGCGAAATCCGGAACCTCCGGAACAATCCGGACACCCTGGAAACCTTTGCGCGGGAAACGTATCACTTTGCCGCCCCGGGAGACGACGTATACATTGTAGAATAAAGTTGGGCCGTCTGAACGGCGGGGGCTACATCGTGCACACGAAGCCAGGTGGCGCCCCTTTCCAGAGCGGCAAAATTCAAGACTTGCGTTGCGGGCATCGCTTCTTCGGGAGTGATGCCCAAAACTTTATAGATCATGCTCTTGCGGGAAACGCCTACCAGGATCTCCTGCGGGAAGGCTTCCTTGAGTTCGTTCATCCGCCGCATCAACTCATAGTTCTGTTCAATGGTCTTGGCAAACCCAAAGCCCGGGTCCAGGATCCATTCCTTGATGCCGGCTTCCTCTGCCATCTGGGCAAACTCCCGGAAATAAGCCTCAATATCTTTGACAATGTCCGTATAATCCGTGAGCTGCTGCATATTCTCCGGCGTGCCCCTCATGTGCATGGCCACGTAGGGGAGACCCAGCCGTCCTACCGTCTCCAGCATCTCGGGATCCAGATGCCCCGCACTAATATCATTCACCAGAAAAGGGCCGATGGTATCGTAAGTGCGGCGAACAATCTCTGCCCGGAAAGTGTCTATGGAGATAGAAGGATACTCCCTTCCGGGGGACTCCGTTACGCTTCGCTTCACTCCGGCCCCTCCCACAGCTTTTTGAACATTTTCTCCGGAAGCAAGCTCCCTCCGAAAATATCCAAAAATCTGCGGGCCCCTCCCCCTACCTCGGTGCGGGGGTGCACAGACCCCCGGAAGGGAGTATCCTTCTACCTCCAGAAGTTCCCTAAGGGCCGGTTCCAGGCGGCGCCATTCTTCTTCTACATCAGGCTGCTGCGAGCCGGGACGGGTGGAGCAGGCACCGAGGTCTATGACATCGGCCCCTTCTTCAAAGAGCCGGGCGGCGCGGGCCGCTACCTCGTTGGCCTTGGTGCGGCTGGCGGCAAAAAAGGAATCCTCGTTGAGGTTGAGGATTCCCATGATATGGATGTTACCTATCACAGTACTTCTACAATCTTTTCCAGCCAGAGGGCGTCGGTGGCGTCGAACATAGCCAGTTCCTTGCTGTCGATGTCCAGGACGGAAGTGGTGGTGTTGCCTTCAAAAACGGGCACCACAATCTCGCTGCGGGAGAGGGAAGAGCAGGCGATGTGGCCGGGGAAGGCTTCTACGTCGGGAACCACCAGGGTGCGCTTTTCTTTCCAGGCACTGCCGCACACGCCTTTGCCAAAGCCAATGCGGAAGCAGGCCTCCGGGCCTTGGAAGGGTCCCAGTACCAGCTGTTCTCCCTGTACGCGGTAGAATCCGGTCCAGAAGAAATGCATACGCTCGTGAACCAGGGCCACCAGATTGGCCATACGGGCCACAGGGTCGGTCTCGTCTCCCAGGAACAGCTTGATGTCCTGGTACAGACGCAGGTAGCGGAAGGTCTTGAGCGGAACGTGGCAATAGCCGTCCGGGTTCTTGTCCAGGTAGTCCTGGTGGCGTTCTTCGGCCAGGTAGAAATTGCGCAGCGGCTCCAGTTCCACCACCAGCGGGGCTCCCACGCGCTTGGAGACGGCCTCGAAGACGGGCAGGGCTTCGGCCTTGTCGGCCTCATCCTTATAATATACGCCCGTGCGGTAGCGAATGCCAATGTCTCCGCCCTGCTTGTTGAGGCTCAGGGGGTTGATGATGGTGAAGTACAGCTCCGTGAGTTCCTTCACGCTGATGCGCTTGGGGTCATAGGTTACGCGCACCGTCTCGGCAAAGCCGGTGGTGTCTGTATAGACTTCTTCATAAGAGGGGTTCTCTCCGTTTCCGTTGGCATAACCCGCCACGGCTTCCTTTACTCCGTCCACGCCGGCGAAGAAGTGCTGTGCTCCCCAGAAGCATCCTGCTGCAAAATAGATTTCCTTCATATCACTACTGAATTAACGCCCAAAGGTACAACTTTTTTTTATTTCCCCTATAAGTCCCTCCCCCGAGGGGAGGGGTTTCGGGAGGGGGTAACGTTAAAAGTCTGAAAAGACAAAGATAACAGGTACAAACCTTCCATAGATTCTTCCTTTTTTTGTTATCTTTGCGTGATTTAACTTACAACCATGCTCATCGTTTTGGAAGGGCTTGACGGAGCGGGTAAATCTACCCAGGTCAAGCAGCTCAGGGAATACTTGCAGCAGCGCTGCGGATCGCTGGAATACATTCATTTTCCGCGTTACGAGGCCCCCGTATACGGAGACCTCATTACCCGTTTCCTGAAAGGGGAATTCGGGAGCATCGAAGCTGTGCACCCGCAGTTGGTGGCCCTCCTGTTTGCCGAAGACCGGCACGGAGCCGCTCCCGTTATGCGGGAGGCGCTGACTGCTGGAAAGACCGTGCTCCTGGACCGCTATGTGTACTCCAACATTGCTTACCAGTGCGCCAAGCTGAAGGATCCCCAGGAGCGGGAGAAGCTCCGCGACTGGATCTTCAACACCGAGTATGGAGATTTCAACCTGCCGGAACCGGATCTGAACCTCTTCCTGGATGTGCCCATCGGCTTTGTGGAGCAGAGCCTGACTTCGCACCGGGAGGGACAGGACCGCAATTATCTGTCCGGTGCACAGGATATTCACGAGGCATCCATCGCCTTCCAGAAGGCTGTTAGGGATATGTATGTGGCCCAGACAGCCCTGGATCCCAAGTTCCGCCGCATAGACTGCTCCGGCCCTCAGGGAGAGATGCTCCCTCCGGATGCCATTTTTGAAAAGGTGCGTGCCGCCGTAGATCCTTATCTGGTATGAAAGCATCCTATCAGCGCTTCCGCCGCCATACGGCCGTCATCCTGGGAATAGTCTTCCTCCTGTCGGGACTCCTCAAACTGATAGACCCGGTGGGAACTATGCTCATCGTCACGGAGTACTTCAAATTCCTGGGCCTGCCGTCCCTGATTCCCGCTGCCAAGGGGGTGGGCATCGGCGTTGCCTGCCTGGAATGCTTCGTGGCCATCGGCCTTATTACCGGCGTGCTCCGCAAGGCTACGGCCATCATTACGTACGCCCTGCTCATCGCTTTCACCCTCCTTACCCTGGCTCTCTGGATCAAGAACCCGGCCATGGACTGTGGCTGCTTTGGCCAGGCCATCCATCTCACCCACGCCCAGAGCTTCTGGAAGAATGTGGTGCTGCTGGTTCTGGCGGTCATCGCTTTCACTCCCTTCAAGGATTTTGGCACTTCCAAGAAACACCGTAGGGTGGCTGCCACCGTGGCGGCGCTGGCCATTGTCCTGGCGGCCGTCTACAGCAACCATCACCTCCCGCTGGTGGATTTCACGCCTTATAACTGGGGTGCCCAGCTCTTCGCCTCGCTGGACGAGAACGCCGAAGAAGCCGATTTCCGCAGCGCCCCCATCCTCAGTTTCTCGGACACCGCCGGCGTCTATTGTGACGAACTGGCCGCCACCGGACGCGTGGTGGTCTTCTCCATCTACGACGCCAAGAAGGCCGATTGGTCCCGCCTGGAGCAGCAATACCGCACGGTCCAGGCCTCCCAGGCACGGCCGCTCCTGCTGGTATCGGCCACCAAAGAGGAGCTGCCGGTCCTTCCGCCGGATGTGGAACCCTATTTCTCAGATTATAAGACCCTTATTACGCTCAACCGTTCCAACGGGGGCGGAACCTATTTCTATCACGGAGAACTGGTGCACAAATGGAGTGCCGGGCATTTCCCGGAGGATATTCAGGCCGCCGTTTCGGAAGACCCCGTGGTCCTGAGCACCCGCTACGTCACCGGCCGCCGCTTACTGGCCCAGGGCTACTGCGTGGGCCTGCTGGCCATTCTGTTGCTGCTGTAGATTTGCATTTTACAAAAATAGTTCGTACATTTGCAGACGTGAACGAGATAGAGGACGCCGGTCCCCTATCTTTTTTTTAGATTCCCGGGCAAACCGGGAATGACGAAAACGGAATTATGAACAAAGAACAGATTATCCAGGCCATTGAGCCGGCCGTCGCAGAGCGGGGTTGCTTCCTGGTGGAGGTGACCATCAGCGCCGAGAACGACATCGAGGTTGTCATCGAAAAGGAAGAAGGCATCGTAGATTGGGAAGACTGCGCCGCTATCGACAAGGTAGTGCACGAAGCCTTCGACCAGGACGTGGAAGACTACGCCCTTACGGTATCATCGGCCGGTCTGGACCGCCCCTTCAAGGTGCTGCGCCAGTATCAGAAGGCCATCGGCTCCCAGGTGGACGTGAAGTTCAAGGGCGGCAAGCGCATCATTGCCACCCTCACCGGTGCTTCCGAAGACAGCATCGGCCTGCAATATACCGCCCTGGAGGCTGTGGAAGGCAAGAAGAAGAAGGAGAAGGTGGAGCACAACGAGACGTTCCCCCTCAGCGAGATCAACTCCGTCACTCCCTACATTGATTTTAAATAATACTAACATAAACCATGGCAAAAGAAAAAGAGAAAGAAATTACCTTGATTGACGCTTTCAAGGATTTCAAGGAAGAGAAAAGCATCGACCGTCCCGTGATGCTGGGTGTTCTGAAGGATGTGTTCCTCACCCAGCTGGCCAAGACCTACGGCAGCGCCGACAACTTCGACGTCATTATCAACGTGGACAAGGGAGACTGCGAAATTTACCAGAACTTTGAGGTTGTGGAAGAGGTGGAAGACCCTGTGACCCAGATCACCGTAGACGAGATCAAGGAAGAAACCGGAGACGACGACTACGAGATAGGTGACACCTTCACCCGCAAACTTTCCCTGGCTTCCTTCGGCCGCCGCGGTATTCTGAACATCCGTCAGAACCTCCAGGGCCGTATCATGGATATCGAAAAAGCCAACGTCTTCAAGAAATACTCCGAGCGTGTGGGTGAGATCTTCACCGGCGAGGTATACCAGACCTGGAAGAACGAGGTCCTCATCCTGGACGAGGACGGCAACGAACTCCGTATGCCCAAGAACGAGCAGATCCCCGGAGAGCGCTTCAAGAAGAGCGATTCCGTGCGCGCCATCATCAAGAGCGTGGAGATGAAGAACAACACCACGCCTTACATTGTGCTGTCCCGCACCTCCGAGAGCTTCCTGGAGAAACTCTTTGAAATGGAAGTGCCCGAGATTTACGACGGCCTCATCACCGTCAAGAAGGTGGTCCGCATCCCCGGCGAGCGTGCCAAAGTGGCCGTAGAATCCTACGACGACCGCATCGATCCCATCGGCGCCTGCATCGGTGTCAAGGGTTCCCGCATTATGGGTATCGTCCGTGAACTCCGCAACGAGAACATCGACGTGATCCAGTGGAGCAACAACCCTCAGCTGATGATCCAGCGTGCCCTCAATCCGGCCCGCATCTCCCGCATCGACCTGGGCACCTCCCCCGAAGACAAGATCAAGGTCTATATGCAGGCCGAAGAAGTCAAGAAGGGTATTGGCAAGGGCGGCGTGAACATCAAGCTGGCCGGTATGCTGGTAGGCCGTGAGATTGAAGTATGGCGTGAACTCCCGCAGAACGAAGAGGAGGAGGACGACGTATTGCTGAGCGAGTTTGCCGATGTCATCGATCCTTGGGTAATCGAGCGTCTGCAGTCCATTGGCTGCGACACCGCCCGCAGCGTGATGGCTCTGGCTCCCGCAGACATCGCCTCCCGTGCCGACCTCGAGGACGAGACCGTGGAAGAGGTGCTGCGCATTCTGCACGAAGAGTTTGAAGATTAATTATTTAGAAGAAAAAGGGGTTATTATATGGCAGAAATCAGATTATCGAAACTTATCAAACAATTCAACATCGGGCTTGACACCCTGGTGGAGTTCCTCAATTCCAAAGGCGCCGGCATTGAAGACGCCAACCCCAACCTGAAGGTTTCGGAGGAGTTCCTCCCCGAACTGCACAAGAAGTTTGGCAAGGATATGGAACTGAAGGAACAGGCCGAAAAGGTGGACGTCAAGCTCACGGAGATTCTGGACAAGGCCTCCAAGAAGCAGGACGAGGAAGAGGACGAGTTTGAGCCCGAGCGCGTAACGGTGATCAAGAGCAACAATCTTTCCCGTAACGTGGAACCGGAGCCCGAACCGGAACCGGAACCCGTGGCCGAACCTGAGCCGGTAGCAGAACCGGAACCGGAGCCCGTGGTAGAACCCGAACCGGTAGTGGAACCCGAGCCCGTGGCAGAGCCCGAGCCGGAAGTTGAACCGGAACCGGAGCCTGTGGCAGAACCCGAACCCGAACCGGAACCTGAACCGGAGCCCGAGGAAGAGGAAGTTTCCGAACCGACCCCTGCGGAAGCAACCCCTGCCGCCGAGCCTGCTGAGCAAGCCGCTCCTTTCAAGGTGCTGGGCAAGATCGACCTTTCCCAGTTTGACCCCAAGAAGGCCAAGAAGCGTGAGAGAATCAAGGCTTCCGGCTCCCAGAAGGTAGACGTTACCAAGGTTCAGGCCGAAAAAGCCCCCAAGAAAAACGACAACAAGAAACAGCAGCAGGGTGCTGCCGCCGCCCAGCAGGGTGGAAAGCGCAAGAAAGGTGACCGCTTCAAGCCGGCTATGACCGAGGCCGAGCAGGAAGAACTGCAGAAGGAGATCCAGAAGCAGGTGAAGGAAACCTACGCCAAGATGAACGAGAGCACCCGCAACAACTTCGGCGCCAAGCACCGCAAGGAGAAGAGAGAGATTGCCGCCATCCGTTCCCAGGAGGAAATGGAGGCCGCAGCAGCCGAGAACAAGGTGCTCAAGGTAACGGAGTTCGTAACCGTCAACGACCTCGCCACCCTGATGAACAACACGCCGGTGGTCAAGGTTATCGGTGCTTGTATGTCCCTGGGTATGATGGTGTCCATCAATCAGCGTCTGGACGCCGAAACCCTGGTCCTCGTTGCCGAAGAATTCGGTTACAAGGTGGAATTCGTAACCGCCGAGCTCACCGAAGAAATCCAGCAGCAGGAACCCGACCGCGAAGAAGATCTGGTGGAGCGTCCTCCTGTGATCACCGTGATGGGTCACGTAGACCACGGTAAGACCTCCCTCCTGGACAACATCCGCAACTCCAACGTGATTGCCGGTGAGGCCGGCGGTATCACCCAGCACATCGGTGCCTACAGTGTTACGCTGGACAACGGCCGTCACATCACCTTCCTGGATACCCCTGGTCACGAGGCCTTTACCGCTATGCGTGCCCGTGGTGCCCAGATGACGGACCTTGCCATTATCATAGTAGCGGCCGATGACGCTGTGATGCCCCAGACCAAGGAAGCCATCGCCCACGCACAGGCCGCCGGCGTTCCTATGGTCTTTGCCATCAACAAGATTGATAAGCCCGGAGCCAACCCCGACACCATCCGCCGTCAGCTCTCCGAGATGAACATCCTGGTGGAAGACTGGGGCGGCAAATACCAGTGCCAGGAAATTTCGGCCAAGAAGGGCATCAACGTGGACAAGCTCCTGGAGAAAGTGCTCTTCGAGACCGACCTCCTGGAACTCAAGGCCAATCCCAACAAACTGGGAAGCGGCGCAGTGATTGAAAGCTCCCTGGACAAGGGCCGCGGCTATCTGGCCACGGTGCTGGTGCAGGATGGTACGGTGCACGTGGGAGATGTCATCATCTCCGGCAGCTACTACGGCCGCGTGAAGGCTATGTACAACGAGCGTGGACAGAAGGTGGAAAGCGCCGGTCCTTCCACGCCGGTATCCCTGCTGGGCCTGAACGGTGCCCCCGCCGCCGGTGAAAAGTTCAACATTATGGCCGATGAAAAAGAGGCCAAGTCCATTGCCCAGCGCCGCGAGCAGCTCATCCGTATCCAGGGCATCAAGACGCAGAAGCACCTGACCCTGGAAGAGATTGGCCGCCGTATCGCCATTGGCAACTTCAAGGAACTCAACATCATCGTCAAGGGTGACGTGGACGGTTCCGTGGAAGCCCTCTCCGATTCCCTCATCAAGCTCTCCACCGAGGAGGTGCGTGTGAACGTGATCCACAAGGCCGTGGGTGCCATCAGCGAATCCGATGTCCTGCTGGCCGAAGCCTCCGACGCCGTGATCATCGGCTTCCAGGTCCGTCCCAGCTCCGAAGCCCGCCGCGCCGCCGAGAAGGAAGGCATCGAAATCCGCCTCTACTCCGTGATTTACGACTGCATCAACGAAGTGAAGGAAGGTATCGAGGGTATGCTGGAGCCCGAGAAGAAGGAAGAAGTCACCGCCACCGCCGAGGTCAAGCAGACCTTCAAGATTTCCAAGGTGGGCACCATCGCCGGCTGTCTGGTGAAGGAAGGCAAACTGGTGAACAAAGCCCAGGTGCGCCTCATCCGCGACGGCATTGTGGTGTACACCGGCGAACTGGCCTCCCTCCAGAGAGGCAAGGACAACGCCAAGGAAGTGGTTTCCGGTATGGAATGCGGCTGCGGCCTTGATAAGTACAACGACATCCACCCTGGAGACATCATCGAAGCCTTCCAGATTGTGGAAATCAAGAGAAGCCTCTAAAGCTTCTTCAACCAGAGTATGCTGTCTGGGCCTTCGTTAAAGAGAAGGTCCAGACAGCTTAGTTTTGGGGTGAAGCCGCCCATACGGTCCTGGAAAACCTGGTAGTAAGGCTTGTCCAGGCCCAGTTCTGCCAGAACGGTATCCGGGCGCTTGGGGTGAAGGGAAAAGCGGAAATCATCGGCCTCCTGCTGGCTTTCAAAGGAGGCGGTAGGGGAGAGCTCGCAGGCTATCCCGGTCTTTTTCAGGAGGAAACGGATGGTGGAGAGGTTGAGCTCCCAAAGCGTTTCGGGCTGGGCGTCCAGAAGGGCAAACACCTCATCCCTATAATATTCATAGTAGGCCGATGTCTCATAGGCGGTATCCAGGGCGCGTTCCGTGCGGACGACCCAAGGGGTGGAATAATCCACCTTTACGTCCCTGATGGCCCAGGAAGCCCCGTGCACAACGGGTACCTGCAGCATCTGCACGCCGTCTCCGGCCAGGATGTAGCAGCGGTTGCGGTAACTCTGCTTCTGGTAATTTTCGCAAGCTTCCAGGCCGATAACGGCCGGGGGAAAACCCGGCCGAAAGTCGCGCGCCGCCAGGGCCAGCCAGCTCAGCGGCGGAAAGTATGCGGTGGAAAGGAGCACGCTTACCGGCCCATACGGGGCTTGGACAGGATGCCGCGCTTGGAACCGCGGATGAAGTTCACGATGGTGTCGCGGATGACGCTCTGCGGATAATTGGCTTCAATGAATTCCAGAGCCTGGGACACGTTCATACCCTTGAAGTAGATGGTGTCGTAGAACTCCTTGATCAGGTTTACTTCTTCTTCGCTGAAGCCGCGGCGGAGCAGACCCACGCGGTTCACGCCTTCGAACACGGCGGGTTCGCGACCCACCAGCACGTACGGCGGAACGTCTTTCACCAGCTTGGTGCTGGCGGCCACGAAGGCGTGCGTACCCACCTTGGTAAACTGGTGGCACATACTGCGGCCTCCCAGGGTTACCCAGTCGTCAATGTCGGTCTCTCCGGCCAGGCCCGTGTAACTCACGATGATGCAGTGGTTGCCTACCGTGCAGTCGTGGGCAATGTGGGCGTAGCTCATAATGAGGGTGTCGCTGCCCACACGGGTAACGTATTTGCCGCTGGCGGCGGTACCGCGGTTGATGGTGGCGCACTCGCGGATGTTCACGCGGTCACCGATCTCTACGCGGGATTCCTCACCTTCGAACTTGAGGTCCTGGGGAATGGCACCTACCACGGCGCCGGGGAACACGGTGCAGTCCTTGCCCATCTTGACATAGGAGTAGATGGTGGCGCCGTTGAGAATGCGGCAGCCGTCACCAATCTCTACGTTGGCGTCGATGAAGGCGAAGGGGCCTACCTCTATATTGTCTCCCAGTTTGGCCTCGGGGCTTACACAGGCAAGGGGATGAATCTTGTTCATAAGCAATTATTTAAGCAAGGCGCGGATGGCCTTGGCTGCTTTAGTATTGATGGGATGGCCGGGCTTGAAAGCCGTGATGCGGGCGTTCAGGTAGCCGCCGGCCAGACGGAAATCTCCCAGCAGGTCCAGCAGTTTGTGGCGGCCGCACTCGTCCGGGAAATGGAGGACGGGGTTGTCCATATAGCCGGTATCGGTAACCACCAGCGCGTTGGACAGGTCTCCACCCTTGATGAGGTTGTTCTTGAGCATAGGCTCAATTTCGCGGTAGAAGCAGAAGGTGCGGCAGGGAGCAATCTCGCTGGCATAATCCGTCTGCTCGTCCCAATGGGCCTGCTGGACGCCCAGCACCGGGGAGTTGAAATCCACGGTAATATGGGCCGAAGGGGCATCGGCCGGCTCAATCTTCACCCAGGAGCCCGTGCGAGGGTCGCTCACTTCGATGGCGAGGGGGAGGGTGATGTACTGGCGGGGGACCCCCTGGTCTTCCAGCCCATCGGCCTGAAAAGCCTTTACATAGGGTTCTGCACTGCCGTTGAGGATGGGCACTTCCTGGTTGTCCAGTTCAATGCGGGCGTTGTCCACGCCCAGACCCGTGAGGGCACTCATAATGTGCTCGATGGTCACGGCCTGGGCCTCTCCGCAACCGATGGTGGTGCTGCGGGAGGTGTTGGTCACGTTCTGGGCCAGGGCCTCTATCTCCGGCTGACCCTCCAGGTCTACCCGGTAGAAACGGATGCCGAAGCCGGCCGGGGCGGGCATAACTTTCATATGCGCATACGTTCCCGTATGCAGTCCCTTTCCTTCAAAGAAGTACGTATTTTTTAGCGTCCTCTGGTTCATTCTTTATTCTTCCGCGGCGCGTTTAAACAAAGCATAGGCTTTGATATACTGTTTGGCGTCCATCACCGGCGAGCCCAGCAGCGTCTGGCCTTCCTTGCGGATGTTGCCCATCACGCCTCCCTGGGCCAGGATGGTGGTGTGGTCGGCTATCTTGGCGTGGCCGGCGATGCCCACCTGCCCGGCGAAGATGCAGTACTTGCCCACCTCGGTGGAGCCGGCGATGCCCGTCTGGGCCGCCATCACAGTGTGGTCTCCGATGACAACGTTGTGGGCTATCATACAAAGGTTGTCAATGCGCACGCCGTTGCCAATGACGGTGGATTCCATCTGGGCGCGGTCCACGGTGGTGTTGCAGCCAATCTCTACGTCGTCTCCAATGATTACGTTGCCCAGGTGCTCTATCTTCTCCCAGCTGCCGTCCGGACGCGGGGCGTTGCCAAAGCCGTCACCGCCGATGATGCATCCGGCGTGCAGGATTACGTTATTTCCAATAATCATTCCAGGATAGATGACTACGCCCGGATAAATGATGCAGTTTTTGCCAATGACGGTGTTGTCCCCAATGGTAACGTGCTCGTGGATGACGGTATTGTCCCCGATGGTTACGTGGCGGCCCACATAGCTGTAGGCGGCCAGGTACACCTTCTTGCCAAAGTGCGTGGAGAAGTGCCAGCGGGCCAGCAGGCTGCGGTGCCTTTTGGCCTTCTGTTTCTGGGCCGATACATATTTGAGGAGGTCTGCGATGGAAGAGTAGGCATTGTCTACCCGGACCATCGTAGCCTTGACGGGCTGTTTGGGCTCGAAGCTCTTGTCCACGATGAGGATGGAAGCCTGGCTGGTGTAGACAAACTCCTCGTATTTGGGATTGGCAAAAAAGCTCAGGGTACCGGGCTTGCCGTGTTCAATCTTGGCAAACTTGGTAGCCTTGGCGTTTTCGTCGCCCTCTACGGTGCCCTTCAGAAGCTGGGCTAAGAATTTGGCGGTAAGTTCCATTGCTTAGATAAGAGGTTCGGCCGTCATGGCAGCGGGCTGAGGAATACCCATCAGCTTGAGGATGGTAGGAGCCACGTTGCAGAGGGCGCCGTCCTTCACGGTCTTTACCTCGTCACCGGCGTTGATTACCACAAACTGAACGATGTTCAGGGAGTGGGCGGTGTTGGGGGTACCGTCGGGGTTTACTTCAAAGTCTGCGTTGCCGTGGTCGGCGGTGAGGAGCACCACGTAGTCGTGGTCAATGGCCTCTTTTACCACCTGGCCCACCAGTCTGTCGATGCAGGCCACGGCCTGGGTAACGGCGGGATAGATGCCGGTGTGGCCCACCATATCGCCGTTGGCGAAGTTGAGGATGATCATATCCTGCTTCTCGCTGCGGATCTGGTCTATGAGCTTTTCGGCCACTTCGGGGGCGCTCATCTGGGGCAGGATGTCGTAGGTGGGAACCTTGGGGCTGTTCACCAGGATGCGTTCCTCGTTCTCGAACACGGTCTCACGGCCGCCGTTGAAGAAGAAGGTGACGTGGGCGTATTTCTCGGTTTCGGCAATGCGGAGCTGGTGCTTGCCGGCCTTGGAAACGGTCTCTCCCAGGGTGTCCTGCACCAGTTCCTTGTCAAAGAGGATGTGCACGCCCTTGAAGGAAGCGTCGTAAGGAGTGAGGCAGCAGTAGTACAGCGGAATGGTGTGCATACCTTCTTCCGGCATATCCTGCTGGGTGAGGACGGAGGTGAGCTCGCGGGCGCGGTCGTTGCGGAAGTTGTAGAAGATGATGGCATCTCCTTCCTCGATGGTGGCCACGGGCTTGCCGTTCTCGGTAACTACGATGGGCTTGATGAATTCGTCGGTTACGTCTGCATCGTAGCTGGCCTGGATACCGGCCTGAGCGCTCTCAAATTCGTTGCCCTTGCCTTCTACCAGGAGGTCGTAGGCTTCCTTTACGCGGGCCCAGCGCTTGTCACGGTCCATCGCATAGAAGCGGCCGCAGACGGTAGCCACCTTACCGGTGGTCTGGGCCATCTTTTCTTCCAGTTCTTTCACGAAGCCCAGTCCGCTGTGAGGGTCCGTGTCACGGCCGTCCATAAAGGCGTGCACGTACACTTTGTCCAGGCCTTCTTCCTTGGCTACGCGCAAGAATTCGTACACGTGGTCCAGGGAGCTGTGGACGCCACCGTGGGAGGTGAGGCCCATCAGGTGCAGTTTCTTGCCGCTCTTCTTTACGTACTCGTATGCGGCCTTGATTTCTTTGTTCTCCAGGAGCTTGTGCTCACGGCAGGCGATATTGATCTTCACCAGATCCTGGTATACCACGCGTCCGGCGCCCAGGTTCATATGACCCACCTCGGAGTTGCCCATCTGGCCGTCCGGAAGACCTACGTACTCGCCGCAGGCCTGCAGGTGGCCATAAGGATACTTGGCGCGGAGAGCGTCAATGTTGGGCGTGCCCTGGGTCCAGATGGCGTTGGAATAGTCGTGGCGGCCTTCTCCCCAGCCGTCCAGAATCATAAGAAGTACTTTACGGTTCATATTGTCTTTTGTTCTGATTAAACTATGTAATTGCGTACGCTTCGCGCGTGCGCGTCAAGTCTGCAAAGTTACCACTTTTTTTCTGAAATCCGAAGGATTCGGCGGGTGGCGGCGGTCACGCGGACCGAGTGGTCGATGCACCGGCCGGCGATGGCCAGCACGTGGTGCGGGTCTTTGGTGCTCTTGTAGAGGGGGATGAACGGTTTTTCATCCACCGGGACGTGATGGTCCGTGAACCAGTCCTGCAGTTTCTTTTTTCCGGGAGCTCCCAGGGGCCTAATCCAGTCTCCAGTCTCCCATCGGCCCTCTGTCAGTTCTCCGGCCTTGTCAGCATCCAGGATCAGCATCCCTTCCGGCTGCTTCACCTCTCCACTTCCGTCCCAAACCTCCTCAGTAATAGTGAATTCTTCTTTTTCGGGAGAAATGTTGTCACTTTCGGAGGAAGTGTTGTCCTCAGAACCTTCGCCACCCCCGAATGTGAGGGGGCTCTGCCCCCTATTATCCCCCGCGGCCTTTTCTCCCTCAACGACTTTGCTGTCGCAAAGTCCCGGGTACGGCCGGGCGCTCTGATGAGCGCCAAAAAAGTCCATCGCGCCGCACGAAATCTCCTCTGAGAACCTCTGTATATCACTATTCAGAGTTTGGATGAAAGAGGGGTTAATCTCTTTGAAGATTGGGAAAACCTGGTTACGGATCTTATTGCGTTTGAAGTCGTTGCAGGCGTTGGTGCGGTCTTCTCTCCAGGCGAGTCCGTGCTCGGCGGCGAAGGCCTCAATCTCCTCGCGGGTCATTCCCAGCAGGGGTCTCAGCAGGGGAATGTCGGTGAAGTTGGGGTCGGGAATCTTCCCTTCGGCCTTCATCCCTAGAAGGCCCTTGAGGCCGGTTCCCCTCAGGAGATTCAGGAGGAGGGTCTCGGCGTTGTCGTTGGCGTTGTGGGCCACGGCTACGGCTTCGTAACCGTGTTCCCGGCACAGCTGCCCGAACCAGTGGTACCGCAGGCGGCGGGCGGCCATCTCGATGCTGATGCCCTCCCGGGCGGCAAAGGCCTCGGTTTCAAAGCGCCGGATGTGGAGGGGAATGCCGTACTGATCGGCCCATTCTTTTACGAAGGCCTCATCGCCGTCGCTTTCTTCTCCCCTCAGGCCGAAGTTGCAGTGTGCAATGGCGAAAGGCCCGCCTTCCAGACGGACCTTTTCTGCCAGGCACATAGAATCGATGCCTCCGCTGACTGCAACGAGAAGCATCGGCCTAGTGCTTACGGGTGATGGTATAGGTGAAACCTAACTCGCAGTATTCCTTGAACTGAACGCCCTTGGCCTCCAGTCCGGGTGTAGTCTTGTCCGTGTCGCGTACCAGCACACGAGGGTCGTAGATGAGGTTGGTGCTCAGGTTGATGGCAAAGAACTTGACCACCTTCCAGGAGATCTTGTTATCCCAGGTGATACGGGGTTCCATCTTGGGCGTAAGGTAGTTGTAGAAGGCGGTTACCTGGGTGGAGTAGGAGAAGACGTCGTTGACCACCCACGCCATATCCACCTTGATCTGGGCACCGAATTCTGCGCGGAAGTTGGTGTATTCCGTCTCACTGCCTTCCCGGAGATCCATACCGTACGTCTTTCTGAGTTCGGGAATGGTCACCAGCACACCACCGCCGGAGAGCGGGGCCACGTTGATGGAAATCCAGGGTGCCGGGGTCCAGAGGGCACCCACACCGATATTGAGGTAGGCGGGTGCAAGGAAGCCGGACTTGAGGGTGCGGGCAATGAGCCAGTCCTCCCGGGTGGGCTCGTCTCCCTGGTATTCCTTGGGGGTTCCGTAGGTGTAGTTCTTGCCGAACTGCGTCTTGAAGTCGATGCTGGCGGAATAAGCCAGGTTCTTCACCGAAGTCTGATAACCCCACTTGGACTCCAGATAGATACGGTCTTTGGTCTTCTGGAAGATGGGCTTGTCGGCCGAGTACAGCTGGCCGTACTCCAGCTGGATGCGGGAGTTGCCCAGGGCCTTGCCCTTGGCGAACTTGGCTACGGCGTCCACGTTGGCGGTGACGCTGATGTTGTTGAAACCGCCGGCCACCCACTGGCTCAGATAAGTCTGGCCAAAGTTGAGGTTGGCGTTAAAGGTGTTGGTCCAGTACTTGGGCTTTTCTTCCTTCACGGGAACATCCTCTGCAGCGCTGAGGGCAGCGGCAGCGGCGGCGGCCGCCTCCTGGGTGTTCTGACCCCAGGCCACCGTGGCGGCAGCCAGGAGGGAGAGGGTGAGAAGAATACGTTTCATATCAAGTTTAGTAAGAACGGGCAAAGAGAACTCTCTGGTGGGAAGGCTTGCCGGTGTAGATGCACTTGCCTTCTTCCATGCACACGGCGCTGTCCACGGGGATGCAGCGGATGGTAGCCTTGGTCTCTTCCTGGATCCTGGCCTCGGTCTCGGCCGTGCCGTCCCAGTGGCAGAGCAGGAAGCCGCCCTTCTCGATTTCTTCCTTGAACTGCTCCCAGGTATCCACCTTGCGGATGGAAGCGTCGCGGAAGGCGAGGGCCTTGTTGTAAATGCTCTTCTGGATATCGTCCAGCAGGCCGATGATGCGGTCTTCCAGACCTTCCAGAGGTTCGGAGATCTTTTCCAGGGTATCTCTGCGGGCCACTTCCACGGTGCCGTTCTGGAGGTCGCGGGGACCCATAGCCAGACGCACGGGAACGCCCTTGAGCTCCCACTCGGCAAACTTGAAGCCGGGACGGAGGGTGTCTCTGTCGTCAATCTCTACGCTGTGGCCCTTGGCTTCCAGGGCCTTCTTGAGCTCGTACATCTTGTCCAGCACGGCGCTACGTTCCTCGTCGCTCTTGTAGATGGGAACCATCACAACCTGGATGGGAGCCAGGGCCGGAGGAAGGACCAGGCCGTTGTCGTCTCCGTGGGCCATGATGAGGGCACCCATCAGACGGGTGCTCACGCCCCAGGAAGTAGCCCAGACAAAGTCCTGCTTGCCTTCTGCGTTGGTGAACTGGACGTCAAAGCTCTTGGCAAAGTTCTGGCCCAGGAAGTGGGACGTACCGGCCTGCAGGGCCTTGCCGTCCTGCATCAGGGCCTCGATGGTCATAGTGTCCAGGGCGCCGGCAAAACGCTCGCCGGGGCTCTTGTGACCCACTACCACGGGAAGGGCCATCACCTCACGGGCAAACTTGGCGTATACGTTGACCATCTGCTCTTTGCGGGCTTCGGCCTCCTGGGCGGTGGCGTGGGCGGTATGGCCCTCCTGCCAGAGGAATTCGGCCGTGCGGAGGAACAGACGGGTGCGCATTTCCCAGCGCACTACGTTGCACCACTGGTTGCACAGGATGGGAAGGTCTCTCCAGGAGTGGACCCAGCCCTTGTAGGTGTTCCAGATAATGGTTTCGGAGGTGGGACGGACAATGAGTTCCTCTTCCAGCTTGGCTTCCGGATCCACCACGATGCCGTTGCCGTTAGGGTCGTTCATCAGGCGGTGGTGGGTAACCACGGCGCATTCCTTGGCAAAGCCGGCCACGTGTTCGGCCTCACGGCTGAAGAAACTCTTGGGGATGAACAGGGGGAAGTAGGCGTTCTTTACGCCGGTCTCCTTGAACATGCCGTCCAGGATGCCCTGCATCTTCTCCCAAATGGCATAGCCATAGGGTTTGATGACCATACAGCCGCGTACGGCGGACTGCTCGGCCAGGTCTGCTTTTACTACCAGGTCATTGTACCACTGGGAATAGTTTTCTTCCCTTTTGGTTACCTCTTTTGCCATAATCTTATTTGCTTTTTTTTGTATTTGTGCTTAATATTGTTGCCTAAATAGGGGAATGCAGGTACAAAAATTGCATTACTCCTGAGTAAGGCCGATTTTTAACCGGCACAAAGATACTTATTTTTATTGGATTATTAGGAGGTAAAGATTATGAAAAAGAGATTTATGGCAGGCATTCTGATGCTTCTGGCCGCCCTTTCATGCTCTACCACAAGCCGTCTTCAGAGCCAGGCCTTTGATGACGGTATCTACTCCCGTCCTTCCGTTGTGGCCCAGCAACCGGCCCCGACCAATGAAGAACTGGACAATCTGCTGGCCGATTCCCACTCCTCCGAGGCTTATATCCTTAGCGCCGGAGACACCCTGGTGATTCCGGAAGGCAAGAACATCCGTTTCTCCCTTAAAGACAATACCATAACGGTTTGGGATTCCCCGTCCTGGTCCTGGAACTATTCCTGGGCTTTCAGGCCGTGGTATCTGAGTGACTACTATTATTCCTGGGGGTGGAGACCTTGGTACCGCAGTCCCTGGTATTACTCTTCGTGGTATTACGACCCTTGGTATTATGACCGTTGGGGATATTGGTATGGAGATCCTTACTGGTACGGCCCCTGGTACCACTCGTCCTTCTACCATTCCTGGTATTATGACTCCTGGTACTGGAACCGGTTCTATCCCGGCCATTACGCGGGCTATTACTATCCTTACCACTGGGGCGGCGCAACCCGTATTCACCGCAGCCACGCCATGAGTCTGGGTCACCGGGAGGGTAACTTCTCGGCCCGCGGTGCCGCTACCCACAGCAGCTATTCCCGCCACGCTGCGGCTTCCCGCAGCAGCGTTTCCCGGGCCACCAAGGCCTCGGGCGGCGTGCGCAGCGGCTCATCGGCCCGTACCGGCGCTTCCACGCGTTCTTCCGTGGTGGGATCTTCCAGTCGCCGCTCTTCCGGCGTAACGCGGGCTCCTTCTACCGTAACCCATTCTGCGTCCGGCAGCAGCACCCGCTCCGTTACTTCCGGCAGCAGCAGCTCTTCCACGCGCTCTTCGGCTTCTTCTTCCCGCCGTCCTTCCAACTATCGTTCGGCCGGCAGCGGTAGCAGGAGCAGTAGCAACGTCCGTTCTTCTGCCGGCAGCACCCGCTCTTCCGGTTCTTCCAACTACCGCTCCAGCGGCAGCACGGATGTCCGTTCCTCTTCCGGTGCTTCCAGCTACCGTTCTTCCGGCAGCAGCACGCGCTCCTCTGGCAGCACGCGTTCTTCCGGTGGCGGTTATTCCGGTGGCGGCTCCACCCGTTCCTCGGGCGGCGGTTATTCCGGAGGCGGTTCTTACGGTGGGGGTGGTGGATCCCGTCGCCGTTAGGCAATTAATCTAGACAGTTATGAAAAAAATCATATGTTTTGTCCTGGGTGCCACAGTGGCTGTGGCCGCCGGGGCCCAGACCTGGCAGGACGCCCTGCTGTTTTCTGAGAATAACTATTCCGGAACGGCCCGCAGTGTGGGTATGGGCAATGCCCTTACCGCCATCGGCGGAGATGCCGGTTCCCTGACGTTCAATCCCGCCGGTTCGGCCGTGGCTTCGTATTCCCAGTTTGAGATTACGCCCGGCTTCACCTTCTCCCTGGCCAATGTAGGCCCGGCAGACGGAATGCCGTATATGGCAGACAAGCGGAACACTTTCTACGGTGGGGTCAAGATGCCCAACGTGGGATTCATCTTCAATCTGGATACCGGCCGCCGGTCGGGCCTGAGGAGGATGTCCTTCGGCTTTGTGGTCAACGCCACCAATAACTTTACCGGTCGCTTCAACGCATCCGGCGTAAACGACGACAATTCCTACGCCGCTTCGCTGGCCTCGTCGGCAGACGGATTCGCCTCCAACGTACTGGACAACGAAGACTGGTATTACAGCGGAGACCCTACCCGTATGCCCGCCTGGGTGGATATGACCGGTTACCGTGCCGGTATGTTCAACAGTGTGGCCGGCCGTGACGGTGCCTATGTGGCCCTTACGGAAATCATTGATCCGGATGGGAATTTCCGTCTGGCCGCTCCCGTTTACCAGGAGTATGGTCAGCAGACCCGCGGCAGCAAGCACGACATCCTGCTCAACTACGCCCTCAACTTCTCCGACAAGTTCTACATCGGTGCCAACCTGGGTGTGACCACGCTGCATTATTCCCTGTCCGAGTACTGGAGGGAAACGCCTGACAATCCGGATGCGTTCCCTGTCATCGAGTACTCAGACGGTACCACCGCCCGGTTTGAGTCGCTGCGGATGAAGCGCAACTACCGCCTGGATGGCAACGGCGTCTATTTCAAATTGGGTATGCTGTGGCGTCCCGTCGCCGGCCTGCGCATCGGTGCAGCCGTGCAGACGCCCACTATGCTCAATATCCGCGAGCGCTACGGCTATTCCGGTGAGGTAACTCTCTCCGGCCACTATGGCGGCAGCGCCAGCAGCCCCGAGGACGACTGGATCTACGCCCTGCGTACTCCTTTCCGTGCCAACCTGGGCCTGGCGTATGCCATCGGTAATGTGGCCGTGGTGAGCGCAGACTATGAGTTTGTCAATTATGCCTCCTCCGCTTTCCGTTCCCGCAGTGACAATGGCTATTCCATCGGCTCCTTCTCGGAGGTGAACCAGGATATCAGGGACTTGCTCACAGCCAGCCATCAGTTGCGTCTGGGAGCAGAGGTTAAGGTGACGCCCGGTGTGGCCCTGCGTGCCGGTTACAACCTTATCACCAATGGAGAAAGGGAGCATACCCTTCTCAAGCACAACCTGTCCGTGGGTGCCGGTTTCTCCTTTGGCAGTTTCTTCCTGGATGCCGCCGTCCGCGCCCGCTTTGTGCCGGCAGATTACGTCATCCCTTATAACTATTATTACGCCCCCAATCCCAACCAGTTCTACTACAAGGTGGTGGATGATTCCATCCTTACACCGGAGGTAAAAGTCAGGAGCGCCATGCTGGATGGCCTGCTTACCATAGGCTGGAGGTTCTAGTTTCTGCCATTTTGTCAGCCCTGCTGACTTGGCACGAAGTTCGATATTTACTTGGCGTCGCTCACTACGAGTGGCGCCAAATTTTTATACGAAAACAATAAAAAATTAGAATACTATGGGTAAGATTATCGGAATTGACCTGGGAACTACTAATTCCTGCGTCGCAGTGATGGAAGGCAACCAGCCTACCGTCATCATCAACAACGAGGGGCAGCGCACTACCCCTTCCGTGGTAGCTTTCACCGAGGGTGGAGAGCGTAAGATTGGCTCTCCGGCCAAGCGTCAGGCTATCACCAACCCCAACAATACCGTTTTCTCCATCAAGCGTTTCATGGGTGAGACCTACGATCAGGTAAACACCGAGGTGAACCGCGTCCCCTACAAGGTGGTCCGTGGAGAGAACAACACCCCCCGCGTGGACATCGGCGGTAAGCTCTATACTCCTCAGGAGATTTCGGCCATGATTCTTCAGAAGATGAAGAAGACCGCCGAGGAATACCTCCGCCAGGAAGTGACCGAGGCCGTGATCACCGTCCCCGCCTACTTCTCCGACTCTCAGCGTCAGGCCACCAAGGAGGCCGGCCGCATCGCAGGTCTGGATGTGAAGCGTATCATCAATGAACCCACCGCCGCTGCCCTGGCCTATGGCCTGGACAAGAAGGACAAGGATATGAAGGTGGCCGTGTACGACCTCGGTGGCGGTACCTTCGATATCTCCATCCTGCAGCTGGGTGACGGCGTCTTCGAGGTTCTGTCCACCAACGGTGACACCCACCTGGGCGGTGACGACTTCGACCAGGTCATCATTGACTGGCTCGCTTCCGAGTTCGCCGCCGAGAACGGCGGTCTGGACCTCAAGAAAGACCCTATGGCCCTGCAGCGTCTGAAGGAAGCTGCCGAAAAGGCCAAGATCGAACTGTCCAGCCAGACCTCCACGGAGATCAACCTGCCTTATATTATGCCGGTGGACGGCGTGCCCAAGCACCTCGCCAAGACGCTCACGCGTTCCAAGTTCGAGCAGCTTTCGGATGCCCTCTTCCAGCGCTCCATCGCCCCTTGCAAGCAGGCCCTGGCCGATGCTCACCTCAATCCCTCCGACATTGACGAGGTCCTCCTCGTGGGCGGTTCCACCCGTATCCCTTACGTACAGGAACTGGTGAAGAACTTCTTCGGCAAGGAGCCCAACAAGAGCGTGAACCCCGACGAAGTGGTAGCCATCGGTGCTTCCATCCAGGGTGGCGTTCTGGCCGGTGACGTGAAGGACGTGCTTCTTCTGGATGTTACTCCGCTGAGCCTGGGTATCGAAACCCTCGGCGGCGTTATGACCAAGCTTATCGAGTCCAACACCACCATTCCTGCCAAGAAGAGCCAGGTGTTCTCCACCGCAGCAGACAACCAGCCCGGCGTAGAGATCCGCGTGCTCCAGGGCGAGCGCCCTATGGCCAAGGATAACAAGCAGATCGGTATCTTCCACCTGGACGGCATTGCCCCCGCACCCCGTGGCGTACCTCAGATTGAAGTTACCTTCGATATCGATGCCAACGGTATCCTGAACGTAAGCGCTGTGGATAAGGCTACCGGTAAGGAGCAGCACATCCGCATCGAGGCCTCCAGCGGCCTGTCCGACGCCGAAATCCAGCGTATGCGTGACGAGGCCAAGGCCAACGAAGCAGCCGACCAGGCCGAAAAGGAGCGCATCGACAAGATCAACAACGCAGATGCCCTCACCTTCCAGGCCGAAAAGTTCTTGAAGGAGAATGGCGACAAGGTTCCTGCCGATGTCAAGAGCGAGGTGGAGACCAACTGCAACGCCCTGAAGGAAGCCGTGAAGGCCCAGAACCTGGCCGATATCGACAAGTACACCGAAGCCCTCAACAAGGCCTTCGAGAAGATGTACCAGGCCGGCCAGCAGGCCCAGGGCGGTCCCCAGGGACCGTTCCAGGGTGGCCCTCAGGGTCCTCAGCCCGGCCCGCAGGATCAGGGTCCTGACGAGCAGTAAAGACAAAGGAAGCGACGCTTGCAGGCGTCGCTTTTTTTGACTATTTTTGTGGCTCAATTTTTACGAGTTTATGGGTAGAATCATCCTCACAGGCGACCGTCCTACCGGCAAACTGCACTTGGGGCACTATGTGGGTTCCCTGCGCAACCGCGTCCTGCTGCAGAACGAGGGAGACTTTGACCGGATGTTTGTCTTCATTGCAGACGTCCAGGCCCTCACCGACAACGCTGACAATCCGGAGAAAGTCCGTCAGAATATCATTGAAGTAGCCCTGGATTACCTGTCCTGCGGCCTGGACCCCAACAAGGTCACGCTCTTCATCCAAAGCCAGATTCCCGAACTGCACGAAATGACACAGTTCTTCTCCAACCTGGTTACGGTGCAGCGCCTCCAGCGCAACCCTACCGTAAAGACGGAGATGGCCCTGCGCGGCTTCAATGCAGACGGGGAAGACGACAACCGCCGCGGTCTGCCCGTGGGCTTCTTCACCTATCCCATTTCGCAGGCAGCCGATATTTGCTTCTGCAAAGCTACCACCGTTCCCGTGGGAGAAGACCAGGAGCCTATGATTGAGCAGTGCCGAGAGATTGTCCGCAGTTTCAACGGTACGTACAAGTGCGACGTGCTGGTAGAGCCGTCCATCCTGCTGCCCAGCAACCTGGCTTGCCGCCGCCTTCCCGGTACTGACGGAAAGGCCAAGATGTCCAAATCCCTGGGCAACTGCATCTACTTGAGCGATGATCCCAAGGATATGGAGCAGAAGGTCAAGGGTATGTTCACGGATCCCGGTCACCTGCGGGTGGAAGATCCCGGTAAAGTGGAGGGCAACACCGTCTTCACTTACCTGGATGCCTTCTGCGAACCCGACGACTTTGCCAAGTTCTGGCCCGAGTACGCCAACCTGGACGAACTCAAGGACCACTACCGTCGCGGAGGCCTGGGAGATATGAAGTGCAAGAAATTCCTCATCAACGTGCTCAACGACCGCCTGGATCCCATCCGTGCCCGCCGTCACACCTATGAGCAGGACATCCCCGAGGTGTACAACATCCTCAAGAAGGGTTCCGAAGCCGCCCGCGAGGTGGCTGCCCAGACCCTCCACGAGATGAAGGACGCTATGAAGATCAACTACTTTGACGACGCTTCGCTCATTGCCGAGCAGGCCGCCAAATACAGACAGTAAGAAATACGGAACAAAAAAAATCCGGCTCAATCGAGTCGGATTTTTTTATTGGTTGGGGTTTGGCTTACTCAGCCTTGCCGTCGGAACCCAGCACGTTGATGATCTTGTGCATGTAGAGCTTTTTCATCTCGTCGCGGGCGGGACCCAGGTACTTACGAGGATCGAACTCACCGGGCTTCTCGTTGAAGACTTTGCGGATGGCGGCGGTCATGGCCAGACGGCTGTCGGAGTCAATGTTGATCTTGCAAACGGCGCTCTTGGAAGCCTCGCGGAGCTGCTCCTCGGGGATACCTACTGCATCGGGCAGTTTGCCACCGTTGGCGTTGATGATGTCTACATACTCCTGAGGAACGGAGCTGGAGCCGTGGAGAACGATGGGGAAGCCGGGAAGCTTCTTCTCAATCTCGTGGAGCACGTCGAAGGCCAGCGGCGGGGGAACCAGACGACCGGTCTTGGGGTCACGGGTGCACTGCTCGGGCTTGAACTTGTAAGCACCGTGGCTGGTACCGATGGAGATAGCGAGGGAATCGCAACCGGTGCGGGTAGCGAAGTCGATCACTTCTTCCGGACGGGTGTAGTGAGATTCCTCAGCGGCAACCTCATCTTCAACACCGGCGAGAACGCCCAGTTCGGCCTCTACGGTCACATCATACTTGTGAGCGTAATCAACCACCTTCTTGGTGAGGGCGATGTTCTCTTCGTAAGGGAGGGAGGAGGCGTCGATCATCACGGAGCTGAAGCCCATGTCAACGCAGCTCTTGCACAGCTCGAAGCTGTCGCCGTGGTCCAGGTGGAGGACAATCTGAGGATGCTCCCAACCCAGTTCCTTGGCGTATTCTACGGCACCCTCTGCCATGTAGCGGAGGAGGGTCTGGTTGGCGTAGTTACGGGCACCCTTGGAAACCTGGAGAATCACAGGGCTCTTGGTCTCTGCGGAGGCCTGGATGATGGCCTGAAGCTGCTCCATGTTGTTGAAGTTGAAAGCGGGGATGGCGTAACCGCCGGCAACGGCCTTCTTGAACATCTCACGGGTGTTCACAAGACCAATTTCTTTGTAAGATACCATAAGTATAAAAATAAATTAACCTTCTTTTGGGCCTTTGGAAAGGCTTGCAAAGTTACGAAATTTTGATGAAATTTAAAATACCTCCGGAAGACCTAAGTCTTTGAAAGTACGGGGAGCGGGCACGCCGGGGAGGGGCTTGCGGTCCTTGAGCTGCTCCAGGGCAACCTCTACGGCTTTCTCCAACTGCTGGTCGGTACCGGCAAATTCTTTGATGGGGTCGTTGTCCAGCAGGATGTCAGGGTCTACGCCGTGGTTCTCCACAATCCACTGGCCGGTAGCGGCGTCGTAATTGGTGAAGAAAGGAACGCGGACATCGGTGCCGTCCACATAGGGCAGGGAACCGCTGATACCCACGATACCGCCCCAGGTGCGGGTGCCAATCACGGTACCCAGGTTGTTGGCCTTGAAGCTCCAGGGGAAGAGGTCTCCGTCGGAGGCGGAGTACTTGTTGATCAGGAGTACCTTGGGACCGGTGTGGGTGCCCTCGGGCACGGTGCCGGTGAGGGTGGAGCCGCGGCGCATGGTCATGCGGTACACGTGGCGCTGCAGACGCTCGATGATCATCGGCGAGATGTTTCCGCCGCCGTTGGAGCGGTCGTCCACGATGAGGGCTTCCTTATCCAGCTGGGGATAGTAGTAGCGGGCCCATTCGCTCAGGCCTTCCTGGCTCATATCGGGGATGTAGATGTAGCCCACGCGGCCGTTGGAGAGCTTCTCCACGGTGCGGATGTTCTTCATCACCCAGGCGTAGTGGTACAGGGGACCTTCGTCGGAGATGGGCTTCACCACCACCTTCTTGCCGCCAATGGTGAGCTCGGTGAGCACATCGGCCTTGCCAATGAGAAGCTTGTAAATGTTGTCAACGTCCTTGAGGGAAACGCCGTCAATGGCGGTGATCACGTCGCCTTCCTTCACGCCCAGGCCGGGTTCGGTGAGCGGGGAACGGAGTTCGGGCCGATAGGTGGCGCCTTCCAGGATCTTGTCGATGCGGAAGCCATCGGCCACCTTGGAGAATTCGGCACCCAGCAGACCCATCTCCACGCGCTCGGGCTTGGGATACTCGCCGGGCGTCACGTAGCAGTGACCGCTGGCCACCTCGGAGATCATCTCTCCCAGGATGTAGTTCACATCCAGACGCGTCTTGGCGTAGGGGAGGAGAACCTCATACTTGGCCTTGACGGCGTTCCAGTCGCGGCCGTGCATATTCTCCAGATAGTAACCGTCGCGGAAAGCGCGCCAGACTTCGTCATAAAGCTGGGCCCATTCCTCGTTGAAGTCGATGTTGGCTACCAGGTTGGTCAGATCGGCCTTGTCCTTGAGGGCCACTTTGGGGCCGATGTTGGCTACGAATACATTGCCACCCTTGCGGAAGAGGGCCTTCTTGGTGCCCGGGACGGGCCACATCGAGGCGTCCGTGCATTCGGAGTCCTCGCCGGTCTTGAAGTCGTAGACGCGGGTGCCGCCACGGCCCAGATACCAGATCTTGCCTTCGTCGGAGTAGAAGCTGCGGCCTTTGAAGGGCAGCTTGATGATGCGCTCGGTGATGCCGTCGGGTTCAATCTTGGCACCGGCGGGTGCTTCCGGCTTCTTGGAAGCATCGGCCTTCTTCTCCGGAGCGGCGGGTTTCTCGGTGGAAACAACGGGGTCCTTGGCGATGAGCGGGGACGGGGTGTCTTTGGCCAGGAGGGCCAGGTACACGCCGCTCATATCCTGGAAGCTGTAGTTCCATTCGATGCGGCTGTACTGGGGATTCATATCGCGGTCGCTGGTGAAGATGAGGTACTTGCCGTCGGCGCTGAAGCGGGGGCTTCCGCTGTTGTACCAACGCTCGGTCACAGGATATTCCTTGCCGCTTTCCAGGCTGCGGAGGTAGACGATGTCCATCTCATTGGCAGCGGGGCGGGTGTAGGTGAGCCACTTGCTGTCCGGGGAAATGTCCACGCCGCGGAATTCGGCCTCGGGATTCTGCATCACGGTGCGCTTGGCGCCGGAAGCGGGATCCACTTCCACATAGCGGTTCTTGCGGTCCGTGTAGTAGATATGCTTGCTGTCCGGAGCCCAGGTGAGGGTGCGGATGTAAGTGTCGTTGTTTTTGGTCAGCTGCTTGGTGGTGCCGGCCTTCACGTCGTAGAGGTACACCTCGGTTTCACCGGTGGCGTCTCCAATCCAGGCAATGAACTTGCCGTCCGGGCTCCAGGCGGCGCCGCGGTCGTTGGAGTTGGAGGAACGGGTGAGGTTGCGGGTGACACCCTTGCCCACGGGCACGTCAAAGACCTCGCCGCGGGCGGTGACCACCATACGGGAGCCGTCGGGGGCGGCGGAGACGGCGGAAGCATCGCGGGAGTCCAGTTCGCGGCGCTCGGCCCTTCCGTAGATGTCGTCGGAGGCCAGCGTCACGGGAATCTTGGTGCTCTGCTTGGTAGCAGGATCCAGCTTGTACAGCCAGCCGCCGTTTTCAAACACGATGATCTTGCCGTCGGTGGACGGGAACTTGACATCGTATTCCTTGAAGTTGGTTACCTTCTGGGTCTGACCGGTGCGGGTGTTGTACACGAACAGGTTCATAATCATATCCCTGTCGGAGGCAAAGTAGATTTCCTCTCCAATCCACATAGGGAAGATATCCTGGGCCACGTTGTTGGTGATGTTGGTCACCTTCTGGGCCTTGGGATCGTAAATCCAGATATCGTCCGCCATACCGCCGCGGTAATACTTCCAGGTGCGGAATTCGCGCATTACGCGGTTGTAGGCCAGTTTGGAACCGTCGGGGGAGTAGCTGCACCAGCCGCCTTCCGGAAGGGGAATCTGGGTGGGCATACCGCCGTTGGGAGAAATGGTCCAGAGCAGGCCCTCGAAGCCGTCTCCGGTGCGGTTGCGGAAGACAATCTTCTTGCCGTCCGGGCTCCAGGTCATCACAATGTTGTTGGGGCCCATACGGTCTCCCAGGTCGTCACGGTGATTGGTGGCGGTGTAGGTGATGCGGACCGGCTCTCCGCCCTGGGCGGGGATGCTGTATACCTCGCGGTTGCCGTCGTATTCTCCGGTGAAGGCAATGGTCTTGCCGTCGGGGGAGTAGCGGGCGAACATCTCATAGCCGATATGAGAAGTGAGTCTGCGGGCTTCACCGCCCCTCAGCGGAACGGTCCAGAGGTCTCCGGCATAGGAGAACACCACGTGGGAGCCGTCGGTGGCCGGGAAGCGCAGCAGACGGGCTTCCTCGGTGGGTGCGGCCATAGCACTCCCCACCAGCGCGGCAAGGAGCGTCAAAGATGCGATCATTCGTTTCATATTAGTGTTTTAAGAAGTTGTTTACGAGTTCTTCGGCCTCTTTCAAAGCGGTCTGGAGGTCATCGTTGACCAGCACCTTGTCAAACTTGGGGGCGTAGGTCATTTCTTCGGCCGCCTTGGCCACCCGCGTCTCGATGGCGTCCATAGGGTCGGTGGCACGGGTGATGAGCCGCCTGCGGAGTTCCTCCACGGAAGGGGCCTGGATAAAGACGGACAGGGCCGCGTCTCCAAAGTATTTCTTGAGGGAAACGCCGCCTTTCACATCTACGTCAAAGATGATCACGTGGCCCTTGGCCCAAATGCGGTTGACCTCGCTCTTGAGGGTGCCGTAAAAGCGGTCCGGATACACTTCCTCATACTCTACAAACTTGTCCTGGGCCACGAGGGCGCGGAAAACATCGGCCGAATAGAAGAGATACTCCACACCGTCCTGTTCTGCGCCGCGGGGCGGCCGGGAAGTGGCCGAAACGGAGAATTCAATCTCCGGATGGAGGCTCAGAAGGTGGTTCACTATGGTGCTCTTCCCGCTTCCGGAAGGGGCCGAAAAGATGAGGACTTTGCCGGACATAGACAATCGTTTTGCGTAATCATACAAATATAGTCAAAAAAACTATAACTTTGTACCCAAATGAAGATAGCAGTGTATAGCGGCAGCTTCAATCCCCTGCACAAAGGGCACGAGGCCATCATCCGTTTTCTTACCCAGGAAGCCGGCTTCGACCTGGTATATCTGGTGGTCACGCCCCAGAACCCTTTCAAACGCGCCCACAGCCTTCCCGCCGGACAGGACCGCTACGATGCGGCCCTGGCGGCCATTGCCCGTCACCCGGACCTCAAGGTGGTGGCGCAGGACATCGAGCTCAAGATGACCCCGCCGCAGTACACCATCCGCACGCTGGATGCCCTCCGGGACCGTGAGCCGGAAAACGATTTCACGCTGGTAATAGGGGCCGATAACTTGGCTAACTTCTCCGGCTGGCGCTATCACGAGCGCATCCTGCTGGAATACGGCGTGGCCGTTTTCCCCCGCAAGGGCTATCACCGCGGCTATGCCAAGGCCCGCCTCCTCCGGGAGAACCCGAACTATAAGATTGAGCTCCTGAAAGCCCCGCTCGTCACCATCTCCTCCACGGAAATCCGCCAGGGCCTCGCCGCCGGCAAGGATATGTCCCGCTGGTTGATGTAATTCCACTCATAAATCAAAGTTTTTTTATACCTTTGTGCCCGGACAAAGGTGAGTATGCTTCGTGCCGAAGATACCTTAAAAGGGAAGCCGGTGAAAGTCCGGAACTGTGCCCGCAGCTGTGAACTCCTTAACGGTCCGGTCATCCATGCCATTGCGAAAGCGAGAAGGCGGCCGCGCCGGGAGCAGTCAGAAGACCTGCCTTGTCAAGTTTAACGTAGGGGCTCGGGGACAAGCTTCGGTATAAACGCAAACTATGCTTTTTTCTTTTTTGACGGCTGCTGTTCTGATGGCAGCCCAGCCTGACACCTTGCAGGCAGTGACCGTGGTAGCAGACCGCGGCGTGGTGGTATCCCGTACCGATACCGTAAAAATCAATTCTACCCTTAACGTTGCCACCACCCTTCAGACCCTTCCGGGCCTTTACGTGGGTGATTACGGCGGATTCTCCGGCCTCAAGAGCGCCAGCCTCCGCGGCTTTGGCAGTTCCCACACGGCCATCTATGTAGATGGCGTACGGGTTGGAAACGTTCAGTCCGGCCAGGCCGACCTGGGCAACCTGGACATCGCCTCCTTCGGCTCCATCGTGGCAGACTATGCCCAGAACAGCCTGTCCTTCATCACCGCCCGTCCGGTCTTCCATAACGGTCCCGTGACCGGTACCGTAAGCGTACAGGGTGGCTCCTTCGGAACCTGGAAGCCTTATGGCAACATCGCTTTCCGTCTTTCTCCCAAGGTAAGCCTGGGTGCCCACGTGGGCGGCCTCATCACCAAGGGTGCCTTCCCCCTCTCCGACGGCACCACCTGGGGCAACAACGATATGAAACAGATCCAGGCCGGGGCCGACCTCTTCGGCCTTCTGAAAGGCGGCGACTATCACGCCAAGATCTCCTATAACGGCGCCGACCGCGGAACGCCCGGCTCCATTTCCTGGCCTTCCACCGACCGCCAGAAAGACAAGAACCTGGCCGTCCAGGGCCTTTTCCGCAAGCTTTTCGGAACCTTCTACACGCTCAATATCAGCAGCAAACTGGCCTTTGACAACCTCTATTATTTCAGCGAATGGGGGAACAACCAGTATAACCAGACGGAATTCCAGCTCAATACCGCCCACAAATTCCGCATCAAGGATTGGTGGACGGTTACGCTGGCCGAAGACCTTACCTATGATTTCCTGGGCAAGGACCTTCATTCCTCCGATGCCGATGCCGGCGCCTATTCCAAGTATCGCCTCAGCGGTCTTACCGCCGTGGGTTCGGCCTTCCGCTGGGATCGCTTCAAACTGGATGTGGCTCTTGAGTATGCCTATATCCTGGATCAGGACGCCAGTACCTGGAAGAACCTCTCTCCTTCGGTGGACCTCCGTTTCACCATCGTAAAAGGCCTGGACCTGGTGGCCTTCGGCCGCCGTGCTTACCGCACTCCTACCTTCAATGAACTGTACTATCCCGGCTACGGCAACCCGGACCTCAAGCCCGAGGACGCCTGGCTCACCGACCTGGGTATAGACTTCGCCCGTCCCGTGGGTGTCTGGACCCTCAAGGCCCGCCTGGATGGCTACTACAATATCCTGAGCAACAAGATCATCTCTGCTCCTTCCCCGGACGATCCCTGGGTATGGCTGCCTTACAATGTAGGTAAGGTGAAGGCCTGGGGCGCCGACCTGCTGGCCGATGCCCACTTCGTCTCCGGCAGCTGGAAAGGCGGCGTGAGCGCCCGCTACGGCTGGCAGAAAGCCCTGGACAAGACCCCGGACAGCGCAAACCTGGACAAGCAGATTCCCTATGTGGCCCGCCATACGGTTGTGCTGGCCGGAGACATCGACTGGAAAGGTCTGAGCCTGAACGCCGTGTTCAACCTCCGGGCCGGCCGTCTGGACGGAACCGGCGAAATGCCCAACTGGAACACTCTGGATCTTACCCTGGGCAAGTCCTTCTGCCTGGGTAAAGCCGGTGAAATCGGCATCAAGGCAAGCGCCTATAACCTCTTCAATAACCGTTACGAGGTTATCCGTGACTATCCCATGCCCGGCCGCAGTTTTATGGCCGGCGTAGAATATAAGTTCTAATGTTACTGAGTCTTTTATACGTATTATTGTCGGGTATTGCCCTGCCGGTGGGCGGTATCCAGATGCAGTATCTGTGGCGCAACCAGCTCGGGGATGTGTATAGCCTCGGGCTGGGCAGCGCTGCCTGTCTGGGCGCTGCGGCTGCTACTATGAGCGGCTGGTGCTCCCTTACGGTGGGCAGTTTCATCTGCACCCTCATCTGCACCATAATCTGCTTCTTTGTCACCCTCAAGGTGAACACCCAGCAGCTCATCACCTTCGGCATCCTCTTCGGAACCTTCATCGGCTCTCTGGGAACCATTGTGGTGACCAACGCCCCCACCGGAGACCACCTCAAGCAGTATTACCTCTGGGGCGCCGCCAACTTCCGCCTGGAAGGCGTCACCACCGGGGACATCCTCTTCTCCGTGGTGCTCTTTGCCGTGGGCTTTGGCGTGGCCCTGTGGCAGGCCAAAAGGCTTACCCGGCATTTCAAGGAAGAGATTGAGATTCCCAACGTGGACAAGGCCTGGCTGCTTCTGGCCATTATGTGCCTGGTCACCAGTGCGGTGAGCATCTGCGGCCCCATCGGCTTCATCTCCCTGGGCGTTCCCAACCTGAGCCGGCTCATCTGCAAGAGCAAGGACATCCGCCAGCACTACTGGATCAGCAGTGCGATGGGCGTGGGCCTGCTCCTGATCACCTACCTGGTGGTAGAGTTCGTGAACTTTGGCATTTACCTCCCCATAAGCGCAACAATGGCCATCATTGCGTTGCCGCTGATGGCCATGATCTTTGTCAAAACTCCCGAAAAGGAGATGTAGTTGGCTTAGAAGAGCCTTCCGTTGAATTTATCGGCCAGCCCCTGCAGTTCGTCTGTGGTGGCTGGCCTGTTTAATGCCTCCTTGCGTTCCTTCTGGAACTGGCTCTTGAGGCGGGAGAACTGGCGCTTGGTGTCCAGGGTGAAGTCTCCGCCTTCAATCCAGGCAAAGTAGGAGGGTTCCGTGTTCCAAACCTCGCGGGCGGTCTTGCCCTTGTGCTTGCCAAAACTTACCACGGCTTCTCCGTTTTCTCCCAGGACCAGGCGGCCGGCATAGTCCACGGTGCGGGGACGGCCCGCCACGGTGGCGAGGAAGCCCACGTCGTTCTTCAGCTTGTCCGGATACATATCCAACTGGCCCTTGAGGACCTCGTAGGTGGCTACCGTGTCTGCCTCGGCGGTGTGGGCATTCTCAAAGTCTTCTCCACCGCAGTAGAAGCGGTAGGCGGCCTTGAGGTTGCGCGGTTCCATATAGTGGTAGATGTTCTGGACGTCCACCATCAGTTTGGAGTGGAGGTCTACATCGATTTCCTTCTGGGTGTAAGTGCGTACGCGCTCAATTTCTTCGGCCAGCATCGGGAGGTCGAACTTGGCGCTGTTGAAGCCGGCCAGGTCTGCATCCGAGAGCCATTCCAGGACCTCGTCCACGCATTCGAAGAAGCGGGGGCAGCCGGCCAGATCCTCGTCTTTGAGGCCATTCACGGCCGATGCCTGGGGGTGGATGGGATACTGCCGCTGGGCCACATAGTCCCAGGGCTTGAACCGCCACGTCTTGATACGCGTCTCCCCTCCGGGAAACACCTTCACAAAACTGAGCTCACAAATGCAGTCGGTGGCAATATTAAGGCCGGTGCTCTCTATATCGAAGAAGAGCAGCGGCCGTTGAAGATTGAGTTCCATAAGAACTTATTGGATCATTATAGGCATTAAAATGCCGCAGACCTTCTCGGTCTCAGCCTCCTCTTCGGCGGGAAGGATGAGGGCGGCGCGGCGGGCGTCTGCAAACTTGATCACCAGACCGTTGCAGCTCATATTGGCCAGAATCTCCGTGAGGAAGGTGGACTTGAAGCCAATGGTGAGTTCGTCTCCGGCATAGTTGCAGTTGATCTTCTCATAGGCGGCCAGGGCAAAGCCGAGGTCCTGGGCGCTGATTTCCAGCTGGCCTTCCTTGAGGGTGAACTTGATGTGGTTGGAGGCCTTGTTGGCGCACACGGCCACACGCTTCACCGTGTTGAGGAGGAGCTGACGGTCTATCTGCAGGACGTTGGAGTTGTTCATAGGGATGACATCCCGGTACTTGGGGTACTTGCCCACGACCAGGCGGCAGACCATAGTGGTGCTGCCAAAGGTAAACTGGGCGGTGGAGCTGTCAAAGGCAATCTCTACGGTTTCCACATCCTTGCCCAGGATGGAGCGCAGCACGGCGGCCGGCTTCTTGTGCAGGATGAAGGAAGCCTTTTCGGAGGCCTTTACGTCCTGGGTGGTGTAGCAGATGAGCTTGTGGGAATCTGAAGCCACAAGGGTGGTGCTGGTGAGATCAATGTCAAAGAAGATACCGTTCATAGCGGGACGGATCTCATCATCTGCGGTGGCGTAGATGGTGCTCTGGATGCCGTCTGCCAGGCTTTCGGCGGGGAAACTGACCTTCAGGGCGTCGTCTCCGGTGGTTTTGATTTCCGGATAGTCGTCTGCCGGGAAGTAGGGCAGCACGGAGTTACCGCTGGCCCAGCTGCACTCGAAGGAGGAGTCCGACACCGTCTTGATGCGGAGGGGCTGGTCCGGCAGTTCCTTCAGGAGGTCCGTCATATGGCGGGCGGGCACGGCTACGGAGCCGTCTTCCTCTGCGCTGTCCACCTCAATGGAAGTGAGGAGGGTGAGCTCGGAGTCCGAGGCGGTGATTTCCAATTTGCCGTCCTTGAGTACGAACAGGAAGTTCTCCAGGATGGGAAGCGGAGACTTGGACGGGATGGCCTTGGAAACGTCCATCAGGGCCTTCAGGAGGTGGGTGCTGGAAATGGTCAGATTCATATCTCTTTTTCTTTATAATCTCAACTCACAAATATAATCATTTTCTCACAAAAGCCCTAATCTGCCCCCATTTTTATTTGTGCCTAAGAGCCAGCTCCTTTTCCAGGTCCTGGACGCTGACGCCCTGGCTTTCCAGCAGCACCAGCAGGTGATACACCAGGTCGGAGGCTTCGTAGATGAAGCGGTCGCGGTTGCCGTCCACGGCCTCGATCACGGCCTCCACAGCCTCTTCTCCCACCTTCTTGCCAATGACCTTGGGACCCTTGACAAAAAGCTTGGTGGTATAGGAGCCTTCCGGCATCTCCCGATGCCGTTTTTGGATAAGGGCCGATAGCGACCGCACGAAGCCCTCCTCCTCCGGCGTATCGAAGCAGGCGGTGGTGCCGCGGTGGCAGGTGGGGCCGTCGGGCCGGGCCTGGATGAGCAGGGTGTCGGCGTCGCAGTCCGGGTACATCTTCACCACGTGCAGGAAGTTCCCGCTGGTCTCTCCCTTGGTCCAGAGGCACTGCCGGCCCCGGGACCAGAAGGTCACTTTTCCTTCGGCCCGGGTCTTTTCAAAGGCCTCCTGATTCATATAACCCAGCATCAGCACTTTGAGGGTGGTGGCGTCCTGCACAATCACCGGCAGCAGTCCGTCGCCGGTCTTGTCCAATTGGAAATCACTGTATTTCATCTTACGTTCACGTTTGCGTTTTTCAAGGCTTGTTTGAGTACGGGGATGGGGAGGGTGCCGTAGTGGAAGATGCTGGCGGCGAGGGCGGCATCGGCCTTACCTATGGTGAGCACATCCACTATGTCCTGCACGCTTCCGGCGCCGCCGGAGGCAATCACCGGGATGGAAAGGTTAGAGCAGAGGCGGGCGTACACGTCGCAGGCGTAGCCGGCCTTGGTGCCGTCGTGGTCCATCGAGGTGAACAGAATCTCGCCGGCGCCTCTTTCCTGCGCCTCGCGGGCCCAGGAGTAGAGTTCCCGCTCCGTGAAGCGGCTGCCGCCGTGGGTGGTGCAGATCCATTGGCCTTCCAACTGCTTGGCGTCTATGGCCACCACCACAAACTGGCTGCCGTATTTGCCGGCCAGCTCGCTGATGAGCTGGGGACGGGCCAGGGCGGCGCTGTTTACTGACACCTTGTCGGCCCCGGCCTCCAGCAGGCGCGCGGCGTCTTCCAGCGAGCCAATGCCGCCTCCCACGGTGAAGGGGATGTCTATCCTTTCGGCAATCTTTTCCACTAGGGCGGCAAAGGTGCGGCGGCCTTCCCGGCTGGCGCTGATATCCAGGTACACCAGTTCATCGGCCCCTTCCCGGGCATACTGGGCGCCCATTTCCACGGCGTCGCCCACCTCGCGGAGGCCTTCGAAGTTAATGCCTTTGACCACCTGTCCGTCCTTGACGTCCAGGCAGGGGATTATGCGTTTGGCAACCATTCTTTCAAGTCTTTAAGGGTGATATGCTGCTCGTAAAGGGCCTTGCCCACAATCACTTTCTGAAGGCCCAGGCTGTCCAGCGTGCGGATGTCCTCCACCGAGGAAATGCCGCCGGAAACCGTAAAGGAAACCTTGGGGAAAGCCTTCTGCAGCCGCTGGTAAAGCGGCGTAGAAGGGCCCTGGAGCATTCCGTCGCGGGAGATGTCCGTGACTATGCATTCCCGGAGGCCCAGGGGGAGGAAGCGCTCCACCAGGGCGTCGATGCTCACCGGCACCTGCTCCAGCCAGCCCTTGACGGCAATCTGCCCGTCGCGGACATCGGCCCCCAGAATCATCCGGGAACCGTAGCAGGAAAGCCAGGATTCAAAGCGTTCGGGCCGAAGGGCGGCTACGCTGCCGGCGATGGCGTGGGTGGCTCCGGCATCAAAGACCGCCTGCAGGGCCTCGGAGTTGGCAATTCCGCCGCCCCATTCCAGCTGGCAGGAAACGGCGCCGGCGATGGCTTCCAGGGTCTTCAGGTTGCGGGGCTCTCCGGCCTTGGCACCGTCCAGGTCAACGAGGTGGATGCGCTGCACGCCGGCATCGGCATACTGCTTGGCCACGTCCACGGGGGAGCCGTCGTATACTTTTTTCTGGCCGTAGTCACCCTTGGTAAGGCGGACGCATCGGCCTTCCATCAAATCGATGGCGGGAATAATCTGAATCATAGGGCCAGGAAGTTTTGGAGGATGGCGGCCCCGGCGGAGCCGCTCTTTTCCGGGTGGAACTGCGTGCCGTAGAAGTTCTCCCAGCGCAGGGCGGCGCTCAGGAGCGTTTCCCCGTGCCGGCAGGTGGCTATTGTGTCCGGGCAAAGCTCCGGGTAATAGGAGTGCACAAAGTACACGTAACTGCCGCCGGGGAGGTCCTTGAAGAGCTTGGTCTCCAGGTTTCCTATGTTGTTCCAGCCCATATGCGGCACCTTGGCTTCGGGATTCTCCGGGAAGCGGCGGATGCGGGCGTCAAAGATACCCAGGCAGTTCACGGGCCCTTCCTCGGAACTCTTGCAGAGTACCTGCAGGCCCACGCAGATACCCAGCACGGGTACGCGCAGGTTGCGGATCACTTCACAGAGCCCCCGCTCGCGGAGGTGCTCCATAGCCTCGGCCGCGTTGCCCACGCCGGGCAGGATCACTTTGGAGGCCGCGGCAATGCGGGCCGGATCGGCCGTTAACTCATACTCCGCACCCAGCCGGGAGAGGGCGTTTCCCACCGAGCGGATGTTGCCGGCGTCGTAATCTACTAGCGTTATCATAGGAGTCCTTTGCTGGAGGGTAAATCGTAAGAGAATACATTGCGGCGGGCCGCCTGCTTGATGCTGCGGGCCAGGGCCTTGAAGATGCCCTCGGCCAGGTGGTGGTTGTTCTCGCCGCGGGCCTGTACGTACAGGTTGGCGCGAAGGGAGTCGGAGAGGGATTTGAAGAAGTGCTTGAACATTTCCGTGGGCACGTCACCGACGTACTCCCGGGTAAACTCCACGTCCCAGACCAGTTCGCTTCGGCCGCCGAAGTCCAGCAGTACCAGGGCCCGGCTCTCATCCATAGGGAGGGCAAAGCCGTAGCGCTCGATGCCCCGTTTGTCTCCCAGGGCCTGCCGGATGGCTTCGCCCAGGGCAATGGCCACGTCTTCCATAGTGTGGTGCTCGTCCACCTCAAGGTCTCCCTGGCAGCGGATTTCCAGCGCCAGGCCTCCGTGCGTCACCAGCTGCTGCAGCATATGGTCCAGGAACTTGAGGCCGGTGTCCACGGAAGAGGGACCCTTTCCGTCCAGGTCCACTCTCACGTAAATGTCGGTTTCGGCGGTCTTGCGGGCCACCGTGGCACTGCGCTCGGTGCTGCGGATGGTCTCCACAATCTGCTCCCAGGTGAGGGGGCCCAGCCGGAGCCCTCTGGCGCCCAGGTTGGCGGCCAGCTGCAGGTCCGTCTCGCGATCCCCGATGACCCAGGAGCCAGCCAGGTCGTACGAACCGTCCAGATACTTTCCAAACATCCCAATTCCCGGCTTGCGGCAAGGGGAGTTGTCTTCCGGGAAAGACGGGTCTATCAAGATGTCGTCAAACACCACGCCTTCACCTTTCAAAGTATTGAGGAGCAGGTTCTGGGCCGGCCAGAAAGTGTCTTCCGGGAAGGCCGGAGTGCCCAGCCCGTCCTGGTTGGAGGCCATCACCAGTTCATAGCCCAGGCCCACGAGGGCCTTCATTCCGGAGATGGCTCCGGGTACGAATTCCACCTTGTCCAGGGCGTCAATCTGCTCGTCGGCGGGTTCCTTCAGGAGGGTGCCGTCACGGTCTACGAAGATTACTTTATTCATAAGTGGCGAGGGATTTAAGCAAGTTGTCGTTTTCGGAAGGCGTTCCCACCGTAAAGCGGAGGCAGCTGGCACAGCCGCTCACGCGCGAGCGGTTGCGAACAATGATGCCGTCTCCCAGAAGATGCTGATAGAGGGCGTCAGGGTCCGTCACCTGCACCAGCAGGAAGTTGGCGTCGCTGGGCCAGACCTTCTTCACAAAGGGGAAGCGGAGAAGGGCCGATGACAGCCGGGCCCGCTGCACCACAATCTGGGCCACCCGGGCCAGGACGGGTTCGTCCAGGGCCTTCAGAGCGGCATCCAGCGTAGCCTGGCTGATGTTGTAAGGATACTTGACCCGGTTCATCAGGTCAATGATGTAGGCGTCGGCAAAGGCCATTCCAATGCGCAGACCGGCCATGCCGTAAGCCTTGGAGAAGGTTTGCAGAATTACCAGGTTGGGCCGCTGGGCAATCTGGTCGCGAAGGCTGCCCTTGGCGCTGAAATCGGCATACGCCTCGTCCAGCACCACGATGCCGGGGAAGCGGTCCACCAGCTCCAGGATCTGATCCGGCTCAAAGGCGTTGCCCGAAGGATTGTTGGGGCTGCAGAGGAATAGCAGCTTGGTGCGCTCATCGGTGGCTTTCAGCAGTTCCTCCACGGGCAGGGAAAAGTCCGGCCCCAGCGGCACGCCGCGCATCTGGACGTCGTTGATGTCGGCCGCCACGGCGTACATTCCGTAACTGGGCACAATGGCCACGGCGTTGTCCTGACCCGGAGTGCAGAAGATGCGGAACATCAGGTCAATGGCTTCGTCGCTGCCGTTGCCCAGGAAGATGTTCTCCACGGGCAGCCCTTTGAGGGCCGATACGCGGGCCTTGAGCACCTTCTGCCGGGGATCCGGGTAGCGGTTGTAGCCAATGCCGGGATACGGGCTCTCGTTGGCGTCCAGGAAAATCTCCGGGCTGCCCTGGCACTCGTCGCGGGCGGTGGAATAGGGGGAGAGGGTGCGGATGTTGGGGCGCACCAGTTGTTCGAGTTCGATCATATTCTTACGGTTACGGCGTTGGCGTGGGCCTGAAGTCCTTCGGCTTCGGCCATGGTGACAATGGTCCGGGAGAGGCCCTGAAGGCCTTCCTGGCTGATTTCCTGCAGGGTCATCTTGCGGTAGAAACTGTCCAGGTTCACGCCGCTGAAGGCGCGGGCCCAGCCGCAGGTGGGAAGGGTGTGGTTGGTGCCGGAGGCATAGTCGCCGGCGCTTTCCGGAGTATAGAGTCCCACAAACACGCTGCCGGCATTGGTAATGCGGTCGGCAACGGCCCAGGGCTGCTCGGTGGCAATGATCAGGTGCTCGGGAGCATACGCATTGGCAAAGGCCACGGTCTCTTCCGGGCCGAAGACAAAAGCCCGGCTCTTTTCCAGCGCCTGCAGGGCAATGGCGCTGCGGGGCAGAAGCGCGGTCTGCCGCTCCACCTCGGAGAGAATCTTCCGGCAGGTGGCCTCCGACTCGCACACCAGCATCACCTGGCTGTCGGGGCCGTGCTCGGCCTGGGAAAGGAGGTCGGCGGCGGCAAAGGAGGCAGGGGTAGTGCTGTCGGCAATCACCATCACCTCCGAAGGACCGGCGGGCATATCGATGGCCACGGTGCCGGCGCTCAGCAGCTGCTTGGCGGTGGTCACGTACTGGTTGCCCGGGCCGAAGATTTTGTCCACCTTGGGAACGCTTTCCGTGCCATATCCCATAGCGGCAATGGCCTGGGCACCGCCCAGCCGGAAAATGCGCCGGATGCCGCAGAAGGCAGCCGCATACAGTACCTCGGGGCTCTCGGCGGGGGTGCAGAGCACCACCTCACGGCAGCCGGCAATCTGGGCCGGAAGGGCCAGCATCAGCACGGTGGAGAAGAGGGGAGCGCTGCCGCCGGGGATGTACAGGCCCACCCGCTGGATGGGCACCGGCCGCTGGATGCAGCGGACGCCGGGGGCCGTCTCCACGCAGATCTCGCGCGGCTGCTGGGCCTTGTGGAAAGCGCGGATGTGGGCAGCCGCTTCGGCCACAGCGGCCTTGACGGCGGGGGAGACGCTTTCTTCGGCCTTTTTAATCTCGTCGGGGCTGATCTCGATGGCGTCCAGGGGACGTCCGTCAATTTCGTGGGAAAGGGCGCGGAGGGCTTCGTCGCCTTGCTCTTTCACGCGCTGCAGGATGCGCTTCACGCGCTCCAGCACAACCGGATTGTCGGAGGCGGGACGGCGGCACAGGGCTTCCCAAGTATCCCGGGACGGGTTCTGCAGAATCTGGATCATAGATTAGGGAATGATTTTGTCAATGTTCAGTACCAGGATGCCTTCGGCCCCTATGGCCCTCAGTAGCTTTACTTTGTCCCAGAGGTCGGCCTCGTCCACTACGGAGTGCATGGAGCACCAGCCTTCGGCCGCCAGGGGCATAATGGTGGGGCTGCGCATCGCGGGAATGATGCGGATGGCCTCGTCCACCGCAGCCGTGGGGATGTTCATCAGAAGGTACTTCTTGCCGCGGCTCACCTGGGCCGAATCCATTCGGAAGAGCATCTCCTTGAGGATTTCCTCGCCTTCGGCCCCCAGTTCTCCGCCGGAGATGAGTACGGCTTCGGACCAGAAGACTTTCTCCACTTCCAGCAGGCCGTTGGCTACCAGCGTGCCGCCGGAGGAGACGATGTCAAAGATGGCGTCGGCTATGCCGGCGGCGGGGGCCACTTCCACGGAGCCCGTGATTACCTGCACCTTGGCGTCTACCCCGTTCTCCTGCAGCCACTTATTGAGGATGTTGGGGTAGGAGGTGGCGATGCGCTTGCCGTTGAACCACTGGGGACCGTCGTAGCCGGCGTTCTTGGGAACGGCCAGCGAGATGCGGCAGTTGCCAAAGCTCAGTTTCTTCACAATTTTTACGGGGAGACCGCGCTCCTCCACTTCGTTGAGGCCCACGATGCCCAAGGCGGCGGTGCCGTCGGAGACCACCTGGGGAATGTCGTCGTCCCGCAGGTACAGCAGTTCCAGGGGAAGGCCCTGGGCCTGCAGGAGGAACTTGCGGTGAGAGTCGTCCAGGCTCACTCCTATTTCTTTGAGGAGGGCGGTGCTCTCGTCGCTCAGGCGCCCCTTGGATTGTATTGCTAAACGTAACATATTGAATATAAAATTATTAACATAAAAAAGGCTCGCCGGGGTTCCGGCAAGCCTTGTATGGGTGTATGCATACGAAAAACCTACCGGACCTGGGGGGTACGGTGGTGATGATGGTATGCGTTGAAGCCAAACATGTGCTACAAAGGTATTAAGAATTTTTAAGAATGCAAATGATTCGCGATAAATTTTGTAGTGGCACAGGTTTTGAGTAAAAGGACCTTCGGAAAAAAATTTTAAAAATAGATAAATATGAAAAAAGGATTCTTGACTGTTCTGCTTTCCGTGCTTGCGGGTGGAATTACCGCCTATGCCGTTGTGAAAGCCACTGAACCGAAAACCGCAGAGCCCCAGGGTACCACCACCGTGGTCACGGACGGATCGGGCAACGCCGTGGAATATCGCACTGTCAATTTGGCAGAGACGGATTATCCGGACTTCACCTATGCTGCTGAGAGCGCCGTGGAGGCCGTCGTTTATGTAGAGGTAACCGTCCAGCGCCAGTCCCGTTCCATCGATCCGTTCGAGTTCTTCTTCGGCTTCGGTGACGGCTATGGCTTCGGCCAGCCCCGTTCCCAGGAGCAGAAAGGCAGCGGTTCCGGCGTCATTATCCGCCCCGACGGTTATATCGTCACCAACAACCACGTGGTCAGCGGTGCCACCTCCATCCAGGTTACCCTCAATAACAACCAGCAGTACGAAGCTACGGTGGTGGGTGCAGACCCTGCCACGGACGTAGCCATCATCAAGGTAGACGCCACCGGCCTTCCCACCATTCCGCTGGGAGACAGCGACAAGCTCCGCCTGGGTGAGTGGGTACTGGCTATTGGCTCCCCGCTGGGTGCCCAGCTCCGTTCCACCATCACCGCCGGTATCGTGAGCGCCAAGGGCCGTTCGATGCCGGACAATTCCGGTGAGTTCAAGATTGAATCCTTCATCCAGACCGATGCGGCCGTGAACCCCGGCAACTCCGGCGGCGCCCTGGTAAACAAGAAGGGTGAACTGGTGGGTATCAACACCGCCATCGTGTCCCAGACTGGCTCCTATACCGGTTACTCCTTTGCCGTTCCCGTGAACATTGTCAAGCGCGTGGCCCAGGACCTGATGGACTTTGGTTCCGTCAAGCGCGCCGTGCTGGGAATTACCATGGCAACTGTTGACAAAAAGTTTGCCGACGAAATGAAACTTTCCGCCGTGTCCGGCGTATATATTAACGAGGTTTTGAAGGGAAGTGCTGCCGACAAGGCCGGCCTCAAGGAGAAAGATGTAATCATAGCCATTGACGGTCAGAAGATTACGGATGCTTCCTCGGTTCAGGTCAAGGTAAGTACTTACCACCCCGGAGACAAAGCCACCATCACCTATATCCGTGACGGAAAGACCCAGGAAACCCAAGTGGTGTTCCAGGCCAGCTCCCAGCAGAACGGAGCCACTTCCCAGGATGGTGCGGTTGCTTTCTACGGTGCCAATCTCAAAGCTGCCAACCCCGAAACGCTCAAAGCACTGGGACTCAAGTCCGGTGTGGAGATTGTTTCCCTGGGCAGCGGTAAGATGGCAGAATCCGGAGCCAAGGCGGGCAGCATCATCCTGTATGTGAACGATGAGGCCGTCTCAAAACCCGAAGACGTCGTAGCCAAGGCCAAGAAGGCCACCCGCGCCATCTACATTGAAGGTGTGGACAAGAACGGAAGAACCTTCTACTTTGGTTTCGGCAAGTAAGGGATTGCCGCAGTCAAGTTGAGTTTCGGTCAGTTCCTTACGTGAGGAGCTGACCGAAATATTTATAGTAAGATAATGCGTCAATTAAAGATCACCAAGTCCATCACCAACCGCGAGAGCGCGTCGCTGGACAAGTACCTGCAGGAAATCGGCCGCGAGGAACTCGTTACCCCCGATGAAGAAGTGGAACTGGCCCAGCGCATTCGCAAAGGTGACCAGGAGGCTCTGGAAAAACTGACCCGTGCCAACCTCCGTTTCGTAGTATCTGTAGCCAAACAGTATCAGAACCAGGGTCTGAGCCTGCCCGACCTCATCAACGAGGGCAACCTGGGTCTGATCAAGGCCGCTGAGAAGTTTGATGAAACCCGCGGTTTTAAATTTATCTCCTACGCCGTGTGGTGGATCCGCCAGAGCATTCTTCAGGCCCTGGCCGAACAAAGCCGAATTGTCCGTCTGCCGCTGAACCAGGTGGGCTCCCTGAATAAGATCAACAAGGCCCTCACCCGCTTTGAGCAGGAAAATGAGCGTCAGCCTACGAATGAGGAACTGTCCGAGATGATTGACGTTCCCAAGGACAAGATTTCCGACACCCTGCGTGTGGGCAGCCGCCACGTCAGCGTGGACGCCCCCTTCGTGGAAGGAGAAGACAACAGCCTGCTGGACGTCCTGCCCAACGACGATTCCCCGTCGGCAGACCGCGGCCTGGTGAACGAGAGCCTCAATACGGAGATTGAGCGTGCCCTGAGTACCCTCACGGACCGTGAGAGGGAGATTGTGAAGTCCTTCTTCGGCATTGGCTGCCAGGAGATGACGCTGGAAGAGATTGGCGAGCGCTTCGGCCTTACCCGCGAGCGTGTGCGCCAGATCAAGGAGAAGGCCATCCGCCGCCTCAAGAGCCCTTCCCGTTCCAAACTGCTTAAAGGCTATCTGGGATAATGAGCGCAGAACAGTTTATTCAGCAAAAGGCTGCTGCCGCTGTCAAGGCCCTGTATGGGGCCGATGTACCGGAATCCTCCCTGCAGGTATCGGTAACCCGTAAAGAATTTGAAGGTGACTATACCCTGGTCACCTTTCCGTTATTGAAAATCACCCACGCCGCCCCGGACGCCACCGGCAATGCCATCGGCGCTTGGCTGGTGGAGAACGTGAAGGAAATATCGGCCTTCAACTGCGTCAAGGGCTTTTTGAACCTGCAGTTCTCTCCGCTGTACTGGAACGAGAACCTTCGCTCCATTGCCGAGGACGGAGCCTTTGGCCAGCTGCCCGCCACGGGCCGCAAGGTGATGGTGGAATTCTCTTCCCCCAACACCAACAAGCCCCTGCACCTGGGTCACATCCGCAACAACCTGCTGGGAGACAGCGTGTCCCGCATCATCAAGGCCTGCGGCAACGAGGTCATCAAGGCCACCCTGGTGAACGACCGCGGCGTGCACATCTGCAAGAGTATGTACGCCTGGGAGAAGCTCTTCAACGGAGCCACTCCGGAAAGCACCGGCAAGAAAGGCGACCACCTGGTAGGAGACTGCTACGTGGCCTACGCCAAGCTGGAAAAGGAACACCCCGAGGTGCTGGACGACGTGCACAAGATGCTGGTAGACTGGGAAGCCGGTGACCCGCACGTGCGGCAGCTCTGGAGTATGATGAACGGCTGGGTGTTCGAAGGCTTCGACCAGACCTACAAGGCCCTGGGCATTTCCTTCGACAAGGTGGACTACGAGCACGACACTTACCTTCTGGGTAAGGAACTCGTTCAGAAGGGCCTGGATATGGGCGCCTTCGTGAAGGACCCCGACGGCTCCGTCTGGTGCGACCTCACCGCCGACGGCCTGGACCGCAAGCTGGTCCTCCGCGGAGACGGCACTTCCGTGTACATCACCCAGGACCTGGGCACCGCCGAGCGCCGCTTCGCCAACTACAAACTGGATTCCCACGTATATGTAGTAGGTAACGAGCAGGACTATCACTTCCAGGTGCTCAAGCTCATCCTCAAGAAACTGGGCTTTGACTGGGCCGACCAGATTTACCACCTCTCCTACGGTATGGTGGAACTCCCGGAAGGCAAGATGAAGTCCCGCGAAGGTACGGTGGTGGATGCCGACGACCTCATCCAGAGTATGTACGAAGAGGCCAAGAAGACCTCCGAGGAAAGCGGCAAACTGGCCGATATGCCTCAGGAGGAGAAGGAGAAACTGTACCATATGATTGGCCTGGGTGCCCTGAAGTATTTCATCATCAAGGTGGATCCCAAGAAGACGATGCTCTTCAATCCCAAGGAGTCCATCGACTTCAATGGCAACACCGGACCCTTCATCCAGTACACGCACGCCCGCATCTGCAGCATCCTGCGCAAGGCCACTGTGGCCTACGGTCCGGAAAGCATTTCGGCCGATGTGGAGCCCTCCGCCAAGGAAATCCGCCTCATCCAGCTGCTGAGCCTGTACCCGGGCAAGGTGGCCGAAGCCGGCGCCGCCCTGAGCCCCGCCATCATCGCCAACTACGCCTACGACCTGGCCAAGGAATTCAACCAGTACTACCACGACACGCCCATCCTCAAGGAGGAGAACGAGGCCGTACTCAAGTTCCGCCTGGAGCTCATCGCCGTTCTGGCGCGCACGCTCCGCAGCGCTATGGACTTACTGGGAATTGCCCTGCCGGAACGTATGTAATACGCTTTTTACCACTTCGCCCATCTGGGCGGAAGTTTCCAAAGGAAATCCGAAGGCTGCCACTTGGTAGCCTTTTCCTTTGTACAGGGTGGCGGCCGGGATGTTGGTGCCTTCGTAACGGAGCAGTACGCGGCTGTCCCTGCCGGCGGGAGCTATGCCGTCGGCATTGTCCACTTTATAGATGAGCGGGGACCAGGCGCGGTTGTAACTGACCAGCGGCAGGCCGCTTCCGGCCTGGGGTTTGGCAAAGCCCGACACATCTCCGAAGTTGGTAACCCAGTCGTAGCCCAGCACCTGCTTGATGAAGGCACGGGTGCTTTCCGGAGCCTTGGGAACGCCGGGATACAGGTGGTCCCAGGCATCCGTGGCAATGTAGGAGCCGGAGATGAGCACGTTGCCGCCGCGGGTGGTATAGGTCTTGAGGGCATTCTGAAGGTCGTGGGTAAACACCTCGAACTTGTTGGGAACGGCGCCGCGGCCCACCTGGGTGGTGAGCTGCTTGCCGCAGATAAGGTCTACGGCCCAGGCATCGGTGCCGCCGGTGAAGGCTTCGGCCGAAGAAGATTCAAAGGCATAGCCGGCCTCCAGTACGGCGCGGCCGTGCTGATAGACAAAGTCAAAGGTGTTGCCGGCAATCTGGCTGCCGCACATATCGGTGTAGGAACCTCCAAAGCCCGGGTTGTCGTCGGAGACGTACTCGGAGTTGCGGTCAAAGTTGTAGACCGTACCGGCCATCAGGATATCCTTGCCCCACGGAACGCCGCTCTCCTGGTTGTCCATAAAGCCGGCATACTGCGGAGAGTCAAACCAGGTAGGGGCCGCTACGCGGGTAAAATTGTTCACCACCAGCACTTTCTTAGTATCGGCCGAAGGGAAGCCCGCCGCCAGAATCTCGGAGGGGAAACTCTCTCCGCCGGCATTGCAGGCCGTGATCTTGAAACTGTACACGTGGCCGGCTTCCAGCGGCAGCGTGCAGGTGTTTTCCTTCACCTGGCGGCCGTTGTCAAAGCCGCCGTCGTCCTTGCGGGTATAGACCTTATAATAGGCAGCCTGGGCCGTGGGCTCCAGCGGATCTCTGGTTTCGGCCCAGTTGAGGACCACTTGGTGCGTGCTGTCCAGTTTGGCGCTGAACGCGTGGACCGGCAGGGGCTGCACGGCGTAAGGGACACCGTAGCGGGCGCTCAGGAACTTGAGGATGCCTTTGTACACGGCACGGCAGGCATCGAAGCGGAAGCTGGGATCCAGGCCGTAGCGCATATCGGCGAAGTTCTGGTGGGAGAGGAGTTCCAGCAGCAGGGCCGGCACATTGGGGGTGCGGCTCTCGCTGTAACTGCGGTCCCACGTTTCGCGCCGGCTCCAGTTGGGCTCGTACAGGGTGCGGATATCTTGCACCACCTGCGTCTGGACCAGGTCGCACAGCAGGCGGGAACTCAGGCGCTTCTCGCCGCTGGGGAATACTTCGGCCCCTTTGTTCTTTAAGGTATAGATAGCCAGGGTGCCTATAATGGAATCGTTGGGGGTGATGCCGGCATCCGTGTGGAAGGCCAGCGAAAGGTCAATGGGAATGCGCCTTCCCGTAGCCTGCGGATTCACGCGGGAACCGCCGGTGATTTCCTGCACCCAGGCACCGCGGCTGGCGTATTCCCGGGTGTATTCGGTGTCCCATTCATCGGTGATGGACAGGTCTATTCCGCTGTACTGCAGGTTGTACAGGGCGCCTTCGATGTAGGCGGGCTGGCCGGAGATTTCTCCGCCCCTTTCCACCTTGCCCATACCGCCGCCGAAGCGGACGGCATCGGCCGTTACAATGCCCAGGTCGGAAGACAGGTTGGTGAGTTCAACAAAGCCCTGGGTGCCCTTGTCAAAGAGATAGGTGCCCAGGTAAATCCACATTCCGCCGCCCATCTGCTGGTTCACGTGCTTGAGGGTTTCGCCTCCCAGGTGATGGATGGTATAGCGGGCGTCGGAAGTGCTTTCCGGCAGGGTCTTGTAGCTCACATAGACGGCATAGTTGCCTTTCTCTTCAATGGTGGGCCGCCAGATAATGCGGGCTGGCACTTCGCCCTCGCGGGCGGTATGGATCTTTCGGGCCGATCCTTTCCCAAAGGGGAAGTCATAGCCCTTGTAGACAGCGCTGAAATCGGCGAAGCCGGTGCCGGCCTCTTCCCATTCTCCGGTTTCCTGGTATCGGCCCCGGGCACGGACGCTGGGCGTCCGGCCTTCCGTGAAGGCGGGGTCATTGTCGCACACCACCTCGCGGGTCTGGGTGTCCCGCTCGCGCGGGGTGAGCACCACGGCGCCGGCGTTCTCCAGCATCGGAATGAGGAAGGGGAGTACGTAACTCTGGGTGTAGACATCCTCCAGCGTGCGGTGATTGGGGGAGCGCTGCCAGTCCCAGAGGCCGGTCTCGTCGTTGAAATAGCGGCCGTGGCTCTGCCAGAGGGCAATGTGGCGGCCGGTCAGGCCCAGCGGCCATTCATCGGCCCCCTGTACCAGCGGCGTTCCCTTGGGCTCGTCCACGCGGAACGAGGTGGCCAGGGCGGTGCCGTCGTTGTTCACGGCGGGCTGGGTGATATGGGCCAGCCGGATACCCTTGGCGTAGATGTTACCTACTTTGTATTTGCCCAGTTTGGATTTCCCCAGCTCCTCAATCTGCTCCGTGAGCCAGGTAATGTCTCCCTTGCGGTAAGGCTGGCCCAGGAGGTTCTGGGAGAAGTAGAAATCCAGGGCGTTGCCGCGCACGAGGACTTTCTCCAGTTTGAAGCGGGTGGTTACCCCGGTGCGGCGTTTGAGCCGCTGTTGCAATGAGTCTGTAACGGTACTGAAATCCCGTGCCTTGGGAGTCTGGGCCGGGCTGGGAAGAAAAGCCAGCACCAGGGCTAGGGAAAGGAGGAGTCGTTTCATTTTTTCTGTTTACTCAGGTCCCAGATAATGACTACTATGGTACTAAGGGTGATGGCCAGGCCGTCGGCCAGCAGGTCCCAAGGGTCTCCGCTGCGATAGTCCGTCAGGTGCGCCTGTCCCCATTCCGTGGCAAAAGCCAGCGCCAGGCCCGTGAGCCAGGTGATGCCGGAAAAGAGGAAGGTGGATTTGTGCGTTTCCGTAAACCGGTCGAAGGCCAGGAAGGCCAGGATGGGGAACGGGAAGAACATACAGAAGTGGACCAGTTTGTCGGACGGAATGCCCAGGAAAGACCAGGGGATATCCGGCGTGTTTTCAAACTTGCCGAAGCACAGGTACAGCACGGCCAACAAGTAAAGGACAAAGCCGAACCGGGAGAGTTTTTTAAGCGAAATCTTCATTACTTCAGAAGGAGTTCTCCAAAGAATTCGGGCCGATGGAAATCCGGTTTAGGAGTGTCGATAGGGCTCCAGCTCAGGTAGTGCGGGTGAGCGGTCTTGTCTCCGCACTTGTAGAAATTGACGCGGATGCTGTTGGGCAGGTTGTTGGGGTCTACGCCAATGAGCTCGAAGGGAATGACCACCCCCACGCGCCAGGTCTGGACGCCTTGGAGATCCCCGGTCGGTCCAGGGATGACGGTATGGCCGAAGCGAGCGATTCTCTTCATCTCTTCGGCCGGACGGGCCACGCGACCGTGGCGGTCTGGTCCGTAGCAGGCGAGCACCTTGCCCAGGGCATTGATCTCGAAGTTATAATAATCGGCCTTCTGCGGGTCCTTGATGAAAACCTCCACGCAGCTGTCTTCCCACTGGCGGCCGTTGTCTTCGGTGTTCTGGGCCCTGAGGTCCAGGCCGCTGACGCGGAAATCCACCACCAGGGCGTCCTTGGTGCGGGCTACGCGGCCGCTGCACAGGGGAGCATAGGGGAAGGTCTCCGGCCAGTTCACACAGGCTACATCAAAGCGGGCGCCACCCAGTTCCAGGGCGGTGTCCCAATCCTTACAATCTATAAAGGGAACGTGAAGACTTGTCATAGGGCTTGCATGTCGTTAAGTTTCTTGTAATAACCACCCAGGGCAATGAGTTCCTCGTGCTTGCCGCGCTCCACAATCCGGCCTTCGTGCAGGACCACAATCTCGTCGGCGTGGCGGATGGTGGACAGCCTGTGGGCGATGGCTATGGTGGTGCGGGAAGACATCAGACGGTCCAGGGCATCCTGTACGGCGCGCTCGCTCTCCGTATCCAGGGAGGCCGTGGCCTCGTCCAGGATGAGGATGGGCGGGTTCTTGAGGATGGCCCGGGCAATGGAAAGCCGCTGGCGCTGGCCTCCCGAGAGCTTGGAACCCCGGTCGCCGATATTGGTCTGGTAGCCTTCTTCCTTCTCCATAATGAAGTCGTGGGCGTTGGCAATCTTGGCGGCGGCTATTACATCGGCCTCCGTGGCGCCTTCTACGCCAAAGGCTATGTTGTTGAAGATGGTGTCGTTGAAGAGGATGGGCTCCTGGTTTACGTTGCCCATCAGGGCCCGGAGGTCTTTCACCGCCACGTGGCGGATGTCTTTTCCGTCCAGGGTGATGCGGCCGCCGGTGACATCCCAGAAGCGGGGGATGAGGTCTACCAGCGTGGATTTGCCGGCACCCGATTCTCCCACTATGGCTATCATCTTGCCGCGGGGGATCTCCAGGTTCACGTCCTTGAGGATCTGTCGGCCGTTATCGTAGGCGAAGCTTACGTTCTCCAGGCGGATGCAGTCCTGGAACCCTTCCAGCTTTTCGGGGTTCTGGGGGTCCTTGATGGGGTTTTCGGCCTCCAAAACTTTATTGATGCGCTCCATCGAAGCCAGGCCCTTTCGCACTCCGTAGGTGGCGCGGGACAGTTCCTTGATGGGCTCTATGACGGAATAGAGGATGACCAGGAAGTAAATGAAGGTGGAGGCGTCCATAAAGTGGCCGTTGCCAAGCAGGCTCTTGCCGCCTATGATCATCACGCCGCCCACGCAGAGCACAATCATTAACATAATGGTGCCCAGGAATTCGCTCACCGGGTGGGCCGTGGCCTGCCGGACGCTCACGCGGGCCAGTTTGCGGCGCATCCGGTCCGTGATGTCGTGGAAGCGGCGGCGCATGGTCTTCTCGGCGTTGAAGGCCTTGATTACCCGCAGGCCGCCCAAGGTTTCATCCACCTGGCTCATCGTGTCGCTCCAGAGGCTCTGGGCTTCCAGGGAAGAGCGCTTGAGCTGCTTGCCGATGAGGCCCATAATCCAGATGAAGGCCGGAGCAAAGACAATGGTGAAAATCATCATTTCCGGGCTCACCCAGGTAAGGAAGCCAAAGTAGATGACAATGAGGATGGGGTCCTTGATGAGCATCGAGAGCGAGGCGATGATGGAGTTTTCCACCTCCGACACGTCTCCGGTGATGCGGGCTATGATGTCTCCCTTCCGTTCTTCGGTGAAAAAGCCGATGGGGAGGTTCAAGATCTTGTCATAAATGCGGCAACGGAGTTCCCGTACAATTCCCGTAGAGATGGGAACCATCACGGCGTTGGAACCGAAGTAGCAGCTGGTCTTGAGGGCCGTGAAGAAGATCATCACGCCCGCCAGCATAAACAGGGTTTGGCCAGCCCCATAGGTGGCGGCCAGGTCAGAAACGTAGTAGTAGAAGTTGTTGATGACCTTGTCCTTGAAAGCGGCCTCGCTGCCCCAGGGGATGAACTCGTAAACCGTGCTGTCCACCTTGAACAGGATGTTGAGGATGGGGACCAGAATGGCGAAGGAAAAGATGTTGAACACCGCACTGAGAATGTTCAGCACCACCGCTCCGGCCAGATATCCCTTATAAGGAGAGGCATATTGCCTCATCAGTTTCAAGAAATCCCTCATATCCTACAAAGATACGAAAAATCCTTTACAGCACCAGCAGCGGGGAGGAAATACCGCTATTTATCCGTTATAGCCAACCATCCTCCGGAAATTATTTTTCGGGACGGGACCCGAAAAACCAATTTCCTCCGGATTGATCAATTACAAGACCTTATCCAGATAACGGAAGATGAGGCGGATGCGGTCTTTGAGGACTTCGTAGTCCAGGGAGGCGGGGTTGTCCGTGGGCTTGTTGTTGAGCATAGTGATGCCGGAAGTGAACATCACGGAGGGGATGTTGTGGTCCAGGAACACGCGCTGGTCACTGATGCGGCGGAAGAAAAGCCGTGTGAAATCCTTGCTGCCGTAATAATCGTAACCCAGTTGGAAGTCTGTTCCGGCGTCCCGGTTGGCACTTTCGAGCGAGCTGCGGCGGCCGGTGGATTCGTCAGAGAGCATCATCAGATAGCGGTCCTGCCCCTCGGTAAGCGGGGCCTTGGTGGAACCCAGCTGGTCCAGGTTGATGACCAGGTCAATCTGGGAAGGGCTTACCGGCTGTCCGGAAACGGGGTCCAGGAGTTTGCCGGCCGATAAGTTGCGCCAGAGTTCTTCGGCCCCGGCCTGGTTCTTTTCCTTGGCATCCAGGGCTACTACAATGAGGCCGTGGCGGTAGATTTTGCGGCAGGTGTTCATCTGGGTGATCATCTCCGTTACCTGCAGCAGGGCGGCCACGCCGGAGGCGTTGCTGTCGGCCCCGGGGTAGAAGGTGCCGTTAAGGGTTCCCAGGTTGTCAAAATGAGCCATCAGAATCATATAGCGGGCGGGCGTGGCGCTGCCGGGAATGAGGCCCACCACGTTGCGGGCCAGGCCGTCGTTGGTGCTGAACCCGTGCAGCCAGGCACCTCCCAGGGGCTTGAGGCCCAGGATTCTGAACTCGCCCTCCAGCCAGGCAGCCGTCTTTTTGCCACCATCCGTACCGGTGGCACGGCCACCCAATTCCTCCGAGCACAGGTACTCCACGTTGGCCTGGATTTTCTCCTGATTCAGGACTAGATCGGCGTTGATGGGACTGATGGTGTAGCGCTGCGCAGCGGCGGAAGAGCAGAGCGTGAGGAAAAATATTATGAAATATTTTCTTATCTTTGTCATTTGGCGCGAAATTAGATATTTCGTGGCTGAAATGAAAATTTTTTTGATGAAAATCCGCTCAATCGCCATACTTTTTGCGTTGTTGCTGCCCCTGGCCGCCCACGCGCAGTACGACAAAGACGTCTTTTCCTTCCGGGGCCGCACGGCCCTGCAGGACGGTCGCCTGAGCGAAGCCGTCTCCAATTTCAACATCCTGGCCCAGTTGGATTCCACGGATTACTGGACCTTTTTCTACCGCGGCATCGCCAAGTACAACTTGGGAGACATCCGCGGTGCCAAGGCCGATTTCTCCACAGCCGTGCGCCTCAATCCCGTGTTCACCTCCGGCTATCACTACCGGGCCATTACGGAAAGCCGCACCGGCAACTACGACGGTGCCCTCCGGGACCTGGAACAGGCCATCAAACTGAGACCCGGATCGTCCGGCCTGTATTTCACGCGCGGTGTCACCTACTTCCTGAGCCGCCAGTTTGAGCGCGCCGTCTCCGACTTTGACAAATACATCCGCCAGGAACCCAAGGACCCCGCCTCGTACCTCAACCGCGGCGCTTCCTACCTCTTTATGGGAGATACGCTCAAGGCTCTGGCAGACTACAACCAGGCCATCCGCATAGACCGTTTTGAACCGGAAGGCTACCTCCGCCGCGGCGGATTGGAAGCCGCCCGCAAGCGCTACGACGCCGCCCTCCAGGACCTGGACAAAGCCATTCAGCTGGACTCCACCGTTACGCTGGCTTACTTCCAGCGTGCTTTGGTAAGGGCCGATAAGGGAGAGCTCAAGGACGCAATGCAGGACCTCAACACCGTGCTCAAATATGAGCCCGGCAACGCCCTCACCCTCTACAACCGAAGCCTCCTGAGCGCCCAGGTGGGAGATTACGAAGGTGCCCTGGAAGATATGGACCGCGTGATTGCCATCAATCCCGGCAACGTGCTGGCCTATTTCAACCGGGCCGGCTACTTCATTGAGATGCAGCGCTGGGACGACGCCCTGGCAGACTACAACAAAGCCATCGAACTGTATCCGGACTTTGCCAAGGCCTACCAGAACCGCGCCTACGTGGAATTGCAGATGGGTATGACGCGCGCTTCCAAGGAAGACTACCGCATTGCCAGAAGGAAAGTGGCCGAATATGAATCGGCAACTTCCGGAGGGGCCGATTTCTCCGACACCACCAAGAAATACAGCAACCTGCTGGCCTTTGACGCCGAGTTCGCCCGCAGCGGCGGCTTCGAGGACGAGATGCTGCGCCACAGAGACGTGGACATCAACCTCAAGCCCCTCTACCGCTTTGCCGTGGTGGAGCAGACCGACGCCACCAACTACGCCCTGGCCCACCGCTATGAGAACCGCCTGCTGGACAACTTCATAGCCCAAGCACCGCTGCCGCTGACAGTGGTTTCCGGGTCTGACAACATTCCCATCACGTCGCCGGTGCTGACCCAGCCCGTGAAGGGAGCCTTCTTCAAGGCTCTGCAGGATGCGGGGCTCAAGCAGTATTCATCGGCCCTCCTGCATTATACCGACGCAGTGGAGGCCGACGACAAAGATCCTTACGCCAACTATTATAAGGCTTTCTACCTGATGAACCGGGGCGCTCTGCGGGCCGAAATGATTGAGTTCATTGCCTCCTTCGAGTCCAACGTGCAGACCCTCACTATGGATGACCGCGGAAATACCCGCGCCCGGGTGCGGGAGCAGATAACCCGTGAATATGACTATTCGGAGGCGCTCGCGGATATGGAGTCCGCCGCCGCGCTGCTGCCTTCCTTCCCTTATATCCAGTTCAACCTGGGCAACCTCTATTGCCTGAGCTCCCGCTTCGTGGAAGCCATCGACAGCTACGACAAGGCCATCAAACTGTACCCTTGGATGGGAAGCGCCTACTTTAACAGAGGTCTGGTGCTCATCTACCTCAAAGACAAGGAAAAGGGTTGCATAGACCTGTCCCGTGCCGGTGAACTGGGCGTTGACGACGCCTACAGCGTCATAGGCCGCTATTGCGAAGAGGAGAATCGGCCGTGATGCGTTTCATTAGTTTTTCCAGCGGCAGCTGCGGCAACTGTTCCCTCCTTCTGGGCCCCTCTTCCGGCATTCTCCTGGATGCCGGCGTGGGTATCCGCAGCATCCGGAAAGAACTGGAATCCCTGCATCTGGGGTATGAGAATATATCGGCCATCCTGATTACCCACGACCACGGAGACCATATCCGTTCCCTGGGCTCCTTCTGCAAACGGGTGGGGGCTCCCGTGTGGACCACGCCGATGATCCACGACGCCCTTCTGTGGCATCCCTTCACCCGCGACTGGATTGGCCCCTGCCGCCAGGATCTGCAGGCCGGTGTCTGGAATCCCGTTACGGAAGACTTTGACGTGCAGTACTTTGTGGTGCCGCACGATTCCACCCAGTGCGTGGGTTATGCCATCCGCTGCGGAGAAGAGCTCTTTGTGCTTATGACCGATATGGGCCACGCCACGGACGAAGCCCTGCAGTGGGCCTCCCAGGCCACTACGGTGGTGATTGAATCCAATTACGATTTGGAAATGCTGATGGGCGGCAGTTATCCGCAGGTGCTCAAGGACCGCATTTCCCACGGAATTGGCCACCTGTCCAACGACGCCTGTGCCCAGGCCATCCCCCGCTTCCTGCATCCGGGCCTGAGGAACCTCTTCCTGTGCCACCTCAGCGGCAACAACAATACCCCCGAGCTGGCCTATGCCAGTGCCCGCGGCGCCCTGGAAGCGGCCGGTGTAGAACCCGGCACCGTGAATCTTCGCGTCCTTCGGCGGGGCGTCGCTTCTCCGCTGCTTAACCTCTAACGATACGGGTAGAAACCGAGTTAAGAGCGGTATTATAACGGATAAATTCCCGCACCTACAAAATCTATGAGCGCCTGGGGGGCTATGCAGATCTGCAGGCCGCGGACGCCGGCGCTGATGTAGATGGTGTCCCACAGGAGAGCGCTTTCGTGGAGGAAGGTGGGAAAAGGCTTTTTCATGCCGATGGGGGAGCAGCCCCCGCGGATGTAGCCGGTTAGGGGCAGGAGTTCCTTCACGTGGATCATCGCACAGTTCTTATTGCCGGAGATGCGGGCCGCTACCTTGAGGTCCACTTCCATAGAGCCCGGGACCACACAGACGAAGAGGCCGTTCTTGTCTCCCCGCAGGACCAGCGTCTTGAACACGCGGTCCAGGTCTTCTCCCAGTTGTTCGGCCACGTGGGAGGCCTCCAGATGCTCCTCGTCCACCTCGTAGGGGACCAGGGTGTAGGGAATGCCGGCTGCATCCAGGAGCCGGGCCGCGTTGGTTTTCTGAACTTGCATACCCAAAATTAGGAAATAATCCGTAACTTAGCAAACTATGTCGCCACAGGAGGTTTTAAAGACATATTGGGGCTATGATGCCTTCCGTCCTATGCAGGAGGAGATTATCCGGGAAGCGCTGGCAGAGCGCGATGTCCTGGCCATCCTCCCCACGGGCGGCGGCAAGAGCGTGTGCTTCCAGGTTCCCTGCCTGATGAAGGAGGGGATTGCCTTGGTGGTTACCCCGCTCATCGCCCTTATGAAGGACCAGGTCCAGAACCTCCAGGACCGCGGCGTGCGGGCTATGGCCATCCACGCCGGAATGAGCCGCCACGAGGTAGACCTGGCCCTCAACAATGCCGCTTACGGAGACTACAAGTTCCTGTACCTGAGCCCGGAACGCCTCCAGACCCGCCTGTTCCAGTCCTACCTGGACGTGCTCAAAATCTCCTACATCGTGGTGGACGAGGCCCACTGTAT
>ONCE01000009.1 GCA_900316245.1 uncultured Bacteroidales bacterium | reverse complement strand
CTTACCGGATCGGGAAAGATCAAGAGGAAGCACGCTTATCACAGCCACATCCTCACCAAGAAGACCAAGAAACAGAAACGCAACCTGGATCACTTCGCCATCCTGGAGAAAGTGGACAACGCTCGCGTAAAGGAACTTCTTGTAATGTAATTATTGTTTAACTGGAACGCAGTCTGAAAGCACCTTTAATGAAAAGGTCACTGCCTCCAAAAAGTGTAAAGATTTATGCCTAGATCAGTTAACTCTGTTGCCTCCAGGGCACGCCGCAAGAAGATTCTTAGCAAGACCCGCGGCAATTTCCTGTCCCGCAAGAATGTCTGGACAGTCGCTAAGAACACCTACGAGAAAGGTCTCACCTACGCCTACCGCGACCGCAAGGCCAAGAAGCGCGAATTCCGCTCCCTGTGGATCCAGCGTATCAACGCCGCCGCCCGTCAGCACGGTCTCACCTACTCCCAGCTTATGGGACGTCTCGCCAAGCAGAACATCGGCCTCAACCGTAAAGTTCTCGCAGACCTTGCCATGAATAACCCCAAGGCTTTTGAGGCTATTGTTAAATCCGTAAAGTAGTTATTGCCCCGTGAGCTGGAAGGAAATCATCCAAAACAAGTGGGTCAGACTGGGTTTCTGGTCTGTGCTCTACGTGGTTTGGGTGATCTGGCTGGGAAACTATTGGTTCCTTTTGGGACTGGGCATCATCTTCGACCTCATTGTTACCAAGAAGGTGAAGTGGCTCTTTTGGAAAAAAGAGTATGCCCCGGGAGAGAAACACAATTTTTGGCTGGACTGGCTGGATGCCATCATCTTCGCCGTGGTTGTGGTAACCTTCATCAATATTTTCTTCTTCCAGGCTTTCAAGATTCCTTCCTCGTCCATGGAAAGCACCTTGTATACCGGAGACCATCTCTTCGTATCCAAGCTTACCTATGGACCACGCGTCCCCCAGACGCCCCTCACCATTCCTTTCACCCACAACCGGGCCTTTGGAAAAGAGTCTTATTCCACTCTTATCCAGAACCCGTACCGCAGGCTCAAAGGATTCCGTGAGGTCAGAAGGGGAGACATTGTGGTTTTCGGATTCCCCAATGGTGATACGGTTCTCACCCAGCGTCCCGCAGACGATTACTACGCCTGGGTACGCACCTACGGAAGAGAAAAGACCATTGCCCAGTTCGGCCCTGTCATTGTCCGTCCTACCGATAAAAAGGACCACTACGTTAAGCGCTGTGTCGCCGTTGCCGGAGACACGCTGGTAGTGAAAGACGGTCTGGTATGGGTGAACGGAGAAAAGGAACCCGATTATCCCGGACGACAGCTCACCTATCAGGTAATTACCAACGGTTCCCGTATCAACCAGCTCAAGCTGGAGGAGTTGGGCCTCAACCTCTCCGAACTGTATTTCGATTCGCGCCTGCCCGGCTATCCTACGATGCCGCTCACCGCTGAAATGCTGGAGAAAGTGAAAGAGCTCAAAACTGTGGTGGACGTAACGCCCAACCTGGACCTTTATCCCGCCACCGGACAGGATACCGGCATCTTCCCCTTCACTGGAAAGACCCGCTGGACCTGCGACTTCTTCGGCCCGCTGTGGATTCCCAAAAAGGGTGTCACCGTTCCCATCAATACGGAAAACCTGCCTTTTTACGAGCGCATCATCCGTGATTATGAGCACAACACCCTGGAGATCAAAGATGGCAGCATTGTCATCAACGGAGAAACCGCCACGGAATACACGTTCAAGCAAGACTACTACTTTATGATGGGCGACAACCGCCACAACTCCCTGGATTCCCGTTATTGGGGATTCGTACCGGAAGACCACATTGTGGGTTCCCCGTCCATCATCTGGCTTTCCACCGATGCCAACAAGGCATTCCCTAAGAGCATCCGTTGGAAACGCTTCCTTAAACTTGTATAACAATAAAAAAAGTAAAATATTATGTCAAAGGTTTGTCAGATAACCGGTAGGAAGAGAATGATTGGCAACAACGTTGCCCATTCCAAGCTGCGCACCAAGCGCGACTTCTCCCTCAACCTCAAGACCAAGAAATTCTGGTCCGAGTCCGAACAGCGTTTCATCACCCTGAAGGTCACCACCAAGGGTATGCGTATCATCGAGAAGAATGGTCTCGACGCTACTCTTAAGGCCGCTCAGGAGAAAGGATACGTGAACCTTGTTTAACCCTTTTAATTCCTAAGAACTATGGCAAAGAAACAGAAAGGAAACAGGGTGCAGGTCATCCTGGAGTGCACTGAACAGAAGGCCAGCGGTGTTCCCGGTATGTCCCGTTACATCACCACCAAGAACAAGAAGAACACCCCCGACCGCCTGGAGCGTATGAAGTACAACCCGTACCTCAAGAAAGTAACCCTCCACCGTGAGATTAAATAAACAGTTTAGACTATGGCAAAGAAAGCAGTTGCAACCTTCGATGCAAAAGCCGGTGCAAAGCACATGGTGAAGGTGATCCGTATGGAAAAGAGCCCCAAGACCGGTGCCTACGTGTTCGTAGAGCAGCTGGTGGAAGAGGGTAAGGAAAAGGAATTCTTCAACAAGAAGTAAGACCTTTCCACAGTGAAAAGCAAAGCGCCGGGCCCGTGGGCTCGGCGCTTGTTGTTATATTGGTAGTTTAAGGGTTACGGATTCTTTGGTGTTACGGTGTAGGTCCAGGTATAGGAGCCGTCGGTGTGGTCCGTGCGGGCACTGCGGATGACGGAGTAGCCGGTGGCGGCAAGCATGGAACTTACATCCAGTTCTGTTGTGGTGTAAAGTTCGTTGTAGCTGACTCCGGGGACGCCATCACTGCGATAATTGTGGCCTTTAATACCACAACTCCCGACACTGGATGCTGTGACGGTGAGTGTGGCTGATGTGCCGGTGCAGCTCAGTTTCAAGTTGCCATAAACAAGAATTCCATCAAAGCTAGCGGTGATACTGTTCGTCCCGGTCAGGACGAGCGAAACGTCTGCATTTGGATCATTGATATTCTGCTCGATGATCGGACTGTCGTCGCGGGAGGCTGTAAGATTATCCAGGGTAATGGTGCCGCCGTGACCTTCGGGCAGTTTGAAATTGTACCCCTCGCTATTGCCGCTGATGGTGAAGTTGAAGGGGTTCTCGGTAATCGTGAAACATCCATTAACGGGAGTGGCACTGGTGCCGGTGACCGTGGGTAAGATGCACTTCTGCCAGGCGAGGGTTGCGGAGCCATAATAGTATTTGCCGTTCTCAAAACCGCCGGCTGGCGCAGCTTTGGTGACGGAATAGACGTTGCCCTGGTTATCCGTGGCTTCGAGGACAAGGGGACGGTTTTTGTTGGCGTCAATGAACATCAGGGCCAGATACAGATCCCCTTCGGCCGAAATGATCGGGTTTTTGATGGGTAGTGTAGGGGACTGATAATAAGGGCCATAAGGACTAAAAGGCCAATATTGTCCTACGATAAAATTGCCTCCTTCAAAGCGGACGGTCAAATTATTAATTGTGGGGACAGCAATGGCATCGCCATTCTTGTCGGTGAACGTGAGACGCTGGCGGAACATGGATCCCAGTTTTTCGAAATGCACGTTGGACTTAGTCTCATCATCATACTGCACCATCGTCAGAGAATAGCCATCCGTTCCGTTGCCAGTGACTCCCGTTACCTTCATCTTTGCCATGGCGAAATCATAAGCGGAGGCACCCTGCGATTCGAGAGATAAAGAACCGAATATTTCACTATAAATATCTTGATTCTTGCTTCCATTCTGCATGCGATAATAAAAATACGACATATCCATATTTGAGGGATAAGTCATATTATAGTACAGGTTCACCACGTCGCCCTCCGCTGGCGTGTATGGAGCGAGGGCATCATTGTTCTTGTAGTAGAACTTGAGCGCTCCGGTAAGGTCACAGCTCGTTCCGTTGATATTTGAAGGAGTAAGATAAGTGGCAGCATCTTCACCATTATGGGAAGTGGCCAGCTTTCCGGCATTGGAGCCTTTTCCTTCAATAAATACATACACCTTGTCGGTGTTAGCGAACGTGCTGTTAATGGTGGATTCTCCGAGGGTTACGGCCTTGGTGTTGGCTTCGTTGCCCAGGGAGGCGGGGATGCTGAAGTGGTAGATGGGAGCCTCGGTGCCGGGGGCGGCAGGCTCTTCGGCAGGGGTCTGGATTTGGTCCTTGTTGCAGGCGGTAATACCCAGTGCAAGTACCGCTATGAAGTAGAATGTCCTTTTCATAATGCTCTCAATTAAAAGGGGATGGATTCATAATCGGTTAAACTTGCCTGGAGGATACATCCGTCCGGTCTCAGTTCCACCACTTCGGCCGTGGGGCTTTCATACAGTTCTTTGTGTTGTTGTTCCATTGCGTATTATTGGTTTGTGTGTTTTTAGCGTCTCTCGCACGCGGGAACAAAATTACTTTTCTTGCTCCAAAAAGGTGTCAATTCAGAGTCTACTGATGTCAACGCAGAGTCTACTTTTAATAAAAATTTTTATATTTGTGTCCCGGAATGCCTTTTTCACTCTCATATTTCTGTGGTGTGGCGGCGGCCATGTTCGTGGCCGTGGGTCTTTCGATGGCGGCGGTACGCTGGTTTCATATGTGCCGGCCCTATAACCGAAACCCCCGGTATTACTATCCCGGCCGTCCGTATGTGATAGTCGTTTTCCTGAGCTCGTTGGCTCTTCTGCCCTATGTAATGAACCCGACGAGCCCGGATGCCTGGTTCCTGGCGCGGCTTTTTTTCCTCCCCTTTACCCTGTTCCAGTTCACCGTCCTGGAGTTTTCCTATTTCGGAGGTGTGATGGAGTGGCGCAAATGGCGCGCTCCGATGCTTCTTATCGGCCTGCCCCTGGTCGTTTGCATTTTGGCGGCCGATGTGCTGGCGCTGGTGCCGGGAGATCAGATAGGTGGAATCTCCCTGTGGTTGATGTACGCTCTGGGCATCCTGATTACCGGTATCTGTGTGACCGCCCTGTTGTTGGTTTTGAGCTGGGCCAAGAGCTTTGACGAAGACGAGTTTTCCAATCCGGCCGATTTTCCGGTGATCTTTGCCCGCCGTTCCATGGTGATGGTTGTGGTGAATATGGCCCTGTGCTGGCTGGGAGCCCTGGTTGGCAGCCCCGTTCTGCTGGCGGTCATTATGCTGCTTCTGGCTGCATCCCAGGTCCTCTTTATCATTGCTGTCCTGCATCCGCACCGTAGGCGTCCTTTGGAAGAAGAGCCCGAAGACAAACCCGAGGCCGAACCTGTCAGGAAGGCTCCTTCGGCCCAAATCCTATCGGCCATCCATACCGTGGTGGTGGAGCGGGAGGCCTTTCTGGACGCGCACCTGACCATCCAGGACGTGGCCGACCGCTGTGGCTACAGCCGTTCTTACATTGCCGGCCTGTTCAAGAGCGAATTCGGCGGCTTCTTCCCCTATGTCAACCGTCTGCGGCTGCAGCACGTGGAGGCGTATCAGAAGGCGCATCCTTCGGCCACGCTGCAGGAAGCCGTGCTGGAAAGCGGCTTCAATTCCCGCCAGGCCTATTACGCCGTCAAGGCTAAGTTTGAATAATAGTCTCCCTCTTATGTCAGTGTATATCCCCAAAAATTACCGGAATCTGCTTGGTAGCGTCGAGCAGACGGAGAAGGCCATCAAGGCTGTAAAAGATATGTTTCAGGAAAACCTGAGCGCCCAGCTGGCTCTGCTGCGTGTGACGGCCCCTATGATGGTGCTCTCCGGGCAGGGCCTCAACGACGACCTTAACGGCGTGGAGCGCCCGGTTAAGTTCCCCGTGAAAAGCATGGGAGACGCCCCCGCCGAGGTAGTTCATTCCCTGGCCAAGTGGAAGCGCCTCAAGTTGGCCGAACTTGGAGTGGTCCCCGGCCGCGGCATCTATACGGATATGAACGCCCTTCGGCCCGACGAAGACCTGGACAACATCCATTCCATCTATGTGGACCAGTGGGACTGGGAGAAGGTGATGCTGCCTGAAGAAAGGAACGAAGCTTTCCTGTACAAGACCGTCCGCCGCATCTACGAGGCCGTGAAGGTAACGGAAAACAAGCTCTATGTAGAGTTTCCCCAGATTACCCCTATGCTGCCGGAGGAGATATATTTCATTAAGGCCGAAGAGCTCCTGCAGCGCTACCCCGGCCTTAGTGCCAAGGAGCGGGAGAATGCCATTGCCAAGAAGTATGGAGCCGTGTTCATCCAGGGCATCGGCGGCAAGCTCTCCAACGGAGAAGCCCACGACGGCCGCGCCGCCGACTACGACGATTGGAGCCTGAACGGCGATATCCTGCTTTGGAATCCGGTGCTGGACAGCGCCTTTGAGATTTCCAGTATGGGCATCCGCGTGGATGCCGAAGCCCTTCATCGGCAGCTGGCGGAAAGGGACCAGCTCTGGAAGGAGGAACTGTATTTCCACAAGCTTCTTCTGGAAGGAAAGCTGCCGCAGACCATCGGCGGCGGTATCGGCCAGTCCCGCCTTTGTATGTTCCTGCTGCGGAAGGCGCACATAGGGGAGATCCAGTCTTCCATCTGGCCGGCCGATATGCGCAAAGCCTGCCACGCCGCCGGCATCGAACTCGCCTAGTCAAGCGCTTCATTTCTTCGGGGTGCTTTGCCCTTCTTGCCGCGTTGACAAGAAAACGGCGTTCTACTGCGCCAGGCGCGTCAACGTGGCAAAGTTTTGGGCCGAAAGGACGGTTTTCGCTGCCGCGTTGACACAAAACCGGCTTTTTGGTACGCTGGGCGCGTCAACGCGGCAAAGCCAAACACCTTTTGATCTGCCCCTCCGGAAGATGATACTCAAAATAGAGCGTTTGTGCGATGGCTTTTTTCTGAGATTCCGTGAGCTGGTAGATGGAAGTGGCACCGTAGGAAGGTAGGAAGTCCCCGTCAATCAGTCGGCAAACGTCCAAGTCTTGCATACGGGTGCGGTTGAAGCATCGGCCCGATTCGTTTTTAAGCATCTGGGTGATGCTTTTTTCGTCGGCCGGCTCAATGGACTGAATGGTGACGGGGAGTCCGGTGCCATCGTTAAGCTGTTCACGGGTCCAGCTCTCGTCCGTGAGACGGTTGATCTGGTACAGGTAATTGCGGGGAGATCCGTAGTATTGTTCGGCCCGTCGGATTTCCATAAAACTGCGGCGGATAAATACGCCGTGTTCGTTCATCTGATAGTGGTCTGGAAACTCCGCGTGGCGGGGGAGGAAGACGTGGATGTCTTCCCGTGACATCTTTGCCGGCAAGTCCGTGACCAGGCCAATATCTTCCTGAAACAAATCCCGCGCGCAGCAGAAAGGATATCCTAAGGCTGTGGCCGATGCGGCGTGGTGCAGGCCATTGCGTATCACATAGTTCTGAAAGATCATCTGGTGAACGTGTCCTTCTATCTTTAGCTGGAAGGTGTACTTTTCTCCCATCCGTCCTTTGCGGTCATACTTCTTGTTGAAGTATTTGGAATAAGACATGCGGAGGGCGGCGGCGAATTGCTGCGGGGTTCCTGAAAAGATACCCAGGTGGACGTGTGTAGACATCTCGGCATCTACCACGATTTCCGTATCCATGGAAAAAGCACGGAGTGCCAGGAGGTTCAGGAATACACCATGGTCTTCCAGATCCCTGAACATTACCTCTTCGTGTGAGGTGAAACAGATATGATACGATTCCTTCATATGCCCAAGGTAAATAGTAGTTTCTGTAAAGGCAAGAATCGTAAAAAACAATGTGTTGTTTTAGGGTGCTTTTTGCTGTTTTTAATGATTTTTTGTAGATTTGCTATCGCAAAGACTATTTGCAGCAACATATTTAATGATAGCACAAGCTATTTATTCGGTTACCTGAAACCTAGGAAATTTCAATAAGCCACCGGATAAGTCGGCAAGTGCCTGCGCTTTGGCGTGGGTGTGACTTATTCAGGCAAGGGCTTCCTAGGGCCCCAGGTATGGATAATAACATCCATGCCTTTTTTTGTGCCCGGAAGCCTTTTCGAATAAGTCGCCTGTGCGCACCGAAAGCGCAGAATGGACACCCAGATCAAGTCCAAGGACCGGGTGGCCGCTCACGGGGAGGTATTTACCAATCCCCGGGAGGTGAATGCCATGCTGGACCTTGTAAAACCGGAGACGGAGAGGCTTGACTCCCGTTTCCTCGAACCTGCTTGCGGAGACGGCAACTTCCTTATTGAAATCCTCCGCCGCAAACTCGCCATCTGCGAGGCCCGTGTCAAAGCAAAGCAATATACCCAGCTCCAGTATGAGCACGATGCCATCTGGGCCATCTCCAGTATTTACGGTATCGAACTCTTGGCCGATAATGCCGCAGCCTGTCGGGAGCGTCTTCTGAACTACTTCACGGAGCAATACCAGAGCCTCTTTAAATCAAAATGCAAGGACAACTGCATCGAAGCGGCCCGGTACATCCTTTCCAAGAATATCATCCACGGCGATGCCCTCACTTACAAGCGTGTGGACAAGCCTGACGAGTGGATTCATATCAGTGAATGGAGCTTTATCGGGGCTGATAAGGTCAACCGCCGGGACTACGAATTCTCCTATCTCGTTGGTGAATACGAAAGCGACGGGCTTTTCTCTGACCTTCCGGCCGAGACCTATGCGCCTGTCCATTTCCTCAAGATAAATGCTGCTGCTTATGGTGAACAGTAATTACAATCCGGACGTTCTCAATTGCATTGCCAATTTGAGCAACGACGAGGTTTTTACCCCGCCGGAGCTGGCGAACAAGGTGCTGGATCTGTTGCCGCAAGATTTGTTCAGAGACCCGAACACTACGTTTCTTGACCCATTCTCCAAAAGTGGTGTTTTCCTGAGGGAAATCGTCAAGCGATTGGATCGTGGTCTAGAGAGCCAGATTCCGGACCGTCAGGAGCGTATTGACCACATCTTGCATACCCAGGTCTATGGAATCGCTATCACAGAGCTTACCTCTTATCTAACCCGTCGCTCTCTCTATTGTAGCAAGCACGCAAATGGGAAATACAGTGTTTCACATTTTAATACTGAAAGCGGCAACATCCTTTATGACTCATGGAAGCATTCATGGGAAAACGGAAAATGTAAATACTGTGGAGCGAGCCAGAAGGTTTTCGAACGAGATGATGCTTCAGAACAGTATGCTTATCAGTTTATACACACGACTTCTCCCCAATCTTTTTTCAATATGAAATTTGACGTAGTATTAGGCAACCCACCATATCAGATGGTTACAGCTGGAAGCGTGGAATCCCAATCGACCCCCATTTATAATAAGTTTGTTGAGCAGGCCATAAAACTGGCGCCCAGGTATTTATGTATGATTATCCCTGCTCGTTGGTTAAATGGAGGATTTGGCCTGGATAAGTTTAGAAGTGATATGCTTCACGACGGCAGGATACGAGTCTTACACGATTATCTCGACTCAGAAGAATGCTTCCCTGGAATCGACATATCTGGTGGGGTATGCTATTTTCTTTGGGACAAAGATTATTCTGGAAACTGCGAAGTGTTTACCCATAGGAACAGGACGGTCACTAAAGCAACCCGTCCTCTCTTGGAGAAGGGATTAGATACATTTATCCGTCAGAATGAAGCGGTCGGTATATTAAAGAAAGTTCTCGCTCATAAAGAGAAAAGTTTTGAGCAACTGGTCAGCCCTCGTGACCCATATGGACTTAACTACTACGAGAATGGCGTAGAAAAAATGTTCAAACTTATGTCAAAGACGCCATCAGGTAATAGCGTCGGGATTTACTATTTTGGATGGCTCAAGGATGGTATACAATACACGGACAGAAAGTACATAACGACCAATTTTAGTTCGGTCGACAAGTACAAGGTGATGATTAGTAAAGCATATGGAGAGAGGGGCGATTATCCGTATTTTGTCATTGGAAAACCCTTCGTGGCAAACCCCGGGACTATATGCAATATGACATATTTGACAATTGGAGAATATGACGATGAGCAAACCGCACTAAACGTTGCCTCGTATATGCGAACCAAGTTCTTTAGATATTTTGTAAATATGATGAAGAACACACAAAATGCATATAAGAAAGTGTATTCTCTGGTCCCTATTCAGGATTTCTCCCATCCGTGGACCGATGAAATGCTATACAAGAAGTATGACCTTACAGAGGAAGAGATTGCTTTCATCGACTCTATGATTCGTCCTATGGAATAATATGGCAGCACAAGACCTACTCCGGAATAAAGTCGCCGAGACCCCGACCATCTACGCCTATGAGCACATAGGGTATCCTGCCCATAAGGGTTGGCTGAAAGTCGGTTATACCACTCGAGACGTGGAAACTCGCGTAAAAGAGCAGAACCTCACCGGCAACATCCAGTACCGGATCGTTCTCAAGCGCCCTGCTATGCGTAAAGACGGCTCGTCCTTCACCGATAAGTTGGTCCACCGCATCCTTCGCAAAGACCGCATCCGTAACCCGGAGGGTGAATGGTTTGTATGCGACATCAAGAAAGTGGAGCAGGCCATCGCTACGGCCGTCGCCGGGAAGGATAAGATGATTGACCGCATCTACGATTTCCCGATGCGTCCGGAGCAGGAGCGCGCCGTAATCAAGACTTCGGCCTACTTTGATGCTTTTAAGAAAGACCCCACCAACCGTGGCCTCACGCCGCACTTCCTCTGGAATGCCAAGATGCGCTTCGGCAAGACCTTCACCACCTACCAGCTTGCTCTCAAGATGGGCTGGAAGAAGGTGTTGGTGCTGACTTTCAAACCTGCTGTAAAGACTGCCTGGGAAGAAGACCTATTCTGCCAGAAGCAGGAAGACCGGGAGTTCAATTACGTCAATGAGCGCAAACCATTTGTCTGTTTCGCCTCTTTCCAGGATGTCTTGGGGAAAAATGATGTCGGTGGTATCAAGGCCACCAACAAATGGATTCAGACTGTAAACTGGGACTGCATCGTCCTGGACGAATACCACTACGGGGCCTGGGGTAAGAACGCCAAGAACTTCTACGACAAGAAAGACCCCGCATTGAAACTAGCCGAAGAGGTTGGAGAGATTATCACCGAGGATGCCGATAATGTTCGAGAACTGGAAGCCCGTGAGATGTACGATGAGGGTTTGATGCCGCTTCGTACCGGAGCCTATCTTTACCTCTCCGGGACACCTTTCCGTGCTATCTCCACCGGCGAATTCATCGAGGAGCAGATTTACCCAAGATGGTCATGCTGACCTACCAGATGCCGGACAGCATCAGCGAAATTGCTTCGCAGGGAGAGTTTGACGAGTTTGACCTGAATGAGTTCTTCCGGGCCGAAGATGATTATTTCCTGCACGAGGAGTATGTCCAGAAATGGCTTGACTTAATTCGAGGAGCCTATACGGAGAATATTGTTACCGAGTTGAAATTGGGCACAGAGAAACCTCCTATGCCTTTCTCCGATGCCCGTCTGCTTAGTTACCTGCAGCACACTTACTGGTTCTTACCATCCGTGGCTGCCTGCCGTGCTATGGCAAAATTACTACAGAAGCGATCCAACCGCTTCTATGACGAATACAAGGTGATTATCGCCGCTGGCAGCGAGGCGGGAATGGGCGCTTTGGCCGTTGAACCCGTGTACAATGCGATGGAAGACCCGCAGCAGACCAAGACCATCACACTGTCTTGTGGCAAACTGTCAACAGGAGTCACCGTAAAGCCCTGGACAGGCATTATGATGCTGCGCAATACCACCTCCCCGGAGACCTATTTCCAGGCGGCCTTTCGTGTACAGTCGCCCTGGACCACAAAGGATGAATCTGGCGAAGAAGTTATTCTCAAGCCGCTGTGCTACGTCTTTGATTTTGCCCCTAACCGAGCGTTGCGTCAGGTAGAAGAATATAGTTGCCAGCTCAATGTCCACGAGACGAATCCGGAGAAGAAGGTGGAGCAGTTCATCAAGTTCCTGCCCATCCTGGCCTTCGACGGTTCTTCCATGAAGGAGATTGACGCTGCCGGCGTGCTTGATATGGCGATGAGTGGAACCACGGCTACACTGTTGGCTCGTCGCTGGGAGAGTGCTGTGCTGGTCAACGTTGATAATGCCACCCTCCAGCGCCTGATGAGTAACCCCGAGGCCATGAAGGCCCTCATGAACATTGAGGGCTTCCGCAATCTGAATTCCGACATTGAGACCATCATCAACAAGTCCGAGCACGTTAAGAACACCAAGAAGGAGAAAGGTGACGACCTCACGCCTAAACAAAAGAAGCAGCTCACCGAAGAGGAGAAGGAGTACAAGAGCAAGCGGAAAGAGATTCAGGAGAAACTCATCAAGTTCGCTACCCGTATACCTGTCTTTATGTACCTCACGGATTACCGCGAATACTGTCTCAAGGATGTTATTGAGCAGTTGGAACCGGAACTGTTCCGAAAAGTGACCGGCTTGACCCTCAAAGACTTCAGTTTGCTGGTGAGCTTGGGTGTCTTCAACAGTGAACTGATGAACGATGCGGTCTACAAGTTCAAGCGGTACGAAGACTCTTCCCTGGAATACACAGGCATCGACAAGCATACTGGCACTCTCATCGGTGGTTGGGACACTGTCATAGACACTTCAAAGTTGAAAGATGCTTCTGAGGTTGCGGAAGAGATGCCTGAACCGGTTGAGCAGGAAGAGGCGCAACCGTGGGAAAATCTGCAAGTTGGTGACACCGTGACGCACAAGAGTATCGGCCTGGGTGAGGTGATGGCCATCGATGACAAGTACATCATTGTCAAATTCCCCGACCGGGAGTCCAAATTCCTGTATCCCGGAGCTTTTGAGAAGGGTTGGCTCTTGCCGCGTTGACGCGCCCAACGTGCTACAAGGCCGATATTTTGTCAACGTGGCCGGGATTTCGGACATTTTGGCGTTTTTACTTGCCGCGTTGACGTGCCCAGCGTGCTACAAGGCCGATATTTTGTCAACGTGGCCGGGAAGTCGGACATTTCGGCATTTTTGGCCCCCGCCTTGCTAAAGGGCGGTTTTTTGTGTATATTTGCAGACTATGGGAATTTTTGCAAACGGCGTTAAGAAAACCAACTTGAACTTCTTCCAGAAGCTGGGAAGGGCCATTTCGGGCAAGTCCCAGGTGGACGAGGATATCCTGGACGCCCTGGAGGAAGCCCTTCTGGGCAGCGATATGGGTGTGGACACCACGCTCAAGCTCCTGGACAACATCCAGGACCGCGTGGAGAAGGACAAGTACGTGGATATGGAGGAACTCACCGCCCTCATTAGGGACGAGATTGCCAACCTTATGGGTGATGACGCTCCTGTCCAGCCTTTCGATTTTTCCAAGAAGCCTTATGTGGTCCTTGTGGTAGGCGTGAATGGAGTGGGGAAGACCACCACCATAGGCAAGCTGGCCTCGATGCTCAGAAAGCAGGGCAAGAAAGTGGTGATTGGTGCGGCCGATACGTTCCGTGCCGCCGCCGTGGACCAGCTGGCGGTCTGGGCCGAAAGGGCCGGGGCCGATATCGTGAAGCAGCCTATGGGCGCAGACCCTGCCTCCGTGGCCTTTGATACGGTCAAGAGCGCCGTGGCCAAAGGGGCCGATGTAGTGCTCATTGACACCGCCGGGCGTCTCCACAACCGCGTGGACCTGATGAACGAGCTTACCAAAATCCGCAACGTGGTGCGCCGCGTGGTACCGGACGCTCCCCACGAGGTCCTGCTGGTGCTGGATGCCTCCACCGGACAGAACGCCTTCATCCAGGCCAGGGAGTTCTCCAAGGCCACGGATGTGACGGCCCTGGCCGTGACCAAGTTGGACGGCAGCGCCAAAGGCGGCGTGGTGGTGGGCATCGTGGACCAGTTCCAGTTCCCCATCAAGTTCCTGGGAATAGGAGAAGGCGTCGAAGACCTCAAGGTCTTTGACAAGAAAGAATTTGTAGAAGATTTATTTAAACTCGAAGACATACAATGAAGTTATCTTACAATTGGCTTAAGGAGTATCTGAAGTGTGACCTCACCCCCGAGCAGGTGGCCGAGGCTATGACTTCCATCGGTATTGAAGTGGACAGCGTGGAAATGCAGGAAGTGATTCCCGGCGGTCTCAAGGGTGTGGTAGTGGCCCAGGTCCTTACCTGCGAGCCCCATCCGGACAGCGACCACCTGCACGTAACCACCGTGAACGACGGCACCCCCGAGCCCGTGCAGGTAGTGTGCGGCGCTCCCAACGTAGCCGCCGGCCAGAAGGTGCTCTTCGCCCAGCTGGGAACCGTGCTCCCCGGAGACTTCAAGATCAAGAAGTCCAAGATCCGCGGAGTGGAGAGCTTCGGCATGATCTGCGCCGAAGACGAACTGGGCATTGGCGCCAGCCACGCCGGCATTATGGTATTGCCGGAAGAGGCCGTTGTAGGCACTCCCGCCAAGGAGTATCTCCAGCTCAAGGACGAGGCTGTCATTGAATACGAAATTACCGCCAACCGCATTGATGCGGCTTCCCATATCGGCGTAGCCCGTGACCTGTACGGCTACCTCAAGAGCAAGGACATTCCCGCCCAGCTCTGCATTCCTTCCGTGGATGCGTTCAAGGAAGGCGAGGGCGAGTCCATCCCCGTGGAGGTGCTGGACAACGCCGGCGCCCCCCGTTACGTGGGCATCACCGTCAAGGGCGTGAAGGTGGGCCCCAGCCCCGAGTGGCTGCAGGAGCGCCTGCTTTCCATCGGCCTGAAACCCATCAACAACGTGGTGGATATCTCCAACTTCGTGCTCTTCGAGACGGGCCAGCCCCTGCACACCTTTGACGCTGCCAAGACTGGGGGCAAGGTCATCGTGCGCCGCGCTGCCCAGGGAGAGGCCATCCGCACGCTGGACGGTGTAGACCGCAAACTGGCTTCCTGCGATATGGTCATTGCCAACCAGGACGGCCCTATGTGCATTGCCGGTGTGTTCGGTGGTGAGGATTCCGGCGTAACGGAATCCACCGTGGACGTGTTCATCGAGGGCGCTTATTTTGACCCCGTGAGCATCCGCAAGACGGCCAAGAGCCAGCAGCTGAGCACCGACGCCAGCTTCCGCTTCGAGCGTGGAGCAGACCCCGAAGCCGCTATGTACGCTGCCAAGCGCGCCGCCCTCCTCATCCTGGAGGTGGCCGGCGGCAAGGTGGTTGGAAAGGTCCGCGAGATTTATCCCCAGCCCATCGGCCGTGCCCAGATTGAACTGGATTATGCCCGCATCGAGCATTTCATTGGCAAGGAAATTGGCTGGAAGACCATCGAGAAGATTCTGCTGGGCCTCAACTACCAGTTTGTGAAGGAATGGGACGGCGGTGCCCTGGTGGCAGCCCCCACCTATATGGTAGACGTAACCCGTGAGTGCGACGTGGTGGAAGAAATCCTCCGCATCTACGGCTACAACAACATCGAACTGCCCGGCAACCTGCGGATGAGCGTGAACCCTTCCCAGCAGCCGGACCCCGAGGCCACGCGCAACAACATCTCCAACTGGCTGGCCGCCAACGGCTTTGTGGAAACTATGAGCAACTCCCTCACCAAGGAGGACTACTATACCAAACTGGAGACCTTCCCGGCCGAGAAATGCGTCCACATTGTGAACCCCCTGAGCTCCGACCTCAACGTGATGCGGCAGACCCTGCTGCTCAACGGTCTGGAGGTAGTGGCCTACAACCTCAACCGTCAGGCGGTCTCCCTCAAGTTCTTCGAGTACGGCTCCGTATATCAGCGCCTGCCCGAGACGGACGGCACCACCCTGGCCGGTTATGAAGAGCACCGCTGCTTCTCGCTGTTCATCAGCGGAACCCCGGACAAGGCCTGGCGCAATCCCGCCCAGAAGTCCAATTTCTTCCTCCTGAAGGGTTATGTGGAGGCCCTGATGGCCCGTTACCGCATTGACGTGAACAGCCTGGCCACCGGCGCCGCTCCCGCAGACCTCTTCTCCGAGGGCATCACCTACTGCCTGCCCGGCAAGGAGCCCAAGCTCCTGGCCACCCTGGGCACCTTGAACCCCGTCGTTTGCAAACGCTTCGGCATCAAGCAGCCCGTGTTTGCCGCCGAGATCAACTGGGAAGTCCTGTTCACCCTCATCAAGCGTGACAAGTTCTCCTTCAAGGAACTGCCCCGCTTCCCGGAGGTGCGCAGAGACCTGGCCCTCCTGCTCAATGAAGGCGTCGCCTATGCAGACGTCCGTCAGTGCGCCCTGCGGGCCGGCAAGAAGCTCATCAAGAGCGTGAGCCTCTTTGACGTGTACCGCGGAGAGAAGATTCCCGAAGGCAAGAAGCAGTACGCCCTTAACTTTGTGCTTCAGGATCCTGAGCGCACGCTTACCGATACCGAGGTGGAAAGCACTATGAACCGCGTGCTCACCGCCCTGCAAACTGAACTGGGAGCCACGCTTCGCTAATGAAAAAGCTTCTTCTGCTCATTGTGCCGTTTGTGTTGGCGGTCTCCTGTCACAGGGGTCCGGAGCTCATTCCGCGCGATGAGATGGAAGAGATTATGCGCGAAGTTCTCCTTCAGGACCAGTACCTCAAGGTTACTTCCCTGCCCAAGCGGCTGATGGATACCACGCTGGTCTACGAGGGAGTCTTTGAGAAGTACGGCTACAACACGGACGATTACCTCCACAGCCTGGAGTACTACCTGGAAGACCCTTCCCGGATGGAAAAACTGATGGAGAAGGTGGAGGAACGCCTGAAGAAGGAAGCCAAGGTGGTGGAAGAAGAGGTGAAGGAGCAGAACTGGCGCGAGGATTTCCTCCGCATCTATAACCTTCGGCCCGAAAAATTCCGTCAGCCCCAGCCGCGTCCTTCGGCCGTAGATACGCTGTACGTGCAGTTCAACAAGGATTCACTCAGCTACAGCCCCCGCAAAAAGAAGTTCAAGAGATGACCCGATACGCTGCCAGATATCTGTATACGCTAACTTCGCCCCTTCCCCTGGAAAATGCCTATGTGGAAGTGGACAATGACGGCGTAGTGCTGGGAACCGGCCTGTGCGAGGAAGGCGAGACCGTCCTGGACGGCGCCCTCTGCCCGGGTATGGTCAACGCCCACTGCCACGTGGAACTGTCCTATATGAAGGGTCTGTTCCGCAAGGGGACGGGTATGGCCGGCTTCATTGACCAGATCAACGCCCTCCGCGATACCTCCTCCCTGGAAGACAAGGTCCGTGCCCTGAAAGAGGGTATGGACAAGATGTACAAGGAAGGGGTGGTGGCCATGGCCGATATCTCCAACTGCGACGATTCCTTTGCCGTCAAGGCAGAGCACCCTATGTATACCCGCACCTTCCTGGAAGTCTTTGGGGCCGATCCCAATGGCTGGGAAGCCGTGATCAAGGACGTGAAGGCCCTGGAGGCCAAGGCCCGCTCGATGGGCCTGGATGCCGCCCCCACGCCGCACTCCTGCTATACCATGAGCCCGGCTCTGGTAACGGCTTCTTCCGTGGAAGGCCTCAAGAGCGGATTCCTGAGCTTCCACAGCGAGGAGTCCGATGAAGAAGAGGAGATGATGATGTACGGCCGCGGCCCTATGTGGGACAACCGCATCGCCAACGGCATCCCCACTCCTCCCGTTACGGGAACCTCTTCCCTGCAGTACTTCCTGGACCGCCTGGCGGCCGGAGTGCCCCTGCCGGTTTCCGGCCACGTGCTGCTGGTTCACGAGTGTTCCCTCACGGCCGAAGGCGTCAAGGCGGCCCGCGCTGCCCTCAAGGAGCCCTTCCTGGCCGTCTGCCCCCTTTCCAACCTGTTCATCCATAACACCCTGCCGCCCATCGGCCTTATGAAGGAATCGGGCATTCCCATCTGCGTGGGAACGGATTCCCTCTCCTCCAACGACGACCTTTGCCTGCTGGACGAACTGATCTGCCTGCAGGACGCTTTTAATCTGCCGCTGGGAGAACTGCTCACCTGGGCCTGCCTCAACGGTGCCCGTTTCCTGGGTAAGGAGAAGGTGATGGGTACGTTCGAGCCCGGCAAGAAGCCCGGCGTGGTGTTCATTGACAACCTGGCCCAGGGCAAACTGACCAAGGCCTCAAAATCCCGCCTGCTATGATGAGGGAAGCTACCGTTTTCGGCCCCATTTTCAGCCGCCGGCTGGGGAGTTCGCTGGGCATCAACCTGCTGCCCCAGGAAGGGAAGGTCTGCAATTTTGACTGCATTTACTGCGAGTGCGGCTGGAACCGGGATGGCCTGGAAGACCGCGTTCTTCCTTCGGCCCAGGATGTGCGGAAGGCCCTGGAGGTCAAACTCACGGAATGTGCCGCCAAGGGAACGCCCATTGATTCCATTACCTTCTCGGGGGATGGAGAACCCACGCTCAATCCGGAGTTTCCGGCCATCATAGACCTTACGCTGGAACTGCGGGACCGCTACTATCCCAAGGCCAAGGTGTCGGTGCTGTCCAATGCCACGCGCATTGACCGTCCCGGCGTCTTTGAAGCCCTCCGGAAGGTGGACAACCCCATCCTGAAGCTGGATGCGCCCACCGATGAACAGGTGGCCCTCATCAACCATCCGGAAGGGAAGTACCACGTGGCCGATGTAGTTAAGCAGCTGGCCCGTTTTGAGGGAGACTTTGTGCTGCAGACGATGTTCCTGCGTGGACCGGGCTGGGAAACCGCCCAGTGGGTCCAGGGCTGGATGGAGATTGTAAGAGAACTCAAACCCCGCGAGATTATGGTGTACACCATTGACCGCGAAACCCCTATGAAGGGGCTGGGTAAATATACCGTGGAGGAGATGCGCAGTCTGGTGCAGCCCCTCCTGGACGAAGGATTTCAAATTCAAATCAAAGGATAAATTATGTCTATTTCTGCAAAATACGGCTATACGCCCAACCAGGAAGCCATTGCCGGCAGCCTGGCCGTGATTGCCGCCGGTTTGGAAGAGGTGGCTTCCGAGAGCCTGTACAAGGCTTGCTTCGGCATTATGGATCAGACCACCCTGGCCAATGAAGACACGCCCGAACGGGTGAAGAACCTGGTGGAGAAGGTGAACGCCTTCGCCAAGGATTACCCTGGCTGGCCGCTGCCGGCTTCCATCTGCGTGTATCCCAACTTTGCTTCCGTGGTGGCTTCCACGCGCAGGGTTCCGGTGAAGGTAACCACCGTAGCCGGCTGCTTCCCCACGTCCCAGAGTTTCCTGGAGGTCAAACTCCACGAGATTGAACTGGCCGTCCGCGGAGGAGCCGATGAAATTGACATTGTGCTGGCCCTCAACAGCTTCCAGGCCGGAGACTACAAGACGGCCGGTGAGGAAATCAAGGCCTCCCGCGAGTGCATTGACCGCGTGGCCAAGGAACTGGGCCGTCCCGTGGTGCTCAAGGTCATCCTGGAGACGGGCCTGCTGGTAACGCCGGAGAACATTGCCGAAGCCTCCTTCCTGGCTATGGAGAACGGGGCCGATTTCATCAAGACTTCTACCGGAAAGGTAAAGGTGAACGCCACGCCGCAGGCCGCCTACGTGATGTGCGAGTGCATCAAGAAATTCTACGAGAGAACCGGCAAGAAGGTGGGCTTCAAGGCCGCCGGAGGCATTGCCTCTGCCCTGGACGCCGTCTGCTACTGGACCATTGTCAAGACCCTCCTGGGAGAGGAGTGGCTCACCAAGGATCTCTTCCGCTTTGGTGTATCTTCGCTGGCCAACAAGCTGCTGAGCGCCGTGGAGCAGCAGACCGTAACCTACTTCTAATAGAAGCGGAAACAAATGAAAAAAGGCTGGAAAAACTTCCAGCCTTTTTTCGTGCGCGAAATCAGAGTCGAACTGACACGTCCTTTCGGACACTACCTCCTGAGAGTAGCGCGTCTACCAATTCCGCCATCCGCGCATCAATTTGGGACTGCAAATATACGCACTTTTTTTGAAACTCCAAATAAAAATATCAGATATCCATTTGCACGGGAATTACTTTTTCCCAGAGCGGGCTTCGGACCAGGAGTTCGGTTACGGAAAGGCGGATTTCCAAGGGTAGGTCGGCCAGGTCCGGGGCCGTCCAGTCGTAGCCGGATTCCTGCATATAGGTACCCAGCGGGAAGGTGCGGACAATCTGGTCCGGCAGGGTGATGTCCAGCCAGAGTTCACGCTCGGGCTCCTGGCGGGGGAGGCGGACGGTGAAGCCGGTATCCAGCCGGCAGGAGAAGTCTCCTTCTACCGGCTGGCCGTCCCGGTCCAGGCCGTCTATGCCTCCGCGGATCTGGGCCCAATAGGGTTCTCCCCATCCGGCCGGGCCGTCAAAACTGAGCGACAGCGAGCAGAAGTGCTTGTTCAGTTGCACGGCTACGGTGGTGGAATCGCAGAGGGTGTTCACCAGGTCTGAGTAGAGGTAAACGGGCGGGCATTCGTAGCCGTAGGGGATTTGCAGGTTCTCCTCCGGTTCCAGCTTGACGCCGGAGACGGCCATCAGGCGGATTTTCCCCTTGGGCACCTGCACCAGCATCACCGTGTCGTTCCGGGCCGAATAGGAGGCCCTGTGCTCCCCGGCCACCACCTGCACGGTGACAGGACCGGGCAGGTGGGTGAGCTCGATGCTCAGGGCACAGGGGCAGAGTTCCCGGTCTTCCTTGACGGAACAGGAGAGCAGGAGCAGCAGGCCGGCGAGCAGTTTTCTAGAAGACATAGACCAGAGCCAGTAAAAGGTCGTTGGGGAGGATGAAACCGCGGTCTCCCTTGTCCTTGACCAGTCCGCAGACGGGGCAGGAATACGTGGTGTAGCGGTCCCAGCCGCCCCAGACGCCCACGCCAATATCTACGTTGAGGTGGGGATTGATCATATAGGAATAGCCTCCGGCCAGGCCTATTCCCAGGCGGTCACCCTCGTCCGTGAGCGGGCTCTTGATGCCGCCCCGGTTGTATTCCTGGAACTGGAGGCGGGTTCCGGCCCACCAGCCGGAGTACACGTGCCAGGGCCACCAGCGTAAGCCGGCTCCCAACACCTGCTGGCGGGCGTTGAGGGGCTCACCTCCCTTCTTGAAATGGAAGGGATTGAGTTTGGCCACGGCCGTGACCGACCAGTGCTGGCTCAGGGCCACGCCCCCTTCGATGTTGAGGGTGCCAAAGTTGGCATAGTCCACCAGGTTGGTCTGTACGGCCCATTGCTGGGCCCGGGCGCTTAGGCAGAGGACCGCCAGGCCCAGTGCCAGAAGGATTCGTTTACTTGCCATAGTGTTGGAAGGTTTGTTTGATGACGGTTTCCCGGTCCGGGAGCAGGGTGATGAGTTGTTCCTTGAGGTCGTCCATTGTGGTGACTTCACTGGTGAGGGCCCGGTACAGTTCTCCCCGGCTGATGCCGCGCTCGTACAGATAAGTAAAGATGTCCGGCTTGAACCAGAAGGCGTTGCCAAACTGCTTGACGGTGCCGCCGTAGCGGTCTTTCTTGAGGGTTTCCTGCATAAAGTAGCCCCACATTTCTCCAATCTCGCAGTAGCCCGCCTTGTCGTCGCTTCCGCTGCCATATGGATTGCCGCCTGCAGTTACGAACGACTGGATCACATAGTCCACGTAAGGTGTCCAATAGTCTACGCCCACCTGGGAGAAGTGGCTGGCGTGGGCCAGTTCGTGGACGGTGATTTCATAGATGTCTGAGTACGTCATCTGTTTGGTCCCAATGGTTATGTCCGGCAGGAATACCTTGACCAGGGGAAGGTATACGCCCACATACGTCTGGATGAGCGTGTGGCTGATGAAGGCCCCGTGGTGCAGCATATTGGCACTGCAGTCCTTGAGGTCCGGGAAGATCCAGATGCGGAGGTCTCCGGGAGGCGTGGCAATGTCCAGATCGTCCTCCGTGCACCTGGAATAATAGTTGTAGCCGGCGTTGTTCACTACGCAGCGGCGGAAGAGGGCTCCTTCGCTGTCCTTGGTTACGTGGAGGTCCACCCCGGAAGACTCGGCCTTACCCAGCGTACTCACAGAGGCGGGCACCAGCAGGAAGTTGAACCCGATGTTGAAGCCTTTCTCGTTCTGGAAGACCAGGCGGTAGCGGGGCGTTCCGGAGAACGTCTTGCCCATCTTGTAGTAGCCGTCGCGGTCCGTATAGCAGCTGGCAATCTTGACAAAGATGTTGGCCACGACCTTGACGCCGGCCACTCCGAAGGGCTTGCCTCCGCTGAACAGCGGATCTTCGATGGTGATGCGTCCGGCCGGCGTCTTGGATTCGGCCTTGGTGAGGGGATCCTGCTCCAGCAGCTGCCCGTTGCCGGTGAGCCGGAAGGCCTCCCTTTCCACTTCTTCCCAGTCAATGTCGGAGGCCGCGCGGGTAGCGGGCGCGTGCTCGGAGATGTATACCTCGTCCAGCAGTTCGTGGCGGATGCCTTCCGGAATCTTCTGCTCCCGGGGCACCACGGCGTACTGCCAGGTGATGGCCTCGTCTCCCACTTCAGGGTCCTGGTAGTAGTCTCCTTCCTGAAGAATCTCGTAGTCCATAGGATGGTCAAGCAGGTACAGACCGCTCTTCTGCAGGGCCATATACTCCTCGTTGTCCTTGGGCAGGAACCTTACATAGAGGTCGGTGGCCGTGATGTCCACGCGCTCGGCCTTGGTGCCGTACACGTTCTGCAGGGCTTTCTGCATATTGGCCACGGTGTAGGGGTCTTCCAACTTCTGTCCCAGCCGGATCATTCCGTGCTGGAGCGAAGGGTCGGGGAAGTTTCCGGAGCCGTTCTCCGGCAGGGCCGATTGGTTGCACGCCACCAGCGCGCAAATCGGCAGAAGGATGAGAAACAGTCTTTTCATAACGCTTCATTTTTTGCAAAGCTGAGAAAAGTTATCCGTGTAACGAATAATGAAACGTTTAATTGCATTTTCGGCCCTACAGGCCCTGCTAAGGCCGATTTTTGGAGGCGACCAAACGGATAATTTGCACTTTTTTGCAAAAATGGGCCGCCGGCGCGGGAGAAAATCGGCCCGAGAAATACCTGGAAGGCCGAAATGAAAAAAATTATCCGTTTCACCGCTTCTGTGCATAAGTTGTCTCTTTCGGGAAAAAAACGTATCTTTGCGGGATTTTTTGAAGCTATAGAAAAGACGCAATATGCAGGACATCAGAAACATCGCCATCATTGCCCACGTAGACCACGGTAAAACCACCCTGGTGGACCGTATGATTTACCAGGCCAATCTGGTGCGCAAGCCCGAAGACCTGGGCAACCTCATCCTGGACAACAACGACCTGGAGAGGGAGCGTGGCATCACCATTCTCGCCAAGAACGTTTCGGTAACGTATAAAGGCGTAAAGATCAACATCATCGACACTCCCGGCCACTCCGACTTCGGCGGAGAGGTGGAGCGTGTGCTCAATATGGCCGATGGCGTGCTCCTGCTGGTAGACGCCTTTGAGGGTTGTATGCCCCAGACCCGCTTTGTGCTCAACAAGGCCATCGATATGGGCAAGAAACCCATCGTAGTCATCAACAAGGTGGACAAGCCCAACTGCCGTCCCGACGAGGTCCAGGAAGAAGTGTTTGAACTGATGTTCAACCTGGGCGCCAACGAGGACCAGCTGGAGTTCAAGACCATCTACGGAAGTGCCAAGCAGGGTTGGATGTCCAAGGACTGGAAGCAGCCCACCCAGGACATCACGGCCCTTCTGGATACCATCCTGGAAGAGATTCCCGCTCCCCAGATGATTGAAGGAACGCCCCAGATGCTGGTGTCTTCCCTGGAATACAGCCCCTATGTGGGCCGAATCGCCGTGGGCCGCATCACCCGCGGTACCCTCAAGACCGGAATGCCGGTTTCGCTGTGCAAGCGTTACGATATGGTGGAGAAGAGCAAGATCAAGCAGCTGATGGTGTTCGAAGGCCTGGGCAAGGCCAATGTGGACGAGGTCCAGTGCGGCGACATCTGCGCCGTGGTGGGTATCGAAGGCTTCGAGATCGGTGACACCATTGCCGATTTCGAGAACCCCGAGGCTCTCCCGCCCATCGCCGTGGACGAACCCACGATGAGTATGCTCTTTATGATCAACAACTCGCCCTTCTTTGGCAAGGACGGCAAGTTTGTGACTTCCCGCCACATCAAGGACCGTCTGGAGAAGGAACTGGAGAAGAACCTCGCCCTCCGCGTCAAGCCCGGTATCAATGCCGATAGTTTTGTGGTGTACGGCCGTGGCGTGCTGCACCTGAGCGTGCTCATCGAGACTATGCGCCGCGAAGGCTTCGAACTGCAGGTGGGCCAGCCCAAGGTGCTGGACAAGACCATCAACGGCCAGCGCTGCGAACCCATCGAGGAACTCTCCATCGAGGTTCCCGAGCAGTTTGTAGGCGCCGCCATCGAGCTCTCCACCCGCCGAAAGGGCGCCCTCATCCGGATGGAACCCCGCGGAGACCGGACGCTGCTGGAGTTTGAAATCCCGACCCGTGGCCTTATGGGTCTGCGTTCCAACCTCCTCACCGCCACCCAGGGTGAGGCCGTGGTAGCCCACCGCTTCAAGGATTATCAGCCCTACAAGGGAGACATCGAGATGCGTACCAACGGTTCCCTGGTTTCCCTGGAGACCGGCGAGGCCATCGCTTACTCCATGAACAAGCTGCTGGACCGCGGCCGTTTCTTCGTGGAGCCCGGTGAAGAAATTTACGGAGGCCAGGTAGTGGGTGAGCACACCCGTGACCGTGACCTTAATATTAATATCTGCAAGACCAAGAAGCTTACCAACGTCCGTGCTTCCGGTTCCGACGAGAAGGTAGTGCTCCCTCCGGCCGTCAAATTCTCTCTGGAAGAGGCCCTGGAATATATCCAGGAAGATGAGCTGGTGGAGATTACGCCCAACCATATGCGTATGCGCAAGATTCAGTTGGATCCGCTGGACCGTAAGAGAAATTCATCCACCGAGGATTGATTTTCCGAAATTTATTTGTATCTTTGCACCCCTTAATCTGTTTTTGTGGAGATGAATACCATACTCATACCCTTGAACGATTGGGCTGCAGGAGAGCGTAAGTTTCACTCTCACGCAGGTTTAGAGTTCTTTCAACAGTTTGACAATTCAGAAATCCTGGACGCCGATGTAGACGTGGATATCCGGGTGGTCAAAGATGGCCGGAACAAGATAGAGGCAGATCTTTATCTCAAAGGAACGGTAACCGTCCCTTGCGACCGATGCCTGGACCCTGTCAGGATACCCGTGGAGGCAGCTCCTTCCGAAACCCTCACCCCCGGTGCTGGTGAAGTGGAATGGGACTTGAGCCAGGCAGTATACGACTTCGTCTGTCTATCACTGCCTTTGCAACGGTTACATCCGGAAGGGGAGTGCGATCCCAACACCGTCCGGTTTCTGAGTCACAAGGAGCAAGGGAACGAGGAGGCTGCCTCGAACAGCCCGTTCGCTGCCCTGAAAGGACTTTTTGACAGTAAATAAACAATTAAAAACTATAAACAATGGCACATCCGAAACACAAACTCTCCAAGCAGAGAAGAGACAAGCGGCGTACGCACGATTTCGCTCCCGTACCCACTCTGAGCGTTTGCCCTAACTGCGGCGCCACCGTGATGTATCACCGTGTATGCCCTGAGTGCGGCTACTATCGTGGTCGTCAGATCATCGAGAAGAGCGCTGAATAAGCGCTTTTTCTTTTTAGGTTTGGCCCGGTAGTTCAACGGATAGAACGGAAGTTTCCTAAACTTTAAATAGAGGTTCGATTCCCCTCCGGGCTACAAAAAGGCTCCGCCAGACGGCGGGGCCTTTTTGAATAACGCCCGGAGGGGAATACGGGCGGCAAGCCGCCCTATTCTCTTCACGTTACCCCCTCCCAAACCCTCCCCTCGGGGGAGGGCTCGCCGTCAGAAGACGGCGTGCGGGCCTGCAGGCCCTGTCGCTTCGCTCCATAAAGTAGCCTGGAGGGGAATCGAACCTTTTTCGTAAACGGTTATAGTCTTGTTATTGTACGATGCTGAAGAATCGGGGGAGGGCTCGCCGTCAGAAGACGGCGTGCGGGCCTGCAGGCCCTGTCGCTTCGCTCCGGAAAGATACTTCGGGGAGAGAAAGATGCCTTTATCACGGATTTTCATTATCTTCGCGGTATGAGAATCGAAGAAGGATATATGCCCTTCCTGGGCTACCGGACTTACTACCGGATTGTGGGAGAAGCTTCCAGGGAACACAAGCCCCTGCTGCTTCTGCACGGCGGTCCGGGCAGTACGCACAATTATTTTGAAGTCCTGGATGAGATAGCCCAGACGGGCCGACAGGTAATTTCCTACGACCAGCTGGGCTGTGGGAACTCTTACCTGGACGGGCACCCGGAACTGTGGACCCAGGAAACGTGGATGAACGAACTCATCGCCCTGCGGGAGCACCTGCACCTGGACCAGGTCCATCTTCTGGGTCAGTCCTGGGGCGGTATGCTCATCATTGCCTACCTGATTGAGAAGAAGCCTTCGGGCATCTCTTCGGCCATCATCTCCAGCGGCCATCCCTCTTCCAGTCTCTGGGCCAGCGAGCAGCACCGTATGATTGAGCTTATGCCCCGGGAGGATAGGGAAGCCATCAAGCAGGCCGAAGAAAGCGGCCGGTTTGACAGCCCCGCCTACCTCCGGGCCAACGACCATTTTATGGAACTGCACTGCGCCAGCATTGACGAGAACAGCCCGGAATGCGTGAGAAGGCCCAAGCGCTTTGGCAACGAGGCCTATCTGTACGGCTGGGGGCCCAACGAGTATGTCCCCACGGGAAGCCTGGGAAACTTTGAGTATATTGACCGGCTGGGAGAAATCAAGACGCCCACCCTCCTGTTCAGCGGAACGGAGGATCTATGCACCCCCACGGTGGCCCGTACTATGTACGAAGGCATTCCCGGCAGCCGCTGGGAACTGATGGAAGGCGCCCGGCATATGTGCTTTGTGGACCGCCACCAGGACTACTGCCGCATCTTGGGCTCCTGGCTGGAGCAACACGACAGAACCCCCATTTAATTTGTTGTCCATAGGGTTGCGCGAATTGAGAGTAATAATACGCAATTTGAGCTAAAAACAACCGTTTTTCAGTGATATATTTGCGGCAAATAACCAATTATTAGTCTCATTCTTAAACAAAGCCCTATGAAAGCTAAAGTATTCTTGCTTTTCCTTCTGTCCGGTTTGACGGCTTTGAGCCTCAACGCTCAAAACCTGACGGTGAAGGGAAAGGTATCTGACGGTTCCAATGGCGACCCCGTCCCGTTTGCTACCATCGTTGTCAAGGGTATGTCTACGTGGACGACTACGGATGCAGAAGGTCTCTTTACCATCGAGGCCCCTGCCAACGCCACTCTTTCCGTGGACTGCCTCGGTTACATTGCAGCCGAAGTAGCCGTCAGCGGCAAGACTTCCCTCGACATTCAGCTCAGACCCGACCTTGACCAACTCTCCGAGTCCGTAGTCATCGGTTACGGTGTCCAGCAGAAGAAACTCCTCACCGGTGCCACCCTCCAGGTGAAAGGGGATGACCTCTCCAAACTGAATACCACCTCCGCCCTGGGTGCCCTGCAGAGCCAGAGCCCCGGTGTTTCCATCACCCAGAACTCCGGTCAGCCCGGCCGTGGCTATAAGGTGAACATCCGTGGTATCGGTACCATCGGAGATTCCGAGCCCCTGTACGTGATTGACGGTGTGGCCGGCGGCGACATCAACGCCCTCAACCCCAACGACATCGAGTCCATCGATATCCTGAAGGATGCTGCTTCGGCCGCCATCTACGGTGCCCGTGCTGCCAACGGCGTTGTGCTGGTTACCACCAAGCAGGGTAAGGAAGGCCGTGTGGTAGTTTCTTATGACGGCTACTACGGCGGTCAGTACCTGGCCAAGATGCCCGATATGGTAAATGCCCAGGAATACATCCAACTCTACAACCTGGCCCGCAAGAACAGCGGCCTGGCCGAGGAAGACTTCTCCACCAAACTCCCCGCAGACCTCTACAGGGCCGTTACCAATGGTACCTGGAAGGGAACCAACTGGGTGGAGGAAATGTATAATAAGGGTGCTATGACCCAGAACCACTCCCTGAACGTTGCCGGCGGCTCCGCCGACCACAAGTTCTCCATGGGTCTCTCCTACACCGGTCAGGACGGTATCCTGGGTTACAACCAGATTGAACCCATGAACGCCCAGTATCGCCGTTACACCTTCCGTATCAACTCCGACAATGTTGTCATCAAGCGCAACAACCTCGAGATCCTCAAGGTGGGTGAAACCCTCAACTTCAGCTACGGCCAGAACAGCGGTATCGCCGAAGGTGACATCTACGACAGCTCCCTGCACGATGCCATCGGTGCCAACCCGCTCCTCCCCGTTTACGACGTGGATGCCAACGGCAATATCGTAGGTTTCTACGATGAGGCCGCCCGTGACCGCGAAGGCTGGACCTTCTTCAACGACGCCAAGCACCCCATCGGTGTTGACTATTTCAACCGCGGCCGTAACCGTGAGAAGACCTACTCCCTGCACGCCAGCGTGTACGCCGAGCTCCAGCCCATCAAGAACCTCAAGTTCAAGAGCCAGTTCGGTTACCGTCTCTCCGGTTCCTCCAACCGCAGCTATAAGATGATCTATCATCTGAATACTTCCCAGTACAACGATAACGACGTCGTGTCCCAGAGTATGAAGCTGGGTCACCGTATCACTTGGGAAAATACGGCTTCCTACCACTTTGACATCAACAGCGCCCACGTCTTTGACGTCGTGCTGGGTCAGTCCATCGAAAAGTGGGGCATGGGTGAGAGCATCAGCGCCAGCGCCTGGAACAGCATCTTCCCCAACGACTTTGACCGTGCTTATCTCTCCAACACCAAGCCCACGATCCTGAGCCAGATTTCCGCTTCCGGTTCTCCTTCTACGGCCGGTGCCCTGGCTTCCTTCTTCGGCCGTGTCAACTACAGCATCAAAGACAGATATCTGTTCTCCGCTACGGTCCGTGCCGACGGTTCCTCCAACTTTGCCCGCGGTCACCGCTGGGGTGTCTTCCCCTCTTTCTCCGCCGGCTGGATCATCTCCAGCGAGCCTTGGATGGAAAATGCACAGAATTGGCTGAGCTTCCTCAAGCTGCGCGCCAGCTGGGGTCAGAACGGTAACGCCAGCATCTCCAACTTCCAGTACCTGTCCACCATCAAGCTGTCCAGCAGCGCCGGTTACTACTTTGCCAACAAGGCTTCCATGTCTACCGGTGCCATCCCCGGCACGCTGGCCAACCCTGACGTAAGCTGGGAGACCTCCGAGCAGACCAACATCGGTTTCGACGCCCGCTTCTTCAACTCCACCTTGGGTATCACCTTCGATGCTTACATCAAGAACACCAAGAACTGGCTGGTTGACGCTCCCATCGCCGCCGTGTATGGCTTCAGCGCTCCTTATGTGAATGGTGGTGATGTCCGCAACTCCGGTCTGGAAGTCTCCATCGACTACGGCAAGCACACCGGTGAATTCACCTATGGCATCAAGCTCAACGGTGCTTTCAATAAGAATAGGGTTACCCGTATCGCTAACTCCGAAGGTATCATCCACGGTGAGGACGACGTCCTGAGCCAGGGCACCTCCGAGATGTACCGTGCACAGGTGGGTTATCCCATCGGTTACTTCTACGGCTACAAGACCGCCGGTGTCTTCCAGAACCAGGCCCAGATTGACAAGACGGCCGCCAAGTACGAAGATGCCAAGCCCGGTGACCTCATTTGGGTAGACGTGAACGGCGACGGTGAAATCACCGACGACGACCGCACTATGATCGGTGATCCTCACCCTGACTTCACCGCCGGTCTCAACTTCTGGATGGCTTGGAAGGGCTTTGACTTCAGCGTCACCGGTTACGGTGCCTTCGGTCAGCAGATTGCCCGTTCCTACCGTTCCTTCTTCGACCGTCCTACCGACAGCTACACCCGCGACCTGTTCAACTGCTGGAGTGGAGAAGGTACCTCCAACCGTCTGCCTCTGTGGACCACTTGCTCCGACCGTAACTGGTCCAACATCTCCGATATCTACATCGAAAACGGTGACTTCTTCAAGATTTCCAACGTAACCCTGGGCTACGACTTCAGCCGCATCATCAAGGGTTCCTGGATCAGCAAGGCCCGTCTCTATGTTTCCGCCCAGAACCTCTTCACCATCACCAAGTACTCCGGTATGGATCCTGAAATCGGTTACGGTTTCGATGAAGACTGGGTTTCCGGTATCGACCTGGGTTACTATCCCAGCGCCCGTACTTTCCTCGTGGGTGTCAACATTCAATTCTAGTGCGTCATGAAAACTTACTTCAAATATTTTTCCGCTCTTGTGCTGGCTTCCCTCGTTTTCGCCGGTTGCGAAAAGTTCCTGGATACCGTCAGTTACACAGAGAGCAACACCAGTAACTACCCCGCATCCCAGCAGGATGCCATGCAGTTGGTGACGGGTATCTACGCCGCCTTGAATCAGGCATCCTATGAGCCCAGCGCCCACTCCTTCATTGCCAACCTGACCATGTCCGACGAGTGCTTCGGCGGTGGCGGACAGGACGACTATGAGATCCAGGCTTACGACCACCTGCTCTATTTCGAGCCCAACGCCCAGCTGGATTTCTGGACTCCTTACTATTCCGGTATCACCCGTGCCAACCTGGCCATTGCCAACCTGGACAAGGTGGAGGATGAAGAACTCCGCAATCAGCTTCTTGGTGAAGCCTGGTTCCTCCGTTCCTTCTTCCTGTTCGACCTTACCCAGCAGTTCGGCGAGATTCCGCTGGTAGCTACCGTGCCCAACTCCGTATCCGAAGCTGCCGTTTACCCCGCTCCCGGTACCATTGCCGAGATCTACGGTAACATCGCCGCCGGTCTCAAGAAGGCCATCGAGATTATGCCCGACCAGCCCTGGAACCAGTGTGTTTCCGGTCTCCGTCACGCCACCAAGTGGGATGCCGAAGCCCTGCTGGCCCGCGTATATCTGTTCTACACCGGTTTCTACAGCGACAAGAACGGAGAGAACATCCAGGCCCTTCCTCTGGTAGATCTGGAGAACTTCGAGATCATCGACGAGCAGATTGGTAAGGACTATGTGGTTTCCAAGCTGGAAGACTGCATCGCTCACAGCGGTCATAGCCTGGTAAGCGACTTCCGCCTTATGTGGCCTTATATGAACTCCGTGACCAAGCCCCAGTATGCCTATGCCAAGGACATCCCCGGCACCTGGCTCACCGACGATGTGAACCCCGAGGAAATGTTCAGCATCTGCTACTCCAACGTGGCCGAGTCTTCCCGCAACCGCAACAAATTTGACCAGTATCTGGGCGTGCGCAAGCGCAGCAAGTACGAGGTGAACGCCTTCCCGTTCAGCCGTGGTTACGGTATGGCTACCGTGAATCCTCACGTATGGGATGAGTGGGATGAAGAGGAGCCCGGAGATATCCGCAAGGCTGCTTCCATCTACAGTATTGATGAAGAAATGGCCGATCCTTCAAAGTACACCTGGGGTAACGACAACCAGATGGAAGAAACCGGTTTCTGGCAGAAGAAATACCAGGCCTGGGGTGCCGTTGTCAACGGAACGTTCTACTATGAGTTCTCCTCTGTGCCTGAGTACGGCGGAGCCGGTTCTGACCTGGGCCGTGGTCACTCCCCTCAGAATGTGCAGATCATCCGCTTCGCCGATGTTCTCCTGATGCACTCCGAACTCACCGACGGTAAGGTTATCTACAATGGCAAGAGCGGTATGAACGCCGTCCGCGCCCGTGTAGGCCTGCCCGACAAAGCTTACAGTGTAGACGCTCTCCGTATGGAACGCAAGCACGAGCTGGCCTTCGAAGGCATCCGCTGGAACGATATGCGCCGTTATGGCAAGGCTTACTGCCTGGCCGCCCTGAAGACCCAGCTGGGCCAGCCCATCCGCAACGCCGGTGGAGACTGGATCGTAATGAAGGACCAGGGTGCCGGTTACGAAGCCCGCTACAACGCCACTTGGGGCTTCCGTCCCTTCCCGGCTTCGGAAGTGAGCCTCTCTGCCGGTGTTCTCACCCAGAACGCTGGTTGGACTGATTCCTCTGCCCAGTACACCAACTGGAAATAGGATATTTAGGTTAATGTATAGTTTGGTTAGTGGCCGGTTCCTTTTGGGGACCGGCCCTTTTCTTTGATAATAAGGGAATAATTGGTAACTTTCGGGTATGAAAAAGCTACTGTTCTTCCTCTTTCTGATACCCTTGGCCCTCCACGGGCAGGATCTTCATTTCAAAGCCCCCAGAGTCCCTGATTATGTGGTGTTTGCCGGAGATACGGTCCGTATGGACCGGCTGGATTTCCGGGAGCGCATGGACCGCGAACTGCTCTCGTTCACCAATATGCACACCAATTCCATGCTTATGCTCAAACGCTCGCGGCGGGTCTTCAATCAGGTGGTTCCCATTCTGAAGGCCCAGGGTATTCCGGAAGATCTTAAGTACCTGATGGCCATAGAGAGCAACCTGGATCCCACGGCCGTGTCGGTAGCCGGTGCTTCAGGCCTGTGGCAGTTCACCAAGGCCACTGCCGGCACCTACCACCTGGAGGTGAATGCAGAGGTGGACGAGCGTTTCCATATTGAGAAAGAGACCAAGGCGGCCTGCGATTTCCTCAAGGACGCCTACCGCAAGTTCGGAGACTGGATGACGGTGGCGGCCAGTTACAATGCCGGTCAGGGCGGCATTACCGCCCGCCTGAGCGAACAGAAGCAGACATCGGCCCTGGAGCTTTGGCTCACCGAGGAGACGTCCCGCTATATGTTCCGGCTGCTGGCGTGCAAGCTCTTTTTCGAGAACCCCGCCGCCTTCGGCTTCCAGATTTCCCCCACGGATATGTATCCCGTCCGGAGGCCCCGCAAAACCGTTACGGTCAAGGAGCCCATCCCCAGCCTGGTGGACTTTGCCATCTCACAGGGTACAACCTATGCCGCCCTTCGCTACGCCAATCTGTGGCTGAAGGACACCAAACTCACCAATAAAGCCGGTAAAACCTACCAGATTGTAATCCCGTAACTATTTGGGCAGGCCGAAGGCAAAGGACATCTCTTTGAGCTGGGCGTCTGTCATCCCGTCGGGCTCAAAGCCCATGTTCTTGGCCGCAATATAAATCTGTGCACTTTTGTTAAGGACATCCACCTGGTCGAAGGCGCTCATAATGTCTACGTCCACGGCAAAGACGCCGTGCTTTTCCCACATCACCACGTCGTAGTCCTGGTCCAGGGTGCGGATGGTGGCATCGGCCAGTTCCACGCTGGAGGGCAGCATATACGGAACCATACCCAGCCCGCGGGGGCAGAAGGCCTTGGTCTCCGGAATCATGGACCACAGCATCTTGGTGGCCGCATCTTTCTTCATCCATTTCCGGCTGTGCGTGAGGGCTACCAGTTCGATGGGATGCGTATGCAGCGAGGCCCGGTAAGGGGAGCCCTTGGCCAGCAGGTAGTCGTGGACCGCCAGGTGCGAAGGCAGTTCCGAGGTGGGAGCCACCGGTTGGTCGGCCACTATCTCGTAGTGGGCGCAGTCTTCCAGGATGCGGATGATGGAGCCGTTGGCCATAGGCTGTCTGGCCAGGTCCCGCATCCGTTTGCCGGTACCCTTGCAGTAAAACCAGCAGCCTTTCAGTCTAGGCAGGGTTTTTCCGATGGGCTTGACCTCCGAGATGGCCGGCAGGGCCTTCATCCCTTCGTCTGCCCATTCGGTAATGTTCACCGTAATGTTGCCTCCGTTTCTTTCGGCCCAACCTTTTATCCAAAGGTAGCCGGCTACCTCGGCCACTTGATCGATCTGTGCCTTTAAAGCAGGCCTGTTATCTAAAATGCTCATTTTATCAATTGCGGAATAAAGGTACTGATAATAAGGACAACGAGACCCACCACCAACACGGCGATGGTCTTTTTGGAGCAACCCTTCCATTCTTTGAGGAGGATGCCCCAGACGTTGGAGAAGGTTATGTTGAAGGCCATCAGGATGCAGAAGGCCAGGGTGAGCATACTGCTGCCGGGCTCGAAGAAGCTCTTGCCCAGGGACAGGCCGAAGAACTGGCTGTACCAGAGGGCGCCGGCCAGCAGGCAGAAGAGCAGGTTGTTGCCCCAGACTTCCTTCTTGGCGTAGTCTCCCCAGGTTTTGTTCTTCCGGTTCTGCCAGAAGCAGTAGACGGCATTGGTCACAAACCCGCCCAGAGTTACCAGGAAGGTGGCGGGCAGGGTCTGGAAGAGTTCGTTGGTCTCTGCAAAATGGATGTCCTTGCCAAACTCCAGGCCCACGTTGAAACAGCCGCTCATAAAGCCGGCCAGCAGCGCAATGGCCAGGCCTTTGGGGAAGTTGAAGTCCTTGACGGCCTGCTTCTTTTCTTCTTCGCTGAGGGAGGCCGATTTCATACCGCCGGCCACGCCTATGATGGCAATGCCCAGCAGGCAGACCACCACGCCCAGGATGACGGAGAAGGTGAGCGACTCCAGCGCATTCAGTTCCGGGAAGAAGAGGTTCAGCAGCACGGGGCCCATAATGGTGCCCAGGGCGGCGCAGGTACCCAGGGCGATGCTTTGGCCCAGGGCCACGCCCAGATAGCGCATCGACAGGCCGAAGGTAAGGCCTCCCACACCCCACAGCGCACCGAACAGGAGGGTCATCCAGATGTTGAAGGAACTGGCCTGGGCAAAGAGTTCACCCACGCTGTGCCCGGCGGGCACGGCCAGCAGCAGCCCCAGGAAGGGGAGGATGAGCCAGGCGAAGACGCCTTGCACGATCCAGTAGGATTCCCAGGCCCAGCCTTTGATCTTGTTGATGGGAACATAGCAGGAACTTTGGCAGAAAGCCCCTATGGCTATGATGAGCAGTCCGAGGAAGGTATTCATAAGTTTAACGCTTGCTGGTTACGTCCTTCTCGTACTTCTCGATTTCCGGGATGAAGGCTTCCCCCACGGGAACGCCGTTCTTGTAGTTGAAGTAGTCGAACACGGCGCCGAAGGGAAGGGTCTTGGCCTCTTCCAGCAGGGCCAGCCGCTGGAAGCCCTTGCCGGCGTCTTCGTATTCGCGGAGTTTGCCCAGGGGCTCCAGGAGGGCGCTCAGGACGCACTTCTGCGTGGCGCGGGTGCCAATGACATAGGCGCCGATGCGGTTGATGGCGGCGTCAAAGTAGTCCAGGCCGATATGGCTGCGGCCCAGGGCATCGGCCCTTACAATCTCCTTGAAGAGGTCCAGGGTCTGGTCGTTCATAATGGTCACGTGGTCGGAGTCCCAGCGGATGGGGCGGGAGACGTGCAGCATCAGTTCGGGAACGAAGAGCAGCAGGGATGCCACCATATCGGCCACATTTTCCGTCATCTCATAGTGGCCGGTGTCCAGGGTGTACATCAGTTTGCGGGTGGCGCAGTAGCCGGCCACAAAGTCGTGGGACCCGACGGTATAGCTTTCCAGGCCGATGCCGAAGAGCTTGGCCTCCAGGCAGGTCTTCATCCCCGGGAGGTTCTCCTTCAGAATCTCGTCCAGGGACTCGGCAAAAATCTCGCGGTAGCGCTTGCGCTCCACCGTCTGGTCCTTGGAACCGTCGTGCACCCAGATGTTCATGATGCAAGGGTCGTTCTGGGCCTTGCCCATGGCGTCGGCTATGCGGCGACAGCGCTTGGTATGTTCAATCCAGAAGTCACGGATGCCCTTGTCGGGGTTGGCCAGCGAGAGGTCTCCGCTCTTGGGATGGCCAAAGGACGTGGAGTTGAAATCCAGTTTGAGGTTGTTTTCCCTGGCCCACTGGATCCAGCTTTCGAAGTAGCGCACGTCCACCTGGTCGCGGTCTACGAACTTGCCGCCGAAGTCTCCGTAGATTTCGTGGAGGTTGAGGCGGTGGTTGCCGGCGATGAGGCTCTTGGCAAATTTTATATCGGCCCTTACTTCTTCTATATTACGGGCGCGTCCGGGGTAGTTGCCGGTGGTCTGGATGCCGCCGGACAGGCCGTCCGCACTCTCGAAACCAATTACGTCGTCCGTCTGCCAGCAGTGCAGGGAGATGGGCGTCTTTTCCAGGGTTTCGATGGCCTTGTCGGTATCTACGCCAATAGCGGCGTAACGCTCCTTGGCCAGTTCGTAAGCTTTGAGAATCTGTGCTTCTTTCATTTTATGACGGGTTATAAGTTTTTACTTGGAAGGTTTGGGCAATCATCCGGCGCATTTCCCAACGGTCCCGGACCAGGCCGGCGGCCTTGGCTTGCATCATTACGTTGCCTATGGCGGTGGCTTCGGTGGGACCGGCCACCACGGACAGGCCAATCGCGTCGGCGGTCCACTGGTTCAGCAGTTCGTTGGCCGATCCGCCGCCTATGATGTGCAGTTTTTCAATCCGGTAGGGGGCAAAGTTCTGCAGGCACTTGAGAACTTCTGCATACTTGTCGGCCAGGGAATGGTAGATGCAGGAAACGATTTGGGCATCATTGGCAGGGCCGATGACGGAGGTGATGGCTTCCACCATATTGCCCGGGTTGGCAAAGCGAGGGTCGTCAGGGTCGATGCGGCCGGGGAAGGAGGCTTCGGCCCGGGCCATATCCATCAGCTGGGCATAGGAATAGTCCTTGCCGGCGGCCTTCCAGACCTTGCGGCTTTGCTCCAGCAGCCACATTCCGGTGATGTTCTTGAGGAAGCGGGTAGTTTCCTCGATGCCGCCCTCGTTGGTGAAGTTCTCGCGGGCCGATTCTTCATTGATGATGGGGGAGGGGGCTTCGATGCCCATCAGGCTCCAGGTGCCGCTGGAGAGGTAGGCAAAGTGCTCGTCGGCGGCCGGAACGGCGGCGATGGCCGAGGCCGTGTCGTGCCCGGCGACGGCTATGACGGGAATGCCTTCAAAGGTGCCTATCTGCACCCCCGGCTGGACGATGGGAAGGAGCACATCGGCCCGGATGCCCAGTTTCTTCAGAAGTTCTTTGTTGAACTGCCGGGTATTCTGGTCCATCATTCCGGAGGTGGAGGCAATGGTGTACTCGCATACTTTCCGGCCCGTAAGCATATAGGAGAGCAGGTCCGGGACAAAGAGAATCTCCTTGGCGTACCGCAGCGGGGCAAAGCCCTCCTGCGTCTGGGCATAGAGCTGGAAGATGGAGTTGAAATTCATAATCTGGATGCCCGTGGCGGCATACAGCTGCTCCCTGGGAATGGTCCGGTAGACCTTTTCCGGAATGCCTTCCGTGTAAGGGTCCCGGTACGCCCTGGGATTGCCCAGCAGGGAACCGTCTTCGGCCACAAAGCCAAAGTCCACGCCCCAGGTATCTATGCCTATGGAGTCAATGGTCACGCCCTCCTGCCTCAGCTGGTCCAGGCACTTCCGAAAGTGCTCGTAGATGGCTACGACATCCCAGTAGTACTTGCCCTGCAGCTCAATGAGGCCGCTGGGAAAACGGTAGACTTCCTTCATCTCGAAGGAGCCCTGGGAGAAGGTGGCCCGCACGGCGCGTCCCGATGTGGCGCCGCAGTCGAAAGCCAGGAAAGAGGGAGTGTGGGTCATAGTTGGTGTGTGGTTATACTACAAAGATAGCAGACAATTTTGTTAGAAAGAAGGGTTTTGTGGAAGAATTGACATTTATCGTTATCTTTGTATCAGACTGCTAGCCCTATGAAAAAGATAACACTGACTCTGATCCTGGCCGCCTGTACGGGTCTGGCCGCTTTTTCCCAAGACCTTGACGGTTTTGCCAATCCTCCCCGGGAGGCCTACCCTCGTGTGTGGTGGCACTGGATGGACGGGAACATCAGCAACGACGGTATCCGGAAAGATTTGGAATGGATGCACCGCTCGGGCATCGCCGGTTTCCATCAGTTCGATGCCGGCGGTTCCGTGATGCAGGGCCATTCTCCCATCGTGAAGCGGCGCCCCTACCTGAGCGACGCCTGGAAGGAGAGTTTCTCCTATGCCATCCGCCTGGCCGATTCGCTGGGGATGGAGGTGGGCGTGGCTTCGGCCCCCGGCTGGAGCTCCACCGGAGGTCCCTGGGTACAACCGGCCGATGCTATGAAAAAGCTCACCTGGCGCACCTTCGAGTGCACCGGTACCGGCCGTCCGATGCAGTTCCGGCTGCCGGAACCCTACCGCACCATTGGCAAGTTCCTCAATGCCGATGCCGGTATCTATGCCCCGGTGTTTGAGAAGATAGACCCCTGGTATGAGGACATAGCCGTAGTGGCGGTCCGTCTGCCGGACGCGGAAAAGAGTCTGGCCCAGCTGGGAGCCGTGGTTTCTTCCAGCGGGGGAGCGTTTACTATTGAGCAGCTTTCCAACGGAGACATCGCTGACGGCAAGGAACTGGCCATCAATCCTTCCGGGACACACGCCTGGCTCCAGTACAGTTTTCCCCAGCCCGTGACCGTCCGTTCGATGACCCTGGCGGGCGGGCAGGAACAGGGAATCTTCGATGCCACGCGTCACTGGGACAACAGTCTCCAGTGCAGCCAGGACGGGAAGGAATGGAAGGAGGTCTGCCGGATTCCTTCCTCCTTTATGCCCAGGGTGACCATTTCCCTCCCCGAGACCACGGCCCGGTACTTCCGGATTCTGGTGGTGAACCCCCAGCCGGACTACAGCCTGGCCGATTATGGAGTTCCCGTCGTTATGCCCACGGGCACCAAGATTCACGAGTGGGTGCTACATACCGTGTATAAGGTGAATCACGCCGAGGAGAAGGCGGGTTTTGCCACCCCCATTGATTTGGGAACTTATGCCACCCCGGCCTCCGACGCCCCCATCCAGGAAGTGCGGGATTTGACCGCTCTGGTAGGGGAGGATGGTAGTTTCAGTTGGGAGGTTCCCGCCGGCCGCTGGCGCATCTACCGCTTTGGCGCCTCCCTCACCGGCAAGCAGAACCATCCCGCTCCGGAAGAGGCTACCGGCCTGGAAGTGGACAAACTGGATCCGGATGCCTGGTCCCGTTACTTCCACACTTATTTAGATATGTATAAGGAAGCCTCCGGAGGCCTGCTGGGCCAGCGGGGCATCCAATACCTGATGATAGACAGTTATGAGGCCGACTATATGACCTGGACCCCCAGGATGGAAGCGGCCTTCCGCCAGGCCCGGGGGTATGAATTGCGGACGTGGCTGCCGGCCCTGGCCGGTGAAATCCTGGGCAGCACCAAGCAGACCGAGGGCTTCCTCTTTGACTGGAGGGAAACCCTGGGAGAACTCTTTGCCGCCAATTACGACCGCGTGAACCAGCTGGCGGCCGAATACGGGATGAAGGGCCGCTATACGGAAAGCCACGAGAACGGGCGCACCTTCGTGGGAGACGGAATGGATCCCAAGCGCAGCGCCACCGTGCCTATGGCGGCCATCTGGACGGAGGATTCCGGTCCGTTCGTCTCTTATCAGGCCGATATCCGGGAATCGGCCTCCGTGGCCCATATCTACGGGCAGAACATTGTGGCCGGAGAGAGCTTTACCACCAACGGCCTGCTGGGCAATGCCTATGGCTGGTACCCCGGCAACCTGAAGAAGGTGGCGGATGTGGCAATGCTCAGCGGACTCAACCGCTTCTTCATCCACGAAAGCGCCCACCAGCCTTCCGATGCGCACAAGCCCGGCCTGGGCCTGCTCTTCTTCGGCCAGTGGTTCAACCGCCACGATACCTGGGCCCCTTACGCCAAATACTGGATGGATTACCTGGCCCGCAGTTGCTATATGCTGCAGGCCGGCCGCAATGTGGCCGATGTCCTGTGGTACTACGGGGAGGACACCAACATAACGGCCCTTTATGCCAAGGTCCTGCCGGATGTGCCGGACGGTTATTCCTATGACTTCGCCAGCCCGCACGCCCTGCTGCACCGCATATCGGCCCGGGATTATCCGGTGATTGTACTGGGAGAGCACACGCAGAATATGAGCCTGGAGATTCTGGCCAAGTTGCACCAGTTGGTTTCCGAGGGCGTTTTCCTCATTGGCAAGGAGCCCGTGAGTATGGCGGGCCTCGGCGGCGATGCCCCTGAGTTCATCCGCCTGGTGGCGGACATCTGGCATACCCGCCGTCCCAACGTGTTTACCGGCAGCGTGGCGGAGGGGCTGCAGCGTTCCGGCATTGCCCCGGACTTCCAGACCTCCGTTCCCGGCGTCCGTTTCGTGCACCGGAAAGACGGTAACCGGAATATCTACTGGGTCCGCAACTTCAGCGACGCCGCCGTGGATACGGAACTGACCCTCCGGGATGCAGAGGGCCCGTGGAGGATTCTCAATCCCGAAACCGGCAGCGGCCTGAACCGCGCCCTTAATGGGCATACCCTTCACTTGGAGCCCAACCAGGCCCTGTTTGTAGTGGCCACTCCGGATGCTCTGCCCCTACCGGAAGAAAAGCCCCTTCAGAGCGTGGCGACCCTTCGCCTGGATGGCGCCTGGAGCGTGTCCTTTGACGGCCCCGGAGCCCCGGACGGCGTACAGAAGTGGAACAGGCTCGCCTCCTGGACCGAATCTTCCGACCCGGCCCTGAAGTACTTCTCCGGCATCGCTACCTATAAAAATACTTTCACGGTCAAGAAGAAGACCCTGTCGGCTACCCTGCAGATAGACCTGGGCCAGGTGGGCCAGATGGCCGATGTCTTCATTAACGGAGAGCACGTGGCCTTCCTGTGGAAAGCCCCGTACAAGGTGGAGTGGAACGGTCCGCTGCGCCCCGGCAGGAACACCATCGAAATCAAAGTGGTGAACCTGTGGGTGAACCGCCTCATCGGGGACGCCCAGCCGGACGCAAAGAAGCAGGCCTTCACGCTGGTAACTTTCTACCAGGCCGATTCGGACCTGCTTCCTTCCGGGCTTATGGGCCCCGTTACTGTTGGGCTGTGTAAATAAGCTTTTTGGTTTCAGGATCTCTGCGGAACTGCTTGAAGTAGTCCCACATAATGCGGGCGGTGGGCTGGAAGTTCCAGTGGCCGTAATCCATCACGGCTACTATCTTGATGAGGGGAATGTTACCTTTATATAATTGGCCGGTTTCCACGGTTATGCCGTCTCCCTTGTTGGTGACGATGGTCTCGCGGTCCTGCAGCTGCTGGCCGAAGATGGGGTCTATGTAGAAGTCCAGTTCCTTCACCACTTCCATGCCGTTCATCTGCTCATAGGCGTTCCAGGCGTTGAGGTAGCCGTTGCCTTTCCAGTTATCCGGCTTGATATAGGGTACCACGTTGTCGGCCGTTCCCAGTACCGAGCAGTAGGGCATCTCCACGGCGCCGCGCTTCTGGGTGGCCTCGGCCCAGATGGGGCCGTAGCTGGGGAAGGGGCCGGGCATCGGCCTTTCAAACAAGCCGCCGGAATGACCGCCCACGGCGGCGAACACATGCGATTTCTTGATACCCAGGGCGGTGGCCGTCATGGAGCCGGCACTCAGGCCTTCTGCGTAAACGCGGGAAGGATCCAGCTGCGGATACTTGCCAAAGAGCTGGTACAGCACGGATTCAATGCCGTCATGGCCCATACCCTGGTAGTTGGGGCTGCCCTGCCATTCCATTTCCACGACGAAGAAACGGTCCTGGGCCGCTACTTGGAGAAAGCCGGATGTCTCGGCCTGGGTGCGGGGATCGTTCTGGTTGCCATGGAGCAGCACCATCACGGGAACACTATGCGCCGGAGCGCCTTCCAGCAGTTCTTCGGGCCAGTACTCGTACCACAGTTGTTTGGTGTCCTTTCCGGTGGGCTGCTCCACGATGATGCGCTTGATGCCCAGGGACTCGCAGTCCAGGTAGGGCTCCAGTTCATAGGAACCGTACTCTCCCAGCTTGGCCCCCTCGTAGTGCGTATGGTTGTAATTGTTATAGCGGTAGCAGCGGCCCAGCACCTGCTTCCAGGCATCGGCAAAGATTTCTTTCAAAGGGGCCGATGCGGGGTTCACCACCACCTTCATCAGGGGTTCGTCGGGATGGACGACGGCCAGATAGGGCCTGGCCGCTTTGGCGGCACCCTTGCCGGCCACATAGGCGGGAACGCCGGCCGGATCTACGCTCTTGCCGGGTTTGCCGCCAATGGTGAGGATGCCGGAAACCTGGCCGCCGGCCTTGGGCGCCAGCACCTGGTTCACAAAGGTGGCCCCGTTGCCTATGCCCACAATCTTGAGGTTGCCGGGACCGCGGAAGCGGTTGAACAGCTGGGCAAAGGCTTCAAAATCGGCCTCGGCGGCGTACTTCTCACCGGTGGGGTTTATCACCAGGGCCGTGCCGTAGTTATTGTCCAGCAGCTGCTGGAGATCCAGCGAGGCTACCAGCGCTTCGGCATCGGCCTTATCCAACCTGGTGTCCGGATAAATGAAGAACGTAGGGGTGAAATTGTAGGAGCGGCCTTCCGCTCTGGTGGGACCGCCATAGGCGATGGAGAAGGAGGCCCGCTGGGTAAATACCACGTTTTCGGGCTCGGGCAGGCCAGGCTGGGCCCCAGCGGAAAGGGACAGCAGCAGGCAGGCTAGAAGGAGGGTGATTTTTTTCATTTCAGCGTTTTTAGTTCTGTCCAAAGGTACAAAATAAAAATGGAGATTTGTACGCGTTTTTACAAAGTTTTGTAGTCTTTTGACGCAGGGCTTGAGACACTTATCTAATTTTGTGTCAGAAATCAAGCCGATGGCTGATGCATTATTAAGAAAAATTGTTATTTTTGCAACGAGTGTATTAATAGTTCCAAGAAGAAAAAGTCTGTAGCCCTATGAAACAGAAGAAAAGCCTCCTCATCATCGTGGTATCGGTTGTTGCCGTATGCCTGCTCGGTGTCATTGCCTCTCAGGTGTTCGATTGGCCCGTCAATACGGATCAAACCAGTGGCAATGTAGCCAAATCCTCCCGCTTTTCCCGCAAGACTGCCCAGGAAGCAGCCAGCAACATGCAGGAACTCCTCCTTAGCGACGAAGGGTACAAAAACGGATTGGTCGCCGCTTACCTGGTTATGAAGACCCGTGCCCAGCAGTTCGGTGCCCTGGCAGATATGTCGGAAGAAGTGGCCGGCGGCATCCCCGAGTTCGCGTCCGTACTTAAAGATATGAAGGCTGTCCGTCCCATGGTAGAGAATGTATGCGCATCTATGGACAAGGCCGGTGAAGACCTCAATGCCGCCCTGGGTGGAGAAACCCCCAAGGATCTGGCCCAGAATACCACCAACGCTGCTCTGGCTTATACTACCCTCCAGAAGCAGAACAGCCTGGCCACCCGTTTCATCGATACGGCCGATGCCTATCTGGCCAAGGCCGAAGCAGACAGCCGCCTCAAGTTTGTCCGCGACCAGTGGGTAGAATACCAGCAGCTTACCGCTGCCCTGGAAAATGATGAAAAGGCCGCTGAAGAACTGGAAGCGAAGGGTCACCTCCTGTCGGCCGATCAGACGCTCGCTGCCGCCCAGACCTTTAACGCAGCGCAGCAGGTGTCCGTCGTAAATAGCGCAGTAGTAGCTGGCTATTTCGTAGAAGCCCCCCCGAGAGTTATGGCTTCTGAAAGCGCCGATTACTTCCAGTCTTTCGTCAATGAGACTGTCCAGAGCGCTACCGGTGTAGGTAACATCCAGAATGCCGTGACCAGCGAGACTGTCCAGAGCGCTACCGGTGTAGGTAACATCCAGAATGCCATCACCAACGAGACCGTCCAGAACGCCATCACCAACGAGACCGTCCAGAACGCCATCACCAGCGAGACGGTCCAGAGCGCTACCGGTGTAGGTAACATCCAGAACGCCATTACCACTGAGGTGGTTTGCAATTCTGTTGCGCAAGGTCTTCCTAACCTGCAGAATGCTGTCGTGACCAGCGTCATTAGCATGAGCACCAACTCGGGCGTTGTTGCCAACACCATCGTTAACACCATTCAGGCTGCCGCTACCGGAGAGGTGGTTTCCAACGCTATTAAGTTATAATAGTCAGGGACTTTTGCTATGACAAAGGTTCTTGGCAAACGAATAGGTTTACTGATACTGGTCCTGGTTCTGCCGCTTGCCGCGCAAGCACAGAACCAGACCTATTTTCAGTATAAGACCGATGAGGCCCGACTGGTTTTCTTTGACAAGAACCTGTCCCGCTACATTCCCCATATGGTCCGTATGTTCCAGAATGGCAAAGCTCTCCACGAGCAAATCTGGACTACGGACTCTGTTTATGTTTCCGAGGCTCCGCTTCTGCTTCTGACCGACTGGGAAGACGACGGTAACGGCGGTGTAACGCCCCTGCCGCGTAACCTGATACAGATTGGCATGGCCCCTCTCAACATGTCCTATTACGTAAATCCGTCCGGAGAGCGTTACCGTCAGCTTTTCTGTCACGAGTACACGCATGTTGTGATGACGGACAAGTATAATCGCAAGGATCTGGGCTGGCGCAAGTTTTTCGGGACCAAGGTAGGGACAGACAACTCGCAGCCCATTTCGGCCCTCTGGAGTTATATGACCGTGCCCCGCTGGTATGCCCCCCGCTGGTACCACGAGGGCATTGCCTGTTTTATGGAGACCTGGCTGGGCGGTGGTGTGGGCCGTGCCCTGGGCGGCTACGACGAGATGTATTTCCGCAGCATCATTGCCGGAAACGAGCCCCTGTTCTCTGTCGTGGGCCTGGAAACGGAAGGCTCCACCATGGACTTCCAGGTGGGCGCTAACGCTTACCTGTACGGAACCCGCTTTGTCAACTATATGGTGGCCCAGTACGGCTACGAGAACCTTATCCGTTTTTACAACCGTACGGCAGACAGCAAGACCTTCTTCGGCAACCAGTTCAAGCACATCTACGGACGTCCGCTCCGCCAGGTATGGAACGAGTGGAAAGAAGAGGAGAGAAAGCACCAGGAAGAAAACCTGGCCGTCATCCGTCAGTTCCCGCTTACGGAAACCACTCCGCTTACCAAGGACCCGCTGGGATCGGTTTCTCCCTTTGTGTATGACCCCTCTACCGGCAAGGCCTACGCCGCTATGAACGCCCCCGGAGACTTTGCCCACATTACGGAGATTGACCTGAATACCGGCAAACAGCGCTCGGTGGTGCCCATTCACGGCATCCAGCTTTACAATCCGGCCTTTGTGGCCCTGGACCGCAACCACCAGCGCCTGATCTTTACCTTTAACAATTCCAAGATGCGCGGTCTGGAAGTGTACGACCTCCAGAAAAGGAAGGTGGTCAAGAAGCGCACCTTCCAGCGCGTCAACAACATTGTGTACGATAACGCCACAGACCGCCTGTACGGTCTGTTCTCCAACGGCGGAACCCAGTCCATCATCCGGTACGACAGTAACCTTGAAAATCCGGAAATCATTTATGCCTTCCCCTTTGGCGTGAGCGTGTTTGATATGGACGTGAGCCATGACGGCAAGTGGATTTCCATGACCCGGCAGGGAGACAACGGAGAGCATACGCTGATGCTCTTCAACACCGAAGAACTGGCCAATGCCAAGTTCGAGCCCCGTGAACTGGTTACCTGGGAAGACAGCAACCTGGGGCAGTTCCGCTTTTCCCTGGACGATGAATATCTCCTGGGCAGCTCTTATTATACCGGTGTTTCCAACCTGTGGCAGATTAACCGCACTACGGGGGAGATGGAGCTTCTCTCCAATACGGACATCGGCCTTTTTGCTCCTCTGGAGATTTCTCCCGGGAAACTGCTGGCCCTTGAATTTGAGCGGGACGGCCTGCGCCCCGTAACTCTGAAACGCCAGGTGGTGGAAGATGCCAATGCCATCGAACTCTTTGGCCAGAAAGCGTATGAGAACAACGTGGAGGCGCTGGAGTCGGTGGGCCTTCTCAAGCAGCCCCTCAAGAAAATCGAGTTCGGAGATGTTTACAACAACATCACTCCTTACAACGTTTTCAAGGAGATGCGCTTTACCGGGGCCTATCCCATTATAACCGGCTTTACGGACAAGCAGGCCTGGAACCGCGTGACGCCGGTGCTGGGTTACCGCTTTATGTTCAGCGACCCGGTGGGCCTCAGCAGCATCAAGCTGGCCGTGGGTATGTCGCCTTGGAGCAGCAACGACCTCAAGAACAAGTTCCACGTAGACTTTGAGTGGAAGTATTATTTCTGGAAGCTCAAGGCTGCCTGGAACCATACGGATTTCTACGATCTGGCCGGTCCTATGCGCAGCAGCCGCAAGGGTTATATGGTAAGCCTGTCCTACGATTACAGCAACACCTTGGTATCCCCGTACAACAAGTCCTGGGGTGCTTCCATTGCCGCTTACGGTGATATGGACGCCCTTCCTATGTATCAGGAAATCGAGGTGGACAAGGGCATCCGTTCCATGCAGACCGCATCGGCCTATGCCAAGATTGCCCGCGTGCGCAGTACGCTGGGCGCCGTGATGCGGGAGCAGGGTTATGAGTTTGGCGTGTCGGGTTACACCTACCTGGCCGGCGGGAAGTTCTTCCCGTCCATCGATGCCACGGCCGATGTGGGCTTCCTGCTGCCCATCGACCGCAACACCCACTTCTGGCTCCGTACGGCCGGCGGTCACTCCTTCGGTGATCCCGCATCGGCCTTTGGCAATTCCTATTTTGGCGGCTTCCGCAACAACCGCATCGACTACCGCAACGCCTTTCAGTACCGTATGGCTGCGGCCATGCCGGGTGCCGGCATCGATGCCATCAAGGCGCATTCCTATGCCAAAGCCACCGCCGAACTCAACCTGAGGCCCATCCGTCTCAACGACTTCGGAGCCCTCTTCCTGTATCCCACCTGGATCCAGTGCTCTCTGTTTGGAACGGGCCTGAGTGCCTGGAATCCCGGAGAGCCGCACCGGATGTATTATAGCACCGGTATCCAGGTTACCACCGAGATTGTGTTCTTCAATTACCTCAAGACCACGCTCTCCCTGGGTTACGGACACCTCTTTGCCCCCGAAGGCTTCCCCGGTGGCCGTCACGGAAACGAATTTATGATTTCTCTAAAACTGCTGTAATGTCGTTTGTCGCTGCCCTCCTGCCCGTTATCGTCTACATTTTTGTAGTATTTGAACTGGACTCTTTCGCGTTCCTGAGTGTGAAAAAGCTCCTGATGCTGGTAGGATGCGGTATGCTGGCCGCCCTGTTCTGCTTCGGCCTGTTCTGGGTGCTGGACGCCTATGTGCCGGAAAAGGTTTCGGACTTCCTGTACCCCGTGCTGGAGGAACTGGTGAAACTCTTCCCGCTCGCCATCCTGGCCCGTAAGAAGCGAATCGTGTTCTTCATAGACAGCGTGGTCTGCGGCGCGGCGGTAGGTGGCGGTTTTGCCATTCTGGAGAATATCTTCTACCTGGTTCTGGGAGAGCCCCTGGCCCTGGGAACGGTGCTGTTCCGCAGCCTGGAGGTTTCCCTGATCCATATGGGCTGCACCGCCCTGATGGCCGCGGCCTTTATGTTTGTGGTGCGCCTGGAGGAGCGTTTCAAAGCCAAGCTCCCGGTAAAGAAGGCCGATGTAGCCATGGCCGTGATGCTGCTCGTGACGCCTCCCGTTCTCCACGCCCTGCACAATTCGCTTCACTTCAACCCGGTCATCCAGTTTGCCGTAGTCTTTGCCGTAATGACCGGCCTCCTCATCTGGACCTACCAGTACGACGGCGATATGATTCACCGCTGGCTGGACCGCGGCCTGGACAAGCAGGTGAGCCTGCTGCAGTCCATCAAGGAAGGCCATCTGGGAGATACCAAGACGGGCCAGTACCTTATGTCTGTCAAGGAGACCTTCCCGCCGGAAGTCTTCTTCGACATTCTCTGTTACGTGGAACTGAACATAGAACTCTCCGTGGCGGCCAAGAGCCGTTTCATGATGCGCGAGGCGGGTCTGGATATGCCCCTGGAACCGGAGCAGAAACAGAACTACCTGGCTCAGTATGAGGAATTCATGATCCTGGAAAAGCGGCTGGACAAGGTGGCCCGTATGACCATAGCCCCGGTGGTCAAGTTCTATCCGGCCGACCGCAAGGCCCTGCAGGACCTCCTGGCAGAATGCAAAGCCTCCTAGACAATATTGCGAAGATTTGATTATCTTTGCTGTATGGATACTACCAAACAAGTGCTGAGCAAGGAGGACATGCAGCGGATGCTGGGCCTCAAAGGAGGCTTCGGAAAATTTGTTGCAGGCCTCATTATCAAAGTGTTGGAGATTGATAAGGTAAACCGTACGCAGGCCCAGTATGCCCAGTTCATGGGTCCGGACTTTGCTGCGGGCATCCTCAAAGAGGTGGGCGTCACCTACGATATCCCCGAAGGACAAGTGGACAACATTCCCGCAGAGGGCGGTTTCATCACCGTGTCCAACCACCATTTCGGCAGCATTGACGGCCTCATCCTCAGCGATGTCGTGTGCCGCAGGAGAAAGGATTACAAGATTCTCACCACCTTTATGCTGTCGCTCATCCCCAACCTTACGGAGAGTTTCCTCCCCGTGAACAACCTGGGAGGCAAGAACGACACCCGCAGCATCAACAGCATCCGCCTGGCTCTGGAGCATATGCAGAGCGGCGGCGGCCTGGGCCTCTTCCCGGCCGGTGAGGTAGGAACCTGGCAGAAAAAAGGCAAGAAAACAGCCGTTGCCCCGGGCCGTGTGATAGAGGACAAGCCCTGGGCCCCCAATATCATCCGTCTCATCAAGAAGTCCGGCCTGCCGGTCATTCCCATCTACTTTGACGGAACCAATTCCAAGAATTTCCACATCCTGGGCTGTATCCATCCCCGTCTGAGAACCGTCCGGCTCATCCACGAACTCTTCAACAAGAAGGGAACGCACGTGAAGGTGCGTATCGGCCAGCCCATCACCCCTCAGGAAATAGCCAAATTCGAGGATACGGAAACCTTCGGCCTGTATCTCCGCAACGTCACCTATGCCCTGGAAGCCAGCTGCATAGAGACCCCTAAGAGGGCCGATGTGATGCACCAGGCACCCGTGATGGATCCCGTAGATCCGGAGCTGGTGAAGAAAGACCTGGCCGCCATCGAGAAGGATGTGCTGTTTGAGGTAGGGGACTACCGCTGCTACCTGGCCTCTCCCCAGGAGATTCCCAATGCCCTGCTGGAGATTGCCCGCCTGAGGGAAATCACCTTCCGCACCGTGGGAGAAGGAACCGGTACGGAAAAAGATACGGACATCTACGACACGTATTACAGGCACCTGATCCTGTGGAACCTCAAGGACCAGAAGATAGCGGGCGCGTACCGCATTGGCGTGGGACCGGAAGTCCTGGCCCGTCCGGAAGGAGCCAAAGGCTTCTATACCGCCTCCCTGCTGGAATTCCGCGAGGGACTGGATGCTTACCTTCCCAAGACCATGGAACTGGGCCGCAGCTTCATTGTGGGTGACTACCGCAAGGAAGTCCTGCCCCTCAAGCTCCTGCTCTCCGGTATCCTTACCGCCGGCGCCCATCTGCCCGGTATGGAATACACAATGGGTCCCGTGAGCGTCTCCTCAGACGTTCCCACCTTCTACAAGAGCCTGATCTACCACTATTTCCTGAAGAACCATTCCGTGGAGAACGCCTCGGACATAGTGCGGCCCACCACGCCCTTCACGCCGGATTTCCTGCGCGTGAATCCGGACCAGCTCCTGGCCGGCTGCAAGAACGTGGACGAGTTTGACCGCCTCCTGGGCTACCTCTCTTCCGGAAAGGTGCGCCTGCCGGTACTCTTCAGAAAGTACGCCAGCCTGGGCTCCAAGTACCTGGCCTTTAACGTGGATACGGAATTCAATACCCTGGATGCGTTCATCATCCAGTGGTTGGGAGACATGCCGGAGAATTCCTACAACTCGTTTGCCAAGTTCCTCAGCCCGGAGAAACTGGAAGAGCTCAACGCCCGCCTTCAACGCTAAACCCTAGCTTATGAAAATACCGTTCTTCATAGCCTGCGGGGTCCTTTCCCTGGCAAGCTGGGCCTGCAGTTCCCCGCAGCCCCTGGAGTTGCACTACAATGGGCCCGCCACCTACTTCGAGGAGGCCCTGCCCCTGGGTAACGGCCGCCTGGGCGCCCTGGTCTATGGAGACCCCTGCCAGTTCCGGCTCTCGCTCAACGACATCACCCTCTGGACGGGAGAGCCCGACCGCGGCCTGGAGGAACCGGTATACCCTTGGGTAGAGATAGTCAGGGAAGCCTTGGAGGCCGAAGATTATGCCCAGGCCGATACCCTCCAGACCCACCTGCAGGGCCATTTCAGTGAAACTTACCAGCCGCTGGGGAAACTGCTGCTGCAGTTCCCTCAGGCGCAGATTTCCCAGTACCGCCGTTCCCTGAACCTGGCCGATGCCACCGCCACGGTAAGTTACCTCAGGGACGGAAAGCCCTTTGAGGCCCGGTGCTTTGTCTCGGCTCCGGATTCGGCCATCGTCATCCGGCTGGTTTCCGCCGAGCCGCTGGAGGTGAGCCTGGAACTCTCCTCCGAACTGCCCCACCGCACCGAGGCTGCCGGTAACACCCTCATCAGCGACGGCTATGCCGCCTACCACGCCTATCCCGGCTATTTTACGCCGAAAGGGGAGCGCTTCTCCTACGATCCGGACCGCGGCATCCATTACCGTACCGTGGTTCTGTGCCCCCAGGCGCAGGCCCAGGGGGAGACCCTTCATATCTCCGGTGTCAAGGAGGCCGTCATTGTAGTAGCCAACCAGACCAGCTTCAACGGGTTTGACAAGGACCCGGTGAAGGAGGGGAGGGAGTACAAAGCCTCCGCCCTGGCACAGGCCTCCGCTGCCGCCGCCAAGCCCTGGAAAGCCTTGCAAAAGCGGCACAGGGCCGATTATCAGGAACTCTTTAACCGCGTTTCGCTGGATTTGGGCCGGACGGATCCCGCGGTGAGTGCCCTGCCCACCGACGAGCAGCTGCTACGGTACGCCGAGGGCGAGGCCAACCCCGAGCTGGAGGCCCTTTACTTCCAGTACGGCCGCTACCTGCTCATCTCCAGTTCCCGCACCCCGGGCGTGCCCGCCAACCTGCAGGGCCTCTGGAACGAGAGCATGGACCCGCCGTGGAGCAGCAATTACACCACCAACATCAACCTGGAGGAGAACTACTGGCCGGCCGAAGCCGCCGCCCTCCCGGAGATGCACGAGGTTCTACTGAGCTTCTTGCACAACCTGTCTGTGACGGGGGAGCGCAGCGCCCGGGACTATTACGGCGTGCAGCCAGGCTGGTGCGAGGCGCACAACACGGATATCTGGGCCATGACTTGCCCCGTGGGCCTGGGCTCCGGAGACCCGTCCTGGGCCAACTGGAATATGGGCGGAGCCTGGCTGTCCACCCACATCTGGGAGCACTGGCTCTTTACCCGCAACCGAGAAGATTTGGAAAGGGACTATCCCGTCCTCAAGGGCGCGGCTCAGTTCTGTATGGGCCTTCTGGTGAAAAAGGACGGCAAGTGGATTACCTCGCCCTCTACCTCTCCGGAGAACATCTATATCACCCCCGAAGGTTATCACGGCCGCACCCTCTACGGCGCAACGGCCGATCTGGCGCTGGTCCGCGAATGCCTCACCGATGCCCTCGCCGCAGCGCGGGAGGTGGGAGATGCGGCTTTTGCCAACGAGGTGGAAGCGGTGCTGCCGGATTTGAAGGAGTACCAGGTGGGAGCCTCCGGCACCCTTCAGGAATGGTACTACGACTGGGCCGATGAAGACCCCCGCCACCGCCATCAGTCCCACCTGATTGGCGTCTATCCCGGCCACCAGATAGGGGCCGGAAGCGACCTGGCCCAGGCTGCCCACCGGACGCTGGAGGTCAAAGGCTTTGAAACCACCGGCTGGAGCTGCGGCTGGAGGGTGAACCTCTATGCCCGCCTCAGGGACGGGGAGAGCGCCTACAAGATGTATCGCCGCCTGCTCCGTTACGTGAGTCCGGACGGCTACCAGGGGGCCGATGCCCGCCGCGGCGGCGGCTCCTATCCCAACCTGCTGGATGCCCATTCTCCCTTCCAGATTGACGGCAACTTCGGCGGCTGCGCAGGCGTGCTGGAGATGCTGGTGCAGTCTACCCCTGACGGAGTGGAGGCCCTGCCCGCCCTTCCTTCGGCCTGGCCCAGCGGAGAAATAAAAGGCGTCCGCACCAGAACGGGGCAGACGCTCGATTTGTCTTGGAAAAACGGGAAGGTAACCCGTCTTAAGCTTAGTAAGTAAACTCGGCGGTCACGGGGTAGTGGTCCGACACGAAAGGCGTGCCCAGATACTCCTTGGTAACGCGCTGGAAGCTGTCGCAGCTCTTGAATCCCTTGTAGAAGATGTAGTCGATGCCAGGGGTGCCGTCTACCTTTCCCCAGTTGTGCCAGGTGGTGCCGGTGTCGCTGGAGGTGGCGGTGATGCGGGCGTCGTCCATCAGGCCGCGGAGGTCGTTGAGGCAGGGGTCCGTGGGATAGACGTTAAAGTCTCCGCACAGGATCATAGGATAGCCTTCCGGATTCATCGCGCCGATGCGCTCTACCAGCAGGATGAGGCCGTTGCGGCGGGCTTCCTTGCCCACGTGGTCCAGATGGGTGTTCACAAAGTAGAAATGCTGGCCGGTGGTGAGGTCCTTGATCAAGGTCCAGGTGGCGGTGCGCTTGCAGGCGGCGTCCCAGCCAAAGGAAGGAACTTCCGGGGTTTCGGAGAGCCAGTAGGTTCCCCAGTTCTCCAGTTGGGCCCTTTCCGTGTCATAGAATACGGCCATATGCTCACCCTCGGAAACGCCGTCTTCACGGCCCACGCCCACGAAGTCATAGCCGTGGCAGTTCTCCTTCAGATACGCCAGCTGGAAGTCCAGGGCTTCTTGTACGCCAAACACCAGGGGATGCTGGTCCAGGACCATGGCGGCGGCTGCCTCGCGGCGGTTGGACCAAACGTGGTCTCCGTCATCGGCCGTTCCGTAGCGGATATTATAGGACATTACTTTGACCGTGGTAGGCTGTTTTTGGTCGCAGGCTGCGAACAGGGGCAGAAGGGCTGCCAGAAGAAGGGCGATTTTTTTCATGATCTTGGTTAAAACATTTTAGGTTCTAACGCAAAGATACGAAATAAATGTGTAAATTTGCATAATATGGCTAAACGAAGCACCATAGCTGCCATCGTACTGGTCGCTGTCCTTCTGGCGGGGATTGTATACGCTGTTACAAAACTGTATACAGAGGTACCCGAAGAAGAAACCGTTGCCGCTCCCGTAGCCCCGTCGGGCTGGAGTGTGCTTCGCGCCGTTCCTTCCGACGCCGCCGCCGTCCTGGTATTTGACGGCTCTTCCAAGAGCGCACGGATTCTCGCAGATTCCACCGGCCTCCTGCAGGCTATGATAGCCCCCGGCAACGATGCCTTTATGACGTTCCTCCGTTCCCTGGACCGTCGCAAGATGGCCGTTTCGCTGCACAACAGCGGTTCCCTGGTTCCCCTGGTGGCCGCCCAGATCCAACCCTCCGATACCCTGGCCAGACAGCTGGCCGCCAAGGCGGGTCTCAAGACCACGGAGAAGGAAGGCTTCTTCATTGCCTCCCGCTCGGAGACTTTTGTGAACGCCAGCGTCCGCCATCTGACGGAGGGCCTGTCCATCCTGGGTACGGGCCATTTGCAGAATCTGATGGGCAAGGTGTCCGGCTCGGTGGTGATGCTGGTGTCCCACGCCCATTCCGCCAAGCTCCTGCAGACGTTTGCCGGCAAGGAGTGGCAGAAGGGTTCCTTTGTAAAAGACCTTACTTCCTGGAGCGCCTGGACGCTGCAGGATCTTCAGAAAGACCGTATTCTCCTCAAGGGCATTGCCCTTCCCGGGGAGGCTTCGGCCAGTTTCTTCAAAGCCTTTGCCGGTACTTCGGCCAATGTGGCTGAGTTCCCGGAAGCCGTTCCTTATTATACCGGTACGGCGGTGGCGGTTCCCATTCCGGATGTGGATGCCTTTATGAACGCCCGCCGCAGGGAAGAAGACGGACACGGCCGCCTGGGCCTCTTCAACAAGAGCCTCAAGGCCAAGGCCGGCCGCCCCCTTTCTCCGGAAGAGTGGTTCCGCAGCCTCCAGCCCCGTGAGGTGGCCCGTATTACCTTCAACCAGGACGGCCAGCTCCGCGAAGCCGTGCTGGTGAAATCGGCCAAAGATGCGAAGCAGGCTCCCGCCCCCAATGAGTATGCCGGCTGCCTGGCCCTGGTGGCAGGGGACAGCTTTGCTGCCGTAGATACCGTCTATGCCTCCCTGGGCGGCAAGTGGACGGCCTTTGCAGACGCACCCACCGTGCAGGCCCTGCTGGACAAATCCATCAAGGAATATACGCTCAAGAACCGGATGGCAGACGCATCGGTCTCCCTGGGCGGCGGCCTGGTGGCCTACGCCTCGTTTACGGATGCACCCGACGTGCCCGCCCGCCTGCTGGACAAGAACCTGGCCCAGCCCCTCAAGGAGTGGGCTCTGGGCGGCGCTTTTGTGCCGGCTTCCGCTTCGCTGGACCTCTCGGAAGAGTATCCTTCCCTCCGCGTTCAACTGAGCACCCATACCCTCAAGAGCAACAAGGTACAGGTAATGGAACGAGACACCACCGTAGAGGTGCCTGCCGGTCCGTATACCGTATATAATTACTATACCAAGAAAAACAACCAGCTGTACCAGAGCAAGAGCCTGTCCATCTGCCTGAACGACGAAAATGGAAAGGGTGTCTGGGGCATTCCTTTCAAGGAACCCCTCTGCGGTCGGGTACAGAACCTGGACTATTACAAGAACGGAAAAATCCAGTTCCTCTTTGCTGCCGGAGACAAGCTCTACCTGCTGGACCGTCTGGGCCATTGGGTCAACGGCTTCCCCGTCAAACTGCCCAAGGCGGTGCTCCTGGGTCCGGACGTGTATGACTTCACCGGAGCCGGCGGTTACACCGTGATGGTGCTGCACAAAGACAATACGCTGGAAAGATATAACCTCCACGGCCAGAAACCGGACGGCTGGAAGGGCATCGTGGCCCCCGAGACGGTGAAGAACCTGCCGGAACTGGTGGAGGTGAAAGGAAAGAACTATTGGGTGGTGCGCACCAGTGTGCGTACGCTGGTATATCCCTTTGCCGGCGGTGAACCACTTGTCAAGGAAGAGGGGAATAAGATGTTGCGTCCGGACGCAGAACTCAAGATTACTTCCAAGGGAGTGAGCGGAGAGTGCTACGACGGCCGCAACCGGGAATTCAAATTGAACTAAAACCTACTCGAATAATATGGAATTCAAGTCTGTAAACAAAATTCTGCAGGAGAGTATGATCAAGAACTGGGACCGCCCGGCTCTGACCAACTACCAGGGTATGACGCTTGCCTATCGCGAGGTTGCCCTCAGAATTGCCAAGCTGCACATCGCTTTTGAAATGTGCGGCCTCAAGAAAGGAGATAAAGTAGCCATCTGCTCCCGCAACCAGGCCAACTGGGGCGTGAGCCTTCTTGCCGCCATCACTTACGGTGCCGTAGCCGTGCCCATTCTGCACGAGTTCAAACCCGGCAATATCCACTATCTGGTGAACCATTCCGAGGCCCGCGTCCTCTTTGTGGACGAGGTCATCTGGGAAGGCCTGAGCCCCGAAGAAATGCCGGACCTTTCCGTGGTGGTCCAGATCAACAACTTCAAGTTCCTGTATGCCGCCAGCCAGGCCCTCACCTATGTGCGGGAGCACCTGAACGAAGAGTTCGGCAAACGGTACCCCAACAGCTTCGGCCCGGAAGACCTTCATTATTACGAAGACAGCCCCGAAGAGCTGGCCATCATCAACTACACTTCCGGAACCTCCGGTTTCTCCAAGGGTGTGATGATTCCTTACCGCGCCATCTACTCCAACGTGGAGTTTGCCGCCAAGGACGCCTGCCCTATGCTCAAGGCCGGGATGAACGTGGTAGCCATGCTCCCTTCGGCCCATATGTACGGAATGATGTTCGAGTTCCTCTTTGAGATGACCATCGGCATGCATGTGCATTTCCTGAGCCGCGTTCCCAGCCCCAAGATCATTATGCAGGCCTTCAGCGAGGTCCATCCGGACATTATCATCGCCGTGCCGCTGGTGATGGAAAAAGTGTATAAGAGCAAGCTCAAGCCCCTGGTGGACAAGACCAAATACTATCGCCGCATCCCTGTGCTGGACAAGGTGATCGAGAAGAAATTCTGCACGGAACTCACCAACGCTTTCGGTGGCCAGTTCGAGGAAGTCATCCTGGGCGGCGCCGCCTTCAACCCGGAGGTGGAGAAGTTCCTGCACGAGATTGGTTTCCACTACACCGTAGGTTACGGTATGACGGAGTGCGCCCCCATCATCTGCTATGCCCATTGGGACAAGGTGAAGGTGGGAAGCGCCGGCCGCGCCGCCCTCAATATGGAAATCCGCATCGATTCCCCGGATCCCCGCAACATCCCCGGAGAGGTGCAGGTAAAGGGCCCCAACGTGTGCCTGGGCTATTACAGAAACGAAGAAGCCACCACCGCAGCCTTCACGGAGGACGGCTGGTTCCGCACCGGTGACATGGGTGTCATCGACCAAGACGGCTACCTCTTCCTGAGAGGCCGTTCCAAGTGTATGGTGCTGGGCCCTTCCGGCCAGAACATCTATCCGGAAGAGGTGGAAGCCACCATCAACAACTTCAACTATGTGGTGGACTCCCTGGTAGTGGAAGACGACGGCGGCCTCACCGCCCTCATCTATCCGGACTGGCACCAGGGCGAACTGGACGGCTTCACCCGCCAGGACTTTGAAAAACGCATCAAGGGTATGCTTTCCGCCATCAACGATGAGCTGCCCAAGTATGCCCAGATCAAGAAGATTGAACTGATGCCCGAAGACTTTGAGCGCACGCCCAAGAAGAGCATCAAGCGTTATCTCTATCAAAGAATCTAATGGAAAAATTCGACCGCAGCTATTTGCAAATGGCCGAAGTATGGGCCCAGAACTCCTACTGCAAGCGCAGGAAGGTGGGAGCCCTGCTGGTCAAGGACCGCACCATCATTTCGGACGGATACAACGGAACCCCCTCGGGCTTCGAGAACATCTGCGAAGACGAGAACGGAGTAACCAAGCCCTACGTCCTGCACGCCGAAGCCAATGCCATTACCAAGGTGGCCAAGAGCGGCAACAGCAGTGAAGGTGCCACGCTCTATGTGACGGCTTCGCCCTGCGCAGAGTGTGCCAAACTCATTATCCAGTCCGGCATCCGCCGCGTGGTGTATAGGGATGCCTACCGCCTCACGGACGGCATCGATCTCCTGGCCCGCGCCGGAATAGAGGTGGAACAGATTCAGTAACCGTATGCAGAAAAGAACCGTCATCCATATCCTGGAAGTGGTGCTGGGCGTGGCCATTGGGGCCATGGTCACCTTCTCCATTGTCCGCTACCGCGAAAAGCAGCACCTCATCCGTTCCCAGTACACAGACTGGCGCAAACTCAACCTTATCTTGGATATCGTTGAGAAGAATTATGTGGATACGGTCAATATGGAAGGAATGACCGACGCCGCCGTCACGGCCGCACTGGCCAAGCTGGACCCCCACTCGGTGTACCTCCCGCCCGTGCAGCTGGAGGCTTCCGAGCAGGAACTCGCCGGCAACTTTGACGGCATTGGCATCCAGTTCAACGTCCCCAACGACACCGCCATCGTGCTGGAGGTCATTGCGGGCGGCCCCTCCGAGAAGGTGGGCCTGCAGCCCGGAGACCGTCTTCTGAAGGTAGACGACAAGGTGATAGCCGGTGTCAAGTTCCCGCAGGACAGTATGGTGAGCCGCATCAAGGGCCCTTCGGGCAGCAAGGTGGTCATTACGGTCAAGCGTGGGGGAGACGTGATTCCCTTTGAAATTACCCGCGGCAAGATTCCCGTGCACAGTATGGACGCCGCCTTTATGGTCCGTCCCGGCGTGGGTTACCTCCGCCTGGGCAAGTTCTCCCGCACCACTTACAAAGAGTGCCACACGGCCGCTATGGAACTCCTGGACCAGGGAATGGCCCATCTCATCTTCGATATCCGGGACAACACCGGCGGCTATATGGACCAGGCCCTCCTCCTTTCCAACGACTTCCTCTCTTCCGGAGACACCATCGTTTACCTGGAAGGAAAGCATAGGGCCAAGGAGGTATACAAGGCCGATGGAAGCGGCCAGCTCCAGAGCGTCAAGCTTTCGGTGCTCATCAGCGAGAACTCTGCCAGCGCCAGCGAAATCTTTGCCGGAGCCATCCAGGACAACGACCGCGGAACCGTAGTGGGCCGCCGCTCCTTTGGCAAGGGCCTGGTGCAGGAACCCTTCTTCTTCACGGATAAATCCGGCATCCGCCTCACCGTGGCGCGTTATTACACGCCTTCGGGCCGATGCATCCAGAAGCCCTACGGAGACACCAGGACCGATTACAGTTACGACATTTACCGCCGCTACGCCGACGGAGAGGTCTTCAGCGCCGACAGTGTGAAACTCAATAAGGAAGACGTGCACTACACCCGCGGAGGCCGTGTGGTATACGGAGGCGGCGGCATTATGCCGGATGTCTTTGTGCCTATGGATACCACCCGGGCATCGGCCTTCTTCATTGCCTGCAACCGCAAGGCCACGCAGATGCGCTTCGCCTCGGACATCTTCGACCGCCATACCGGCGCCCTCTCCAAGATCGATTCTTTCCCTCAGATGGATGCCTTCCTGGCCGGTCTCAATCTGAAGGCCGATTTCCTGGCCTACGCCAAGAAGAAGGACGGCATCACCTGCACGCCCGCCGAGTGGGAAGCCACCGAGTCCTACCTGGTCCCGCAGCTCAAGGCGCTCATCGCCCGCTACTCCAAACTGGGGGACAACGCTTTCTACAAGTACTATCTTCCCGTAGACGAAACCGTCAACAAAGCCCTGGAGCTCATCTCCAATCCCGCTGAGCAACAATAGAAAAAGGCTGCATCCCTGCAGCCTTTCATTCTAACCTATTATTAACTAAACCAACTAAAACTAACCTGGCTTAGTTAATGCAAGAGGTGTGCCAAACTCTAGACGATCTTTTCGCTCTCTACCTCGGCGCGGGCTCTTTCCACTGATTTAGAGCGCTTTAGTACGAAGCCGGAACCCAGGTACTTGGTGCGGACGTCTTCGTCGGAAGCCAGGGCCTCGGGAGTACCGGCCTGGAGGATGACGCCTTCGTACAGGAGGTAGGCGCGGTCTGTGATGGCCAGGGTTTCACCCACGTTGTGGTCCGTGATGATGACGCCGATGTTGCGGTATTTCAGTTTGGCAATGATGTACTGGATGTCTTCCACGGCAATGGGGTCCACGCCGGCGAACGGCTCGTCCAGGAGGATGAACTTGGGATCTACGGCCAGGGCGCGGGCAATCTCGCAGCGGCGGCGCTCGCCGCCGGAAAGCTGGATGCCCAGGGATTTGCGGACCTTGGAGAGGTTGAACTCGTCAATGAGGCGCTCCATACGCTCCAGCCGCTGGGCCTTGGTCATATTCTCCGTGCTCTTGGAAAGTTCCATCACGGAGAGGATGTTGTCTTCTACGGACATTCTGCGGAACACGGAGGCCTCCTGCGGCAAGTAGCCGATGCCCTTCTGGGCACGCTGGTACATAGGCAGGTTGGTGATTTCCGTGGTGTTGCCCTCGTCGTCGTCCAGGAAAATCCGGCCGCCGTTGGGCTTGATCTGGCCGGTAATCATATAGAAACTGGTGGTTTTGCCGGCGCCGTTGGGGCCCAGGAAGCCCACAATCTCTCCTTGCTTCACTTCCATCGAGACGCCCTTCACAACCGTGCGGACGCCGTATTTCTTGACCAGTTTTTCTGCGCGGAGCTTCATAATTACTTAGTATCTAGTCCGAAATCGGCCACTAGGGCTCTAACTTCGGGGTTCTTTTCCATCAGGTCTTTGGCCTTTTCTTCCGGCATATAGGGTTTCTTTTCGGCCTCTTCCATAGGGGTGACGGAAACCATCACGTTTACCTTCTGGCAGCCCGCCAGGTCACGGAGTTTGCCTTCCAGTTCGCGGAGCATCTTTTCTTCCACCCACTGCTTCTGGGCCTCGTTGATCACGAAGAACTCTACAACTTTGATTCCGTTCTCTTCACTGAGGTTGATGTTGCCGCTGGAGAGCATATTGGCCAGACGCGGCTTGGCGCTGTACTGGCCGGCCAGTTCTTTCCATTTGAGGCGGAGGGTCTCGTCTTCCGGCAGGGCCTGGCTCTCGGTAGCAGCCTCCGGAGCGGCCTCTTCCTTCTGGTCCTCCTCCATAATGGCGCTCATAGAGAGGGCCGATCCGGTCTTGGGGGCCCGGCGACGGGAAGGGGCGGGAGCAGGAGATACGCTCGCTTCGCTCGGTATGACAGGAGTAGGAGCTTCGACCTTCGGGGCAGGAGATACGCTCGCTTCGCTCGGTATGACAGCGGCGGGCTTTGCGTCATTCCCGGCCTGACCGGGAATCTGAGCCTGCGGCTTGCCCAGGATGTAGCTCAGGCGCATCAGGGAGAACTCGATGTGGAGGCGGGGGTTGACGGCCGCCTTGTAGCCGGTCTCACATTCTTTGGTGATGCCCAGGGCCTCGAAGAGGAACTGGTTGGAGCAGCGGGCGGCTTGCTCCTGATAGCGCTTCTTCAGGGAATCGGGCAGTTCCAGCAGGGGCTCCAGGCCGCCGGTCTTGGCCACCACCAGGTTGCGGAGATGGCTGGACAGCGAGCCTACGAAATGCAGGGCGTTGAAGCCCTTGGCCAGAATCTCGTCCAGGATGAGGAAGGCGTCTGCGTAATTGCCGGTGAGGAAGTCTTCCACCATCTTGAAAGTGTATTCGTAATCCAGGACGTTGAGGTTTCTGATGACATCCTGGTATTGGACATCCGTTCCGCAGAAAGCCACCGTCTGGTCAAAGATGGTGAGGGCGTCGCGCATGGCGCCATCGGCCTTGGAGGCTATTACGTGGAGGGATTCGTCGTCTATCTTTACGCCTTCCTTCTCTGCGATGCTGCGGAGGTTCCGGACCATGTCCGGGATGGAAATGCGGTTGAAGTCATACGTCTGGCAGCGGCTCAGGATGGTGGGGAGAATCTTGTGCTTCTCCGTGGTGGCCAGAATGAAGATGGCGTGTGCCGGGGGCTCTTCCAGCGTTTTGAGGAAAGCGTTGAAAGCGCTCTGCGAGAGCATATGGACCTCGTCTATGATGTATACACTGTACTTGCCCACCTGCGGAGGCACCTGCACTTTCTCCATAAGGGCCTTGATGTCCTCTACGGAGTTGTTGGAGGCGGCGTCCAGCTCGTGGATGCAATAGCTTCGGCCTTCCTGGAAACTGACGCAGGACTCGCACTCTCCGCAGGGCTCCATCTCCGGGCCCGGGTTGGCGCAGTTGATCATCTTGGCAAAGATGCGCGCTGTGGTGGTTTTGCCCACTCCACGGGGACCGCAGAAAAGATAGGCGTGGGCCAGCTGCCCCCTCCGGATGGAGTTGGACAGCGTGCGGGCAATGTTGTCCTGGCCTATAAGGGTTTCAAACGAATCCGGCCGATATTTCCGGGCCGATACAATGTAGTCACTCATAGACTACAAATATAACAAAAAACGGCGAAATAGAACCAAGGTCCCAAAATCAAAAAAACCAACCCGAAGGCTGGTTTTTATAATGTAAGGTTGCGTAAAAAGCTTACTGCTCCTCCTGAAGACGAAGCTGCTGAACATAGATAGCCTTCTGGAGCGCCATGCGCTTCTTCACGGAAGGCTTCTCGAAGTTTTTGCGGGCGCGCATCTCGCGGACAGCGCCGGTCTTTTCGAACTTACGCTTGAACTTTTTCAGGGCTCTCTCGATGTTTTCGCCTTCTTTGATGGGAACGATGATCATGCTTTTACACCTCCTTTTTTTTCAATTGGGCTGCAAAGTTAGAAAATTTTTGACAACGGACAAAATTATTTATTATATTTGTGGTAACACAATTGTTATAGACTTGAATACTAAACTAAAAGCCATATGAAAAAGCCTGCCAAAAACACCTATCCCTGGACCTTCGCCCCGGTTGGAGGAACGGTCCGCGTCAAGATTCAGAGCGGAGAAGACATCCGTCATCTGGGAGAGTTGGACCGCAAGATGTGGACGGTCCTGAGCTGCCCCGTCAAGAACCTGGAATTTGACCCTGCCTGTCTGGGATACATCGATGTAGACGCAGATGGCAAGATTCGCGTAGACGAGGTAATCGCCACCGCCAAGTGGATCACCAGCATCCTCAAGGACCCTGACATCCTCCTCAAGGAAAGCGATACCCTTCAGCTGGATGACTTCAATGCAGAGGATCCCGTAGGGGCCCGCCTGCAGTCTTCGGCCCGTCAAATCCTGAACAACCTGGGCATCAAGAAGGACTCCATCTCCCTGGAAGATACGTCCGACAACGTACGCATCTTTGCCGGTACGCAGTTCAACGGAGATGGCATCATTACCCCCGCCAGCGCTTCCGATGAAGCCACTTCCAAACTCATCGAGACCATTGCCGGCATTGCCTCGGCCGTGGACCGCAGCGGCGTTCCCGGCATTACCGCAGAGCATATCGACGCCTTCTACGCCGCCTGCGCAGACTATGCCCAGTGGCAGAAAGACGCCACCAAGGAGGTCTTTGCCTTCGGAGACAAGACCGCAGACGCCTACGCAGCCGTCAAGGCCCTGGAAGACAAGATGGCAGACTATTTCATGCGCTGCAAGCTCATCGGCTTCGATGCCGCCACCGCTGCGGCCGTAGATGTGAACGTGGACAAGATTGCCGCCATCGAGGGCTCCCTGGCCTCCGCTTCCGAGGAGATTGCCCAGCAGCCGCTGGCCAAGCCCACCGCAGACTGCGTGCTGGACATCAAGTCCGTGAACCCCGCCTGGAAGGCCGCCGTGGATGCCCTGGTGGAACTCACCGGCTGGAAGAAAGACCAGATCACCGAGGCAGACTGGGCCACCCTGTGCTCCCAGTTTGCTCCCTACACCGCCTGGCTGGCCGAGAAGAAGGGCGCAGAGGTGGAAGCCCTGGGCCTGGATGCCGTGAAGGCCATCCTCAAGGAAGACAAGAAAGCCGCCCTGCTGGAACTCATCGAAAAGGACAAGGCCGAAGAAGCCAACGCCCTTTCCATCGAAGAAGTGGACAAGGTCCTGCGCCTGGAGAAGTACTTCTACCGCTTCCTCAACAACTATGTGGTCCTGTCCGATTTCTATGCCAAGGACAAGAAGGCTATGTTCCAGGCCGGCCGCCTGTTCATAGACCAGCGCAGCACGGACCTCTGCATCAAGGTAGACGGTCCTTCCCCGGAAATCTCCTCGCTCAGCGGTATGTACATCCTGTACTGCACCTGCACCAGTGAGAAACTGGGCAAGAGTTTCAACATTGCCGCCGTGCTCACGGACGGAGACGTGGACGGCCTGCGCGAGGGCAAGAACGCCGTCTTCTACGACCGAGACGGCAACGACTACACCGCCAAGGTCATCGCCATCGTGGACAATCCCATCTCCGTGCGCCAGGCCTTCTGGTCCCCTTACAAGAAGGTGGCCCGGATGATCAGCGACAAGATAGACAAGAGCGCGGCGGAGAAGAACGAAAAGTCCCTCTCCGACCTCACCGACAAGGCCGATACGGCCACTTCCACCAAGCTGGAAGGAGACGGAAAGGAAGCCGCCAAGTCTGCCACCTCCAGCTTTGACATTGCCAAGTTCGCCGGTATCTTTGCCGCCATCGGCATGGCCATAGGCTTTATCGGCCAGTTCCTGGTAGCTGTAGTCCAGGGCGCCGCCCGCCTCAAGATCTGGGAGCTGCTGCTGGTGATTGTGGGCATCCTCCTCCTCATTTCCGGCCCGTCTATGTTCATTGCCTGGAGAAAACTCCGCAAGCGTGACCTGGGCCCGGTCCTCAACGCCAATGGCTGGGCCATCAACGCCAAGTCCCTGGTGAATGTGAGATTCGGAAAGACGCTCACCTCGCTGGCCAAGTTCCCCAAGCTCACCGCTGTGGATTCCGCCGCCCGCAAGAAGCGCTTCTGGAGATGGTTCTGTGGCATTGTGATCTGCCTGGTGGTAGCCGGTTGCGTATACTGGTGCCTGTCCAGCGGCAAGTGCTTCAAGAAGGCTGAAGCCCAGCCGGAAGCTCCGCAGGAGCAGGTGGAGGAAGCCCCCGCTGCAGCAGAGCCCGTTGTTGAGACCCCTGAAACCGTAGAAGAATGATTGATACCCCTTTCCCTTATTCGCAGTACGTCACCGGCAAGAACTTCGTAGGAAGAAGGGCCGATGTCACCCTGATGGGGAACCTCCTGGGACAGGGGGAAAACGTGCTGCTGGCAGAACCGCCCAAGACCGGCAAGACTTCGCTGGTGCAGCAGGCGCTGTTCTCGATGAGAATGTCGGGCAAGGTGTTCACCGTAGGCCAGTTTTCGGCCCTGAACATCCGTACGCCCGAAGCCTTCCTCCTCCGCCTGGGCAATACCGTGCTCCGGATGGTGGCTTCTTCTCCCACGGAGTATGCCGCCCTTGTGGAAAAGTTCCTGGGGGGCAGTCACTTTGTCTTTGACCCCAGCGCCTATACGGACGAGGACAAGATCCTCTCCCTGAACTGGGACCTGGACGAATCCGACGTGCGGGCCATGATCCGCTTCCCCTACATCCTGGCACAGGACAAGGGCGTGCGCCTCATCCTCATCGTGGACGAGTTCCAGAGCCTGCTCAACCTGGAGAATCCCGATGTGATCCTGCGTCCTATGGATGCCTGTATGCGGGAACTGCAGGACAACAAACTCTTCTCCTGGGTCATCTGCGGCTCCGGCGTCAATGCGATGAAAAGCATCTTCCAGAGCAGTATGCTCTTCCACCGGCTGCTGGAGAGGGTCCGCCTCTCGCCGGTAGACGAGCGGGAAATGGCCGACCACGTGCACAAGGGCTTCCTGTCTGCCGGTAAAGTGGTGGAAAAGGAACTCCTGCAGGGTGCCTGCCGCCTGTTCCGGGGCCATCTTTGGTACATCAACCATTTTGTGGCCATCTGCGATGCTATGAGCAAGGGTTATATCGTAGAGCAGGCGCTGGTGGAGGCCCTGGGTACGCTGGTCTCTATCCACGAACCCCGTTTCAACGCCATTATGGAAGACCTCACCACCCATCAGGTGAACTTCCTGCGCGCCACGGTGGACGGCGTGGTCCGCTTCAGTGCGGCCGATGTCATCCGAAAGTACGGACTCAATTCTTCGGCCAATGTGAAGCGCGTCAAGGACGCCCTGATGAAGAAGGAAGTCCTCCAGTTTGACGAGAACGACAACCCCCAGATCATAGATCCGCTCTTCGAGTACTGGATCAAGAAGTATTTCTTTGAAATCAAGGAAGTATGAAAAAGCATATAGTAGTATTGACCGGAGCCGGCGTTTCGGCCGAGAGCGGCTTTGCCACTTTCCGCGATACGGGAGGCCTGTGGGAGCAGTACGACGTAAACGACGTGGCTTCCATCGAGGGCTGGTACCGCAACCGCCAGTTGGTGCTGGATTTCTACAACCAGCGCCGGGCCCAGCTCAAGGAAGCCAAGCCCAACGCCGCCCACGAGGCCATTGCCGGCCTGGAAAAAGACTATAATGTAGATGTGATTACCCAGAACGTGGACAACCTGCACGAGCGGGCCGGTTCCACCCGGGTGCTGCACCTGCACGGAGAACTTACCAAGGTCCGTCCCGAGAACGGCATCTATGACCGCACCGCCTCCGAGGCGGAGGTCATTGACGTAGGCTATCGGCCCGTAGTATTGGGGGACCTGGCCCCTAACGGCAGCCAGCTGCGTCCGCACATTGTCTTTTTCGGAGAAGCCGTGCCCAATATAGAAAAAGCCATCAACCTGGTAGAAAAGGCCGATGTGCTGCTCATCGTGGGCTCCTCGCTGCAGGTCTATCCGGCCGCCGGCCTCTATCGCTACGCTCCCAACGGATGCCCCATCTATGTGATAGATCCCAAGTCGGTCCCGCTGGCGGATCCCCGGGTAACCTTCATCCAGGACGTCGCCACCAAAGGCATGGCTCAATTCATGTCTCTGGCCCCGTGGAACTAGATCTCTGAAAGACAGACACTTACACACAAAGGGGTGCACCTGTAGGTGCACCCCTGTTCGTATATCTAACTATTAGTCAATCGATTAGAATCGACCTCCACGGAAGCCGCCGCCCATCGGGGGACGGAAACCGCCGGGACCACCCATTCCGGGACCCATCCGGCGTCCTCCGCGCTGGCCGCCGAAGTTACCGAAGCGCCAGGTGAAGGAAAGCATCAGGTATCGGCCCAGGGTATTGTTGCGGGTCTCCTGATAGTAGTTGTCGGTGATGGACACCTGCAGGTTCCGGGCCTGGTCCAGGATGTCGTAGGCGTTGAGCGAAAGGGTAGCCTGGCGCTGGAACATAGGAACGGCCAGTTTGGCATTCCATACCAGCTGAGGCTCCTGGGCGGTGGTGTAACCGTTGTACCAGCGGTAGTTGGCGTCGGTGCTGATTTCCACGCCGCTTTCACCGATGGTCCACTTGATGGAGCCGCGCACGGAGTTGTTCCAGGTGGCAGCCACCTGCTCCTGCACGGTGTACCAAGGCTTGCTCATCCGGGTCATGATGTTGCCCTGGATTTCCAGATAGTCGGAACGGTAAGTGAGGCCGAAGCGTTCCATCACGCTCAGGTTGCGGGTGCTGTTGTCAATGAAGTTGTCTTCCCAGAGCTTGCCGTCTCCCTCAAAGTAGTCCTTGTGGAATTTCTCGTAGTCGAAGCTCTCGTCGGAGAGATAGGGACTCATATCCAGATCGGTCTTGCCCACGAAACTGCCGCTCTTGGAGTAGTTCACGTTGGCCATATTGGAGATGGAGAAGTTGGACTTGGCAATGGGGGCGTTCAGGGAAATGCGGGCGCCGGCATTGTAAGTGTTGTGACCGTTCACCGGGAAGGAATACTGACGGCCGTTGTTGTCGTACCAGTTGGCGTTGGTGATGGGGTTCTGGGTAAGACCGCCCCGCAGGTTCACGCGCAGGGTGAAGAAGGTCTCCTTGTTGGAAATCTCCCACTCGTTGCGGAAGTTGTGGCTGAAGTAAGGCGTCAGGTAAGGGTTACCCAGGCGCAGGCTCAGCGGGTTGGAGTTGTCCATCACCGGGTTCAACTGGCTGGTGGAAGGCTGGGCGCTGCGGCCGTTGTAGAAGAAACGGACGTTGGAGTTGTCGTTGAAATCGTAGAACAGCATCGCGCGGGGCGAGAAGTTCCAGCGATTGTCCTTGTACTCTTTACCGTTGGTATAGTTATAAGTATTGGTAGGAAGGGCCGATGCACCCAGTTGGGCGCGGATGGATTCTTCCTGATACATCACGGCCAGGCCGATGTTCTGGTTCAGGTTGCGGTTGATTACGTTGTTGGAGTTGGTCTCGTCCTTGGTTTCCCCGCTGGGGTTGTAGGGAAGGGCGTCCATCCCCATCACAAAGTCGATTCCGCTCCAGTCGAAGGCGCCGCTGTTGTACACAATCTTCTCGGTCTCGGACTGGGAGTAGTTCACGTTGTAGCTGCCTTCCAGGTAGAAGTTGCCGCCCAGGGGCTCGGTGTATACCAGACGGGCGCCCACGTTGCGCTGCTTGCTGCTCTGGTCCACGCGTTGGTTGATGATGCGGGCGGTGGTGGGGATTCCCGTTTCGTCGTAATCCGAGTTGGTGAAGGACTGGTTGTAGCCGTCCATCTTGTTGTTGGACAGACGCCAGGTGGCGTTCACGGAGATGGTACGGCCCGGGATGCCCAGACGCTGGCGCAGCAGCATAAAGCCGTTGGTGCTCCAGTTGTTGTTGTGGCCGTCGTTGTTGGTGAAACCGTCGTTGGTGGGGGAGAGATTGCCGTCCTTGTCACGGGTGTCCGTGTCAAAGATGCTCTGCTGCGTGTAAAATCCCCGGCCAAAGTTGAACTGAGGCTGGAAGAGGATGGAGGTCTTGTCGGAGAACTTGTGCTCCAGGCGCATACCGAAGCGGTGTCCGTCCGTGAAACGGTGGTTGCTGCTTTCCGTATTGGAGATGAGGGTGGAACCGTCCTCACGGTAGGTTTCCTTGTAACTGGTCTGCAGGGCGTCGCGGATGGAACCGTTGTACAGGTAGTTGCCTCCCAGCTGCATCTTGTTGTCAAAGAGGTCGAAGTTGGCGTTGATACCGCCCATCCAGGTGGTGTTGATGCCGTTTCCGTTGCCAAAGCCGCCACCGCCGCCCATCATATTACCCATCATATTGCCGGACAGGTCGTTGAAGCCGCGGTTGTTGGTGTTGTTGGCGTTGGCGATGATGCTGATCTGGTTGCCTTCGGAGAAGCGGCCGCCCATGAAGGAACCCTGCCAGCGCCAGTCGTTCATGGCGCCAACCTTGCCCTTGGTGGGGAGGTCGTGACCGCCGCCGGCCATAAGGTTGCCAAACAGGCCGTTCATCATGCCCTTCTGGACACTGAGGTCGATGACGGTCTCGTCTTCACCGTCGTCGATGCCGGTGAATTCGGCCTGCTCGCTCTTCTTCTTGACCACCTTTACCTTCTCAATGAGCTTGGCGGGGATGTTCTTGGAGGCCAGTTCAGGGTCGTCCAGGAAGAAGGTCTTGCCGTCGATGGTAATCTTGGTGATGGTTTCCCCGTTGGCGGTGATGGATCCGTCCTCGTTCACTTCCACGCCGGGGAGTTTCTTGAGGAGGTCTTCCAGCATGTTGTCGTCCGAGATCTTGAAGGAGGAGGCGTTGTACTCTACCGTATCTTTCTTGATGATGATGGGATTACCCACGGCGCTGACGGAAGCGGCATCCAGGACTTCCTGGTCCAGTTCCAGCTTGATGATGCCCAGGTTGGCATCGGCCCTCAGGTCCAGCTTCTGCTCGTGCGGGAGGTAACCCATCAGTTCGGCCTTGAGGGTGTACTTTCCGGCGTGCACTTTTTCCAGGGTGGCTTTACCGTCGCTGCCGGACAGGGTATATTTGGCCTGTCCTTTTTCCGGGGTCAGCGAAACGGTGGCGAAGCCCACGGCTTCACCGGTGCTGGCATCCTGTAACTCGAGCGTGATCTTGTAATTCTGGGCGCTAAGGGTAAACGTCACCAGAAGGCCTGCTACGGCCATTAGTATTTTTCTAACCATATAGTTACTCAACTAACTATGCCTCAATGGAAAGGCTCATTCGCTTTAAAGTCCGCAAAGATACAACTTTGCGGGGACATACGCAAGCGGCCGAACCTCCTGGGAAGGCTCGACCGTATGGATTTTTTCAATTAGGGCCGACCGCCGCCGAAGCCGCCGCCAAAACCGCCCATGGGCGGGCCACCGGCGCCGGGACGGAAATTGCCCCGGCGGTTCCGGTTACCGCCGAAGGTGCCGAACCGCCAGGTGAAGGTGAGCATGATATACCGGCCGATGGTATTGTTGTGGGTCTCCTGGTAGTAGTTGTCCGTGATGGCTATGTTCTGCGCACGGGACTGGCCCAGGATGTCGTTGGCCCGCAGGGCGATGGTAGCCTGCTTGTGCAGGATCTGCTTGGAGATGGAGGCGTTCCAGACAAACTCGGAGGGCTGGTCGGTGGTGTAACCGTTGTACCATCTGTAGTTGGCGTCGGTTCTGATTTCCCATCCGCTCTGGCCCAGCGTCCAGGAGAAACTGCCGGTGACGGCGTTGTTCCAAGTGGCGCTGACGGCCTGCTGTACGGTATACCAGGGTTTGCGGAAGGTGGTACGGGCGCCCACGATGATTTCTATGTTGTCCGAGCGGTAAGTGGCCCGGAAGTTCTCGGTAAGGTTGAGGTTGCGGGTCTCGTTGGCCAGGAAGTCCTTGGTCCACTGGTCCGTATTGTCTTCAAAATAATATTCGTGGAACTTCTCATAGTCAAAGTTGCCGTCTTCCTTGAAGAAACCCTTCATGTCCAGGGAGGTGGCTCCGATGAAGCTGCTGCTCATGCTGTAACTGACATTGAGGGTGTTGGAAATGGAAAAGTTGGACTTGGCGATGGGGGAGTTCACCATGATGGAGGCGTTGGTGTTGTACGTGTTCTTTCCGTTCACCGGGAAGGAGTACTGACGGTGGCCTTCATCATACCAGTTGGCGTTGGTGATGGGGTTCTGGTTCATACCGCCGCTCAGGTTGAGGCGGGCGGTGAAGAACGTGGCCCGGTTGGAGAATTCCAGTTCCGTACGCAGGTTGTGGGTGAAGTACGGAGTCAGGTAAGGGTTACCCAGGCTCATGGACATAGGGTTGGAGTTGTCCATTACCGGGTTGAGCTGGCTGGTGGAAGGCTGTCCGCTGCGGCCGTTGTAGAACAGACGGATGTTGGAATTGTCGTTGAAGTCGTAGAACAGCATGGCCCGGGGAGCGAAGTTCCAGATGGTGCCGGGATCGTATTCCTTGCCGTTGGTGAGGTTGTACTGGTTGGTGGGGATGGCCGATGCACCCAGCTGGGCCCGCAGGCCGTTGTCCTGGTACATGAAGGCCACGCCGATATTCTGGTTGAGGTTGCGGTTGATGACGTTGTTGCTGTAGGTGGCGTCATACGTCTCGCCCTCCGTCTTGAAATTCATAAAGATATTGTCCATCAGGAAGGGCTGCGTGGCATAGTAGTCATACGGCTCGCCGCTGTTGTAGACCAGTTTCTCTGTGGTGTTGTGGGACCAGTTGATCTGGTAGCTGCCTTCCAGGTAGAAGTTGTTGCCCAGGGGTTCGGTGTACACCAGGCGGGCGCCCAGACTGCGCTGCTTGGTGGTCTGGTCGATGCGCTGGTTGATTACAGAGCTGGTCATCAGACCGTCGATGTAGGTATTGGTGAGGGACTGGTTGTAGCCGTCCATCCGGTTGTTGGAGATGTTCCAGTCCACATTGAGGGACAAAGTTCGGCCCGGCATTCCCAGACGCTGGCGGAACAGGGCGCGGCCGTTGGCTTGCAGGTTCTTGTTCTTGCCGCTGTTGTTGGTGTAACCGTTGTTGGTGAGGTTCTCATCCAGCATTTGGCCCGCCCAGTTCTGGAAGACGGACTGCTGCAGGTAATTGCCGCCGCCGAAGCTGAACTGGGGCTGGATCATAAGGGAGGTGTTCTCCGAAAACTTGTGGTCGATGCGGAGACCTACCCGGTGTCCGTACGTGCTCTGCAGATTGCTGGAGTGGGTATCGGAAATGAGGCTGGAACCGTCGGCCTGGAAGGTTTCCTTGTAGGAATCCTGCAGGGAGTTGGTGTTGGAGCCGTTGTAGGTATAGTTGGAGGCGAACTCCATCTTCTTGTCCAGCAGGTCCAGGGAGGCGTTCACACCGCCCATCCAGGAGGTGGTGATGCCGGCGCCGCCGCCGAAGCCGCCAACGCTGCCGCCACCGAAGCCGCCCCGGCCCATCATCCCGCCCATCATGGCGCCCATCATATTGCCGGAGAAATTGCTGAAGCCCATGCCGCCGGCTCCGTTGTTGCCGTTGGCAATCACGCTGATCTGGGAGTCGCTGGCAAATCGGCCCACCATGCCGTTTCCGGTAAAGCGCCAGTCGTTCAGGGAATTGTTGGCCGAAGGGACATCGTGTCCGGCGCCGGCGGTGAGGTTGCCGAATACGCCGTTCATCATACTCTTCTGCACGGTGAGGTCGATGATGGTTTCGTCGTTGCCGTCGTCAATGCCGGTGAATTCGGCCTGCTCGCTCTTCTTCTTGATCACCTTGACCTTCTCCACCAGTTTGGCGGGGAGGTTGCTGGAGGCCAGCTGAGGGTCGTCCAGGAAGAAGGTCTTGCCGTCGATGGTGATTTTCTTGATGGTTTCACCGTTGGAGGTGATGCTGCCATCTTCGGCCACCTCGATGCCCGGGAGCTTCTTCAGGAGGTCTACGAGCATATTGTCGTCCGAGATCTTGAAGGAGGAGGCGTTGTACTCCACCGTATCTTTCTTGATGATGATGGGGTTGCCCACGGCGCTCACGGAAGCGGCGTCCAGGACTTCCTGGTCCTGTTCCATCTTGATGACGCCCAGATTGGCATCGGCCTTCAATTCCAGGACCTTCTCGTAGGGCTTGTAGCCCAGGAGTTCGGCCTTGAGGGTGTAAACGCCGGCGCGCACTTTTTCGATGGTGGCCTTGCCGTCGCTTCCGGACAGGGTGTACTTGGCCTGTCCCTTGGCGGGGGTCGCGGAGACCGTGGCAAAACCTACGGCTTCACCGGTGGTTGCATCCTGCAACTGAAGGGTAATCTTGTGATTCTGAGCGCTCAACGAGAGAGCCGTGAAGAGGCCTGCCAGGGCCAGCAGCAATTTCTTAACCATAAACTTTTTCTCACAAACACTCTCTTAGACACACGTGTCTGGGAAAAGTTTAAAAAAAATTTAAAAAATTCTGTCCGGGTGGTCTTTTATGAACTGCTCCCAGCCACCCTTGCCTTTAGCGGCCTTGAGCGGAGAAGAGGTTTCGTAGAAATGGCAGAGCGCGATGGCCAGGGCGTCCGTGGCGTCCAGGTGGCGGCTTTCCAGCTTCACCTGCAGGGTTTTTTCCAACATCATCTGCACCTGTTCCTTGGAGGCGGCGCCGTTGCCCACAATGGCTTCCTTGGCCTTGCGGGGGGCGTATTCCGTCACGGAATCCACCCCGTACTCCAGGGCGGCAATCATAGCGGCTCCCTGCGCGCGCCCGAGTTTAAGGACTACCTGCGCGTTCTTGCCGTAGAAGGGGCTCTCGATGGCCAGTTCCGTGGGGTGGTAACTCTTGCAAACCTCCGAGATGCATTCGTAGATGGCCTTGAGCTTGACGTATGCGTCCTTTTCTTTGCGGAGGTCCAGTACGCCCATATCCACATAAGAGGCTTTCTTCCCTTCCACGCGGATGATTCCAAAGCCCAGCAGCTGCGTGCCGGGGTCAATGCCCAGTATGATGCGTTCCTTGTCCATCGGCCCACAAAGTTACAAAACTTTGATGCAATTGCCGTAAAAAATGTTTCTCCGAATCAAATGTTGCATAAGTGGTAACATCCGTTGCAGGGCATAAGCGCACCTTATTTCTATATTTGTGCACAAACCCCGGGAAAACACGGGACTATTAACCATTTTTATATGTTTAAACTGAAATCACTCTTCATTTCGGCCCTTCTGCTCGCCGGCGTCCATGCCTTTGCGCAGCAGATCACGGTCACAGGCGTTGTGACCTCTTCGGCCGACGGCTACGGCGTCATCGGCGCCGCAGTCCAGGAAAAAGGAACGGACAACGGTACTATCACGGACTTTGACGGTAACTTCTCCCTTACCGTCAAGGAAGGTGCCATCCTTGTCTTTTCCTCCATTGGTTACGCTACTCTTGAACTTCCGGCCCAGGCCCAGATGTCCGTGGCCATGGACGAAGACGCCCAGCTGCTGAACGAGGTGGTGGTAACCGGTTATACGGTCCAGAGAAAGGCCGACCTCACCGGCGCCATCTCCACGGTCAATACCGCAGATCTGGCCAAGCAGAATGAGAACAACCCTGTGAAAGCCTTGCAGGGACGCGTTCCCGGTATGAATATCAGTGCCGATGGTTCTCCGTCCGGCGCTGCAACGGTCCGTATCCGCGGTATCGGAACCCTCAACGACAATGATCCTCTGTACATCATCGACGGTGTCCCCACCAAGGCCGGCATGCACGAGCTCAATGGTAACGACATCGAGTCCATCCAGGTGCTGAAGGACGCGGCCTCCGCATCCATCTATGGTAGCCGGGCTGCCAACGGTGTTATCATCATCACCACCAAGGCCGGCAAGGACGGCAAGGTAAAGATTGACTTTGACGCCTCCGTGGCCGCCCAGTCCTATGTGAACCGCATGCAGGTGCTCAATGCCGAGGAATTTGGCAAGGTGATGTGGCAGGGCTATGTGAACGACGGTCTGAATCCCAATATGAACGCCCTGGGTTACCAGTACAGCTGGGGCTACGACGCCAGCGGCAATCCCGTCCTGCACAAGGTGGGAATGACCAAGTACCTGGACGCCGCCGGCATCACCCCGGCCAGCGACACGGACTGGTTCCGCGAGACCACCCGCACCGGTATCGTCCAGCAGTACAACCTCTCGCTGAGCAACGGTACCGAGCGCGGCAACTCGTTCTTCTCCCTGGGTTACTACAAGAACGACGGTATTATCAAATACTCCGACTTCTCCCGCCTGAGCGCCCGTATCAACACGGACTTCAAGCTGCTGAAGATCGGAGACCGCAACATCATCACCATAGGTGAGCACTTCACCGTGAACCGCACCTCCGAGGTGCAGGCTCCCGGCGGATTCCTGGAGAATGTGCTCCAGTTCAACCCCTCCATCCCTGTTTACACCACCACCGGTGAGTTTGCCGGTCCCGTGGGCGGTTATGCCGACCGCGAGAACCCCCTGGCCCGCCTCACCCGCAACGCCGACAACCGCTACTCCTACTGGAGAATTTTCGGCGACGCCTTCCTGAACATCAACCCCTTCAAGGGTTTCAATATCAAGACCACCTTCGGTATCGACTATGCCCAGAAGGAGCAGCGCATCTTCACCTATCCCGTTACGGAAGGTACGGTTGCCAATCCCACCAATGCCGTGGAAGGCAAGCAGGAGCACTGGCTCAAGTGGATGTGGAATGCCATCGCTACCTATAATTTCGAGGTGGGCAAACACCGCGGAGACGTGCTGGTAGGTACGGAAATCAACCGCGAAAAGGACACCTGGTTCAGCGGCAAGGCCTATGACTTCGCCGTCCTGAATCCCGATTACATGTGGCCCAGCGCCGCAGTAGGAGAGGCCGAAGCCTATGGCGGCGGTGGTGGATTCACCCTGGTCTCCTTCTTCGGAAAGGCCAACTACAACTTCGCAGACCGTTACCTGGCCAGCGTAACCGTCCGTTACGACGGATCCAGCCGCTTTGGCCGCAACAACCGCTTCGGTCTGTTCCCTTCCGTCTCCCTGGGTTGGAGAATTGACAAGGAACCCTTCATGGAGAACGCCACCTGGCTGGACAACCTGAAAATCCGCGCCAGCTGGGGCCAGACCGGTAACCAGGAAATTGCCAACGTGGCCCGTTACACCCTTTATGAGAGTAATTACGGCGAGGCCGGCTTTGGCGGACAGAGCTACGGTACCAGTTACGATATTGCCGGTACCAATGGCGGACAGACCCTGCCCAGCGGCTTCAAGCGCAACCAGCTCGGTAACGACAACCTGAAGTGGGAAACCACCACCCAGACCAACGTGGGTTTGGACTTCGCCCTGTTCAAGAGCGCCCTCTACGGTTCCTTCGAAGCCTACTACAAGAAAACCACCGACATTCTGGTCTATATGCCCGGTATCGGCGTAATGGGTGAAGGATCCTCCCAGTGGATCAACGCCGGCGCCATGGACAACAAGGGTCTGGAATTCAACGTGGGCTACCGCGGAGAAGTTGGAGACTTCCAGTACGACCTGGCTGCCAACATCGGCACTTATCAGAATAAGGTTACCAAACTGCCCGATACCATCGCCGCCAACGGTACGTTCGGTGGTAACGGCGTAGAAAGCGTGGTAGGTCACCCGATGGGCGCCCAGGTGGGCTATGTCTATGACGGCATCTTCAAGAGCCAGGACGAGATTGACAACCATGCTGTCCAGAACGGTGCCGGCCTGGGCCGCATCCGCTGGAAAGACCTCAACGAAGACGGAATCATCAACGAGAAGGACCAGAAATGGATTTATTCTCCCGTTCCGGATTTCACCTGGGGCCTGAATATCTATCTGCAGTATAAGAATGTAGACCTTACCATGTTCTGGCAGGGTGTCCAGGGTGTGGATGTGATCAGCGACTTCAAGAAGCAGACCGACCTTTGGAGCGGCCTCAACATCTCCAACCTCAACAAGGGACGCCGTATGCTGGATGCCTGGAGCCCCACCAATATGGCCTCCAACATCCCGGCTGTGAGCACCATGGACAACAACAACGAAAAGCGCGTCTCCTCCTACTTCGTGGAAGACGGCTCCTTCGCCAAGCTCCGCACCATCCAGTTGGGCTACAACTTCTCCAAGCACGTCTGTGAAGTCCTTCACATGGCCCGCCTGAGAGCCTATGTATCGGCCCAGAACCTTCTCACCATCAAGAGCAGCAAATTCACCGGCGTAGACCCGGAGAACCCCAACTTCGGTTATCCTATCCCTACCAACGTGACGCTGGGTATCAATGTTTCCTTCTAATGCAATACCGATTATGAGAAAGCTTATTTCCATCCTATATATGGGCCTGGCTTGCTGCATCCTTTTTTCCTGCAACAAGCTCCTGTCCGAACAGGTTCCCCAGGCTACCCTGAGTGATGAGCAGGCCAAAGACCCCGCCAATGCAGAAGGCATGGTGGTGGCCGCCTACGCCATCTTTACATCGGCCGAGGATATCAATTCCTCCTTCTCCATGTGGAACTTTGACGTCCGCTCCGACGACGCCTACAAGGGCGGTAACGGAACCAGCGACGGTGACGTGTTCCACCAGTTGGAAATCCAGCAGGGCGTTCTGACGACCAACTGGAACCTCAACGACATCTGGGTGCGCCTGTACAACGCCATTTCCCGCGTCAACAGCGCCATCGCCCTCCTGAACGAGTGCGACGACAGCTTTGCCATGAAGGACCAGCGTATGGCCGAGATGAGGTTCCTGCGCGGTTACGGCCACTTCCTCCTGAAGCGTCTGTTCAAGAACATTCCTTATGTCATTGACCCGTCCCTCACTTATGATGAGTACAATGAACTGTCCAACACCACGTACACCAACGATGAGGGCTGGCAGGTGATCATTGACGACGTGAAGGCCGCCTTTGACGTCCTTCCCGAAGTGCAGGCCGATAAAGGCCGTCCCACCAAGGCTGCTGCCGCCGCCTTCCTCACCAAGCTGTACCTGTACAAGGCCTATCACCAGGACAATGCCCAGTCCAACGCGGTCACCAGCATCAGCACGGAAGACCTGAATAAGGTGATTGAATACTCCGATCCCAAGTACTACGCCAACTATGGTCTGGAAGCCGATATCCACAACAACTTCCGCCCGGAAGAGATGTACGAGAACGGTAAGGAGAGCATCTGGGCCATCCAGTACTCCCGCAACGACGGTTCCACCTACGGCAACCTGAACTGGAGCTACGGCCTGATTGGCCCCAGCATCGACAACGTCACCGACGGTGCCTGCGACTTCTACAAGCCCAGCCAGAACCTGGTGAACGCTTTCCGCACCGGAGCCGACGGCCTTCCTTTCCTGGACGGCTTCAACGAGAAGGACTACAGCTTTGAAGACAATGCAGACCCCCGTCTGTTCCTCACCGTGGGAATGCCCGGCCTGCCTTACCTGTTCAACAAGAACTTCATCCAGGATGAGACCAAGCAGTGGAGCCGCGGTAACGGCCTGTACGGTTACTACATCAGCCTCAAGCACAACGTAGATCCCGCCCTGGTGGGTGAGTACCTGATCAAGGGTTCCTACTGGGCCTCTTCCATGAACCGCATCGTCTTCCGTTATGCCGACGTGAAGCTGGAACGCGCCGAAGCCTTTGCCCAGCTGGGCGAGACCGACGAAGCCCTCGGCCTGGTGAACGAGATCCGCCGCCGCGCCGCCGGTTCCACCCAGATGTTCTCCGACTACCCTTCCCGCTACGGTGTCAAGATTTACGCTACCGAGTACAAGGGAAGCTATGGCAAGGAAGACGTCATCAAGATGGTCAAGATGGAGCGCCGCCTGGAAATGGGTATGGAGAGCGAGCGTTTCTTCGATCTGGTCCGCTGGGGTGAAGCCGCTTCCGTCCTCAACAAGTACTTTGCCGAAGAGGCTTCCAAGTGCACCATCTACAGGGATGCCAAGTTCACGGCCGAAAAGGACGAGTATCTGCCCATCCCCGCCTCTCAAATTGCCGCTTCCAACGGCCATTACACTCAGAATATCGGTTCCTGGTGATAATCTATGCATAAAATGAAACACAAGTTATTCTATATCGCAGCCGTGCTGCTTTGCCTGGCAGGCTGCTCCAAGAAAAACGTGAGCGACCTCAATCTGGGTGGTGACTGCCTGGTGCAGTCCATCTCCCTGGACAACTACGAGGGTATTATTGACCTGGCCGCCCGCAGTATCGTGGTCCGTCTTCCGGAAGTGTACGCCACCTCCGCCATGGAGATTACGGCCCTCTCCCTTTCTGACGGTGCTACCTGTAATATCGCCAAGGGACAGAAACTGAACATGGACGCCGCCAAGGGTATCCACGTGACCAACGGTGACGCCTCCCTCGACTGGACGCTGAGCGTCCTGCACGACGAAGCCCGCATCACGCACTTCGTGCTGAACGAGATCTACACCGGTACCATCGACCAGGAAGCCAAGACCATCACGGCCTTCGTTCCCAAGTCGGAAGGCATCAACGCCCTGGTACCTACCATCACCATCAGTATCAACGCCACCATCACTCCCGCTTCCGGTGTGCCGCAGGACTTCACCGAGCCTGTGAAGTACACGGTGACCAACAACTCCGCCAAGAGCGTATATACGGTGACGGTGACGGCCATTGACAAGCCCAAGGCCCTGTTCATCGGTGCCCCGGCCAACATGAACGACCTGGATCCCGAGGCCGGCACCGCCTGCCAGTGGATGCTCTCCAATGTGCCCGGTTCGCTGTACACCAGCTTTGCCGACTTCCAGGCCGGAACCGTGGAACTGGATGAGTGCGAAATCATCTGGTGGCACTTCCATATGGACGGAGGTGTGGACGGTCACGACAACTTCATCGCCAAGGCTCCCGAGGCTATGGCAGCCCTCAACCAGCTCCGCGCCTACTACGAGAACGGCGGTGCCTTCTTCCTCACTCGCTACGCTACCAACCTGCCTTCCTTCATCGGCGCTACCGGCGACGACGAGTGGACCACGCCCAACAACTGCTGGGGCCAGAACGAAGACAGCGCAGAACGCTGCTGGGGTCCCTGGGACTTCAACATCTTCGGCGGCCAGAGCGAGCACCCGCTGTTCAGCGGTCTGATTGCCGGCGACGACCCCAACAAGGTCTACTGCACGGACAACGGTTACCACATCACCAACTCCACGGCCCAGTACCATATCGGTACTGACTGGGGTGGATACGACGATCACGCTGCCTGGGAGGCCCGTACCGGTGCCACCATCCTGGGTGTGGGCGGTGACGGCGCCGTGGTTGCCTGGGAGTATCCCGCCAAGGACGGCAAGGGTGGAATCATCTGCATCGGCTCCGGCTGCTATGACTGGTATTCCTACACCTTCGAGCCCGAATACGAGGAGCACTTCCACGCGAACATCGCCACTATGACGAAGAACGCTATTAACCATCTGACCAAGTAGAAGTTATGAATACATTTTTCCAATATATCGCCCTTACCGGCATAGCCCTGGCGGCCACCCTTTCCTGTAGCAAGGATCATTACGGTGATGCCCCTAAGCCCTGGGACGAGACGGCCCAGTTCTTCGAATCGGCCGATGAGAAAGGCTTCAGCACGTACTACACCCCGGCTATCGGCCGTGTAGGTGACCCCATGCCCTTCTATGACAGCAAAGCCGGCGAGTTCAGGGTCCTGTACCTGCAGGAGTTTGACAACAACGCCACCTACAACTTCCACCCCATCTGGGGCGTAAGTACCCAGGACGGCGCTTCCTATACTTCCCTCGGAGAGATTCTCCCCGTGGGCGCCTCCATCTGGGAGCAGGATGCCGCCATCGGCACCGGCTGCTGCATCTACAACGAGGCCGACGGCCTGTATTACATCTACTACACCGGCCACAACGGCAACGCTACCAACCGCGAAGTAATCCTCCGCGCCACTTCTCCGGACTTTGTCAACTGGACCAAGGATCTGCTCTGGGCCCTGAATGGAACCGATTTCGGCTATTCCGCCGACGACTTCCGCGACCCTCAGATTTTCAAGGCCGATGACGGCAAATGGCATATGGTCCTCTCCAGCAACCTCAAGTTTGGGGATTTCGTCTCCGACGACCTCAAGACCTGGTCCCACGTGGGTTCCTTCAATATGGTCTGGGACCGTATGTGCGAATGCCCGGACGTGTTCAAAATGGGTGACAAGTGGTATTTCATCTACTCGGAAGGCTACCGCGCTCCCTGGAGCCGCAAGGTCAAGTATATGATGGCCGATTCCTGGGAAGGACTCAAGGACTGCTTCTCCAACCCGGGTGCCCACTGGCCGCAGGATATGCGCGAAGGCGTGCTGGAAACCCGCGCTTTCTATGCCGGAAAGACCGCTTCCAATGGAACCGACCGCTACATCTGGGGCTGGTGCCCTACCCGTACCGGTGCTACCATCTTTGACCGCAACGTGAACGTAGGTGCATCCAGCGAGCCCAACTGGTCCGGAGCCCTTGTGTGCCACAAGATCATCCAGAGGGCCGACGGTACCCTCGTGCTGGGTGAAGTGCCTGCCATCGCTGACAAGTACACCCAGGACAAGACCATTAAGGTCATGGATTCCAACGGCTACACGCCTGCCAACAACACCGACGGAAAGCTCTCCGGAGAAGGCGCCTATGTGCTCTACAACCGTCTGGGTTCCCACAACCACATTTCCTTCAAGGTAACCGCTTCCGACAAATGGGACCGCTTTGGCATCTCCCTGGTGAGAGGAATGGATTCCAAGAAGTACTACACGATGGTCGTGAACCCCGAGTGGGACGAAGCTTTTGCCCGCAAGGTGAACTTCGAGGAAGAAGGGGAAGAAGGCAAGGGCTTCATTGAAGGCATCGACGGATATGTTTTCGCCCGCCCGACGGACAATGTGTACAACATCGATATCTTCACGGACAACTCCGTAGTAGTGATGTACATCAACGATGTGTGCTCCTACACCCAGCGTATCTACGGTATCCAGAAGAACTGCTGGAGTATCAACAGCTACGGTGGTACCATCACCATCTCGGATCTGTCTGTCAAGCAGTATTAAAATTCTCGTTTTTTCGCTATATTTGAAGCATGAAACGACTCCTTACCCTTATGGCTCTGATGCTCCCGGTCCTTGCCGGGGCTCAGAGCCTTACTGTTACTCATCTGAGTGAAACGCACAGTATGGTCCAGGTTGGCGGAACCGACCGCTACATCCTCCTGCCCGTGCAGGAAACGGCCCAGGAAGCACAAGTGAAGGTGCTCTCCAACGGAAATGTGGTCCTGAAGGCCAACGTTTCCCTGGCCATTGACAAGACGGACTACCTGGTCCCGCTGGACCTGGGGAAATGGGCCGGCAGCAGCATTCTGCTGGATATCAAGATGACCCAGGGCCGCGGTGTGCGCCGGGACCCGTCCGACGATGTGTGCTGGGCCGATATGGCCACGGCCGCAACCGTTGACCGTACCAACAAGGAGAAACAATACCGTCCCACCTACCACTTTTCTCCGGACTGGGGCTGGATGAACGACCCCAACGGAATGGTCTACAAGGACGGGGAATGGCACCTGTTCTATCAGTATAACCCCTACGGCAGTTTCTGGGGCAATATGCATTGGGGACATGCCGTCTCCAAGGACCTCGTGAACTGGGAACACTTGGACGTGGCCCTGGCCCCGGACGATCTGGGCGCCATCTTCAGCGGCAGCGCCGTGGTGGATGAGAACAATACCGCCGGTTTCGGCCGGGGCGCCATCATTGCGATGTATACTTCCGACGGTGACAACCAGACCCAGAGCATAGCCTACAGCCTGGATAACGGCCGCACCTTCACCAAATATGCCGGCAATCCGGTGATTATGGCCGAAGATACGCCCGACTTCCGGGACCCCAAGGTGTTCTGGGACAACCAGACCCGCCAGTGGAAGGTGGTATTGGCCGCCGGCCAGGAGGTGCAGTTCTATAGCTCCGACAACCTCAGGGACTGGAAGTATGACAGCAGCTTCGGCCTGTCCTACGGCAACCACAACGGGGTGTGGGAGTGCCCGGACCTGATCCGTCTGCCCTTCGAGGGAAAAGACAAGTGGGTGCTTCTTCTGAACATCAACCCCGGCGGCCCCTACGGTGGCAGTGCCACCCAGTACTTCGTGGGCAGCTACGACGGAAAGACGTTCAAATGCGACGACCTTCCCACCGTTACCCGCTGGATGGATTACGGCAAGGACCACTATGCCGCCGTTACCTGGAGCAACGCTCCGGAGGGCCGCACCGTGGCCATTGCCTGGATGAGCAACTGGCAGTATGCCAATTCCGTCCCCACAACCCAGTTCCGCAGTTCCAACTCCGTGCCCCGGGATCTCTCCCTTATCCGCAAGGGAAAGGAAGTAATCCTCAGGAGCACCCCGTCCCGGGAAGTGGAAGCCCTTCGCGGCAACCCGGTCCAGTACACGCTTTCTACAGCCCCCGTGGAGCTGTTCGGAACCCCCGCCAAGGCTTACGAGCTGGTGATCCGCTTTACCCTCCAGAAAAAGGACGGCGCTACCTTCGTACTTTCCAACGAATCCGGGGAGCAGGTGGTCTTCTCCTATGATCCGGAGTCGCAGACCTTCTCCATGGACCGCCGCGGAAGCGGAATGGTGAAGTTCTCCAAGAAGTTCGCCGCCGTTACCACTGCCCCCACCCGCGTGGGAGGCAGGATGGAGCTGCGCCTGCTGGTGGACAGCGCCAGCATAGAGGCTTTCGGCGAAGACTTTGCGATGACCAACCTTGTCTTCCCTTCGGCCCCTTATAACACGCTCAGGCTTTACGGCAACCTCAAGGCCGATGTAACACTTTATCCTATAGCCAAGTAATGAACAAAAAGATACAACTTTTGCCGGTGATGCTCTGCTTCTTTGCCATGGGGTTCGTAGACCTCGTGGGCATCGCCTCCAACTATGTCCAGGCCGACCTAAATCTCTCCGATTCGGCCGCCAATATTTTCCCCTCGCTGGTGTTCTTCTGGTTCCTCATCTTCTCCGTTCCCACGGGCATCCTGATGAACCGCATCGGCCGCAAGAATACCGTGCTCCTTTCCCTGGTCGTGACGGTCGTTTCCCTTATCCTTCCCATCTTTGGAGAGAGCTATGGCCTCATGCTGGCCGCCTTCTCCCTGCTGGGAATCGGTAACGCCCTCATGCAGACCTCGCTGAATCCGCTCATCACCAACATCATCAAGGGGGACAAGCTGGCCAGTACCATGACCTTCGGCCAGTTTGTAAAGGCCATCGCTTCCTTCATGGCTCCATACATTGCCATGTGGGGCGCCACCGCCGCCCTGCCGTCCTTCGGCCTGGGTTGGAGGGTGCTGTTCCCCGTGTACGGTGCCATCGGTATCCTGGCCGCCCTGCTGCTGGCCCTCTCTCCCATCGAGCGGGAGCAGGTGGCCGACAAGGCCTCCGGTTTTGTGGAGTGCTTCAAGCTGCTGGGTAAACCCATCGTACTGCTCAGTTTCCTGGGCATTATGTGTCACGTGGGCATTGATGTGGGCACCAATACCACTGCTCCGAAGCTCCTGATGGAACGCGTGGGGATGACCCTTACCGAGGCCGGCTTCGCTACCAGCCTGTACTTTATCTTCCGTACCATCGGCTGCCTCAGCGGCTCCTTTATCCTTTCCAAGTTCTCCCACCGGAAGTTCTTCCTGGTGAGCGTAGTGCTGATGGCCCTCTCCATGTGCGGGATGTTCATCGGCCACAGCAAGGAAATCCTTTACGTAGCCATCGCCTTAGTGGGATTTGGCAACTCCAATATCTTCTCCATCGTGTTCTCGCAGGCCCTGCTGGCCGTTCCCGAGAAGCAGAACGAGGTGAGCGGCCTGATGATTATGGGCCTTTTCGGAGGTACCGTATTCCCGCTCCTGATGGGCTTTGCCTCCGATGCAGTGGGCCAGGCCGGCGCCGTGGCCGTGATGACGGTGGGTGTAGCCTACCTTTTCTACTATTTCACTAAAGTGCGCAAGTAATCATGGGTAAATTTGTCATAGGCATTGGGGAAGCGCTTTGGGATATGCTTCCCGAAGGAAAGAAACTGGGCGGGGCTCCGGCCAACTTCGCCTACCACGCCTGCCAGTTTGGTCTGGAAGGGATGGCGGTGAGTGCCATTGGCCAGGATTCCCTGGGTGAAGAAATTGTGGAAGCGCTGGAAGCGCACCACCTTCCGTATCATCTGGACCGCGTGGAGTATCCCACCGGTACCGTCCAGGTAACGCTGGACCAGCAGGGTGTGCCCCAGTACGAGATTAAGACCGACGTAGCCTGGGACAATATCCCCTATACCAAGGAGCTGGCGGCCCTGGCCGCAGACTGCAAGGCGGTCTGTTTTGGCTCCCTGGCCCAGCGCAACGCCGTTTCGCGGGAGAGCATCGGCCTGTTCCTCCAGGCTGTCCCGAAAGACTGCCTGAAAGTGTTTGATATTAACCTGAGGCAGGATTTCTACAACCGGGAAGTGCTGGAAGAATCTTTCCGCCGCTGCGACATCCTGAAAATCAATGACGAGGAGCTGGTGGTCATCTCCCGTATGTTCGAACTTCCGGGCCTTTCCCTGGAAGAGAAATGCCGCAGCCTCATCAAAACCTACAACCTGCAGATGCTCATTCTCACCTGCGGGGTCAATGGCAGCTACGTCTTCTACGAGGGCGGCATGTCCTTCCTGGATACGCCCAAGGTGACGGTGGCCGATACGGTGGGCGCCGGAGACTCCTTCACCGGAGCCTTCGTGGGGTCCCTGCTCAACGGGAAAACCGTTCCCGAGGCACACGAGACGGCCGTCAAGGTGTCGGCCTACGTGTGCACCCAGAGCGGAGCCATGCCGGAGGTCCCGGATACACTTAAGTGATTCTATGGTAAAAAAACTCTTCCTTATCATATCAGCCGTGCTTCTTCTCTCCGCTTGCAGCGGGGGGAAGAAGTCGCTGGTTATTGGCGTTTCCCAGTGCAGCAACGACATCTGGCGCAGTAAACTGAACGACGAACTGGAGATGGCCGCCCGCATCAGCGGGGTGGACATCCGCTTTGTATCTGCCGATGACGACAGCTGGCGGCAGATGGAGCAGATACGTGATTTTGTACAGGAAGGGGTGGACCTGCTGGTGGTATCTCCCAATCAGACCAGCACCATCACCGGCGCCGTGGAAGAGGCTTTTGACGCCGGAATCCCGGTCATCCTCTTTGACCGGAAAATTGACTCGGACAAGTACACGGCCTTCATAGGGGCCGATAATGTAGAAATAGGCCGGATGATGGGCCGCTTCATGGCCGACTTCCTGGAAGGGGAGGGCCAGGTGGTGGAGATCCAGGGCCTGGCCGGTTCTTCACCGGCGGACGATCGCCACAAAGGCTTTGTGGAAGCGCTCTCGGAGCATCCCCGCATGCAGCTGCTGGCCGCCCCTTACGGCAACTGGCTGGAAGAGGATGGTTACCAGGCCATGCTGGGTTTGATGGGGAAGGGCATACGCCCGGACGCGGTCTTCGGCCAGAACGACCGGATGGCTATGGGCGCCCGCAGGGCCCTGGGAGACCCCGAAGACATTCCCTTCTTTGGCGTGGATGCCCTTCCGGACGCCGGCCTGCAGGAAGTGATTGACGGGGTTCTCACCGCTTCCTATCTCTATCCAACCCGGGGAGACCTGGTGATGGAACTGGCCCTGAACATCCTGCAGGGGAAGCCCTACGAGCGGGAAAACCGGCTGGAAAGTGCGCTGGTAGACAGCCACAACGCCCTGATGCTCAAGATGCAGGAAGAAGAGATTGCCACCCAGCGGGCCATGGTGAGGAATGTGAACGGGCAGCTGGACCAATTCCTCCTCCAGTACAATAACCAGCGCATCATTATGTGGATGGTGATATCGTTTGCCGTCCTCCTCATCATGCTGGCGTCCCAGGCCTACTGGAGCTACCGGACCACCCGGGGACTCAAGCAGCAGCTGGAAGAAAGCACCCAGGCCAAACTGGAGTTCTTCACCTCCGTGAGCCACGACCTCCGCACCCCGCTTACGCTGGTGGCCGGCCCGCTGGACCGGGTGCTGGAAGGCAAAGTGGATGAGACCCAGCGGCAACCCCTTGTGATGGCCCGGAGAAATGTGGAGATCCTGCGGCAGTTGGTTAATAATATCTTGGATTTCAGAAAGATAGAAAGCGGAAACATGAGCCTGGAGGTGGTACGCTTTGACCTCTCCGCCGCCGCGAAGGAATGGATGACCGGCTTTGAAGGAACCGACCGCCAGCTCCGCTTTGAAGGAGAAGACAGCCTGATGGTGGAGGCCGATATGCGGCTGATGGAGCGCATCCTTTTCAACCTGCTGGGCAATTCTATCAAACATACGGCTCCGGGTGGTACCATAACCGTCTCCGTGGGTAGGGAAGGGCAGGACGCCGTCCTGAAAGTGGAAGATAATGGCGAAGGCATCCCGGAAGACAAGCTCCCGTATATCTTCGAGCGTTTCTACCAGGCTTCAGAAAGCACCACCGGTACCGGGATCGGCCTTGCGCTGGTCAAGGCGGTGGCCGAACTCCACGGCGGTAACGTCGCGGTAAGCAGCACAGTAGGGAAGGGCTCGGTCTTTACCTTCCGGATTCCCTTGAAGCAGAAGGGGAGTACGCTGGCCCAAGGAAAGGAAGCATCGGCCTATACAGAGCACTACAAAGAGGTGTATGTCGCCGACAATACCCGTAGGAAGGAAGCCGCCAGCCGGGTTACCCAGACGGAAGATCGCCCCACCATCCTCGTTGTGGACGACAATGCAGACCTTCGCACCTTTATCGGCACCCTGTTGGAAGGAGAATACCGGATTCTGACGGCGTGTAACGGGGAGGAGGGCCTGGAAAAAGCGTCCAAAGAGCTGCCAGACCTGGTGGTGAGCGATGTCATGATGCCCGTGATGAGCGGTCTGGAACTGTGCTCGGCCCTCAAGGGGCAGTTGGCCACCAGCCACATTCCCGTTATTCTCCTGACGGCCAAATCTCTGGAGGACCAGCGGGCCCAGGGGTACGATTCCGGAGCCGATGCCTATATCTCCAAGCCCTTCAGCGAGCGCGTGCTCCTGTCCCGTATCGGCAATCTCCTCAAGAGTCGCATCCTTTTGAAAGAACACTATCTGGAGACCGGGGAAAGCGCAGCCAGACCCCAGGAAAACGACTTCCTGGCCCGGTTCCGGGCAGTGGTACGGGAAAACCTGGCCGATGAAAACCTGAGCGTGGAGCAGATTGGTTCGGCCCTGGGCCTTTCCCGGGTGCAGCTGTACCGCAAAGTCAAGGCCCTCACCGGTTATTCCCCGGTGGAACTGATCCGGATTACACGGCTCAAAACGGCCGAGCAGCTACTTAAGACCACGGACAAGACTATCGCGGAAATCGCTTATGCCGTGGGCTTTGGGACCCCGTCGTATTTCTCCAAATGTTTCAAGGAGCTCTTTGGCCGCCAGCCCGGTGAAAGGCGGTAGTTTTTGGCCGAAAAATTTGGTTTTCAAAGAAAAAACCGTATCTTTGCAGTCCCAATTTTTGAGATGGCCGCTGAGCCCTACAAGATCTGCCGCGAGGGCAGACGCTTACGGTCCAAAACTTTTTAACAAGTTTTTAACAAATGTACGCAATCGTAGACATTGCAAGTCAGCAGTTTAAAGTAGAAGCTGGCATGGATATCTTCGTGAACCGCCTCACCGCCAAGAACGGAGAATCCGTGGAGTTCGACAAGGTGCTCCTCGTGGACAATGAGGGCAAAGTGAAGGTCGGCACTCCTTATGTGAAGGGAGCCAAGGTTACCGCCACCGTCGTAGACGATGACGCCAAAGCCAAGAAAGTGCTCGTATTCAAGAAAATTCGTCGCAAGGGTTTCCAGACGCTGAATGGCCATCGCCAGAAGCTCACCAAGATC